>NZ_VWPY01000054.1 GCF_011839805.1 Kineococcus rubinsiae | reverse complement strand
GCCCCCGCGCGAACCCGTGGCGGCGCCTGCTGCGCGCCGCCCGCCCGCGCGGCACCCGCGCGCAGGTGCTGGCCGGGCTGCTCTGCGCGGCCCTCGGGTTCGGCGTCGTCGTGCAGGTGCGCCAGACCGACAGCGCCGGGCTGGAGGACCTGCGCGAGAACGACCTCGTGCGCATCCTGGACGACACCACCGAGCGCAGCGACCGGCTCGGCGAGGAGGTCCAGCAGCTGCAGGCCGCGCGCGACGAGCTCACGGCCGGCACCGACTCCGCCGAGGCGGCGGCCCGCGCGGCGCGGGCGCGCGCCGACTCCTACGGCCTGCTCGCGGGGACGCTGGCGGCGGCCGGCCCCGGCATCACCGCCACGATCACCGACCCCGGGGGCGCGGTCAGCGCCGCCCAGCTGCTGCAGACCGTCCAGGAGCTGCGCGACGCCGGTGCCGAGGCCCTGCAGATCGGCGCGACGCGCGTGGTGGCGAGCACGGCGTTCCTGGACTCCGCGGCCGCCGCGGGCGGTGGTGTCGTCGTCGACGGCCGGCTCGAGCAGCCGCCCTTCGTCGTGCGGGCCGTGGGCGACCCGCCGACGATGGCGACGGCCATGGACATCCCGGGCGGGGTGCGGGAGACGCTGCGGCAGCTGGGCGCCGAGCTGGTCGTCCAGACCTCGGACGACGTCGCGATCACCGCCTTGCACGCCGTCTCGGCGCCTCAGTACGCTCGCCCGGCGTCACCGGCGCCGTCCTAGCAGGCCCGCGTCAGCTGACGCGGGCCCGTGCCGGTCGGAGCGGGGGCGCCCGTGACCAGCACCGTGCGAGGAGAACCGATGTCCGACGTGCCCAGCGAGCTCCGCTACACCACCGAGCACGAGTGGGTGCGCGTCGAGGAGGACGGCACCGTGCGGGTCGGCATCACCGACCACGCCCAGGACGCGCTCGGCGACGTCGTCTACGTCTCGCTGCCCGCACCCGGTGAGGCCGTCACGGCCGGCGCCTCGTGCGGCGAGGTGGAGTCCACCAAGAGCGTCAGCGAGATCACGGCCCCCGTCGGCGGCACCGTGCTGGAGCACAACCCCGGGCTGGAGACGCGCCCGGACCTCGTCAACGCCGACCCCTACGGCGAGGGCTGGATGTTCACGCTGACCCCGGAGGACCCGGCCGCGGTGCAGGGCCTGCTCGACGCGGACGCCTACCGCGCGCACGCCGGCTGACGGCGCGCCGGGCCGCTCGCGGCCCTCCGCTGCGGCGGGTCCCCCGTCCGGGTGGACCTGCGGTGGAGGTGGAGGGTCGTCAGCGGCCCCGGCTACGCTGTGCTCAGTGATCGTCGCGGTGCCGACGCGGGACGGGAGCAGCCGTCCGGCCCGGTGGGGGTGCCGCGCAAGCTCTCCGGAGGGTGGTGCGATGTCGTCGTCAGGGAACTCGGCGCCGGACGCGGGTCAGGGTCGTCCCGAGCCGGACGGCTCCACGGGCGAGGAGCGTCCCGTCGACTCGACGATGTCCTTCGCGGGCCTCGCCGTGCCCGAGGTGCACGAGGTCGAGGGCGGGTTGTCCAGCGATGACCAGGAGGCCGTCGACGCCCTGCCGCACGCGTCCGCGCTGCTCGTGGTGCGCCGCGGGCCCAACGCGGGCTCGCGCTTCCTGCTCGACGCGGAGCGGACCTCGGCGGGCCGCCACCCCACGAGCGACATCTTCCTCGACGACGTCACGGTCTCGCGCAAGCACGCGGAGTTCGTCCGCTCGCCCGACCCGGTGACGGGGCCGGGCTTCCGCGTGCGCGACGTGGGCAGCCTCAACGGCACCTACGTCAACCGCGAGCGCATCGACGACGCCCTGCTCCGCTCGGGCGACGAGGTGCAGATCGGCAAGTACCGCATGGACTTCCACGCCGGCCCGGACGCGGACCGCGAGGAGCCCCGGGAGTGAGCCAGGCCGCCTCGCGCGCCGAGCGCCTCGACCCCGGGGCGCCGCGGATGACGATCGGCGAGGTCCTGGCCGTGCTGTCCCCGGAGTTCGGTGACGTCACGATCTCCAAGATCCGCTTCCTCGAGGACCGCGGGCTGGTCGAGCCGGAGCGCACGGCGGCGGGCTACCGGAAGTTCTCCACGCGCGACGTGGAGCGGCTGCGCTACGTGCTCGCCGCCCAGCGCGACCACTACCTGCCGCTGAAGGTCATCCGCGAGCACCTCGACGCGATGGACCGGGGCCTGGAGCCGCCGCCGCTGCCCGGCGCCGAACCCCGCGTGCCGCAGGTCGTGCCGCGCGACGACGTCCCCGCCGCCGACCGCTTCGACGGCCGCGCGGCCAGCCTGCGGCTGACCCGGGCCGAGCTGCTGCGCGACTCCGGCGTCGAGGAGGACCTGCTGAGCGCCCTGGAGGGCTTCGGCGTCCTCGCCCCCGCCCCCGGCGGCCCCTGGTACGACGGCGAGGCGCTGGAGGTCCTGCGCTCGGCGGCGGCCCTGGCCTCCTTCGGCATCGAGGCGCGGCACCTGCGCATGTTCCGGACGGCCGCGGAGCGCGAGGTGGGCCTCGCCGAGCAGGTCGTCGCCCCCCTGCAGCGCCAGCGGGGCGGCGAGTCCGCCACGCGCGCCGAGGACGTGGCCCGCGAGATCTCGGCCGCCTGCCTGCGCCTGCACGCCGCGCTGGTCGCCAGCGCGCTCGGCCGCCTCGCGGGCTGAGCCGCACCGGCGGCTCCTCCCCGGCGGCTCTTCTCCAGCGGGTGCACGGCCACCGGCCCGGGCTGCGGCGGCGAGCCGGGGGGAGCGGGGTACGGTGACGACGTGCGCGCGCTCGATGTCATCGGCGTCCGGGTCGAGATGCCTTCCAACAACCCCATCGTGCTCCTGCGGGAACGTGGCGGAGACCGCTACCTGCCGATCTGGATCGGTGCTCCCGAGGCCAGTGCGATCGCCTTCGCCCAGCAGGGCGTCGTCCCTCCGCGGCCGCTGACGCACGACCTGCTCAAGGACGTGATCGAGGCGCTCGGCCGGACGCTGCAGGAGGTCCGCATCGTCGCGATGCGCGACAACGTCTACTTCGCCGAGCTGGTCTTCGACGGCGGCCTGTCCGTCAGCTCGCGGACCTCCGACGCGATCGCCCTCGCCCTGCGCGTGGGCTGCCCCATCGTCGGAGCCGACGAGGTCCTCGACTCCGGCGGCGTCCCCGTGCCCGACGAGGACGAGGACGAGGTCGAGAAGTTCCGCGAGTTCCTCGACCAGATCACCCCCGAGGACTTCGAGTCCGACGAGGGCGGCGACGCTCCCCGCTGAGCCCGGTCACCGGCCGGCGGGCGGTGTCCGGGGAGGTGTCGAGAGACACGTCGGGCTCCGCGCCGCGCGCCTCGTTGACGCTCCGGGGGTGCCGCCATACGGTCGGTGTGCAGGACGCTCCTCGTCGTACCTCGACGGGCGGCGAACGACGAGGAGGCCGGCGTGAGCAGTGGCGGCGACGCAGTCGCAGGGTCGGCACGACGGGCGGGTGAGCCCGCCCGTGCCCAGGGCCTGCTGTTCACGGAGGACCTGCCCGACCTCGACGACGACGTCGGCTACCGCGGCCAGACCGCGTGCAAGGCCGCCGGCATCACCTACCGCCAGCTCGACTACTGGGCCCGCACGGGCCTCGTCGAGCCCAGCGTCCGCAGCGCGACCGGGTCGGGCTCGCAGCGCCTGTACGGCTTCCGCGACATCCTCGTGCTCAAGGTCGTCAAGCGGCTCCTGGACACCGGGGTCTCGCTGCACCAGATCCGCACCGCCGTCACGCACCTGCGCGAGCGCGGGGTCGAGGACCTCGCCCAGATCACGCTCATGAGCGACGGCGCCAGCGTCTACGAGTGCACGTCCGCGGACGAGGTCATCGACCTCGTGCAGGGCGGTCAGGGCGTCTTCGGCATCGCCGTCGGCCGGGTGTGGCGCGAGGTCGAGGGCGAGCTGGCGTCGCTGCCCAGCGAGCGGCCCGCCGACCGCGGCGAGACCGTGTCGCCCGCGATGGTCCTGGCCGACGAGCTGAGCGCCCGTCGCCGCACGCGCGAAGCGGGCTGACACCGCTCCCGCCGAGCACCACCCGGACCGCCGCCACCCCACCGGGGTGCGGCGGTTCGTCCGTTCCAGCGGTTCTAGACCCGCCGGGCGGTCAGTCCAGCAGGTGGGCGTTGCGCATGGCCCGCAGCGCGAAGGGGTCCACGACCCAGTCGTGCGCGTCGGGCAGCCAGTGCACGGCCGCGAGCAGCGAGTCCGCCCACGTGCCCAGCAGCTCCTCGAGGCTGACGCGCCACGCGTGCTGGTAGCTCTCGCCGTCGTCGGCGAGCACGAGCTGCTCCACGCGCGCCGGGCCGGAGCCGAGCCGCACGGCGATGAGCTCCTCGTCGCGCGCGAACAGCGGCAGCAGCCCGGGCGGCGCCGGGGCACCCACCACGGAGGAGCCGGTGCGCTCGAGGGCGTCGGCGAGGCGCAGCGGCACCCAGCCGCCGGGCCCGACCGTCGGGGCCTGCGCGCGGTAGCGGCTGCTGCGGTAGGGGTCCACGCCGTCCACGCGGCGCCACCAGGCGCGGGCCCCGGGGGGCACGGGCAGCCCGAGGCGGTGCTCGGCCGCGTCGAGGGCGGCCTCGTCCACGCCGGGGCGCAGCCGGCCGGCGATGTCGGCCCCGGTGCGCGTCCAGTGCCGGCGCAGCTCGTCGACGAGGTGGTTGACGCGCCGCACCTCCTCGTCCGAAGACTCCTGCCCGCCGGCTGGGAGGACGGGCGCGGCCACGGCGGGGGTGAACGCGACGGGGGACACGAAGGGTGTGGCGACGACGGGGGGCGCGACGACGGGGGGCGCGACCACGGGCGGCGCCACGACGGGGGAGACGACCGGGACCCGGGCGTCGGGCGACGGGGTGGCGGCGGCGTCCGCCGCGCGGGCGACGGGCACCACGCGCGGGCGGCCGTTCGACGGGAGCGTCACTGGACCTCCTCCGTTCCCGCGCGCGGCGCGGGAGAAGCGGGGACGAGCGGGACGGGTGGTCTGCGGTGAGCCGCCGTCCTTCGTGACTGACGGTAAGCGCTGCCGCGGTGGTCCGCCATCCGACGGCCGGGGCGGCCGTCCGGTTCCCCGGCGGGGCGAACCGGTTGCCGCAGTGCGGGACCGGCGGGGGGCCGGGACACGGCGGCGCGGCGTCTCACGCGGGTGCGAGGAGGCGGTCGAGGACCGCGGCGAACGCGTCGCTCAGCGCCAGCGCTCCCGCGCCACGCAGCGTGTGCAGCGGGACGCCCGCGCCCTGCGCCTGGGGGATCGCCACCCGGTCGGGCAGCGGGTCGAGCACGAGGTCGCCGAACAGGGTGCGCAGCTCCTCCAGGCGGAAGCGCTGCTCCTGCGAGCGGGACTGGTAGCGGTTGACGAGGACGCCCACGGGCCGCGGGCCGGAGCGCAGCGCGCGGACCTCGCGCAGCGTGCGGTCGACGGCCGCGACCGAGAACCGGCTCGCGTCGGAGACGACGAGAACCAGGTCGCTGGCCGCCCACGCGCAGCGGGTCAGGCCGCCCAGCGACGGCGGGCAGTCCAGCAGCGCCAGGTCGTGGTCGTCGAGCTTGCGCAGCGCCCGGCGCAGCCGCGTGAGGTCCTCGGCGGCGGGGGCGGGCACGTCGAGCAGGGCGGACTCCGCCGAGCCGGTGACCACGTCGAGCAGCCCCGGCTGCTCCTGCACCCAGCCGCTGGGGGCCAGGGCGCTCTCCGCGACGCGCCGCTTGGGCAGGGCCAGCACGTCCGCGACGGAGTGCGGCCGCTGGGCGGTGACATCGAGGCCGCTCGTGGCGTCGGCCTGCGGGTCCAGGTCCACGACGAGGGTGCTGGTGTGGCGGCGCAGCGCCGCCGAGGCCAGGCCGAGGACCACCGAGGTCTTGCCGACGCCGCCCTTGGCGCTGCAGACGGCCACGGTGATCACCGGGACAACCTACGCGGCGCGGCGGGGCGCCCGGGACCGCGGTCCCGCGAGCAGCAGCGGGAGGCGGGCCGACGCGCCCGGCCGGGTGGCGCCCGCGCGACCGCCTGCGCCGCGTGGCCTAGGCTGAGGCACGGCCGTCCATCCCGCGCGGGAGAGTCCCCGGTTCGTCCGGGGCGCCGAAGGGGCAACATCCCCGGAACCTCTCAGGCCACCGGACCGCGCGGAGCAGGCCGCTCTGGAGATCCCTCGCGGGTCGACAGACGGGGAGGTCCGTCGCTCGATCGCCGACCTCCGGAGACGTCCATGACCACCGCCCCCACCCGTCGACCCACCGCGACGGCGCTCGCCAGCGACGCGTCGCCGCTGCCGTTCAGCGCCCGTCACATCGGGCCCGACCCGGCCGCGGTCGCCCGCATGCTCGAGGTCGTCGGCCTCGCCTCCACCGAGGAGCTCGTCGCGCAGGCCGTGCCGGCCGCGATCCGCGACGAGACCCTGGACCTGCCCGCCGCCCTCGACGAGTCCTCCGTGACCGCCGCGCTGCGGGTGCTGGCCGGCCGCAACCAGGTCGTGCCGTCGATGATCGGCCTGGGCTACCACGGCACGCGCACGCCTGCCGTCGTGCGGCGCAACGTCCTGGAGGACCCGGCCTGGTACACGGCGTACACGCCGTACCAGCCGGAGATCTCGCAGGGCCGCCTCGAGGCGCTGCTGAACTTCCAGACCGCCGTCGCCGACCTCACGGGCCTCGACGTCGCCAACGCGTCGCTCCTGGACGAGGCCACCGCGGCCGCCGAGGCGATGACCCTGACCCGGCGGCTGTCCAAGGCCCCCGCCGGCGCGGTCTTCGCGGTCGACGCCGACGTCCTGCCGCAGACCCTCGCCGTGCTGCGCACGCGCGCCGTCCCGCTGGGCATCGACCTGGTGATGGTCTCCCTCGACGACGCCGACCCGCTGGCGGTCGTCGGCGAGCGCGGCGTCTTCGGCGTGCTGCTGCAGTACCCCGGCACCTCCGGCCGGGTCCGCGACCTCACGGCCGTGGCGGCCGACGCCCGTGCGCGCGGTGCCCTCACCGTCGCCACGGCCGACCTGCTGGCCCTCGCGCTGCTGCGCGCCCCCGGCGAGCTCGGCATCGACGTCGCGGTCGGCTCGAGCCAGCGCTTCGGCGTCCCGATGGGCGGCGGTGGCCCCCACGCGGGCTACATGGCCGTGCGCAAGGGCCTCGAGCGCTCGCTGCCCGGCCGCCTGGTCGGCGTCTCGGTCGACGCCGACGGGGCGCCCGCCTACCGCCTCGCCCTGCAGACCCGCGAGCAGCACATCCGCCGCGACAAGGCGACGAGCAACATCTGCACCGCGCAGGTCCTGCTGGCCGTCATGGCCGGCTGCTACGCCGTGTGGCACGGCCCGGACGGGATCCGCGCCATCGCCGCCCGCACGGCCCGCACCGCGGCCGGCCTGGCCCGCACGCTGCGCGAAGCGGGCGTCGAGGTCGTGCACGACGAGTTCTTCGACACCGTCCTGACGCGCGTCCCGGGCCGCGCCGGCGAGGTCGTGGCCGCGGCCCTGGCCGCCGGCGTGAACCTGCGCCACGTCGACGCCGACCACGTCGCGCTGACGGTGGACGAGACGACGTCCGCGGCGCACCTCGCCGCCGCGCTCACCGGCTTCGGCGTGGAGCAGGACGCCGCGACGGCGCTCGACCCCGACGTCGAGGCCGCCGGCGTGGACGCGCTGCCCGACGCGCTGCGCCGCACCAGCGACTACCTGACCCACCCGGTGTTCTCCGCGCACCGCTCGGAGACGGCGATGCTGCGCTACCTGCGCCGGCTCTCCGACGCCGACTACGCGCTCGACCGCGGCGCGATCCCGCTGGGCTCCTGCACCATGAAGCTCAACGCGACCACCGAGCTCGAGCCGATCTCCTGGCCCGAGTTCGCCGACCTGCACCCCTACGCCCCGGCCGCCCAGCTGGCCGGGACGGCGGAGCTGGTCGCCGACCTCGAGCGCTGGCTGGCCGAGATCACCGGCTACGACGCGGTGTCCCTGCAGCCCAACGCCGGTTCCCAGGGCGAGTTCGCCGGGCTGCTCGCGATCCGCGCCTACCACCGCGCGCGCGGCGCGGAGGCCCGCACGGTCTGCCTCATCCCGAGCTCGGCGCACGGCACGAACGCCGCCAGCGCCGTCATGGCGGGCCTGAAGGTCGTCGTCGTCGCGTGCGACGAGGCCGGCAACGTCGACCTCGACGACCTGCGCCGCAAGGTGTCCGAGCACGCCGACGACCTCGCGGCCCTCATGGTCACCTACCCCTCGACGCACGGCGTCTACGAGGAGGCCATCAGCGAGGTCTGCGCGCTGGTGCACGACGCGGGCGGTCAGGTCTACGTCGACGGCGCGAACCTCAACGCCCTCGTCGGCCTCGCCCGGCCCGGCAAGTTCGGCGCCGACGTCTCGCACCTGAACCTGCACAAGACGTTCTGCATCCCCCACGGCGGGGGCGGCCCGGGCGTCGGCCCGGTCGCGGTGCGCAGCCACCTCGCGGAGTTCCTGCCCTCCACGACGCTCGAGACCACCTCGGGCGTCGGCCCGGTCGCCGCGGCGCCCAACGGTTCCGCGGGGATCCTGCCCATCTCGTGGGCGTACCTGCGGCTCATGGGGCCCGAGGGGCTGCGCGCGGCCACGGTCCAGGCCGTGCTGTCGGCGAACTACGTCGCGACGCGGCTGACCGAGGCGTTCCCGGTCCTGTACCGCGGGCCGAACGGGCTCGTGGCCCACGAGTGCATCCTCGACCTGCGGCCGATGACGAAGGCCACGGGCGTCACGGTCGACGACGTCGCGAAGCGGCTCGTGGACTACGGGTTCCACTCCCCGACGATGTCGTTCCCGGTGCCGGGCACGCTCATGGTGGAGCCCACCGAGAGCGAGGACCTCGACGAGCTGGACCGGTTCTGCGACGCGATGCTCGCCATCGCGGCCGAGGTGCAGGACGTCGCGGACGGCCGCTGGGCCGTCGCCGACTCCCCGCTGCGCCACGCCCCGCACACGGCGATGTCGATCGCGGGGGAGTGGGACCACCCCTACACGCGGGCCGAGGCCGTCTACCCCGCGGGCGTCGACCCGCGCGGGAAGTACTGGCCGCCGGTGCGCCGCATCGACGGGGCCGCGGGCGACCGCAACCTCGTCTGCTCCTGCCCGCCGCTGGAGGAGCTGGCCGAGGGCTGAGGCGCCCACCGCACGCACGACCGACCGCGCCCGGCCGGGGGCTGGACCCCCGGCCGGGCGCGGGCGCATCCTGGCGTCGTGCGCCGCGGCCGTCCGGGCCCGGCGCGGCGGCGCAGGAGGCAGCGGTGAGCGGTACGACGGAGGAACCCGCGGAGCGGGCGACGGCGCCCGTGGACTGGAACGCGTCGGTCATCGCGGAGTTCCGGGCGAACGAGGGCCGCGTCGGCGGGCCGTTCGAGGGGGCGCCCATGGTCCTCGTGCACCACGCGGGCCGGCGCAGCGGCACGGAGCGCGTCTCGCCGATGGTCTACCAGCCGGTGGGCGGCGGGTACGCCGTCTTCGCCTCCAAGGCCGGCGCCCCCACCCACCCGGACTGGTACCACAACCTCCTCGCCCACCCCGAGACCACGGCCGAGGTCGGCACCGAGACCGTGCCGGTGCACGTGCGCGAGCTCACGGGCGACGAGCGCACCGAGGTGTGGGAGGAGCAGAAGCGGCGCATGCCCGGCTTCGCGGACTACGAGACGAAGGCCGCGCCCCGCGTGATCCCCGTCCTCCTCCTGGAACCCACCGCCTGAGCCGTCCCCACCCCCCGTTCCCCCCGATCCGCGCCTCGCCCGACCGGGGGGCCTCCCCGACCCGCGCCCGGGCCGACGCCTAGGATCGAGCAGAGGGGAGGACGACGATGGAGTTCCTGGACTCGCTGCTGGACCGCAGCTGGCTGATCTGGATCGCGGCGGCCCTCGTGCTGGGCGTCCTCGAGATCACGGCGATCGACCTCGTGTTCGCGATGCTCGCGGGCGGCGCGCTCGCCGGGGCGCTCGCCGACGCCCTCGGGCTGGGCTTCGTCGGGCAGGTCCTCGTCTCCGCGGCCGTGGCCGGCCTGCTCATCGCCACCATCCGCCCGGTGCTGCTGCGGCGGCTGAAGATGCCGCCGTCCGGCACGACCAACGCGCCCGCCCTGGTGGGGCGGCCCGCGCTCGTCCTGTCCGACGTCACCGTCCGCGGTGGGCTCGTGAAGCTCGTGGGCGAGACGTGGTCGGCGCGCACCACGACGGCGGGGCAGACCTTCGCCGCGGGCGACGATGTCGTCGTCACCGCCATCGACGGGGCCACCGCGGTGGTCGGCCCCCTCCACCCGGGCCCGGCCCCCGGGGCACCGCACGCAACCGAGGGGGAGTCCTGATGGACAACATCGTGACGCTGGTCGTCCTGCTGCTGGTCGTCCTGTTCGTCGTCACCGTCATCGCCCGCACCATCCGGATCGTCTCCCAGGCGACGGCGGTGATCGTCGAGCGCCTCGGCCGCTACTCCCGGACCCTGGACGCGGGCCTGCACTTCCTGGTCCCGTTCATCGACAAGGTCCGCGCGAACGTCGACCTGCGCGAGCAGGTCGTCTCGTTCCCGCCGCAGACGGTCATCACCTCCGACAACCTCGTCGTGAGCATCGACTCGGTCATCTACTACCAGCCGACCGACCCCAAGTCGGCGACCTACGAGATCGCCAACTACATCCAGGCGATCGAGCAGCTGACCGTCACCACCCTGCGCAACGTCGTGGGTTCCCTCGACCTCGAGCAGACGCTGACCAGCCGCGACCAGATCAACGGCCAGCTGCGCGGGGTCCTGGACGAGGCCACGGGCCGGTGGGGGATCCGCGTGAACCGCGTGGAGCTCAAGGCCATCGACCCGCCGCCCAGCGTGCAGGACTCGATGGAGAAGCAGATGCGCGCCGAGCGCGACCGCCGCGCGGCGATCCTCAACGCGGAGGGCCTCAAGCAGTCGCAGATCCTCACCGCCGAGGGCGAGAAGCAGTCCTCGATCCTGCGCGCCGAGGGTTCCGCGCAGGCCGCGATCCTGCGGGCGCAGGGTGAGTCGCGGGCCATCACCCAGGTGTTCGACGCCATCCACCGCGGCGACCCGGACCCGAAGCTGCTCGCCTACCAGTACCTGCAGGTCCTGCCGCAGATCGCCCGCGGCGACGCGAACAAGGTCTGGATCGTGCCGTCCGAGCTGAGCGACGCGCTCAAGGGCTTCGGCAACATGTTCTCGGGCAGGGTCGACGACACGCCCTCGCGGCCGGCGGCGCCCGGCGACGTCGAGCACGCGGCGCCGGACTTCGAGGAGCCGGTCCTCGAGGACCCGGCCCAGGCGCTGGCCCGCGCGCGCGCCGAGGCCGCCGGGGCGAGCGCCGAGGCCGAGGGCGCGACCCGGGCCGTCAGCGGCGAGCCCCTGCGCTGAGACGACCTCCCCGTGGTCGTGCCGATCGCCCCGGCCCGACCACGGGGGAGAGGGTTCGGCGTGCGGCCGCGTGCCCGCCGGGGGAGGGTCGGCAGGTGAGTGCCGCGAGCGACGTCTCCGCCCAGGACCTGCCCGAGCGCTCCCCGGACACGGTCCGGTGGTTGTTCGCCGACCAGCTCGGCCCGCACTTCCTCGACGCCCCGCGCCAGCGCGTGCTGCTGCTGGAGTCCACGGACGTGTTCCGCCGCGGGCGGTTCCACCGCCGCAAGGCCCACCTCATCCTCTCCGCGCTGCGCCACCGCGCCCGCGACCTGGGCGAGCAGGCGCAGTACGTCCAGGCCCCGACCTACCGCGAGGGGCTGGCCGAGGCCGGGTACCCCGAGGGCGCCGGGGGCCTGAGCGTCTGCGACCCGACGTCCTACCCCGCCCGGCGGTTCGTGCGCCGCCTGGACGCCGTGGAGCTGCTCGCCTCCCGGGGCTTCGTCGTCTCCGAGCGGCAGTTCGCGCACTGGGCCGACGCGCGGGGGGACAAGCGGCTGCTCATGGAGGACCTTTACCGCGAGGTCCGCCGCCACCACGGCCTGCTGATGGACGCCGAGGGCCGGCCCGTCGGGGGTTCCTGGAACTACGACGAGGACAACCGCTCCGGCCCGCCGAAGAAGCAGGAGCGCCTCGACGTCGAGCAGCCGTGGTTCCCGCGCGAGGACGACATCGACGCCCAGGTGCGCGAGGACCTCGACCGGTGGGAGCGCGACGAGCACGTCGAGTTCACCGGCACCGACGGCCCGCGCCGGTTCGCCGTCACCCGCCGGGAAGCCCTGACCGCGCTGCGGCACTTCCTCGCCGAGCGCCTCGAGCAGTTCGGCACCTACGAGGACGCCATGCTCAGCGGCGACGAGTGGATGAGCCACTCGCTGCTGTCGGCGACGCAGAACCTCGGGCTGCTCGACCCGCTGGAGATCGCCCGCCGCGCCGAGGAGCACGGCCGCGAGCACGGCACGCGCCTGGCCTCGGTCGAGGGCTTCGTCCGGCAGGTCGTGGGCTGGCGCTCCTACACCTGGCACCTCTACTGGTACCTGGGCGAGGAGTACAAGCAGCGCAACGCGATGCAGCAGCACCAGGCGATCCCCGACTGGTTCGCCGACCTCGACGCCGACGCGGTGGACGCGAACTGCCTCTCCCACGTCCTCGCCGGCGTCCGCGACGAGGGCTGGGTGCACCACATCCCGCGCCTGATGGTGCTGGGGAACTGGGCGCTGCAGCGCGGGTACCGGCCCTCCGAGGTCGCGGACTGGTTCTGGCGCAACTTCGTCGACGGCTACGACTGGGTCATGACGACCAACGTCGTCGGCATGTCGCAGCACGCCGACCACGGGGTGCTGGCGACCAAGCCGTACGCCTCCGGTGGCGCCTACATCGACCGGATGAGCGACTTCTGCGGCGGCTGCCGCTACGACCCCAAGGTGCGGGTGGGCGAGGACGCGTGCCCGTTCACCGCCGGGTACTGGAACTTCCTGCACGGCCACCGCGAGCTGCTGGCGGGCAACCAGCGGATGACCCGGGCGCTCGGCGGCCTGGACCGCCTCAAGGACCTCGACGCCCTGCTGGTGCAGGAGGCCGCGCGCGGCACCGCAGCGCCGTAGCCTGCGGGCCATGACGACCTCCCCGAGCGCGCAGGACCTCCTCGCCGCCACGAGCTACGTGCTCCTCACGACGTTCCGCAAGGACGGCCGGGCGGTGCCCACGCCGATCTGGGTGGCGCCGATGGACGGGCGGATGGTCGCGTACACGGGCGCGGACTCCGGCAAGGTCAAGCGCATCCGCCGCGACGGCCGGGTCCTGCTGGCGCCGTGCACGGCGCGCGGCAAGCCGCTGGGCGACAGCGTCGAGGGGCGCGCGACCCTGCTGGCGCCCGAGGACGTGCCCGCGGTGCGGGCCGCGGTCGCCGCCAAGTACGGCCTCGTCTACCGGCTCTTCGCCGTGGGGCAGCGCCTCGCCGGGCTCGTCGGCCGCGGCCACGCCGACGACGCCAGCGCGGCGCTGGAGCTGCGGGTCGGGGCGTCGGGCGCCGCCTGAGCCCCGCGACCCAGGTCCGCCGGAACCCCTGCGTCGGGACCTCTGCGCTGGGACCGGCGCCTCAGGAGGGGCGGACCAGCCGCACGTCCGCGACGCCGCGGGCGGCGGCCACGAGCCCGGCCTCGTGCTCCGCGAGCCGCCAGGCCGTCGCGGGCAGCGCCGCGAACGGCGTGACGGTGACGTCGAGGCGCCGTCCGGTGACCGCCGCCCGCCACGTCCCGGCGACCTCGCCGCGGAGCAGGACGACGCCGGGGGGCGCGACGGGCTTCCACACGTCGCGGTGGCGGGCGCGGTCGGGCAGGACGAGGCCGCGGTCGCGGGCCACGAGCCACGGGTCGCCCGCGGGCAGCAGCCGCAGGGTCGCGGGTGGTGCGGCCGCGCCGAGGGCCTCGGCGTCCTCGGCGGGTGACCAGGCGGAGCGGCCGTCGACGGAGACCTCGACCAGGTCGCCCGGCCACGCACGCCGCGCCTCGCTCACGCTCGTGCCGAGGTGGGCGGCGACGTCCGCGGGCCGCGCCGGACCCAGCAGCGCCAGGTAGCGGCGGAGCAGCTCCGGGGTCCCCGCGGCCGCGGTGGGCACGGCGAGCCCGGGCAGCAGCCGGTAGCGGGCGGCGCGCCCGCCCCGCAGCACCTCGGCCCCGCCGACCAGGCCCGCCTGCTGCAGCAGACCGCCCGAGACGTGCCGGGCGCCGCAGGGCGCGCAGTCGATGCTCAGCGCGTCGGGGACCCGCTCGGTCACCCCGCGGGAGAGCTCCGCCTTGGACACCGGCTCACCGCCGGCGAGGACCTCCCGGACGGCGTGGGCGACCGCGGTGAAGGCGCCGAGCCCCAGGGCGGCGGCCGCGCGGGTCCGCGACGTGCCGATCCGGGCGGCCGCGTCGGCGTCGCTCAGCGGCCACAGCGCACCGGCCAGCCACGGCAGCTCGGCGCGGCGGTGCAGGGCCGGGGCGCCCCGAGCACCCCACACGAGGACGAGCCCGTCGCCCGGGGTCCCACCGCGCACCGCCCCGCCGCGCACCGCCACGGCGGTCACGGCCGCGGGAGCGGGGACGTCGGGGATCCCGAGACCGGCGACGGCCAGCTCGTGGGCGGGGAGCCCCGGCGACGGGCGGTGCAGCTGCTGAGCGGCGAAGCGGTGCGCCAGAACCGCTGCGCGGGTCACCGACGGCGTCACCCCGGCGATCCCGTCACCCGGCCAGTCCAGCACCGCGCGACGCCGTTGTCAGCAGGCGGGAACGACCGCCGCAGGGGTGGCGGTCAGGCCTTGACCGTGACGACGGGGCAGGGGGCCTCGCCGATGACGCGCTGGGCGATGCTGCCCAGCAGGAACTTCATGGTCGCCGAGCGCCGGCGCACGGGCAGGACGACGACGTCGGTGGTCTCGTCGGCCAGGGCCAGCAGCTGCTCGGCGACGTCCTGCTGGGGGTCGTGCACGGCGTAGGCGACGCCGGCCGCCTCCGCGGCCTCCTGGACCTGGCGGCGGGCCGCGGCGGTGGCGTGGACGGGCGCCGAGGGCCGGTCGTCGGTGACGAACACGACCTGCAGGCGGGCGCCGCCGGCGCGGGCGCGCTCGGTGGCCCAGGCCAGGGCGGCGCCGCCCTCGGGGCGGTCGGTGACGGCGACGACGACGTCGCGGGGGCTGCTCACGGGATGTCCTCCAGGGATCGGTCGGGGTGGCGGGGGGAGGGGCGGGTCAGTCGAAGGGGACGACGCCGACGAGCAGGGCGGCGCCCAGCATCACCAGCGACAGGACGACGGCCCGCCAGATGACCTTGCGGTGGTGGTCGGCCAGGTCGACCTTGGCGAGGGAGATCAGCAGCAGCATCGCGGGCACCAGGGGGCTGGTGAAGTGCACGGGCTGGCCGACGATCGAGGCGCGGGCCATCTCCACGGGCGTGATGCCGTACTCGGCGGCGGCCTGCGACAGGATCGGCAGGACGCCGAAGTAGAACGCGTCGTTGGACAGGAAGAACGTCAGCGGCATGCTCAGCACGGCCGTGATGACGGCCAGGTGCGGGCCCCACGCGTCGGGCACCACGTCGACGAGCCACGTCGCCATGGCGGTGTCCATCGTCGTCGAGGTCAGCACGGCCGTGAGGACCGCGGCCGCGAACACCATCGAGACGACCGAGACGATGCTCGTCGCGTGCTCGCGGATCCGCTCGACCTGCTGGCCGGGGTGCGGGAAGTTCACCAGCAGCCCGACGGCCGAGGCGACCATGAACAGGAACGGCAGCGGCAGGACGTCGAGGCCCAGCAGGACCAGCAGCGCCACGGTCAGCGCGGCGTTGAACCAGATCAGCCGGGGCCGCAGCGTCGGGCGGGTCGGGTCGAGCGCGCCGCCCTCGAAGCCGTGCTCGTCGCCGGTGCCCGTCCCGGTGGTGATCGTCCCGGTGGAGGCGACGGAGGAACCCGCGGACGAGGTCCCGGCGGAACCCACCGTGCCGGAACCCACCGTCGCGGAACCCACCGTCGCGGAACCGACCGTCGCGGAACCGCCGGCGCCGCCGACGGTCGCGAGCTCCGTCGCGCGGAAGTCGGCGAGGTCGATGCCGTTGCGCTGCAGCCGCCGGCGCTCGCTCAGGCCCATGAACCACGACATCACCAGCACGCACACGAGACCCGCGAGCATGGAGGGCACCATCGGGTTGAACAGCTGCGACGGCGAGACGCCCAGGGCGGTCGCGGCGCGGACCGTGGGCCCGCCCCACGGGACGATGTTCATGACGCCGGCCGCGAGGTTCGCCGACACCGTGAGGACGACGGGGCTGAGCCCGAGCCGCAGGTACAGCGGGAGCATGGCCGAGACGGTGATGATGAACGTCGTCGAACCGTCGCCGTCGAGGGAGACCACGGCGGCGAGCAGCGCGCTGCCGACGACCACCTTGACGGGGTCGTCGCCGCAGATGCGCAGGATCAGCCGGATCAGCGGGTCGAACAGGCCGACGTCGATCATCAGGCCGAAGTAGATGATCGCGAAGAACAGCAGGGCCGCGGTCGGGGCGAACTCCCCGACCTGGTCCATCACCGCGTCGCCGAGGCCCAGCCCGGCGCCGGCCACGAGGCCGAACGCGAGCGGGACGAGGATCAGCGCCACGACGGGGGTGAGGCGTTTGGTGAGGATGAGCGCCATGAACACGGCGACCATGCCGAAACCGAGGGCGACAAGCATCGTTGCTCCGTCCGGAGGGAGGGGGGAGGTCCTCCAGCGGCTCCGCTGCCGCTGACGGCACCGAAGGTAGGGGCGCCGGCGCGCAGGCACGGGGTTGCGCGCACTGGCGGGGGTAGTCCTCGTTGCGCGACTTGTGCGCGTTGTGCTCAGCCGCACCCCCGGCGGTCTACGGTGACCGCCATGGACCCGCGCCGGTGGCCGTTCACGCGCCAGGCGCTCGCGGTCCAGGCCCTGCTGGTGGTCCTCGTCCTGGCCGTCTCCTTCGCGGGCTCGGCCTACCTCCTGCAGCGCCAGATCGACGTCGAGGTCGGCCAGCGGGCGCTCGCGGTGGCCCGCGTGGTCGCGGAGGACGACGCCGTGCGCGCCGGCGTCGCGGCCGCGAGCGCCGCGGCCCCCGCCCCGGCGTCGACGCTCGCCGACGGTCCCGTCCAGCGCGCGGCCTCCGACGCCCGCGCCCGCACGGGCGCCCTGTTCGTCGTGGTCACCGACGACCGCGGCCTGCGGCTGGCCCACCCCGTGCCCGCGCGCCTGGGCGAGCGGGTCAGCACCGATCCCGGGGTCGCCCTCGGAGGCGGGGAGGAGGTCAGCACGGCCGTCGGCACCCTCGGCGGCTCGGCCCGGGCGAAGGTGCCCGTGCGCGAGCCGGGCGGGCAGCGCGTCGTCGGGGAGGTCAGCGTCGGCATCGCCTCGGCGACCGTGGCCCAGCGCGTGCGGGAGGCGCTGGGACCGTTCGCGCTCATCGCCCTCGCGGCGCTCGTCGCGGGTCTGGCGGGGGCGGCGCTGCTGTCGCGGCGGCTGCGGCGGCTCACCCTGGGCCTGCAGCCGGAGGAGATCGCCGGTCTGCTGCAGGGCCACGAGGCCGTGCTGCGGGGGATCGCGGAGGGGGTCGTGGCCGTCGACCCGGCGGGGCGGGTCGTGCTGGCCAACGACGAGGCCGCCCGGCTGCTGGGCCGTCCGCTGGTCGCGGGCGACGCCGTCGAGGACCTGCCCGCCCGGGTGCGGGCGCTGGTCGAGCACCCCGACGCGGTGCCGTCGCTGGCCGTGCTGGGCGAGCGCGCGCTGCTGCTGTCCTCCCGCCGGGTCTCGCGCGACGACCGGCTGCTCGGCTCCGTCGTCACCGTGCAGGACCGCACCGACGTGGAGCTGCTCACCCGCCAGCTCGACGCCGTCCAGGCCGTCGGCACCGTGCTGCGCGCCCAGCGCCACGAGTTCGCCAACCGCCTGCACCTGGTGTCCGGGCTGCTGGGCTCCGGCCACGTCGAGGAGGCCGGCGACTACGTCCGGACCCTGCTCGCGACGGGGCCCCTCGGCACGGGCGTGGCGGGTCTCGACGCCGTCGCCGACCCCTACCTGCAGGCCTTCGTGGCCGCCAAGGCCAGCCACGCCCGCGAGAACGGCGTCCAGCTGCGCCTGGGCGAGGTGTCGGTGACCGGCCGGATCGCCGACCCCGTCGACGTCACGACCGTGCTCGGCAACCTCGTCGACAACGCCGTCACCGCGGTGCGCGGCGGCGAGGGGGCGGTCGTCGAGGTCGACCTCGTGCAGGACGGCACGGCGCTCGTCGTCGCCGTCTCCGACTCGGGGCCGGGCGTCGCGCCGCACGTGCGCGCGGACCTCTTCGAACCCGGGGTCACGACGCGGGCCGCCGGCGACGGCGGCCTCGGCCTCGCGCTGGTCCGGCAGGTGGCGCGGGCCCGGGGCGGCGACGCGTGGCTGGCCGACGGTGGCGACGGCGAGGGGCTCGCCGGCGCGGTGTTCGTCGCCCGCCTGCCGGGCGCGGTCGCGGGCGGCGCCGGGGCGGGGGAGCAGCCGTGGACCTGAACGTGCTCGTCGTCGACGACGACTTCCGGGTGGCCGACCTGCACGCCCGCGCCGTCGCCGCGGTCCCCGGCTTCGCGGTGGTGGCGACCGCCGGCACGTGCGCCGAGGCCCGCCTCGTCCTCGCCCGCCGGCGCGCGCAGGGGCAGCCGCCGCCGGACCTGGCGCTGGTCGACGTCTACCTCCCGGACGGCTCGGGCCTCGACCTCGTCGCCGAGCTCGACTGCGACGCCATGGTGCTCTCGGCGGCCACGGAGACGGCCACGTTCCGCCGCGCGCTGCGCAGCGGCGCGCTGGGCTACCTCCTCAAGCCCTTCGACGAGGCGGCGCTCGCGGGCCGGCTGCGGGCCTACGCCCGCTACCGGCGCCTGCTGGACGCCCGCCCGGGCGTGGACCAGGACGTCGTCGACGGGGCCGTGCGCGCCCTGCACTCCGAGGCCGCGCCGGCCCGCGGGGCGGCGTCCGCGACGCGCGACCTCGTGCTGCAGGCGCTGCAGGACGCCGCCGAGCCGCTGTCCGCGGCCGACGTCGCCACCGCGACGGGGATCTCGCGGGCCACCGCGCAGCGCCACCTCGCGGCGCTGGACGCCGAGGGCCGCCTGCAGCTGCAGCTGCGCTACGGCACCACCGGGCGCCCCGAGCAGCGCTACGCCCACCGCCCGCACTGACCGTCGCCCGCACTGACCGTCGCCCGCACTGACCGCTGTCCCCGCCGGGGTGGCGCGGGCGGGGACGGCGCGGCCAGGCTGGGCCGCATGGCCTCCCGCACCGCGAACCTCTGCCTCGACGCCGCCGACCCCCTCGCCCAGGTCGCGTGGTGGGCCCAGGTCCTCGACGACTTCGAGCCCGACGACGACGGCGACGACGAGGAGGCCGGGCTGAGCGGTCCCGGCGGCCGCAGCCTGCTGTTCCTGCGCGTCCCGGAACCCAAGACGGTCAAGAACCGCATGCACCTGTGCCTGCGGCCCGTGGACCGCGACCGCGACGCGGAGGTGGAGCGCCTGCTCGCCCTGGGCGCGACGGTCGTCGACGACCGGCGCACCCCGGACGCGGGGTGGGCGGTCCTCGCCGACCCCGAGGGCAACGAGTTCTGCGTCCTGACGACCCCCGCGGACGAGGCGGGGGTCCTGCGCGCCTGAGCCCGCCCCGCCGGCCCGCGAGCGGGGGCCCGGGCGGCCGTCGCGTCACCCGTCAGGGTGAGCGGCGTCGCTCCTGGCGCGCTTCCGGCGACGGTGCGTGGTCGGGTGGTCACTGCGGGGCCGTCCGGCGCCGTGCGGCCGTCCGTCCGGTGACGAGCGGCGTGCCGTCTGGACAGTTGACGCGTTGGCGATGACGATGTGCAATCGCACGTCTGCACATCGTGACGATCGGCTGGTTCGGTCGCGGGAGCACCAGCTCGCGACCCTCGACGACAGGAGGTGCGGGATGGCTCCGTGGCCGTGGACGGCCCGGCACCTCGCGGGCGACGAGGTCCGCACCCGCATCGTGCCCTGGGCCCTCGCGTCACCCCTGGTGGTGGTCGGGGTCATCGCGCTGCTGCTGCGCCTGCTCGTCGGGCCGCCGTCGGCCGGGACGCTGCTCTCCGTGCTCGCCGGCGGCGTCGTCAGCGCGGTCCTGCTGCTGCACCTGTCGATGCAGGCCGCCGAGCGCCTCGACGAGGAGGGCCGGCACCGCCAGGACGTCCTGGACGCGGCCCGGCGCCAGGCGCTGCACGACCCGCTGACCGACCTCGGCAACCGCCAGCTGTTCTCCGACCGCCTGCAGCACGCGCTCGCCCGCCGCGGCTCGCACGCCTGCGCCGTGCTCTACCTCGACCTGGACAGCTTCAAGACCATCAACGACGTGCACGGCCACGCGGCCGGCGACACCGTCCTGGTGGAGGTGGCCTCCCGCCTGCGCGCGGCCGTGCGCCCGGAGGACACCGTCGCCCGCTTCGGCGGCGACGAGTTCGCCGTGCTCTGCGAGGACCTCACCGACGAGCTGAACGCGAGCCGCATCGCCGACCGCGTCGTGTCCTCGATCTCCGACCGGCCCGTCGTGGTCACCGGGGGCCGCGAGATCAGCGTGACCCCGAGCGTCGGCATCGCCCTGGCCCGCGACGAGGCCGACGCCTCGAAGCTGCTGCGGCGCGCCGACGCGGCGCTCTACCGCGCCAAGGAGGGCGGCAAGGCGCGCTCGGAGCTGTTCGACGAGCGCATGCAGGCGCAGGCCGTGGACACCCTGCAGACCGAGGACGACCTGTCCCTCGCCGTCGCCCAGGGCCAGCTGCGCCTGCACTACCAGCCCATCGTCGACCTCGTCGACGGCCACGTGCAGGGCGTGGAGGCGCTCGTGCGCTGGCAGCACCCGCGCCGCGGGCTCCTGCAGCCGGCCGACTTCATCCCGCTCGCCGAGCGCAGCGGCCTCATCGTCTCCATCGGCGCGTGGGTCATCGCCGAGGCGTGGCGGACGCTGGAGGGCTGGTACGCCGACGCCGGGGACGACTGCCGCCTCACGGTCTCGGTCAACATCTCCTCCCGCCAGCTCGCCAACGGCGAGCTCCTGGACGCCATCGCCGTGGCCCAGCCGAGCGGTCGCGCCGCGGGCGCCCTGCTCGTGGAGGTCACCGAGGAGCTGCTCGTCGCCGACGCCAAGGCGGGGTTCTCCACCCTGCACGCGCTGCGGACGATGGGGGTGCGCGTCGGCGTCGACGACTTCGGGCGGGGCATCTCCTCGCTCTCGCACCTGCAGTCGATGCCCGTGGACCACGTCAAGGTGGACCGCCACTTCATCGCGGGGCTCGGCCGCCACCGCCAGGACGAGGCCGTCGTGGCCGGCATCGTCGGGATGGCCAAGAACATGGGCCTGGGCGTCATCGCCGAGGGCGTCGAGACCACCGAGCAGCTCGAGACCCTGCGGCGCCTGGGCTGCGACGCCGCGCAGGGGTTCCTGCTCGGCTACCCCAGCCCGGCGCTGGACCTCGACCGCGCCGTGCACCCCGGGCCGGGCGGCGCGCTGCGCGGGGTCCTCGACCTCGACGCCGCCGTGGTCGTCCCGAGCGTGGTGCCCAGCGCCGCCTTCTGAGCTCCGGCTCCGGGGGGTCGGGAACGGCGGACCGCGGAGGTTCCCCGTCGCCGGACACCTGCACTGCTGCAGGCGGGTGCGCCCCTGCTCCCGGGCTCAGGCCGTCGTCGTCGCGTGCCGATGAGGAGGCACGCGGTCCCGCCCACCCGGGACCCAGACGAGGAGCGAGACCCACGATGGCCCGACAGTCCGGTACGAGCGCCTCCCTGACCACCCGGATCGCCGGCGCCGCAGGCTGCATGGCCCTGGCCGCCGTCGCGCTCGGTGCGCTCGGGGCCGTCTCGAGCCACCAGCAGAGCGCGGACCTCGCGGCGCTGCAGGACGGCGTCCTCGCGCGCCAGAGCACGGTGCAGTCGATCGCCCTGCTGAACGCCCAGGTCACCGCCAACTCCCTCGCCGCCCAGTACGTCCCGGGCGTCGCCCAGCAGGTGGGCGCGCAGCTCGCGGACGGCACGCAGGCCCGCACGGACGCCGTCGACGCCCTGCAGGGCCTCGTCTCCGGCGCCGACGTCCCCGTGGCCGCCGACCTCGCGCAGCAGCTCGACGCCATGGACACCGCCGGCCCCCAGGTGACGGGGGCCGCCGACGACGCCGCCCGCGCCGCCGCGCTGACGACCTACCAGGCGGCGCAGCAGGCCTTCGAGGGCGACGTCGCCACGCTGCAGGCGAGCGCGTCCGCCGCCGTCACCGCCTCCGTCGACGCCAGCCGCGACGCGGCCCACCGCACGCTGCTGCTGACCGTCGCCTTCCTCGTCGCCGGGCTCGCGCTCGGCTGCGCGGTGCTCGTCGCCGCCGTCCGCCGCATCCGCGCCGACGCCTCCGCGATCGCCCGGGTCGCCGAGGCCCTCGAGCGCGGCGACCTCACCGCCACCACGGGCATCGACCGCTCCGACGAGCTCGGCCGCACCGCCGCCGCCCTCGACCGCGCGCTCGCCCAGCTGCGCGCCGACATCTCCTCCGTCTTCGCGGGCGCGACCTCGCTCGGCCGCTCCTCGCGGGAGCTGGCCGAGGCCGGCACGACCTCCGGAGCCGCCTCCGAGCGCGCCGGCGAGCAGGTCCGCACGGTCTCCGCGGACATCGCCGCCGTGTCCACGAACCTGCAGGCCGTCTCCGCGGGCTCCGACGAGATGGGCTCGGCGATCCGCGAGATCTCCGCCTCCGCCGCCGAGGCCACCGGCGTCGCCCAGCAGGCCGTGCAGGTCGCCGAGGAGACGACCGCCACCGTCTCGCGCCTCGGGGAGTCCTCCGCGCAGATCGGCTCCGTCGTCAAGGTCATCACCGCCATCGCGGAGCAGACCAACCTCCTCGCCCTCAACGCGACCATCGAGGCCGCCCGGGCCGGGGAGATGGGCAAGGGCTTCGCCGTCGTCGCCGGCGAGGTCAAGGAGCTCGCGCAGCAGACCGCGCGGGCCACCGAGGACATCTCCCGGCGCGTCGCCGCGATCCAGTCCGACACCACGGGCGCCGTCACCGCGATCGGCTCGATCACCGAGGTCATCGCGCGCATCAACGACCTGCAGACCACCATCGCCTCGGCGGTGGAGGAGCAGACGGCCACCACCTCGGAGATCTCGCGGTCCATCGCCGACGCCTCCCTCGGCGCCGACCGCATCGCCGGCGGCATCGACGCGGTGTCCGCCGCGACGGACGCCACCGACCGCGGCGTGGTGTCCACGCGCTCCGCGGCCGACGACGTCGCCCAGGTCTCCCAGCAGCTGCAGGACCTGGTGGGGCGCTTCCGCTACTGAGGCGCGCTCGGCAGGCGGCGCGGAACGACCGGTACCGTCCGGGCGTGCCGCGCCTCCTGCTGTCCGACCTCGCGGACCCCGCCCACGCGGGCCTGCTGCGCGACTACACCGCGCTGAAGGACGTGCAGCTGCGCGCCGTCCGCGAACCCGCCGAGGGGCTGTTCCTCGCCGAGGGCGTCGAGGTGGTCCGGCGGGCGCTCGCCGCCGGGCACCGGCCGCGCTCGTTCCTGCTCTCGCCGCAGCGCGCCGACGAGCTCGCCGACGCCCTCGCCCCCTTCCCCGACGTGCCCGTCCTGGTGGCCCCCGTCGAGGCGTTCCGCGAGCTGACGGGCGTCGACCTGCACCGCGGCGCCATCGCCTCGATGCACCGGCCCGCCCCGCGCTCCGTCGCCGACCTCGTGGCGGGCCTCGGGTCCGGCCCGCGGCGGCTCGTCGTCCTCGAGGACGTCGCCGACCACACCAACGTCGGCGCGGTGTTCCGCTCGGCGGCCGCGTTCGGCGTCGACGGGGTCGTCGTCAGCCCCCGCTGCGCGGACCCGCTGTACCGGCGCAGCGTCCGCGTCTCGATGGGCACCGTCCTGCACCTGCCCTGGGCCCGCGCCACGACGTGGCCGGGCGACCTGGAGCTGCTGCGCGAGAACGGCTTCCGCGTGGCCGCGCTGGCCCTGGCTGACGACGCCGTCGACCTCGGGGCGTTCGCCGTCCCCCAGCGCCTCGCGCTGCTGCTGGGCACCGAGGGCGACGGCCTGAGCCGGCGGGCGCTCGCGGGCGCCGACCTCACCGTGCGGATCCCCATGGCCCCGCAGGTCGACAGCCTGAACGTCGCCGCGGCCAGCGCCGTGGCGCTCTGGCAGACCCGGCCCGGCGCCTAAGCGCCGACGAGGCGGCGCAGGGCGAGGCGGGCGACGGGGGAGTAGGCGAGGACCACCGCGGCGGGCCCGTCGAGCACCAGCCAGGTGAGGCAGCCGTCCCCGACGCCGCGCACGCCGTGCTCCAGGCGCAGACCGACGCCCGCGCAGCGGACCTCCCACGCCCACGTCCGCGCGTCGCAGTCGGCGGCGGTGACGTCGAAGGGCACCCGCAGGCCCAGGGGACCGCGCACGGTCCCCGCGAGCCCCGCCCGCAGCTCCGGCCCGGTCGCGGTGACGCCCCGCACCTGCGGCGACCACCGCGACCACCGGGCCGGCTCGGCGTAGTCCGCCCAGACCGGCCCGGCGCCCCGCGGCCCGCGGACCGCGAGGCGCCGGCGCACGGCTCAGCGCTCCAGGGCGATGTCCACGACCTCGGCACCCGGCAGCGCCGCGAGGTCCGCGCCCCGCACCACGAGCTTGGAGCGCCGCACCCCGGAGCCGATCAGGACCCAGGGCGCCGCGGCCACCCGCTCGTCGACGAGGACGCGCCACCCGGCCGGCAGCCCGACGGGCGTGATGCCGCCGTGTTCCATGCCGCTGTCGTCGACCGCGCGGTCCATCGGCAGGAACGACGCCTTGCGGACGTCGAGCACCTTCTTGACCGCGCTGTTGACGTCGGCGCGGGTCGTGGCGAGCACCACGCACGCCGCGATCCGCTCGTCACCCTCCCGCTTGCCGGACACCACGACGCAGTTGGCGGAGCCGTCCAGCGGGACGCCCGCCGCCTCGACGAGCGCCGCGGTGTCGGCGACGTCGGGGTCGATCTCGCACACCCACGCCCCCGCCGGCAGGGCGGCCGCGACGGCGGGGGTCAGCAGGTCGGGGTGCTGCGCCGCGGGCCGCAGCTCCAGCGACCCGGCGACCCGCTGCGCCCCCTCGTCCGCGACCGTCACCGCTGGTAGGTGCCCGTCAGCGTCGCGCGGGCCAGGACGTGGCCGAGGGACGTGAAGGCCGCCACCGTCGGCGTGGCCTCGGCGGGCAGCTCGAGCGACTCGACGTCGAGGGCGTGCACGGCGAAGACGTAGCGGTGCACGTGGTCCCCGGGCGGGGGAGCTGCACCGGTGTAGTCCGCGCTGCCCACGTCGTTGCGCAGCACCAGGGCGCCGCCGGCGTCGGAGCCGAAGCCCGTGGGGACGCTGGTCGTCGTGGCCGGCAGGTCCAGGACGGTCCAGTGCCAGAAGCCCGCGGGCGTCGGCGCGTCCGGGTCGAAGACGTTCAGCAGGAAGGACTTCGTGCCCTCGGGGAAGCCCGACCAGCTCAGCTGGGGGGACACGCTCTCGCCGGCGTGCCGGTCGGCCATCGGCCGGCCCTCGGCGATGTCGGTCGAGGTGAGCTCGAAGCTCGGCACCTGGGGGAGCAGGGAGTAGGGCTCGGGAGCCACGGGGCGTTCGAGGTTCATGCTCGGCACTGTAGGCAGGGGCCCGAGCGCGGCGCGCGCGGAGATCACCCGGGCGGAGGTGCCGGACGCTGAGGTGGCGGCGCAAGGGCCCGTGACGCGACGAGGCCCCCACCGCGGTGCGGCAGGGGCCTCGTGCGGGCGGGAGTGGGCTCAGGCGACCATCAGGGGCGCCTTGAGCGGCAGGTCGGTGCCGACGAGGACGGTCTGCGCCGCCCGCATCGAGCGGTGGTTGATCACGACCGGGGCCAGCAGGTTCGCGGTGGCCGTGGAGGCGTCCTCGCCCGGGTTGACCACGCACAGCACGGCGGCCTCGGTGGCGTCGCGCAGGTCGAGGGCGGCGACGGTGTCGTCGTCGATCTCGGGGAGGTAGCCGGGGAAGAAGCGCCCCGGCGCGACGACGACCAGGCGGATCTCGGGGGAGTCCACGCAGCGCAGCGAGAACAGGACCCCCTCGTCGTCGAGGGCGACGAGGCTGAACCGCTTGTGCTGGTCGAAGCCCATGATGGGGGCGACGAAGACGATCTCGGGAGCTGCGACGGGCGCGTCGGTCATGAGGGTCACTGTAGAGAACTCCTTGGTCAACGGAGGAAGTCCATCAGGGTGGGCTGGATGACCTTGGCGGTCGAGGCGAGCGCGGTCTCGTAGGCGGTCTTCTGCAGGTTGTACTCGATGAGCGTCTTCGGCAGGTCGATCGCCGTGATGTCGTTGTGCGAGTCCGTCAGCGAGTCGACGCGGGCGTCGGAGGTGTCCTTGAGGGCCTCGAGCTGGTTGGTGCGGGCCCCGACCGTCGACAGCGAGTCCTTGAGCAGCCCGAGCCCGGTGTCGACCTTCGTGATGAAGTCGTTGATCCCGGCGCCGCTGCCGCTCTTCAGCGCCGTGGACAGGTCGGTGAGCATGGCGAAGGTCGCGCCGTCGTCGCCGAAGGCGCCCTCGCCGCTCACGTTGGCCGCGACGTCGACGTTCGGCCCGACCCGCCGCGCGACGACGCCGGCGTCGCCCTGGAAGGCCCCGGTGGCGTCGAAGGCGACGTCGCCGATCTTGGTGCCCGCGAAGATCGGGCGGCCCAGGTACTTGGTGTTGGCCGAGGAGAGCAGGTTCTCCTTGAGGCTGTCGACCTCGATGGCGATGGCCCGGCGGGCCGTCGTGTCGTTGGCCCCGGTGTTCGCGGCCTGCACGGTGAGGTCACGCACGCGCTGCATGACCTTCACGGAGTCCTGCAGGGCGGCGTCGGCCGAGTTCAGCCAAGCTTGACCGTCGAGGTTGTTGCGGCCGTACTGCTCCTGCACGCCGATCTCGGTGCGGTACTGGATCGAGTTGTTGGTGACGACCGGGTCGTCGGACGGCTTGCTGAGCACCTGACCGCTGGACAGCTGCTCCTGCAGCTTGTTGCTGCGGTTCATGCTGGCCTGCAGGTTGGTCATGGACCCGACCGCGATGCTGCGGTTCGTGATGCGGCTGAACACGTCTGTTCCTCTCTCGGTCAGTCAGGGTCAGCGGCCGACGAGGCCGGTGCGGTTGATGAGGGTGTCCAGCGCCTCGTCGATCGAGGTGAGGACCCGCGCGGCGGCGGAGTAGGCGTGCTGGAAGGCGACGAGGTTGGTCATCTCCTCGTCCAGGTTCACCCCGGACACCGCCTCGCGCGCCGCGCTGGACTTCAGGGCGACGGACGCGGCCAGGTCGGCCCGGCTCTCGGCGGCCTGCGAGGAGGAGGCCAGCGAGGTGACGGTGCTGCGCCAGGAGGTGGACGGGCTCCTGGCCGGGTTCTCGGGCAGCTGCCCGAGCGTCTTGGCGATCGAGCGGTCCACCGTGCCGGGCGTGCTGTCCGCGAACTGCGCGTCGGAGGTGCCGGCGACCAGGACGCTCAGCCCGCCGGCGCCCTTGGTGGCGTCGAAGGCGAAGAAGTCGCCCCCGGCGGTCCCCGCGGGGTTGTAGACGGCGTTCACCTCGTCGGCGATCTTCTGCGCCGTGTCGGCGTACTTCCCGGAGACCCCGGGCAGCGTGGTGTTGACCGCGTCGAGGGTGGCGCGCAGGGTGCCGGAGTCCGGGCTCACCGCGGTGGCGCCGACCTGCAGCTGCAGCGCCTGCGCGCCGGCGCCCTTCGCCTGGGCGAGGGTGAGGCCGGGGTTGCGGACCGACAGGGTCTCGGAGCGGTCGCCGGTGACGATGGCGGCGTTGCCGACGTAGACGTCGACCATGCCGCCGTCGCGCTGCACCACGCGGGCGCCGGTCAGCTCGGCGAGGTGGTTGACCGCCTGGTCCCGCTGGTCCAGCAGCTCGTTGGCAGAGGAGCCCGTGTTGAGGGCCTTGCGGATCGTGTTGTTGAGCTCGGCGACGCGGGCCGCCGTGCCGCTCGCGTCCTCGGCCAGGACCGAGGCGTTGTCCCGCAGGTTGCCCCACTGCTGGGTCAGCGACTCGTCGAGGCCCTTGAGGGTGTCGACGACCGCCTGGCTGCGGGACAGGACCGTCGTGCGGGCCGAGGAGACGGCGTCGGAGCCCTGCGCGTTGCCGAGGTCGCTCCACGACTTGTAGGTGTCGGTCAGGCGCTGCGTCAGGCTCGCGCTGCCCGGCTCGCCCAGCCCGGTCTCGACGTCGTTCCACACCTTCGCCGTGGCCTGCTGCTCAGCGGAGGTGGCCGCGTCCTGGCGCTGGCGGGCGTCGACGAAGGCGTCGGTGGCGCGGCTGATGCCGGTGATCTCCACCCCGTCGCCGGCGATGTTGCGGCGCGCCCAGATGCCGCCCTCACCGACGACGCTCTCGGTCTGGTCGACGCGCTGGCGGCTGTAGCCGGGAGTGTTGGCGTTGGCGATGTTCTGGCCCGTGACCTCCATGGAGCGCTGGGCGGCCGCCAGTGCCTTGGAGGTCAGGTTGATGCCGGAGAAGGTGCTCATGTCCTCGGTCCTCGCTGCCCGTCAGAGGGCTTCGTCGACGAAGTGGGCACGCGATCCCCCGGTGGAGGCTGCGATGTTCTTGCCCTTGGCGGTGTAGGTGTCCAGGCCTGCGTCGAGGCCCAGCAGTGCTTCCCGGACGGCGCGGGCACCGCTGGTCAGCAGGTCCCGGTTGGCGTCCGCGAGGTTCTGGATCTCCGCGGTGAGCGTCAGGAACGCGTCGCGGTGGCTGCGGAAGAGGTCGTCCCACGGTTCGGGGACCACGCCGGCGAGCACGTTGAGGCTCGGGCCGGCGTCGATGCCGAGCTCGGCGGCGATGGCGTCGACCTCGACGGCCCGCAGCAGCTCGGTGGAGCGGATCTGCTCGAGCACGAACTCCACCTCGCGGGTGGCGTGCGCCAGCCAGCGCGTGCGGCCGCTGGCCAGCACGAGCTGCTCCTCCTCCAGCTTGAACAGGAGCAGCTCCAGCAGCTCCCGCTCCTTCCAGAGGATGCTGGAGACCTCAGCGAGTCCCATGCCCGTCCCTTCCGCACCGACCGTCGGTCCGTTCTCCCGCCTCCATCGGCATCCGCGGCCGGCACCTGAGGGCGGGCTGGGCCGGACGGGTCGCGAGCGGGCCGGTCTCTCACCGGGGCCGCGGTGACAGGCGCAGGGGAGGGGACGTCGGCTGCCCGGACCGGGCGACGCCCGGACGGGGGAGGCTCGTCACCCGCCGCGTCCGACGGTGTCCACCGACTGGGGGCTCAAGTCGCAGGGGGTGACGTGCCGAGAGATGGGGCGTGACCGCAGACGCCGCTGCTCCCCAGCTCGAGGCCCTCACCGACGCCGCCCGCGTGGCGCTCGTGGAGAAGAGCCTGCCGATCGTGGGCTACATCACGAACGAGTTCATCGGCCGGCTCCCCTCGCACGTGAGCCGCGACGACCTGACGTCGGCCGGGCTGCTGGCCCTGGTCCAGGCGTCCCGCGCCTACGACCCGAGCACCGGGGTGCCGTTCAACCGGTACGCCAACACCCGCATCCGCGGGGCGCTGCTCGACGAGCTGCGCGGGCAGGACTGGGCGTCGCGGGGAGCCCGCAGCCGCGCCCGGAAGCTCACGCAGATCGAGGACCAGCTCACGGCTCAGCTGGGCCGCCGCCCCTCCGCGGAGGAGACGGCCTCGGCGCTCGGCGTCACCACCCGCGAGCTGCACGACACCCGCGACGACGCCCAGCGCGCCGTGGTGCTGTCGATGCAGGGCTTCACCGCGGACGGCGCCTCGATCGACGACCACCTGCCCACCCACACGCCGGGCCCGGAGCAGGAGCTGCTGCACCGCGAGCGGCTCGGCTACCTCCGCTCTGCGATCGCGGCGCTGCCCGAGCGGCTGAAGGTCGTCGTCGAGGGCTACTTCATCGCCGAGCGCCCCATGGCCGAGCTGGCCGAGGAGCTCGAGGTCAGCGAGTCCCGCATCTCGCAGATGCGCGCCGAGGCGCTCGTCCTGCTGCGCGACGGCATGAACAGCCACCTCTCGCCCGAGATGGTCGGGGCCCTCACGGGTTCGACCGCCGCGGTGAAGCGCAAGGAGTCCTACTTCGCGGCCGTCGGGGCGCAGTCGGACTTCCGGGCCCGGCTGGCGCTGTCCAGCTTCGGCGTCATGAGCGCTCCCCGTCCCGTGGCGGTGCGCCAGAGCGCGTGAGCGCAGACCCGTCGAGACGACCGAGCGCCGCGCCCCTCCGTGGGGCGCGGCGCTCCGTCGTTCGGGCGGCGACCGTGCCGGCCCCCGATCGGCGAGCCGGCGACGTCACCCGTTCGCCACACGCTTCACCCCTCAGGTTCGGCGGCGGCAGACCGATGAAACAACTGGCTGGCCCACGGAGGGGCAGGCCGGGAAACCAGACGGACCCCTACTCACGGAGGAACGATCATCATGGGTCTTCGCATCAACAACAACATCGCCGCGTTCAACGCCTACCGCAACCTGCAGGCCACGGACAAGGCGCAGTCCTCCTCCCTGGAGAAGCTGTCGTCTGGTCTTCGCATCAACAAGGCCGCTGACGACGCGGCCGGCCTGTCGGTGTCGGAGGGCCTGCGCTCGCAGATCGGTGGCCTCAAGGTCGCCGTCCGCAACGCTCAGGACGGCGTCAACGTCGTGCAGACCGCTGACGGCGC
>NZ_VWPY01000053.1 GCF_011839805.1 Kineococcus rubinsiae | reverse complement strand
GCAGGCGGGTGCGGGCGGCCTCGTCCCCGGCGGCCGCGGCCGCCGCCGCGGCCGCGACGAAGGCCAGCGGCTGCGCGTAGTCCACGGTCGGCGTGCCCCCCGTGTCGTAGCGGCCGCTGACCTGGTCGTCGGTGCGCACGAGCGCCGGGGCCAGCCCGGCCGCGATCGCCACGTCGGCCGGGTCGCACGAGGCGGCGGAGCCGACGGGGACGCGCGCCGCCGCCGAGCCGAACTGCACGTCGACCGCGCCCGGGGACGCGACCGCCTCCACGCGCCCGTCGGCCAGCACGCGGGCGGCGTCGGGCGGCAGGGTGGCCGCGCCGAGCAGGGTCCGCAGGACGGCCGCGCTGCCCGTCTCCAGCTCGGCCCAGCGCGGGTCCGGCACGGCGGCCGCGAGCTCCTGCACCGCCAGGGGTGAGGCGGCCCCCGGTTCCACCGGCCACGGCGCGGCCGCGGCGGGGTCCGCGAGCAGGACCCGCCCCAGCGGCGTCACCGCCGTCTCCCCGTCCAGGACGGCGCCGGCCAAGCGCGCCCCCGCGGCGGCGAGCTCGGGGTCGGCGAAGCGCCGCCCGGCCGCGACGAGCCCTTGAGCGCTCGCGAGGTCGGCGGCGGCGTCGGGGGCCGCGTCGGCGACGCCCCCGTCGGCCCAGCGCGAGGCCAGCAGACCGTCGGGGCGCTGCAGGTGCGCGGCCGTCCAGTCCCAGACCAGCGCCGTCAGCTGGGGGTCGTCGCTCTGGACCGCCAGCAGCAGGGCGGCGGCCTGCCCCTCGCTGGTGGTGTCGCCGCCGACGTCGCGGCGCACCACCCGGCCGTCCGGGTCGACCCAGGTGTCGAGGAAGCGGCGGGCCAGCGGCGTCGCGTCGGGCGCGGCCGCGGGGACCGGGGCCACCCGGGCGCTCGTCGTCGCGGTCGGCGGAGCGGTGGGGGTCGCCGGGCTCGCCGTGCCGCGGGGGGCCGGAGCGTCGCCCCCGCCCGTGCAGGCGGGCAGGACGAGCACGAGCACGACGGCCGCCCCGAGGAGCGGACGCACGCCCGTCCGCGAGGGAGACCGGTGGCGCAGGGGACGTCGGCGGGGCACACCGGGGGTTCGGAGCCGCGGGCCCCGCGGTTCGGCCGGCGGGCGCCGCGGGTGGACGGGTGCCGGGGCCTGCTCCGCTACTGTGCGTCCGTGGCCACGGAGACCGACGTCCAGCGCACCCTCGTCCTCGTCAAGCCGGACGGGGTGCGACGCAACCTGACCGGTGAGGTGCTGCGGCGCATCGAGGCGAAGGGCTACGTCCTCGTCACCCTCGAGCTGCGCACCGCCGACCGCGAGCTGCTCGCGGGGCACTACGCCGAGCACGAGGGCAAGCCGTTCTACGAGCCCCTCGTGGAGTTCATGCTCTCGGGGCCCGTCGTCGCGGCCGTCGTCGAGGGCCACCGCGCGATCGAGGGCTTCCGCTCGCTGGCCGGCACCACGGACCCGACCACGGCCGCCCCCGGCACCGTACGCGGTGACCTGGGCCGCGACTGGGGCCTGAAGGTCCAGCAGAACCTCGTCCACGGCTCGGACTCCCCGGAGTCGGCGGCCCGCGAGATCGGGCTCTGGTTCCCCACCCTCTGACACCGCGGCGCGCCGCGCGCGGCGACCGCTCAGTTCCGCTCCCGCGCCGGGTCCACCCCCCGACGCCACCCCACCGGGGTGGGCAGACGGAGGAGGGGTCCCTGTGACGCGGATGGTGTTCCTGAACCTGCCGGTCGACGACGTCGAGGTGTCGGCGTCGTTCTTCACGGCGCTCGGCTTCTCGCTCAACCCGCAGTTCAGCGACGAGACGACCCGGTGCGTCGTCATCGAGGACAACATCATCGCGCTGCTGCACGCCCCCGCGAAGTGGGCGCAGTTCCTGCAGGGCGAGGCCGCCCCGCGCGGGGCCACCGAGGTCATGATCGCGCTGTCGGCGGCCGACCGCACCGAGTGCGACGACCTCAAGGCGAAGGCGCTGGCCAACGGGGGAGCGGAGTACGGCCCCACGATGGACCTCGGGTTCATGTACGGCACGAGCTTCCGCGACCCGGACGGCCACTGCTGGGAGGTCTCCTGGATGGACCCGGCGGCCCTGCAGAGCTGACGCGCTCCCTCCGTGGTCGTGCAGGGAGTACCTGCATGATCACGGGAGGAGGTGGGGTCAGGGGCGGGTCGCGAGGTAGCGCGCCCAGGCCTGCTCCACGCCGGCCAGCGCGGTCTCGTCCTGCAGGGACGTGACGTCGCCCCCGCTGCGGCCCGCCGTCATGTCGGCCATCAGCCGGCGCATGATCTTCCCCGAGCGCGTCTTGGGCAGGTCCGGGACCACCACGACGTCGCGGGGCTTGGCGATGGCGCCGACGCGCTCGCCGACGTGGGCGCGCAGCGCGGCGGTCAGCCCCGCGTCGTCCGGGTCGTCTGCGTCCGCGCGGCCGCGCGTGATGACGAAGGCGATGATCCGCTGCCCCGTCGTGTCGTCGGGGGCGCCGACCACGGCGGCCTCCGCGACCCGCGGGTGGGAGACCAGCGCCGACTCCAGCTCGATGCTCGACAGGCGGTGCCCCGAGACGTTCAGCACGTCGTCGATGCGCCCGCCGATCCACACGTAGCCGTCGGCGTCCTTCGTCGCGGAGTCCCCCGCGAGGTAGTAGCCGCGCTCGGCGTAGGGCTCCCAGTAGGAGCGCACGAAGCGGTCGTGGTCGCCCCAGACCGTGCGGGCCATGCCCGGCCACGGCTTCGTGATGACCAGCACGCCCTGCACGCCGGGCGCCACCTCCTCGCCCGCGTCGTCGACCACGGTCGCCGAGAGCCCGGGCAGGGGGACCGTCCCGGACCCCGGCTTCAGCGGCGTCACGCCCGGCAGCGGGGCCACCACGGCCGCGCCCGTCTCGGACTGCCACCACGTGTCGACGATGGGGCAGCGCCCGCCACCCACGTTGCGGTGCAACCACAACCAGGCCTCGGGGTTGATCGCCTCCCCGACGCTGCCGAGCAGGCGCAGCGAGGACAGGTCGTAGCGGGCGGGCAGTTCCGGCCCGTGCTTCATGAACGTGCGCACCAGGGTCGGCGCCGTGTAGTACGTCGTGACCCCGTACTTCTCGATGACCTCGAAGTGCCGGCCCGGGTGCGGCGTGAGGGGGCTGCCCTCGTAGATCACCTGCGTCGCACCGTTGGACAGCGGCCCGTACATCTCGTAGGTGTGCGCCGTGACCCACGCCAGGTCGGCCTGGCACCAGTAGACGTCGTCGTCCTTGAGGTCGAACACCGCCCAGTGCGTCCACGACGCGTGCGTCAGGTACCCGCCGCTGGTGTGCACCAGGCCCTTCGGGCGCCCCGTCGTGCCGGAGGTGTAGATGATGAACAGGGGGTTCTCGGCGTCGAAGGACGGTGCCTCGTGCTCGCTGCTCGCGGTGTCCACGACGTCGTGCCACCACACGTCGCGGCCCGGCGTCCACGGCACGTCCGGGGTCGCGTCCCCCGTGCGGCGCAGCACGAGCACGTGCTCGACGTGGTCGAGGCCCTCGACGGCGGCGTCGGCCGCGGCCTTGACGCCCACCGCGCTGCCGCGCCGGAACTGCCCGTCGGTGGTGACGAGCACCCTGGCTCCCGTGTCGGCCACGCGGAACCGCAGCGCCTCGGCGGAGAAACCCCCGAACACCAGGCTGACGACGGCGCCGATGCGCGCGCACGCGAGCGTCGCGACGATCGTCTCCGGCAGCACCGGCAGGTAGAGGACCACCCGGTCGCCGTGCCCGACGCCGAGGCCCTCCAGCGCGTTCGCCAGCCGGCACACCTCCTCCTGCAGCTCCGCGTAGGTGATCGTGCGGCTGTCCCCGGGTTCGCCCTCCCAGTGCAGCGCCACCTTGTCCCCGCGACCGGCCGTGACGTGGCGGTCGACGCAGTTCACCGCCACGTTCAGCCGGCCGCCGGCGAACCACTGCGCGGTGGGCATCGTGGAGCCGTCGAACACGGTGTGCCACGGCTCGTCCCACTGCAGCCGGGCGGCCTTCTCGGCCCAGAAGGCCTCCGGGTCCGCGGCCGCGCGCGCGTACTCGCCCGCGTCCACGTTGGCGCGGGCGGCGAACTCCGCGGGCGGGGGGAACAGCAGGTCCTGGCCGGGCGCAGGGACGTCGGTCATCGCGGGTTCCTCCTCGGGCGGTGTCGGCGCAGCCTAACGGCCCCGCCGCGGGCCGGGCCGGGCCGCGGACCGGCCGCCGGGAACAGCCGGGCCCGCCGCGGCGCTGTCCCTGACGCGGAGCCCCCGGGCACCGCACGAGCCGGCCCCCCACGCGAGCGAAGGACGCACCATGACCTCCACGACCCTCGACACCGCCACCCGCCGCGCGGACTTCGAGGCCTGGCGCGCCCGCCGCACCGCGACCCTGAGCGAACCCCACGGCTGGCTGAGCCTGACGGGCCTGCACTGGCTCGACGAGGAGCCGCAGGCCGTCGAGGGCCTGCCGGGCACGTGGTGGGTCGCGGCGGACGGCGTGCACCTGCGGGCCGCGGCCGCCGACGGGCTGGTCCTGGACGGGCGGGCCGTGGACGGCGAGGTCGTGACCGCGCCCGTCGAGGGGGGCGGCGGGACGCTCGTCGAGGACGGCGACCGCCACGTCGAGGTCATCCGGCGCAGCGGGAACCACGCGCTGCGCGTGCGCGACCCGCGCGCACCGCTGCTGGCGTCCTTCACCGGCGTGCCGGTCTTCGCCTTCGACGAGCGCTGGGTCGTCCAGGCCCGCTTCGAGCCGTTCGGCGACGACCGCGAGGTGGTCGTGGGCTCGGTCGTGGAGGGGCTGCAGCAGCGCTTCACCGCGGCCGGCACCGCGCGCTTCGAGGTCGACGGCGCCCCGCAGAGCCTCGTCCTGTTCCGCTCCGGCACCGAGTTCTCCGTCCTGTTCACCGACGCCACGAGCGGGGTGTCCACCACGGGGACCACGCGCTCGCTGGCCGTCGAGGCGCCCACCGCGGACGGCCGCGTGGTGCTCGACTTCAACCGCACGGCGAACATGCCCTGCGCCTTCACCGACCACGCCACCTGCCCCCTGCCCCCGGCCGAGAACCGGCTGCGGGTGCCCGTCGAGGCGGGGGAGAAGGCGCCCGCCTGAGGCGCGGGGCCGCACGCCGGCCGGGACTACGCTGCGCCGCATGGAGATCCGCGAGCTCGAGCCGGCCGACTGGTCGCAGGTGTGGCCGTTCTTCGACGAGGTCGTCGCCGACGGGGAGACCTACGCCTACCCGGAGGGGCTGACGTCGGAGGCGGCGCGCGCGCTGTGGGTGCAGCCGCCGCCGGACCGCACGGTCGTCGCGGTCGAGGGGGACGTCGTCCTCGGCACGGCCAAGGCGGGCCCGAACCGGCCAGGCCGCGGGGCGCACGTGGCGACCGCGAGCTTCATGGTCGCGCCCGCCGCGCGGGGCCGGGGCGTCGGGCGGGCGCTCGGCGAGCACGTCGTGGCGTGGGCCCGCGCGCAGGGTTTCCGGGCGATGCAGTTCAACGCCGTCGTGGAGACCAACGGGGCGGCCGTCGCGCTGTGGCGCTCGCTGGGCTTCGAGGTGCTGGCCACGGTCCCCGAGGCGTTCGACCACCCCGAGTTCGGCTACGTCGGCCTGCACGTCATGCACCGCACCCTCTGAGACGGGCTAGTCTGCTCCCACCATCCAGAGCGGCCGAGAGACCTGGCTCAGAGACGCCGCAGCAACCCCCCGAGGGTGCTCACGCCAGGAGCGATGGGGGAAGCACGTGACGTCGACACCACCTGCCCGCGCGGGCACCGACGAGGCCGCGGCCTGGGCCACCTGGCAGGACTCGCCCTGGGGCCGCCTGCGCTACCGGGTCGTGGCGGCCACCCTGCGGCGCTGGATCGGCGAGGTCTCCGACGGGCCGCTGCGGGTCCTGGACGCAGGTGGGGGCAACGGCCGCGACGCGGTCCAGCTGGCCCTGCAGGGCCACGACGTGACGGTCCTGGACACCTCGCCCGACGTCCTGCACCTGGCGCGGGCGGCGGCGCACGCCGCGGGCGTCGGCGACCGGCTGCACACCGTGGCCGCCGACATCGAGGACCTGCACGCGCTCGCGGCCCTGACGCGGCACCGCGCGGGCGGGTCCGGCTCCTTCGACGTCGTCCTCTGCCACGACGTGCTGCAGCACCGCGGCACGCTGCACCAGGTCGGCGAGGACGTCGCGACGCTCGCGTCGTCGCTGCGGCCCGGGGGGCTGCTGTCCCTCCTGGCGCCGAACCCGGCGGCCGAGGTCCTCGCCGCCGCCGTCCACGGGGACCCGGCGCAGGCCTGGGTGCTGCTGGACGCCGCCCGCTCCGTCGACGACGTCACGGGGCGCACCGTCCTGCGCCTGGACCCGGACGACGTCCTGGACGCGGTGCGGGCCGCGGGCTGCGACCCCGCCGGCCGCGCGGGAGTGCTGTCGGTGACGGGCCTGCTGCACGCCGGGGCCGTCGCGGACGAGCGGCTCGTCGACGACCTGGAGCACCTGGAGACGGCGCTCAGCGACCGCGAGCCCCACCTGCGCTCGGCGCGGTCCTGGCACCTGGCCGCGCGCCGGCGCTGACGAGGGGTTCCGCCGCCGTGCTCAGCAGGTCCCGGGCGACGGCCTCGTTGAGCCGGAAGAACCCGGCGTCCACGCCCGGGCGGGCGAACGCGGGCGCCCACCCGCCGCCCGCGACCCACGGGCCCACGGCCAGGCGCCGCGGGTGGGCGGCACCGGTCGCGTCCACGAGGTGCTGGTCGGCGTCCACCACGAGGCGACCGCTGGTCAGCACCTCGGTGGCGTCGGCGAACTCCTGCTCGACGGCGTCGCCGCGCGCGTGCAACCGGTGCAGCAGCGGGTCGGCGGTGTCGCGGATGCTGGGGTGCGGCAGCCGCGCGTCGACGAACGCCCGGGTGCTCAGGTGCCCGGGGCTGCTCGCCGAGGTGGCGACCCAGCGGCCCGTGGCCGCGTCGCCCGCCACGACGGTCCCGGCGCCCAGGAAGTGCAGGACGCCCGCGCGCGAGAGCGCGGTCAGCTGCTCCAGCCGGGCCGGCGGCGGACCGCTGGCGACGTAGCTGAAGAACCCGTGCCACCAGCCGTCGACGTCCAGGGCGGCGGAGCGGGCGGTGAGGATCCCGTTGCGCTGCAACGACGCGACGACGCCGTAGGCGGACAGCAGGGCTAGGAACACGGCGGCGTCCGCACTGTGCCGCGCGTCGCCCCGGCGGGTCGTGTCGGCCTCGACGTGCTCGCGCACGCGCTGGTCCACGCCTTCGGCCGAACTGGTCCCCCAGCCCTCCAGCGGCCGGTCGAGACCGGCCAGGTCGAGGCGGTCCGCCGGGTCGGGCACGGCCCGGGCGACGAGCTCGTCGAACTCCGCGGTGCCCCACGCCGCGGCGGCGAACTCCCGGTCGAACTCCTCGACCGGGACGCTCGTGCGCTCGCCGTGGCGCAGGAACAGCTCGTGGTAGTGCGCGCCCGCCAGCTCCTTCGCGATCAGCGGCCAGACGTCGGCGCGCAGGTCCAGCGGGCGGCCGAGGCGCGCCGCGAGCTCCGTGCCCGCGGCGGGGGTGAGGAACCGCGGCAGGGGCGGGCGCGAGCCCAGCTCGTAGGAGATCTTCGACCGGTACGGCACGCCGCGGCGCGACCCCGCGTGCAGCACGGGTTCCGCGCCGCTGGGCCGGTAGTGCAGGGTCCCCGCGGCGTCGCGCTCGTAGCGGCCCCCGCGGCCCTCGGTGAGCAGGACCACGAGGTCGACGAAGGCGAGCCCCATGCCGAGCACCAGGACGTCCTCACGGGGGTGCAGCGCGTCGAGCGCGCCCGCGGCGTGCAGGTCGCTCGTGTAGCCGGGCACCACGTGGGTCAGCCCGTGGGCGGCGGCGAACTCCTGCAGCGCCGTCTCGCGGGGGCCGGGTTCCACGTCCGGGTGACCCTGGGCCAGGAGGACGGCGTCGGCCACGAGGGGTTCCGCGCGCCCGGCGAGGGTCACCAGCTGGCGGCCGCCGGGGCCGTCGAGCAAGTCGAGCGCCGTGTCGGCGTGCACCTCGACCACCGTGCCCGCCGGCAGCCCGGCGAGCGCGAGGTCCCACGCCCAGCGCAGGTAGGCGCTGCCCAGCGCGCGCGAGACGAAGGTCTGCGGCGTCACGCCGCGCACCTCCGCGGCGAGGCGGTCCTCGCCCGCGGCCGCGAACCGCTCCGCGAGCTCGTCGCGGTGCGCGTCGAGCCACGCGTGCAGCGTCGGGCCGCTGCGGGGCGCACCGCGCAGGGCCGAGGAGGCGTCGGGCAGCACCGTGACGTCGGTGGCGCGGGAGTTCATCAGCAGCAGCGGGTGCTGGTCCTCGCGCCAGATGCGCCCCGCGCCGGGCAGGTGCGGGTCGACGACGTGCACGTGCAGCGCCCGGTCACCGAGCAGCTCGCCCGCGTTCGCCCCGAGGCGCTCCAGCACCCCGAGCGTGCGGGGACCGGCGCCGACGAAGCACAGGACGAGCGGTGGGCGCACCTCACGCCGGGCCGCCGGGACGCCGGCGTGCGCGAGGGGGGTGGGGGACGAGGGGGAGCTGGTCACGGGGGACCTCCGGCCGGGGTGGGGCGCCCCGGGGACGGGGGCGCGGGGCACTCCTCAGCGCGGACAGGTCGCGGTCTGGGTGCGGCAGAGGTCGACGTGGAGCCGCCTCACCAGCACCGCACCCGGGGTCATCCCGCGAGACTACGCGAGCCTCACGCCCGCGTCCCGAGCACGAAGGTCCGGATCGCCGTGACGGCCGCCCCGCGCGCCCACTCCCGGAACCCGGTCTGCTGGACGTCGATGTCCAGCGGCGAGGCCAGCGGGTTGCGGTCCGCGGCCACCTGCGCGAGCAGTGCCGCCCGCCCCACCTCGGCCAGCCGGATCCCGTCGCCGGAGAGGACCACCTTCTGCGGCATGGTGAGGTTGCCGACGGCCGCCACGAGGCGCCCGAGGCCCCGGGCGGCGTCGTCGACGACGCGGCGGGCGACGGGGTCGCCCTCCAGGGCCAGGTCGAGGACCTCCTCGTAGCGCACGGGGCGGCGCAGGCCGGTCGAGGCACGCGCGGTCACGGCGCTGATGGTCAGCAGGCTGTCGGCGCAGCCCGCGTGCCCCTGCGGGCAGAGCGGGCCGGTCGGGTCCAGCGGGAAGTGCCCGAGGAGGCCGACCCCCGCGTCGGGCGGGTCGACGACCTCGTCGTGCACCACGAGGCCGTAGCCCACGCCCTCGCCGATGGTCAGCACCGCGAAGTGGTCGCAGCGCCGCGCCGCGCCGAACCACTGCTCGGCGCGGGTGAGGGAGAGCATGTCGTTGTCCACGACGACGGGCAGGCCCAGCAGGTCCTCGAGGAGCTCCCCGAGCGGGACGTCGCTCCAGCCCAGGTAGCGCGCGCTGCGCACCTCGCCGCGCTCGCCGACGCGGCCCCCGAGGCTGACGCCGACCGCGCGCACCCCGTCCACGCCCACCTCCGCGACCTCGGAGGCGAGCGAGCGCACGAGGTCCGCGACGGTCGCGGCGACGCCGGCCGGGGAGGTGTCCAGCAGCAGCGCCTCCTCGGCGGCCACCACGCGGGCGCGCAGCGTCGTCAGCACGGCGTGGGCCGTGGTGGCGGTCAGCTTGACCCCGATGAAGTGGTGCGAGGACTCGTCCACGTCGAGGGGACGCGTCGGGCGCCCGGAGGTCGGGTCGTAGGCGCCCGTGGTCTCCACGAGGAGGCCGGAGTCCAGCAGCGGGCGCGACAGCCGCGTGAGGCTGCCGGGGGAGAGGTCGAAGCGCCGGGCGAGCTCGCTGCGCGGCAGCGGGCCGTCCAGCAGCACGGCCACGGCGATGCGGTGGGCCGCTCCCGTCAGGGGCGTCCAGGCGCCGCCGGGGCGCGGGGGGAGGGTGGGCGCGGCAGCGCTCGGGCCGACGGTCACGGCGTCCTCCTCGGTGGTGTCCCGCAACGTGGTCCGCCTCGTCGCGGCGGTTCTCCGCAGTGTGACGCACCCGCGGGGGAGTGTCGTAGCAGAACTCGCAACCATCGTCCCGGTTCCGGACTGCGCTTGCACACCGCGCTGTGAGGTGGTTGACGGATCCCTGAGTTTCGCCGTAGAACTCACCCACACGGCCCGACGAAGTGCTCGAGGAGACGCAGTGACGCCCACCCCCGCCCCGCCCGCCGCCGGAGCGACGACGAGCCCGCCCGGGGAGGTTCTGCACCTGCGGGCCGCGGGGGTGAGCCTCGTGCTCACCACCCCCGCCGACGCGCTGCCGTCCGTCGCGCACTGGGGCGCCGACCTCGGCGAGCTGGGCGCCGCGGCGCTCGCCGACCTCGTCCGTGCGACCCGCACGGCCCGCACGAACAACGAGGTCGACGACCCGCAGCCGCTGTCGCTGCTCCCCGAGCAGTCGCGGGGCTGGAACGGCACCCCGGGCCTCTCGGGCCACCGCGCCGGCCGGGCGTGGTCCACGCGCTTCGTGCCGACCTCGTGGACCGTCGCCGAGGCCCCCGCGGGCGGCCGGCTGGAGCTCGCGGCCGCCGACGAGGAGGCCGGCCTCGCGCTGACGCTCGTCGTGGAGCTGCTGCCGTCCGGGCTCGTGCGCCACCGCGCCACGCTGACGAACACGGGTCAGGCGGACTACGAGGTCGCCGACCTCGCGCTGTCGCTGCCCGTGCCGCCCGTGGCCACCGAGGTGTTCGACCTGGCCGGGCGCTGGGCCCGCGAGCGCGCCCCGCAGCGGCTGCCGCTGGTCGTCGGCGCGCACGTGCGCGAGAACCGCCGGGGCCGCACCGGACCCGACGCGCCCCTCGTGCTGGCCGTCGGCACGCCGGGCTTCGGCTTCCGCGCGGGTGAGGTGTGGGGCCAGCACGTCGCCTTCAGCGGCAACCACCGCAGCCTCGCGGAGCGCCTGTCCACGGGCGCGGCCGTCCTGCGCGGCGGTGAGCTCCTGCTGCCCGGGGAGGTCCGCCTCGCCCCCGGCGCGTCCTACGAGACGCCCTGGGTCTTCGGCGCCTACGCGGCCGCCGGCCTCGACGAGGTCGCCGCGCGCTTCCACGCCCACCTGCGCTCGCGCCCGCACCACCCGTCGACGCCGCGCCCGGTGATCATGAACACGTGGGAGGCCGTCTACTTCGACCACGACCTCGACCGCCTCGTCGAGCTCGCCCGCGCGGGCGCCGAGATCGGCGTCGAGCGCTACGTCCTGGACGACGGCTGGTTCCGCCACCGGCGCAGCGACGACGCGGGGCTGGGGGACTGGTACGTCGACGAGGGCGTCTGGCCCGACGGGCTCACGCCCCTGGTCGACGCCGTGACGGGGCTCGGCATGGAGTTCGGCCTCTGGGTCGAGCCCGAGATGGTCAACCCCGACTCCGACCTGGTCCGCGCGCACCCGGACTGGGTGCTGGCCACGGGGGGCCGGCAGCCGATGCTCTCGCGCGACCAGCAGGTCCTCGACCTGGGCAACCCCGACGCCTTCGCGCACGTGCTCCAGCGGCTCGACGCGCTGCTGACGGAGAACGACGTCCGCTACCTCAAGTGGGACCACAACCGCGACCTGCTCGAGGCCGGCTCCGGCCCGGGCGGCGAACCCGGGGTCCACGCGCAGACCCTGGCGGTCTACCGGCTGCTGGACGAGCTGCGCGCGCGCCACCCCGGCGTCGAGATCGAGTCCTGCTCCTCGGGCGGCCTGCGCATCGACCTGGAGGTCCTGGAGCACACCGACCGCGTGTGGGCCAGCGACTGCATCGACCCGCTGGAGCGCCAGCAGATCCAGCGCTGGACCGCCCAGCTCGTCCCGCCCGAGCTCGTCGGGTCCCACGTCGGCGCGGCCGTCTCGCACACCACCCACCGCGCCAACGACCTCTCGTTCCGGGCCGGCACGGCGCTGTTCGCGTCGTTCGGCATCGAGTGGGACGTGACGCGGGCCTCCGCGGCGGACCGCGCGGAGCTCACCCGCTGGGTGGCGCTCTACAAGGAGCTGCGCGGCCTCCTGCACACCGGCACCACCGTGCGCGCCGACCAGCACGACGAGTCCTTCGCCGTCCACGGGACCGTCGCCGCCGACGGCGGTGACGGCCTGTTCGCGGTCGTCCAGCTGACCACGCCGCTCACCTCGGTGCCCGGTGCGGTCCGGCTGCCCGGCCTGCTCCCCGACGCCCTCTACGACGTCACCGTCCAGGCCCCCGGCGACGCGCCCGCCCTGCGCGGCGACCAGCCGACCCCGTGGCTGCCGGACGGGGTCCGGCTGCCGGGCCGCGTCCTGGCCGCGGCGGGCCTGCGGGCGCCCGCCCTGCAACCGCAGCAGCTCCTCCTCCTCCGCACCAGGAAGGTCTGACCCATGGCCACGACGAGCAGAGTCGCCCGTCCCCGTCTCAGCAGCACGGGCGACGCACTGCGACCGGACTCCAACGGCTCGACCCGCGAGCGGCTCACGGCGCTCGCGTTCATCGCCCCGGCCCTGCTGGGCTTCGGCGTCTTCTACTTCTGGCCCACGCTGCGGGGGATCTGGTTCAGCTTCACGGAGTACGACGTCTTCAACGCGCCGGTCTTCGTGGGCCTCGACAACTACCGGGCGCTGTTCCAGGACGCGACCTTCGGCAACGCGATGCTCGTCACCGTCGAGTACGTGGCCATCAACATCGTCTCCCAGACGGTGCTGGCGCTGCTCATCGCCGTCCTGCTGCACCGGGTGACGCGCTCGGTGTTCGTCCGCAGCGTCGTGGTCATGCCCTACCTCGTGGCCAACGTCGTCGTGGCGCTGCTCTTCTACTGGATGCTCGACGCGCAGATCGGCATCACCAACCAGTTCCTGGGCTGGCTCGGGGTGGACCCGATCGCCTTCTTCGGGGACCAGAACCTGGCGATCCCCACGATCGCCCTGGTGAACACCTGGCGCCACGTCGGCTACACCGCCCTGCTGCTGTTCGCGGGGATGGTGATGATCCCCCACGACGTCTACGAGGCCGGGCGGGTCGACGGCGCCTCGGAGTGGAAGATGTTCTGGACGATCACGCTGCCCCTGCTGCGCCCGGTGCTCGCGCTCGTCCTGGTCATCACGGTCGTCGGGTCGTTCCAGGCCTTCGACACGGTCGCCGTCACCACCAGCGGCGGGCCGGGTGACGCGAGCCGCGTCATCCAGTACTACATCTTCGACCTCGCCTTCCAGCGCCTGCAGTTCGGCTACGCGTCGGCGGTCTCGGTCGTCCTGTTCGTCATCCTGGCCGTCGTCGCCCTCGTGCAGCTGAAGCTGATGCGCGCCGGCGAGTCCGACGTCGCCTGAAACCCCGACCCGAAGGAGGAGGCGACGTGGCCACCACCGCTGCAGCAGCACCGACCGACACCGACCAGCTCCTGGTCCAGCCCGCCCGCGGCGGGAGGGCCGGGCGCAGCCCCGGGCGCATCCTCGCCTGGACCGCGCTGGTCCTCATCATGCTCGCGACCCTGTTCCCGTTCTTCTGGATGATCCGCACCGCGCTCTCCAACGGCGCGGCGCTGTCCAGCCAGCCCTCGTCCCTGCTCCCGGTGGAACCGACCCTGGGCGCCTTCCGGCGGGTCCTCGGCCTGTCCAGCACCGAGGAGGCGCAGGCGCAGGGCGGTTCCGGGGCGGCCATCGACTTCGGCCGCTACCTGCTCAACTCGGTCCTCGTGGCCACGCTCATCACGGCCGGGCAGGTGTTCTTCGGGGCCCTGGCCGCCTACGCCTTCTCGCGGCTGCGCTGGCCCGGCCGCGACGCGGTGTTCTTCCTGTTCCTCACCGCGCTCATGGTGCCGCCGATCTTCACGCAGCTGCCGAACTTCCTGCTGATGCGCGACCTCGGCCTGCTGAACACCTACGCGGCGATCGTGCTGCCGTTCTTCTTCATGACGCCGTTCGCGATCTTCTTCCTGCGGCAGTTCTTCCTCGCCATCCCCCACGAGGTGGAGGAGGCCGCCCGCCTCGACGGGGCCGGGCCCGTGCGCCGGTTCTTCGGGGTCATCCTGCCCATGGCGTCGGGCCCCCTCACGACGCTGGCGATCCTGCAGTACGTGCAGGCCTGGAGCGAGTACTTCTGGCCGCTGCTGGTCGCGAGCGAGGACTCGGTGCGCACGCTCACCGTCGGCCTCGGCATCTTCCGCGCGCAGACCCCGCAGGGCACGCCGGACTGGGCGGGGATGATGGCCGGCACCCTGCTGGCGGCGCTGCCCGTCCTGCTCCTGTTCGCGGTCTTCAGCAAGAAGATCGTCAACTCCATCGGCTTCTCGGGTGTGAAGTGAGCCGCCGCCGCCGCACCGCCGCGCCCGTCCCCACCCCTGTCCCCGCCCCCACCGGAGAGGTCCTCCCCATGCGTTCCAGCCGCCGGATCGCGCGCACCGTCGCCGCGTTCGCCGGGGTCACCGTCCTGCTGTCCGGCTGCGCGTCCTACGGGGTGGACCCGGGCGGCGACGCGGACTCCGGGGAGATCACGTACTGGATGTGGGAGGCGGCGCAGCTGCCCGCCTACCAGCAGTGCGCCGAGGACTTCCACCGCGTCAACCCGGACGTCGACGTCAAGATCGAGCAGTTCGGGTGGGACGACTACTGGAACAAGCTCTTCACGGGCTTCGTCGCCAACTCCGCCCCCGACGTCTTCGTCGACCACACCTCGCGCTACGGGGAGTTCGCGGCCCGCGGCCTCATCGAGCCCATCGACGACCGGGTGGCCGCCGACGGCGTCGACGTCGACGCCTACGTCAAGGGCACGACCGACCTGTGGATCGGCCCGGACGGCAAGCGCTACGGCCTGCCCAAAGACTTCGACACCATCGGCGTCTACTACAACAAGACGATGGCGGCCGAGGCGGGGGTCACCGAGGAGGCGCTGAAGAACCTCACGTGGAACCCCGACGACGGCGGCACCTACGAGAAGACCATCGCGCACCTCACCGTGGACGCCAACGGCGTCCGCGGCGACGAGCCGGGCTTCGACAAGAGCAAGGTCGCCACCTACGGCCTGGGCATCAACAGCTCGGGCGGGCCGAACGGCCAGACCGAGTGGTCCTACCTGACGCAGACCACGGGCTGGACGTACATGAACGCCAAGGCGTGGGGCACCGAGTTCAACTACGACGACCCGCGCTTCCAGGCCACCATCACGTGGTGGCGGGGTCTCATCGACAAGGGCTACATGCCGCCGCTGTCCTTCACCGAGGGCGGGTCGCAGGACCAGCAGATGCAGGCCGGCAAGTACGCCATGGTCACCGAGGGGTCGTGGACGCTCGCGACCTTCGCCGGTCTCGAAGGCGTGGAGATCGGCCTCGCCCCCACGCCCATCGGCCCCTCCGGGCAGCGCGCGGCGATGCAGAACTCCCTCGCGGACTCGATCTACACGTCCTCGCCCCGCAAGGGCGCGGCGTGGAAGTGGGTCAAGTACCTCGCCTCGGCGGACTGCCAGGACATCGTGGCGGCCTCGGGCGTGGTGATGCCGGCGCTGCAGTCGACGACGGAGACGTCGAAGGCGGCGCTGGCGAAGACGGGGCTGGACATCACGGCCTACACCGACCAGATCGACGCCGGCACCACGTTCCCGTTCCCGGCCGTGCTGAACTCCGCGGAGGTCAACGCCACGATGACCTCGGCCATGGACAACGTCATGGCGTTCCAGGCCGAGCCGTCCTCGCTGACCGCGGCCAACGAGAAGGTGGACGCCCTCTTCACCCGCTGAGCCCGGCCCCTCCCGCGCCCGGCGCGGGAGGGGCCCCAGCGGGGAGCGGTCTTCAGCGGGCCGACGCGGCCAGCGCGTCGACGACGCCGGCGAGGTGGGCGCGGGTGGTGGCCTCGGCCGCCGCCGGGTCGCGCGCCACGACGGCGTCGATGATGGCGGCGTGCTGGGGTGCCGACTCCGCGGCCCGGCCGGGCTGGAAGGCCAGCCGGAACTGCTGGCGCACGACGCGGGCCTGCAGGCGCGCGAGCAGGGCGCCCGCGGTGGCGTGCCGGCTGATCTCCCGCACGCGCCGGTCGAGGCGCTGGTTCAGCTCCGAGTACTCCACGAGGTGCCCCGTCGCGGCCGCGTCGAGGAGCTCGCCGCGCAGTGCGGTCAGCTCCGCGCACTCGGCGTCGGTGATGCGTTCGGCGGCCTTGACCGCGCACAGCACGTCCAGGGCGGTGCGGGCCTCGAGGATCTCGACGGCCTCCGCGAGCGTCAGGGAGCGCACCCTGGCGCCGCGGTTCGGGGTCCGCTCGACGAGGCCCTCGAAGGTCAGCTCCTGCAGCGCGCTGCGGATCGCCGCTCGGCTCGCGTGGTAGGCGGCGCACAGGTCGGGTTCGACGAGGCGCTGGTTCGGGGCGAAGTCGCCCTCGACGATGGCCGTGCGGATGGCCGCCGTGAGCTCGTCGACCGAGGGGACCGCGTCCTGCGTCCCGTGCCCGCCCGCGTCCGTCGTCACTGCCGCCCCCCGGTGCTCGACCGCCGACGCACAGGATGGCACGGGCCGCGCGCGACCCGTGCCACCCCGCACCGCTCCCTCGCGCCGGACCGGCCGGCGCGCCCGCTCAGTAGCCCTGGACCGGCTCGTACCCGGTGCCGTTGTAGCGGACCAGGTTCACCGTGAAGACGGCCGCCTGGTCCTCCTTCGTCGTGTCGATCGTGATGCCGTCGAGCAGCAGCGGCGCCTGGAAGCCCGAGATCGAGCGCAGCGACGTCATGAAGGCCTCCCGCGTGGGCTCCTCCATCGTCGAGAACGCCTCGCCCAGCACGGCGCCCTCGGCGTAGCTCCACGCGCAGTGCGGCGTGTACGTCTTGGTGATCTTCGAGCCGTACTGCTCGAACGCCGTGTTGTAGGCCTGCACGTCCGGGTCGTTCGCGAACGCGGGGGAGGCGGGCGTCTTGGCGAACGACGGCGTGTAGACGTCGGGGTAGGCCGCCGCCCCGCCCGGCTGCAGGACCGTGGCGGGCGTGGACGTGTTCGAGGGCAGGAAGATGCGGGGCTTCCACCCGAGCGACTGCGCCTTGGTCAGGACGCCCACCTGCAGCGGGGTGACGGACACCGCGCTGAGCAGGACGTCGGCCTTCGAGGCCGCCAGCTGCGTGACCTGCCCGTCGACCGAGGTGTCGGTCGGCTCGTAGGTCGCGCTGTCGAGGACCTTCACCTGGCTGCCCTCGATCGCGGACTGGAACCCGTCGAGGTAGCCGGTGCCGTAGTCGTCGTTCTGCACGAGGGTCGCGACGGTGATCGGCTGGTTCGCGTCCACCAGGAGCTTGCCGAACGCGGCGCCCTCGGTGGTGTACGTCGGCACGAACCCGCTCGTCCAGGGGTTGGCCTGCTGGTCGTCGGAGAACTCGCCCGCGCCGGCGGTGAGCAGGACCTGGGGGACCTCCTGCTGGTTCGCGATGGGCATGACCGCGGCGTTGGTCGGCGTCCCGAGCGCGCCCACGTAGGCGAAGATCCCCTTGTTCACCAGCTGGCGGAAGTTCGCGACCGCCTTGGCCGGATCGTAGGCGTCGTCGAGGTACTCGAGCGTGACCTTGCGGGTCTTGCCGTCGCCGAAGGTGAACCCGCCCTCGGCGTTCTTCGCCTCCAGGAAGCTGTCGAGGCCCGCGACGGTGCAGCTGCCGGGGCCGGCCGTCGCCCCGCTGAGGGGGCTGCTGATGCCGAGGCTCACCGTGGTGTCGGTGATGCCGGGGCTGGCCTCGGCGGTGCCCGAGCTCGAGGGCGTGCTCGCCTCCTCCCGGGTGCAGCCGGACACGAGCAGGGCGGTGACGCCGATCAGGGCGACGGCGCCGCTGAGCCGGCGGGGGTGCTGGACGCTCTTCATCGAGGCCTGCCTGTTCCTTGGGGTGGGGTGGGTCACGGGGTGCGCCCGTCGGAGGTGAGGACCGGCGTGCCGGTCCGGTCCCCGGGGTCGTCGGACGGGGTGGCGGAGCGCCGGCGGCGCCGCGTCAGGAGCTGCTGCACGCGCCGCGGCAGCGAGACGAGCCCGCCGGGCAGGACGAACAGGACGAGCAGCAGGAACGCCCCGGACAGCAGGGCCGTGCGCGAGGCGTCGAGCTGACCGGCGAGGACGGGGACCAGGACGTAGTAGACGGCCCCGAGGACGGCGCCGGCGATGCTGCCGGACCCCCCGATGACCATCGCCACGACCAGGTTGATCGACGTGCCGAAGCTGAGGGTCTCCGGCGAGGTGTACTGCACGACGGCCAGGTAGAGGAACCCCGACGCCCCGCCGATGGTGGAGGCGAGGGTGAACGCGAGGACCTTGGTGCGGTAGGGGGAGATGCCCATCGAGAGGGCGACGGCCTCGTTGTCGCGCACGATCGCGAAGCTGCGCCCCACCCGGCCGCGCACCAGGTTGCGCGTCAGCAGGAACACGACCGCCGCGATGGCCACGACGACGTAGTAGCGCCACTGGTCGTCGGCCAGCGCGACCCACGAGGGCGGGTCGAGCCAGCTCACCGTCAGGCCCTGCGACCCGCCGGTGACGTCGGACAGGCGCTTGGCGACGGGGGTGCCGACGATCGGCAGCGCGATCGTCACCATGGCCAGCGCGAGACCGCGCAGGCGCGCCGCGGCCAGCGCCACGAGCATGCCGACGACGCCCGGCAGCAGGCAGCACAGCAGGAACGTCAGCAGGAGCGGCCAGCCGTGCGTCGTCCCGTAGCCCGCGACGTAGGCGCCGATGCCGATGAAGGCGCTCTGCCCCAGCGACACCTGCCCCGCGTAGCCCATGACGACGTTGAGGCCCAGCAGCGCGACCGCGAACACCGCCATGGTCGTCACCTGGTAGTTCACGTACGGCGAGGAGACCAGCGGCAGGAGGACGAGGAGGACCGCCACGACCAGGGCGAGCGCGGGCCGGGACCAGCGCGCGGCGCGCAGCCGCACCAGGGCGCCGGCCATCAGACGCGCACCACGGTGCGGCGCCCGAACAGGCCCTGCGGGCGCAGGACCAGGACGACGATCATCGCGGCGAAGGGCACCGCGATCTTCAGGTCGTTGCCGATGACGTCGACGTAGGCGCCGGCGAGGTTCTCCACGACCCCGATGAACCAGCCGGCCACCACGGCCCCGAGCGGGCTGTCGAGACCGCCGAGGATCGCGGCGGCGAGGGCGTAGACGAGCGTGAAGTCGAGCATCGTCGGGCTGATGAACAGCTGCGGCGCCACGAGCACCCCGGCGACGGCGCCGAGGCCCGCGGCGATGCCCCAGCCGAGCATGAGCAGCCGGCTGACCGGCAGCCCCGACAGGGCGGAGCTGCCCGGGTTGTCCGCGACGGCCCGCATGGCGAGGCCGAGCTTCGTGGCCCGGAACAGCAGCTGCAGCGCCACCATGACGGCGACCAGCACCGCGGTCGTGCCGAGGGAGCGCACGCTCACGAACACGCCGCCCAGGGCGAGCGTCTCGTTGGGGAACAGCGAGGGGAACGCCCGCGGGTCGTAGCTCCAGATGGCCCCGGCGATGCCCGAGACGAGCACCAGCAGCCCGATGGTGGCCACGACGGCGGTGTTCGGGTCACCGCCCTCGAAGCGCCGCACGACGAGGCGCTCGAGCACCGCGCCGAGCACGACGCCGAACGCGACCGCCACGACGAGGCCGAGCAGCAGCGGCCCGCCGGCCTGCACGACGGCGTAGGCGACGAAGGTGGACAGCACCGCCAGCGCACCCTGCGAGAAGTTGATCATCCCCGTCGAGCGGTTGACCAGGACGATCGCCAGCGCGAGGGCGCCGTAGATCGACCCGGTGGCGAGCCCGTCGACGACGAGCTGGACGAAGTAGGACACTCACCCTCCCAGGTAGGCGCGGCGCACGGAGTCCATGCCCATCAGCTCGTCGGTCCGGCCCTCGACGGTGACCCGCCCCGTCTCCAGCACGGTCACGTGCTCGACCACCGAGAACGCCAGCACCGCGTTCTGCTCCACGACGAGCATCGAGAGCCCCGTCTCGCGGCGCAGCCGGCGGACCGCCTCGTACACGTGGCGGGCGGTGCTGGGTGCCAGGCCGAGCGACGCCTCGTCCAGCAGCATGAGGCGCGGCTTGGCCATGAACGCCCGGGCGACCGCGAGCATCTGCTGCTCGCCCCCGCTGAGCGCCGCCGCGTGCGAGGCGATGCGCTGCTGCAGCTGCGGGAACAGGTCGAGGCAGTAGTCGACGTCGGTGGCGATCTGCTTCCGGTCGCGCCGCTGGTAGGCGCCCACGAGGAGGTTCTCGCGCACGCTCAGCTGCGGCAGGGTCCCGCGGCCCTCGGGGACGTGCGCGATCCCGAGGCGGGCGGTGCGGTCCGGGCCGAGGCCCGAGATGTCGCGGCCGTCGAAGAGGATGCGGCCCGTGGTGCGCACGGTGCCGCTGATGGCGCGCAGGGTCGTGGTCTTGCCGGCCCCGTTCGCCCCGAGGATCCCCGTGGCGCCGTGCTCGGCCAGCGACAGGGAGATGCCGTGCAGGACGCTGCCCTGCCCGTAGGACGCGGTGACGTCCTGCAGCTCAAGCAGGCTCATCCTCGGCCACCTCCCGCCCCAGGTAGGCCTCGACGACGCGCGGGTCGACCTGCGCCTGCGCGGCCGTGCCCTCCATGAGCTTCGCGCCGTGGTCGAGCACCATGACGCGGTCGGTGATGGCGGAGATCAGGCCCATGTGGTGCTCGACGACGACGATGGTCAGGCCGAGGTCGGCGCGCACGGTCGCCACCGTCTCGACGAAGCGGTCGACCTCGCCGTGCGAGAGGCCGGCGGCGGGTTCGTCGAGCAGCAGCAGCCGCGGGTGCGACATCAGCGCGCGGCACAGCTCGACGCCCTTGTGCAGGCCGTGGGAGAGCTCCCCGGCGCGGGTGTCCGCGGCCCAGCGCAACCCCGTGCGCTCGAGCAGCTCCAGCGCCTCCGCGCGGGCGGCCCGCTCGGCCGTGCGCGTCCGCGGCAGGCGCAGGGACCAGGAGACGGGGCCGCCGGGCAGCAGCGAGTGCGCCCCCAGCAGGACGTTCTCCAGCACGGTCTCGCCCAGCTGCAGCGCGGGGTGCTGGAACGTCCGGGCCAGGCCGAGGCGCGCCATGCGCCACGCCGGGGTGCTCCGCGTCTCGACGCCGTCGACGAGGATCGACCCCGACCCCGGGTGGTAGTGGCCGCTGATGCAGTTGAACAGCGACGTCTTGCCGGCGCCGTTCGGGCCGACCAGGCCGAACACCGTGCGCGGCGCCACCTCGAACGAGACGCCGTCGAGCACGCGGATGCCGCCGAAGCGCAGCGTTACGTCGACGACCTGCAGGGCGGGGACCCCCGTCCCGGGGCTCGCGTCGTCGGTCATCTCGCTCCCTCGCGTCGTCCGGGAACCTCGGCGGTGAGGTTCGGGTCCGGGGGTGCTGATCAGGGTAGGGGGTGCGGAGGCGGGGCGGGTGCTCCCGCGGCCCCGTTCGCCCGGACGTGCTGAACTCGTGACCTTCACGGGGCCGCCCGGGGGACGACCGCGTCCAGGCGCGGGTACACGCGGCGGGCGTTCTCCTCGTACACGAGCGCCTTGTCCGCCGCGTCCAGGCGCGAGGCCTCGACGTAGCGCCGGGTGTCGTCGTAGTGGTGGCCCGTCCGGTCGTCGACGCCGCGCACGGCGCCCACGGCCTCGGAGCCGAACAGCACGTTGCGCACCGGGACGACGTCGAGCAGCAGGTCGACCCCCGGCTGGTGGTAGACGCACGTGTCGAAGAAGACGTTGTCCAGCAACGACTCCACGGGCGGCCGGCCGAGCATGTCGGCGAGCCCGCGGAAGCGCCCCCAGTGGTAGGGCACCGCGCCGCCGCCGTGCGGCACGACGAACCGCAGGCCCGGCAGGTCGCGGAACAGGTCCGACTGCAGGAACTGCATGAACACGGTCGTGTCGGCGTTCAGGTAGTGCGACCCGGTGGCGTGGAACGCGGGGTTCGTGACGGCGGAGACGTGCACCATGGCGGGGGCGTCGAGTTCCACCATCGCCTCGTACAGCGGGTACCAGCTGCGGTCCGTGAGCGGTGGTGCGCTCCACGAACCGCCGTCGGGGTCGGGGTTGAGGTTGCACCCGACGAACCCCAGCTCCTCGACGCAGCGGCGCAGTTCCGGCACCGAGCGCGCGATCGGCGTGCCGGGGGACTGCGGCAGCTGGCAGACGCCGGCGAAGCGGCCCGGGAACAACCCGGCGACGCGGGCGACGAGGTCGTTGCACACCTCGCTCCAGCGCGCGCTCACCGCCGCGTCGCCGAGGTGGTGCCCCATCGCCGAGGCGCGGGGCGAGAACACCGTCACGTCGACGCCCCGCTCGTCCATGAGCCGCAGCTGGGTCCCGGCGACGGCCTCGCGCAGCTCGTCGTCGCCGATCTCCGGGTAGGCGGGGGCCGTTCCCCCGGCCGCGTGCGCCGCGAGCTGCGCCTCGCGCCAGGCGGTGTGGGCGGGCGGGGCCGTCGTGAAGTGGCCGTGGCAGTCGAGGATCACCGGCGGGCCTCCTGCCGCTCGCGCAGCTCGACGAGCCCGTCGCGCGCCGCCAGCGCCACCCGGGCGGGGACGCCCAGCTCGTGCAGCTGCTGCGCCGCGGCGGTCATCTCGTCCGCGCGGCGGCGGGCGTGGCGGCGGGTGCCGTCGACGAGGCGGTCCAGGGTGCCCGCGTCGAAGCCCGTGAGCTCCGCGGCGATGTCCGCGCGCAGCCAGTCCTCGCAGCCCGCGGCCTCGGCCCCGGCCAGCGCCTCCAGCACGGCGGCGGCCAGCCCCTTGTAGAACACGCTGCGCAGCAGCTTGCGCGAGATGGCCGCACCCGCCGGTCCGGGTTGCACGGTCACGTGGGCGCCCAGCGGGCGCAGCAGGGCGGCGTAGCGCTCGGCGGCGTCGCCGGAGACCAGCATCGGCGTGCGCAGCCCCTTCCCGGGCACGGGGGACATCAGCGCGACGTCCACGACGTCCGCGGCCGGCCCGGCGAGCTCCGCGAGCGACGCCTTGAGGGCGGGCGAGGCCGTGTTGAGGTCGGCGAACAGGGTGCCCGGCCGCAGCGCGGGCAGGGCGGCCAGCAGGGCGCCCCGCGCGGCGTGGGAGCTGTTGGCGGACAGCACCAGGTCGGCGTCGCGCACGGCGTCGGCCTCGTCGCGGCGGGCCGCGACCCCGGGGGGCGGGGCCAGCGCGGGGTCGTAGCCGCGGACGTCGGCGCCCGCGACGAGGAGGTCGCGGGCGATCTCCGCCCCGGCCTCGCCGAGCCCGAGCAGCGCGACGCGGGTCCTCACGGCGTCTCCGGCGCTACCGGCGTCTCCGGTGTTCACGGCGTCTCCGGTGTTCACGGTGCCTCCGGGCCCGGGACGGGCGGGGTGCCGTGGGTGTGGAAGGAGGGGATCGTCTGCAGCCCCCACGCCTGGCCCTTGGCCCGCTCCGCCTCGGTCCAGTCGACGGGCTGCCAGTCCGGCGCCAGCACGAGCCGGGCGCCCGCGTTGCACAGCTCGACGCGGTTGCCGCCGGGTTCGTAGACGTAGAGGAAGAACGTCTGCTGGATGGCGTGCTTGTGCGGCCCGGTCTCGATGAACACACCGGAGTCGAGCGCGAGGTCCGCCGCGCGGAGGACGTCCTCACGCGTGTCGGTGGCGAACGCGAGGTGGTGCAGGCGCCCGCTCGAGCCAGTCCGGTCCCTTGTCCACACGACGTCGTAGCCCTTGTTCGTGAACGTCGTCCAGCTGCCGGCCACGGTGCCGTCGTCCAGCACGATCTGCTCCGTCACCAGCGCGCCGAGCGTGTCCCGGACGTAGTCGCGGTTCGGTGCCACCTCCGCGCCGAGGTAGTTCACGTGGTCGAGGCGGCGCACGGGGACGCCGTGCGGCGTCCGGGCCTGCGCCTGGTTCTTCAGCGCGGGTGCCAGGCCGGCCGGGGGCGTCCACCACTGCGACTCCCAGTACAGGCCCATCTCGTGGCCGTCGGGTTCGGTGAACACGTAGGTCGGGCCGTAGCCGGGGTCGCCGTCGCGCCAGCCCGCGCCCCGGCCCGTGGCCTCGACGCGCGCCACGAGGCGCTGCAGCGCCTCGGGGCCCGCGGCGCGCAGGTTCGTCCGCCCGACGCCCGAGGTGGCGGCGGCCGTGAGCTTCACGGTGGTCTGCTCGTAGTCGTCCCACGCGCGCAGGAACACCGAGTCGCCCTCGCGGCCGGACTCCGTCATCCCGAGGAACCGGGTGAAGAACTCCAGGCTCTGCTCGGGGACGGGCGTGAGCAGTTCCACGTGGCCCAGGTGGGCGACCTCGTGCAGGGGGGGCATCGTCGCCTCCGGGTCGGTGGGTGGTGCTGCTGGTGGTGGTGGTCGTGGGTGAGTTCCGCTCGCGGGCGGTTCAGGGACGGGGGAACGCCGTGCCGTCGAAGAGCTTGCGCGCCGTGCGGACGACGCCGGCGCGCACGGCGCGCGGCGGGTCTGCGCTCGTGTCGACCACGACGTCGACGAGGACGTGGCCGGTGGGGTGCTCGACGTCGACCGTCGAGGTGTCGCGGGGCCAGTCCGCGGTGAGCTCGTGACCGACCGCGCCCGGCAGCAGCATCCCCGTGACGGCGGACACGGCGGCCAGGACCCCGACGGAGGAGTGCGGCTGCACGGGGATGAAGGAGCGCGTGGCGACCTGCCCGCCGTCGCGGGGGGCGGCGACGAGGACGGTCTTGGGGATGGTCGTGGCGGCGACGTCGCCGAGGCCCATGAGCTCGCCCGCGGCCCGGCGGAAGGCGTCGACGCGCTCGAGCAGGGCGGCGTCCGCGGCCAGCTCGGCGTGGCTCTCGGAACCCGTGAGCCCGAAGTCGGCGGCGCGGGCCAGCACAACGGCCATGCCGTTGTCGACGCACGTGGCCTCGACGCCCAGGACGGTGTCGCGGACCCGGCCCGTGGGCAGCAGCGCCCCGGTCGAGGAGCCCTCGGTGCCGTCGAAGTCCAGCACGACGGGGGCCGCGGTGCCGGGGACCCCGGCCACGGAGGCGCCGCCGCGGTAGTCGACGCGCCCGCCCGGGGTCGGGAACGTGGCCACGGCCAGGCTGCCGGAGTTCACCATCCGGATGCGCACGCTCGTCTCCTCGGCCCCGGCGCGCACCAGACCGCGCTCGACGGCGAACGGCCCCACCCCGGCGAGGACGTTGCCGCAGTTCTGCCGGTCGCTGACCTCGGCGTGGGCGACGCCCACCTGCAGGAACAGGTAGTCGACGTCGGCGCCGTCGTCGGGGGACGGGCTGACGACGGCGACCTTGCTGGTCAGCGTCGTGGCGCCGCCGAGGCCGTCGATCTGGTGGGGGTCGGGGGTGCCCATCAGGCGCATCAGCAGGTCGTCGCGCACCGCGGGGTCGGCGGGCAGGTCCGCGGCCTCGAAGAACAGCCCGCGGGAGGTGCCGCCGCGGAGCATGGTGCAGCGCACGCCGTCGGTGTCGTGCGCCGTCGTGCTCACGCCTGCTCCCGCAGCCACTCCGCATGGGTGCGGTACTCGATGCCCAGCGCGGGCAGGCGGTCCCGCATGCCGTAGGCGTCGAGGCCGAGCTCACCGCGCTGGAACGCGGCCCGGTTGACCGCCTCCTTGTCCAGGCGGGCCCGCCCCGCGACGAGGGCGCGCGGGACGTCGGCCCGGGGGACGACGGCCACGCCGTCGTCGTCGCCGAGGACGACGTCACCGGGGTGGATCAGCTGCCCGCCCAGGACGACCGGGACGTTCACCGCGCCCGCCGTGGCCTTGACGCTGCCCTGCGCGCTGACCGCCCGCGACCACGCCGGGAAGCTCATCTCCTGCAGCTCCACGACGTCGCGGACGCCGCTGGCGAGCACGACCCCGCGCACCCCGCGGTGCGCCAGGGCGGTGGCGAACAGCTCGCCGAACAACCCGTCGGTGGAGGGGGAGGTCGTGGCCACGACGAGCAGGTCGCCGGGGCGGCACTGCTCGACGGCCACGTGGATCATGAGGTTGTCCCCGGGCCAGCACAGGGCGGTGACGGCCGTGCCGCCGGCGCGGGCGCCGGCCCACGCGGGGCGGTACTCCGGGCCCAGGTACCCGGTGCGGCCCAGCGCCTCCGAGACGGTCGCGACCCCGAACCCGCTCAGCGTCGCGGCGTCGGCCGGGTCCGCGCGCGGGGGGTCGGTGACGACGACGGTCCTCACGATCGGGTCCTCACGGGCTGGCCTCCGTCGCGTCGGGCGTCTCGCGCGACGGGCACCGGTGCGGCGTCGCCCGGCCGACGGTAGGCCCCGTGGGGCGGATCGTCAACGATCCTGTCGACGGAATCGTCCACCGGTGGCGCTCACGCGTCTTGCGGGGCGCGGTTGTCGAACAGCGCGATCGCGGCGGCGGTGTTCGAGGCGGGGACGAAGTAGTGCGAGTGCACCTTCTCGACGCGCTCGTTCATCGCGCCCCGCATGATGAGCCACATGATCATCTCGATGCCCTCCGACCCGGCGTCGCGGATGTAGTCCGCGCGCGGGATGCGGGCCAGCTTCTCCGGGTCCTTCTCGATGGCCTCGAGGAACATGGCGTCGAACTCCGGGTTGATGAGCCCGGCCCGCGCCCCCGCGAGCTGGTGCGACATCCCGCCCGTGCCGAGGACGGCGACCTTCGCGTCCACGGGGTAGGAGGCGATCGCGCGCCCGAGCGCCTGGCCCAGCGCGTAGCAGCGCGCGGCCGTGGGCTGCGGGTACTGGATCACGTTGACCAGCAGGGGGACCACCGGGCACGGCCAGGCGTCGCCCGGGTCCGGCGTCCACACCGACAGCGGCACCGTGAGGCCGTGGTCGACCTCGAGCTCCTGGAACACCGTGAGGTCGAAGCCCTCGTCGACGAGGCTCTCCACGAGGTGCAGGGAGAGGTCGGCGTCGCCCACGACGTCGGGCACGGGGCGGCGGCCGAAACCCTCGTCGGCCACGGCGTAGTGCTCGGCCGTGCCGATCGCGAACGTCGGCACCACGTCGAGGTCGATGCCGTTCGCGTGGTCGTTGTAGACGACGACCGCGACGTCGGGACGGTGCTGCGCGAGCCACTCCCGGGCGGGCGCGTAGCCGTCGAACAACCCCCGCCAGTCCGGCGTCTCCGTCTTCCCCCGGTCCATCGCCGCCCCGATCGAGGGGACGTGCGACGTCGCCAGACCCCAGACCACCTCAGCCATGTCGATGACCTCCCGCTCGCATCGCGGCGACGAACTCCGCCTCCGACGTCCCCGTGAACACGCCACCGAGGTACTGCATGGACCGCCCGTCCACCAGGGCCAGCTTGTAGACGTAGAAGATGCTGCCGCCCTCGTCGATCATGGCCTGCCAGTCGCGGGCCACGACGGCCTCGCGCTGGGCCGGGCTCAGGCCGAACTCCGCGCAGTAGGCGGCCTCGTCGGCGCTGAACCGCTCGCGCGCCGCGGCGGTGCGCAGGCTCATGAACATCCGGTTCATGCGCAGCCCGCGCCGGCTGGTCCGCCCGTCGAACACGGGCGTGCCGGGCACGTCCGGCGGGCCGGACGGGGCGACGGCGCTCACGCGCGCTCCTGCGGGTGCGTGGCCAGCGCCTCGACGCTCACGTCGAGCCACGGGCTCATGGGCAGCGACATGAGGGCGTCGTGCAGGGCCGCGGGGTCGTCGGCCTCGTACAGGCCGATCGTCGCGCTGCGGCCCGGGACCCGCCACAGCCGCTTGAGGATCCCCGCCGCGCGCAGCTCGACCGCCCGCGCGCGCTCGGCCGCGCGCAGCTCCTCGCGCCGCGGCGCGGGCGTGTCCACCGGCAGCCTGTTCTCCGACCGCACCAGGAACTCCACGTCAGGCCCCTCCTCCGACTCGTGCGGCGGGCTCGGCGCCCGCCAGCTCCAGCAGGTGCCCCGCGAGCTCGGGGGCCGCGGTCACCATCGCCTCGTGCCCCGTGGCGAGCTCGCGCACCTCGAAGCCGCGCTCGCGCGCCCGCTCGGCCTGCGCCGCGAAGACGCGCATCCAGCTCACGCACTCCACGAAGGCGGCCGGCACCGCGTCGACGGCGCCGCTCAGGCGCAGCGGGTCGGTGTACGTGCGCCACGGGTGGGGCGTCAGGCGCGGGGTAAGCCAGGCGACGTCGGCCTCGTCGGTGACGCCGAGCACGGTCAGGGACCGCACCGGCACGAGCCAGCCGAAGCCCCGCTCGGCGGCGGACTCCGCCCAGTGGTGCTCGACGGTCTCCGGCAGCAGGTCACGGGCGGCCTCGCCGTCGTCGCCGACGAAGGCGTCGAGGTACACGCGCCGCGCGACGCGCTCGGGGCGGCGGTCGGCGACCGCGGTGACGACCTGGCCCGCGTAGCTGTGCCCCACGAGGACGACGTCGCGCAGGTCCAGGACGTCGAGCAGGCGCGTGACGTCCTCGACGTGGGTCTCGAGCCCGACCTGGGGGGAGAGCAGGTGCGCGCGCTCGGACAGGCCCGTGAAGGTCGGGGTGTGCACCTCGTGGCCGGCCGCGCGCAGCAGGGGCGCGACGCGGTCCCAGCACCAGCCGCCGTGCCACGCGCCGTGCAGCAGGACGACCGGGCGGGGGCCACCAGGCGTGTTCGGGTGACCCACGGGCGTCTCCTCCTCGAGCGTGCTGCGTGCACCGCCGCCCGGGGGCGTCGGCTCCCCGTCACGCTAGGTGCGCCGGGGGCGGGGGGCGACCCCCTCGTGTCGCGCGCGCGGCGACCGGGGCGACGCGACCGGACTACGTCATGCGTCCCGGGCGGCACCGCGGAGGCCGTCGCTCAGCGGGGCTCGACGAGCCCCTCCTTCACGGCGAGCAGCGCGGCCTGGGTCCGCGACGTCAGCCCCACCTTGGCCAGGAGGTGGCTCACGTGGGTGCGCGCGGTCCGCTCGCTGATGAGGAGGTGCGCGGCGATGTCCTTGTTGGAGCGTCCCTCCGCCACGAGGACCAGGACCTCCTTCTCGCGCGCCGTGAGCGCCCCGAGACCCGCCCGCGGCGTCCGCAGCTCCTGCGTCAGGCGGCGCGTGACGGCCGCGTCGAGGAACACCTCGTCCCGCACCGCGGCCCGCAGCGCCGCCTCGACCTCGGCCGGGCCCGCGTCCTTCAGCAGGTAGCCGGAGGCGCCGTGCTCCAGGGCCGCGTGCACCCGCTCGGTCTCCCCGAAGCTCGTGAGGATGACGACCTTCACGGCCGGGAAGCGCCGCACGACCTCCTCGGTGGCCGTGACCCCGTCCAGGACGGGCATCTGCAGGTCCATGAGGACCACGTCCGGCAGGGACCCCAGCACCTCGGCGCGCGCCAGGTGCTCCAGGGCCGCGCGGCCGTCGCCCGCCTCGCCCGCGACCTCGACGTCCTCCAGGGCGTCGAGGTAGGCGACCACGCCCCGCCGCACGACCGCGTGGTCGTCGACGACGAGCACCCGCAGCGTCACGGCAGGACCCGCGCGGCCGGGTCCGCCACGGCGACGGTGGTGAGCAGGGGCAGCTCCAGGCGGACCGCGGTGCCCGCGGGCTGCTGCGCCCGCACGTGCAGCGCGCCGTCCCAGCGCTCCGCCCGCTCGCGCATGGCCGTCATGCCGAAGCCGCTGGACGGGGGCCCGTCGGGGTCCGGCGCGGGCAGACCCGACCCGTCGTCGCGGACCTCGGCGGTGAGGTGCCGCCGCCCCGCGTCGGCGTGGACGGCCAGCGCCACGGACAGCGCCGCGGCGCCCGCGTGCTTCACGGTGTTGTGCACCGCCTCGGCGACCACGCGGTAGACGTCCTCGGCGAGGACGGGGTCGAGGGCGCCCAGCTCGGCGCCCGGGTCGTCGACCTCCAGAGCGACGCGCAGGCCGGTGCGGGCGGCCGTCGTGTCCAGCAGCGAGGAGACGGCCGCCTCGAGGCCGCGGCCGGGGGAGACGGCCGGGCGCAGCTCGTGGACCGTGCTGCGCAGGTCGGCCAGCACGTCCTCCGCGGCGCTGCTGAGCTCGTCGGCGACGACCGCGAGGCGCGCCGCGTCCGGCACCAGCCCGCGCCGGGCCAGGACGCCCAGCGACCCGGACTGCATCATGATCGAGAACACCTGCTGGACCACCGAGTCGTGCAGGTCGCGCGCGAGCTTCTGGCGCTCCTCGCGGCGCGCGACGTCGCGCTCGCGCTCCAGCAGCTCCGCGTGGTCCACGGCGACGGCGGCCTGCTGGGCCATGGCGCGCAGGAACTCCATCTCCTCCTCGCCGACGACCTGGCCGGGGGCGAAGAAGGCGTTCAGCACGCCGACGGTCTGCCCGCCCACGAGGAGGGGGACGCTCGCGAACGCGTCCCACCGCGGGTGCATCAGGTGCTCCCGCAGCGGTTCCCACGCCGGGTCCGTCATCGTCGTCTCGTAGCGGTGCGGCACCACCTGGGCCTCGCCGCTGCGCAGCACGTCGAGCATCGCCAGGTGGGCGCCCAGGTCGCGGCAGCGCAGCAGCATGTCGAAGAAGTCCGGGGCCCGCCCGAAGCCCGCGAGGCCGATGACGTGCAGCCGGTCGCCGCCCGAGCTGGCCGTGAGGATCTGCACGCCCGCCAGGGAGTCCGCGCGCGCCAGCTCCTGGGCCAGGGCTTCCAGCGTGCTCTTCAGGGAGCGCCGGGCCGCCACGCCCGCGGCCGCCGTGGCGACCGCGGCCAGGCGGCGCTCGCGCAGCCGGCTCGCCGTGACGTCGCGGAACGACACCACCCAGCGCTCCTGGCCGGGCACCTGCCGCAGCGCGTAGGCCAGGGCCCGCCGCACGCCGGGTGCGGCCTCGAACTCCACGACCGCCGGGTGCGGCAGGGGCTCGCCGCCGGTGGGGAGCGGGAAGGGCGACGGGCAGCCGGGCACCGCGCCCGCCGCGACACCGCACAGCGCGGCGGCGGCGGGGTTGGCCCGCACGAAGCGGCCGTCGGCGTCCACGACGGCGAGGGCGTCGGGGGAGTGCGCGACCGCCTCGGCCTCCCAGCCCCCGCGCTCCGGTGCCCGCGCCGCGTCCGGCACCTCATCCCGCGCGCCCTCCCGGTCCCGCCGGCCCTCGTCGTCGAGGCCCACTCCGCCACCCACCTCTCAGCGCCCGTCCCCGCGGCGGCCGTGGACGTCCGCGTCCCGCCGCGCCGATCGTCGCACCCGGCGGCGCGGGCCCGCACCCGACGCCCCGGACGTCACCCGTCCAGGGG
>NZ_VWPY01000052.1 GCF_011839805.1 Kineococcus rubinsiae | reverse complement strand
GCGGCGTAGCGCTCGATCCACGTCTTGACGCACTTGCGGGAGATGCCCATCGCCGCGGCGATGTGAGCTTGGGCCCAGCCGGCTTGATGGCGTTGGACGATCAGGAGCCGGCCATGGACGGTGGTGCGGGCATTAGCGTGGGCCACGAGGACCTCCGGGTGGATGTGGGCCTTAGACAAGCCACACCCCACCCGGAGGTCCTCCCTCGTTCAAGCCGCCACGCTGCTACCAACGTCATGGCCGGGTACATCTAGATGCCCTCCTCAGGAACGTCTTCGACGGTGATGAGCTCGAGCAGATTCCTCAGGGTCCGACGTTCCGCCGTCGACAGACGGGCCAGCAACTCGTCCTGCGCTGCGACGAAGTCGGGATCCAGACGCTCGAGGAGCGCTGACCCTTCCGACGTGTTCTCGAGCAGGTTCCGTCGCGCGTCGCCGGGATCGGCGCGTCGGGTGACAAAGCCGAGCTGCTCCAACCGTGTCGAATGACCGGACAGGTCCTTCCGGTCGATCCGCAGGCGCCGTCCCACCTCGGCTTGGCTGAGCGGGCCGGCCGCCTGGAGCACAGCCAAGATCGGATAGGCAGCCTTGGGTACCCCGTTCTGAGCGGTGCGCTCCGCGACGATCCGAGCCGCGCGAGCCGCGGCTTCCACGAGCAGCCAGCTCGGGAGCGAACTCAGGCGCTCCGGGATCTCCCGCTCAGTCATGCCCTCACGGTAGGCGAGGGCGTGCAGCGCGTGTATCGTTGGAATTCCAACGTTGGGGTTCCAACGTCAAGCTCCGGCAGCAAGGACGACCTCCCATGCCTTCGACACCCGCCGACATCATCGCTCGCATCTTCGCCGCCATCGACGACCACCGCTTCGACGACCTCCGCCACCTGTACGCGGCCGACGTCGAGGCGACGACGGTCATGGGTATCACCGCCGGCGTTGACTCCGTCGTCGAGCAGGTGCGCGTCATCCACGAACCAGTCCCTGCGACCCAGCACCTGATCTCCGGTGTCGTCGCCGACGTCGAGGGGGACCAGGCAGAGGTCCGCGGCAACGTGACCGCCATCTTCTGCGACGAGATGCACACGCCGGCGTTCGAGGGCTCGAACATCTGGCGCGGGTGGCTCACTCGCCAGGGCGGGACGTGGCTCGTCACCTCCTTCTCGATCGACCTGGTCTGGACGCGTGGGACGTTCCCCCAGGCAGGAAGCGCCTCGACGCAGGCCTGAAACCCCCGGACGCTCACCCCGCCGAGGCGGGGAAGCCGGCGGTCTGCGGCGACCGACCCGCCCGCGTCAGCTGTGCTGCTCAGAGACGTCCGTCCCGTGGCCGCGCGAGAGCGGGGAACCGGAGGGGAGGTCGGTTCTGGAGGCAGCTGTCGGAGAGACCACCGGCGATGCCGATGGCGCCGACGTCGTCAGCGAGGAGATCTGCGAGGACGACGCTGTTGCACCGATCGCCACGCCTGGGGGTCACAGGTGCCAGGGCTCGCCCGGAGGAGTCCCGACCGGGTGCGTCACCGGGCGTGCCAGCCCCCTCGAGCAGCGACCTCGACCTGTACCGGCGCCAGTGAGCACCTCCACAGGCTGATCACTGCAGCCGCGTCAGCATCTACCCGTCATGCCGCTGGTCGAGGTTCAGTCGGTGTCGACCGTGAACCCCGTGAACGTCTGCGGGACGTCGTCCACGCTGCGGGCGACCCACAGGTCGTACCGGGTTCCCGGGGCGAGGTCGTCGATGGTCGTGCTGTCCACGGTGAAACGGGTCGACGACCACGGCACCTCCCGCGCACCCGCCGGGGGCGCGGGGGCGACCGGCGCGTAGCTCCCCTCCCCCGTCCCCGGCCGGGACGGCGCGATGAACAACCGGTAGCGGTACTCGGCCCGCTGGGCCAGGGACACCGTGATGCTCGTGGCGGTGCTGCTGACCGCCTCCAGCCGCACCGGCGGGGCCACGGCCTTCTGCCGCAGTTCGGTGACGACCTCATCGGGCACGGCCGCGGTCCCGCCGAGGACGACGGCAGAGGACAGGTGGTCCTCGTTCGCGAGGACGTACTGCGACAGAGCGGGTCCGAGCCGCCCGGGTTCGCTCAGCAGGACCGGTGAGGCGGAACGCGCCAAGAGGATCGCGCCGGGCAGCGCATCGACGAGGTTGACCCCGTTGGCGATGCCGATCCGTCCGCTCGCGGTCGTCCGGTCCGCGACGGCCACGGCGGTGGCGTAGCGGTCGGGGCCGTACCAGCGCTCGACCGTCGCCTGTCCGAGAGCAAGGCGGTCCACGTCCTGCAGCACGGACTCGGCCACCGCCCCAGGGCTACCGACCACCGTGACGGCCGGCGTCGAGGGGTGCGTGGCGAGGACGTCGCGCAGGGCCTGCTCGCTGGCGTCCGGCAGGTGGTCACGTCCGGTGAGCAGCAGCGGGTACCCGTGCAGGGCCGCGACCGGCGCGACGGCCAGGGCGTCGGCCGGCGCATCGCCGCGCACCAGCAGGACCCGCCACCCGGAGTCCTCGTGCGGACGCTCAGCCGCCGTCCGCGCCAGCGTCGCGGCGGTCTCGAAGCGGTCGCGCCCGCTGATGCGCCGGACGATGAACCCGCTGCCGCGCAGACCGTCCACAACCGCCTCCGAGACGACCGCGGGCCCGCCGACGACCGTGAGGTCACGGACGCCGAGGTCGTGCAGCGCGGCGAGCACGTCGGCGGGGACGGCGTCACGCCGGGTGTAGAGGACGGGGGTCGTCGTGCCGGCGACCGCCGAGGCCGCCAACGCGTCCACCGGGTTCTCCCCGTTGACGATCATCGCCGCGGACACCCCGTCCGGGAACGCCGTGCGCGCGAGCGAGGCCGACGTCTGGAACCGGTCGGCGGTCGCCGTCAGGCGCTGGACGAGGAAGGGCGACTCGGCCGCCGCCGGCTCCGCCGCACCGCACACCAGACCCGCGGTCAGCACCCCCAGCGACAGCAGGGCGGCTCCGGCTCTGGACCGGGCAGGACGCGTGGCACTCACTCGGGCTCCTCGGGCGACGGTGCGACGTCCCTCGCCCACCGGATGACCCATCGGTCACTCCAGCCCCGTCGTTACCCGGTCCGGCTCTTCGAGGCTGACCTCCTTCTCGACGGGGAACTCATCAGGCGCTCGCGACGGCAGCCAGGTGCACGCGGAGGGCCCGCGCCTCCTGGTTCGCCGGGTCCACCACCTCGATCGCGTCGGCCACCTCGGCGGCGACCATCGTCAGGGACGGCAGGGACCGGCGCCCGCGGTCCAGGGCTGTGTACGCCTGGGTCAGCGCGGCGTCCACCGCACCCGCGCGGGCGGCCACCACCGCGCGCGTCAGCTCCGCCTCCGCCACCCGCATCGGGGAGACCACCAGCCCGGCCGCGGTCGTGCCGGCCCGCACCACGTTCCCCGCCATCGCCAGGGCTTCCGCGTCCCTGCCCAGCACCCGCCAGCAGTCCATGGCGTGGAAGTCGCTCTTGGCGCTCTCGATCTGGAAGTGGTGGTGCGGGTTCCCCGGTTCGGGGAGCCGGTCCAGCACGGTGCGCCCGTTCTCCAGCGCGAGCTCGGTGCGGTGGGGGTCACCCACCCGCGCCCAGGCCTTCGCCTCCTGGGCGTGCAGCTGCGCCGCGACCGGCTCGTTCCCGGAGGTCTCCAGCCCGCGGCGCACCGCCTCGACAACCGCGGCGTGGTCTCCGCGCGTGAGGGCCATCCAGGCGGCGATCTCCGCGCCCCACCCCCGCAGGGCGGCCGAACCGACCTCCTCGCCCAGCGTCGACGCGGTCCGCCTCTGGGTCTCCGCGCTCCGCTGATCGCCCTGGTCGTGGCGGAGGCAGGAGATCAGCAGCGTGAGCCACCCGGAGATCTCCCAGACCTCGTTCTGCTGGCGCAGGCTGAGCCGCGGCAGGGCGAGCAGACGCGACCGCAGCAGCCCAGCTCGCGCCTCCACCTGGCCACCGGGCTGGTGGCCGTAGGACGTGCAGAGCTGGTCGCAGGCACGCCGCGCGAGTTCCAGGGTCCGGGCGTCCGCTGACGTCGACCCCAGCCGCTCCCCCAGCTCGACCGCCTCGTCGGCGCTCAGGAGCGGAGCGGCCGGATCACTCGACTCCAGCGTCAGCTCCTCCCCGGCGGCCTCGGCCCGGCCATCCTCGCGGTCCGGCCGCGTCGCCGCACGGGCACGAGGCCGACGTCCGGCCGTCCCGAGGTTCGGGGCCTGAGCCTCAGAGGTGACCGGTGTCGTTGAACGCCACCACCACCGGGGGCCGGCCCGACTCCCACTCCAGGACGGTGAGCCCGCAGTTCGCCGAGTCGAGACCGATCCAGCGCCACTCCGGCGCCTGGAGCACCTGGGCGACGAACCAGCCGATGACGAAGCCGTGGGTCACCACCAGTTCGCACCGATCGACCCCACCCGTGACGCCGAGGTTCTCGACAGCGCCGCGGAGGGCTGCGGCGTCCTCGTCCCGCTCCTCGTCAGGAACTCCGTCCAGCCACGACAGCCACCGCTCGGGGTACTCGCCTCGTCGCCCGGCGGAGGGCACCGGCGTGCGGTCGGTGACCAGGTCGCACGGGTGACGCGCGACCGTCGGCAGGTGGTGCGCGAGGACGTCGGTGGTCTGGACCGCCCGGGCCAGCGGGCTGCGGTGGATCCGCGAGTAGTCCACCCCCGTCAGCCGCCGGCCGAGCCGGTCCGCCTGCTCGCGCCCGAGCGGTGAGAGACCGCCGCCGGCACCGGGTTCGTCCCGGGCCTGCTCCCCGTGCCGGACGAGGTGCAGCACCGTTCGCGCCATGCGCGCGACGCTACCGAGGGGCCGGGCCGGCCGTCGCCCGGCCCGTGCTCTCCCGGACCACGAGCCGGTGCGGCACGACGACGCGCTGGGCCACCGCGCTGCCGCGGCCCGCCAGGCGGTCGGCGAGGCACTGCAGGGCGCGGGCGGCGATCTGCTGCTTGTCGGGGGCGACCGTGGTCAGCGACGGCGTGGCGTACCGGCCGTCCTCGATGTCGTCGAAACCCGCGAGCGCCAGGTCCTCGGGGACGCGCACGCCCCGCTCCCGGGCCGCGCGCAGGGCGCCGAGGGCCAGCTGGTCGCTGAAGCAGAACACGGCGTCCGGGGGGTGCGGTGCGTCCAGCAGCTCCCGCACCGCGCGGGCCCCCTCGGCCCGGTGCAGCGTGCTGACGGCGACCTCGAGCGCGGGGTCGGGAGTCCGCCCGGCGTCGGCCAGCGCCTGGCGGTGGCCGAGCAGGCGCTGGGCCGCGGTGGCGTTCGCGAGGTGCGGCTGGACCCCGACGGCCGCGATCCGGGTGCGCCCGGTGGCGAGGAGGTGGGTGGTGACGACGTGGGCGGCGGCGACGTTGTCCACGCTGACGTGGTCGGCGACGCCGTGCGGGTCGCGCTCGCCCAGCACGACCAGGGGGTGCTCCCCCGCGTAGCGGGTGAGGTCCTCGGGCGGCAGGGCCCACGGGCTGAGCACCAGGCCGTCGAGCACCCGGCGGCCGCTGCCCTCCAGCAGCCGGCGCTCCCCCTCGGCGGTGCCCCCGGACTGGTCGATGAGCAGGGTCCACGACCGCTCGAGCGCCGCGTCGACGAAGAGCCCCGCGAGCTCGGCGAAGTAGGGCGAGCTGAGCTCGGGGACGACCAGGCCGACGAGTCCGGTGCGGCCCCCGCGCAGCTGGCGCGCGGCGAAGTTCGGGCGGTACTGCAGCTCGTCGAGGACCTGCTGGACGCGCTCGCGGGTGGCGGCGGCGACGGGCGCCGACCCGCTCACGACGTTGGAGACCGTCCGCACGGAGACCCCGGCCTTGGCCGCCACCTCGCGCAGGCTCGCCGCCATGCCGTCCGCACCCCCGTCCCGCGCCCGTCCCGGTGGTGTCCACCGCTGTTGCCGTGATCGTACGAGACGCGCCGGAGATGTGACTTGCCACGTTGCATGCCACGTCGCAGACTGGGTGCCCCGGAACACCCCACGAGGAGGCGGTCACCGATGACCAGCACGACCGGCACCAACCCCCAGACCAGCACCGACGAGCTCGTCGCCGCGATCCACACCGACGGCATCGTGGCCCGCAAGGGCGCGTTCAGCACCGAGTGGGCCGACCGGCTCCGCGAGGACATCGAGGCCGCCTTCGAGGAGGCGCACGCGCGCCCCGACGGCGCGGTCGGGCGCGGCCCGAACCGCTACTACGTCGAGATCCACCCCGAGCAGCTGCGCGGCTTCGTCGACCTCGTCGACCACCCGTGGGTCCGCCAGGTGTGCGAGGGCGTCCTCGGCGCGGACTACGAGATCGTCGAGCTCGGGTTCGACATCCCCTTCGCCGGCGCCGTGAACCAGCCCTGGCACCGCGACTTCCCGGCCCCCGAGGAGACCCGCCGCGACGGCCGCCTGACCTCGCTGGCGTTCAACCTCACGGCCGTGGACACCGAGGAGGACATGGGTCCCTTCGAGATCGCACCCGGCACGCAGTTCGACGACGGCACCGGGTTCACGCACGAGATGTTCCCCGACAAGGCCGTCTACGGCCGGTTCGAGGAGCGCGCCGTGCGCAAGTTCCCGCGCCGCGGCGACATCTCCGCCCGCTCCGCGCTGACCATCCACCGCGGGACGAAGAACTTCTCCGAGAAGGCGCGTCCCGTGCTCGTCCTCGGCGTCGACGCCCCCGGTGCCGGCAACGCCGAGCACCACGACATGGCGGTGACGAAGGGGTACTGGGAGCAGCTGCCCGAGCGGGTCAAGGCCCACCTGCGCTGCCCGGTCGTCGACGAGCTGACCCCCATCACGCAGAAGCACACCATCGAGGGTCTGGTCATGGGCGAAGCATGAGCACCCGCGGTGCCGAGGCGGGCCGAGGCCCCGCCACCGCGGGGCGCCAGCCCCCGCTCGTCTACGCGGTCGCCGCGATCTCCGCCCTCGGCGGCCTGCTGTTCGGCTACGACACCGGCATCATCTCCAGCGCGCTGCTGTTCCTCAGCCGCGACTTCGGGCTCTCCTCGCGGGAGCAGGAGGTCGTCGTCAGCGCGATCCTCGTCGGCGCCATGGTCGGCGCCCTCGGGGGCGGCGCGCTCTCCAACCGGTTCGGGCGCCGCCGGATCGTCATGGCCGTGGCGGTCGTGTTCGCGGTGGGGGCCGTCGCCGCCGCGCTGGCCCCGGGCACCGCGTCGCTGGTCGCGGCGCGGTTCGTCCTCGGCCTCTCGGTCGGCGGGGCGTCCGCGATGGTCCCCGTCTACATCGCCGAGATGGCGCCGCCCCGCATCCGCGGCCGCCTCATGGTGCTGTTCCAGCTCATGGTCGCGATCGGCCAGCTCATCGCCTACGTCTGCGGGTACCTGCTCGCGGGCAGCGGCGGCTGGCGGTGGATGTTCGCGCTCGCCGTGGTCCCGGCCGCGGTCCTGCTCGTCGGGATGACGCGGCTGCCCGAGAGCCCCCGCTGGCTCGTCGAGGCCGGGCGGGCCGAGCAGGCCCGCGCGGTCCTGGCCCGGCTGCGCCGCCCCGAGGACGACGTCGACGGGGAGATCGCGGAGATCCACGCGGTCCAGGACCGGCTGCCGTCGAACCCGTGGCGGGAACTGCGGAAGGGCTGGTTGCGCCCGGCCCTCGTGGCCGCGCTGGGCATCGCGATGTTCTCCCAGCTGACCGGCATCAACGCGGTCGTCTACTACGCCCCGACCGTCCTGACCGACGCGGGGTTCGTCGACTCCGTCGCCCTCCTGACGGGCATCGGGATCGGCGTGATGCTCGTCGCCGCCGGCATCGCGGGAACCCTGCTGGTGGACCGGATCGGCCGCCGCCGGATCCTGCTGCTGCTCATGCCCGGATCGGCGCTGGCGATGGGCGTGCTGGCCCTCTCCTTCCTGCCGCAGCAGGTCTCGGTGACCCAGCAGTGGGTCATCGTGGCCGCCCTCTTCGCCTACATCGGCCTCAACGGCGTCAGCATGCAGTCGGTCGTCTGGCTGCTGGGGCCGGAGATCCTCCCCCTGGCCGTGCGCGGCCCTGCGACGAGCCTCGCGGCCCTCACGCTCTGGGGCTTCGACCTCCTCATCGCGATCACCGCGCTGACGATGGTGAACAGCTTCGGCCGGACCGCCACGTTCGGCGTCTACGCACTGATGAACGTGCTCTGCGTGGTGTTCGTGGCCCGGTACGTGCCGGAACCCAAGGGCCGCAGCCTCGAGCAGATCGAGCAGGCGCTGCGGCGCCCGGGCCGGTTCGCGCGCGAGCTGGAGGACCTGGGCCGCCGCCAGTCCGTCCGCTGAACCCGCCCCTCCGTGATCATGCAGGTATCACCTGCATGATCACGGAGGGGTTGGTCGGGCGTCAGGCGGGGGTCGTGGCCGCGATGGTCGCCGAGCCCAGGACCCGCGTCCCGTCGTAGAGCGCCACGGTCTGGCCCGGCGCGACGCCCGTGAGCGGGGTGCGCAGCTCCACGCGCAGCTCGTCGCCGACGAGTTCCGCGACGGCGGGGACGGGCTCGCCGTGCGCCCGCACCTGCGCGTGCACCTCGACCACCCCGCGGGGTTCCGGCGCCGACCACACCGGGTCGAGCGCGGTGAGGGCCGCGACCGCGAGGCGTTCCACCGGGCCCACGGTCACCGTGCGCTGCACGGGGGAGATCGAGAGCACGTAGCGCGGCCGGCCGTCGGCCGCGGGGCGGTCGAGCCCGAGGCCCTTGCGCTGCCCGACCGTGAACCCGTACGTGCCGCCGTGGCGGCCGAGGACCGTGCCGTCGACGTCGACGACCTCGCCCGGGTCCTCGCCGAGCTTGTCGCGCAGGAAACCCCGGGTGTCGCCGTCGGGGATGAAGCAGATGTCGTGGCTGTCAGGCTTGGCCGCGACGGGCAGGCCGCGGCGCTCCGCCTCGGCGCGCACGGCCGCCTTGGTAGGGGCGTCGCCGAGCGGGAACATCGCGTGCTCCACCTGGCCGGCGTCCAGCACCGCGAGGACGTAGGACTGGTCCTTCAGCGGGTCCGCCGCGCGGTGCAGCTGCGCCCGGCCGTCGTCGCCCCGCTCCACGCGCGCGTAGTGACCCGTGGCGACGGCGTCGAAGCCGAGGGCGATGCCCTTGTCCAGCAGCGCCGCGAACTTCACGTGCTCGTTGCAGCGCACGCAGGGGTTCGGCGTCCGGCCGGCGGCGTACTCCGCGACGAAGTCGTCGACGACGTCCTCGACGAAGGACTCGGACAGGTCCCACACGTAGAACGGGATGCCCAGCAGGTCCGCGGCCCGGCGCGCGTCGAGGGAGTCCTCGATCGTGCAGCAGCCGCGGGAACCGGTGCGCAGCGCCGACGGGTTCCGGTTCAGCGCCATGTGCACGCCGACGACGTCGTGGCCGGCGTCCACCGCGCGCGCCGCGGCCACGGCCGAGTCCACCCCGCCGCTCATGGCGGCCAGCACGCGCATCAGGAGGCCTTCCGGCGTCGCGGGCTGCGCGTGGAGGCCGCGGCCCGCTGGGCGCGCTCGACCGCGGGCCCGACGGCGGCCAGCGCGGCGTCGACGTCGGCGCGCGTGGAGTTCCAGCCGAGGGAGAACCGCAGCGCTCCCCCGGCGTCCTCGTCGGAGAGGCCCATCGCGAGCAGCACGTGGCTCGCCTGCGGCACACCCGCCTGGCAGGCGGACCCCGTCGAGCACTCCACGCCGGCCGCGTCCAGCAGGTACAGCAGGGAGTCGCCCGCGCAGTCGGGGACGGTGACGTGCAGGTTGCCGGGCAGCCGGTCGCTCGGGTGCCCGCGCAGCTCCAGGCCCGGGACCTGCTCGCGCAGCCCCGCCAGCAGGGCGGCGCGCAGGGTCAGCAGCCGCTCGGTCTCCTCGGCCAGCCCGGCGACGGCAGCCGTCAGCGCCGCGGCCGTGGCGCGGGCCGCGGGGGCGGCGAGGGTGCCCGAGCGCGCGCCCAGCTCCTGCCCCCCGCCGTGCGCCAGCGGGACCAGCGGGGTCCCCCGCCGCAGGAGCAGGGCCCCGGCGCCGACGGGGCCGCCGAACTTGTGCGCGGACAGGGACAGGGCGTCCGCACCGCTGGCCGCGAGGTCGACGGGCACGTGACCCACGGCCTGCACGGCGTCGGTGTGCAGCGGCACCCCGGCCGCGTGGGCCAGCTCGGCCGCCTCCGCGACGGGCTGGACGGTGCCGACCTCGTTGTTGGCCCACATGAGCGAGACCAGGGCCACCTCGTCGGGGGCGTCCGCGAGCTCGGCGCGCAGCGCGTCGAGGTCCGTGCGCCCGGTCGCGTCGACGGGCACCCAGCGCACGTCGGCGCCCTCGTGCGCCACGAGCCACTCGACGGGGTCCAGCACGGCGTGGTGCTCGGAGGCGCTGAGCAGGATGCGGGTGCGCCGCGGGTCCTGCGCCCGCCGCGCCCAGTACAGGCCCTTGACCGCGAGGTTGTCCGCCTCGGTGCCGCCGGAGGTCCACACGACCTCCGCGGGCCGCGCGCCCAGGGCGGTGGCCACGGCCTCGCGCGACTCCTCCACGGCGCGGCGGGCCCGGCGGCCGCTGGAGTGCAGGGAGGAGGGGTTGCCCACGGAGGCCATCTCCGCCACGAGGGCCGCTGCGGCCTCGGGGCGCAAGGGGGTCGTCGAGGCGTGGTCGAGGTACGCCGTCACAGCCGCCAGTGTAGGAGCGCCCGCACCGGGCCGCCTCGGCCGCGGTCGGGTGGGTCGGGGCCCGCGGTCCGATCGACGGGGGCTGATCGACTCGGGCAGACTGCGCCGCGTGCCAGCCCCGACGACGGACCGCGACGACTCGCCCGCTGCCGCCCCACGCCGCGTGCGCCCCCACCCGCTGGGGGTGACGCCGCGCGGCGACGGGGCCGACGTCGCCGTCTTCGCCGCCCACGCCGACGCGGTCGAGGTGTGCGTGCTGGCCGCGGACGGCACCGAGGTCCGCACCGGGCTGCCGGACGTCGAGCACGGCGTGTGGACCGGCCACGTCCCCGGCCTGCGGCCGGGCAGCTCCTACGGCTTCCGCGTCGCCGGCCGCTGGGACCCCGAGCGGGGGCTGCGGCACAACCCCGCGAAGCTCCTGCTGGACCCCTACGCGCGCGGGATCACCGGCGAGGTCGCCCTGCGCCCGGAGATCTTCGGCCACGTCGTGGACGAGGACCTCCAGGGCGACCTGGCCGTGGCCGACCGGCGCGACAGCGCCCCGCACGTGCCGCGCTCCGTCCTGCTCGACGCCCTGCCGGAGGACCTGCGGCCGACGGCGGGCGAACGTCCCCGCGTCCCGTGGGCGGACACCGTCGTCTACGAGGCGCACGTCAAGGGCCTCACCCGGCTGCTGCCGTCCGTGCCCGAGGAGCTGCGCGGCACCTACGCGGGCCTCGCCACCCCCGCGGTGCTCGAGCACCTCACAGGGCTCGGGGTCACGACGCTGGAACTGCTGCCCGTGCACGCCAGCACGTCCGAGCTCGCGCTGCGCCGGCGGGGCCTCGTGAACTACTGGGGGTACAACACCCTCGCGTTCAACGCCCCGCACGCGGCGTACGCGACGGCGGCCGCCCGCGCGGCCGGCCCCGCCGCGGTCCGCGAGGAGTTCCGCCGGGCCGTGCGCGACCTGCACGCGGCGGGCATCGAGGTGCTGCTCGACGTGGTCTACAACCACACGGCCGAGGAGGGCCCCGACGGCCCGCACCTGTCGCTGCGCGGCCTCGACGACGCGTCCTACTACCTGCGCGACGCGGGTGGGCGCCCCTTCGACGTCACGGGCTGCGGGAACTCGCTGAACTTCTCCGAGCGCCGGGTGCTGCAGTTCACGCTGGACTCGCTGCGCTACTGGGTCGAGGACCTCGGCGTCGACGGGTTCCGCTTCGACCTCATGCCGACCCTGGCCCGCGGGCCGGGCGGGTTCAGCCCCGACCACGCGTTCCTGTCCGCGCTCGGGACGGACCCGGTGCTCGCGGACACCAAGCTCGTCGCCGAACCCTGGGACATCGGGCCCTTCGGCTGGCGGACGGGCCAGTTCCCGCAGCCCCTGCACGAGTGGAACGACCGCTTCCGCGACGGCGTGCGGCGGTTCTGGCTCACCGACGCGCGGGAGATCGCCGCGGGCCACCAGCCCCCCGTCGCCGGCGGCCGCGGCCTGCAGGAGTTCGCGACCCGCTTCGCCGGCTCCGCCGACACGTTCGAGCCGCGGCGCGGCCGGCTGACGAGCGTCAACTTCGTCACCGCCCACGACGGGTTCACCCTCGCCGACCTGGTCGCCTACGACCGCAAGCACAACGAGGCCAACGGCGAGGGCAACCGCGACGGCAGCGACGGCGACACGAGCTACAACCACGGCCCCGAGGGGGAGACCGACGACGCGGCGGTCCTCGACCGCCGCCGGGCGGCCGTCCGCAACCTGCTGGCCACGCTCGTGCTGTCCTCGGGCGTGCCGATGCTCACGGCCGGGGACGAGTTCGGCCGCTCGCAGGGCGGCAACAACAACGCCTACTGCCAGGACACCCCCGTGTCCTGGATCGACTGGGACCTGCAGGACTGGCAGCGCGCGCTGCTGGCGGACACCCGCGAGCTGCTGGCCCTGCGCCGCCGCTACCGGGTGCTGCGCGAGGCCGGTGTCGTGCCCGGCAAGCCGCCCCGCGAACCGCGCCAGGACCTCCTGTGGTTCGCCGAGGACGGCGCGGCGATGAGCGTGGAGCGCTGGCACGAGCCGAACCGCCGCGTCCTGCAGGTGCTCGTGGACGGCCGGGAGCGCGACGAGCCGTCGGTCCTCGTCGTCGTGGTCGCCGGCCCGGCGGACACCGACGTCGTCCTGCCCACCCTCGACGGCCTCCCGGCGTGGCTGCCCCGGTGGAGCTCGGTCCCGGGGGACCGCCCGGACTCCGCGGCCGGGGGGACGACCCTGCCCTCGCCAGCGTGGTCGGTCAGCGTGCTGGCCACCGCGTGAGCACCGGCCGCCCGCGGGCCGCCTGAGGCGTGGACGTCGTCCTCCTGCCCGGGCTCGGCTGCGACACCGGGCAGTTCCGGCACCAGGAGCGGGCCCTCGCCGCGGAGCACCGGGTCCTGGCCCTCGACCTGCCCGGTCACGGGGACGCGGCACCGCTGCCGGGGACCGCGACCCTCGACGCCGTGGTGGGCGAGGTCGCCGGGCGCCTCGACGCGCGCGGGCTGCGCGGGGCCGCGCTGGTGGGGCACAGCACCGGCGGGGTCGTGGCCCTGCTGCTGGCGGTGGCCCGGCCGGACCTCGTGGCCCGCCTCGCGCTCCTGGACGCCAACGTGCCCGTCACCCCGCAGGCGCTGGCCGCCAAGCGGTCCCGGGTCGCGGCCGTCGACGGTCCGGGCTGGCACGGCGTCCTCGTGGAGGCCATGACGAGCGCCTGGGGGCCGCGGGAACCCGCGCAGCGCGACGCGGTCGTGGCGGGCATCGCCGCCACGCCCGAGGCCGCCGTGCGCCGCCTGTGGCGCGACGTCCTCGCCCTGGACCCGCGGCCGGCGCTCGAGGCCGTCGCCGTCCCGGCCCTGCACGTCCGCAGCTCCCGGGACGTGGACGCCGAGGCGCTGTGGCGGGCCAACCCGCGGTTCACGTCGGTGGACCTGCGGGCGCTGCGGGCCGGGCACTGGCCGCACCTCGTCGAACCCGGGGCGGTCACGGCCGTGCTGCGCAGCTTCCTCGCCGGCCCCGGCGACTGAGACGCCGGCCAGGGCCGGGGCGCTAGCGCTTCCCCGCGTTCGGCCCCCACTTCGCGAGCACGATCGTCTCGACGATGCTGACGAGCGTGTAGAGCACGATCGACGTGAACGTGACGACGACGACGATCGTCCAGAGCTTCGAGTACTGCACCTGCGAGTTCGCCCGGATGATCTCCACGCCGAGGCCGCTCGCGCTGAACAGCCACTCGTAGAGCATGGCGCCGATCACGGCCCCGGGGACGCTGATGCGCACGGCCGCGAACACGTTGGGCAGCGCGGTGGGGATGGCGACCTTGCGCAGCGCCGTCCACCGCGTGCCGCCGTTGACGCGCACGAGGTCCATCGACTGCGGCGACGCCGAGCGCAGCCCGAGCGCCAGGTTGACCAGGACGGGGAAGAACACCACGACCCCGCCGATGGCCGCGTTGCCCGCGATCCCCCGGCCGAACGTGAGGCCGATGAGCGGCGCCATCGCGACGAGCGGGACCGAGCGCAGCAGCATCGCCAGCGGCATGAACGCGAACTCCAGCTGCCGGAACATCGTGAACAGCGACGCGACGACGACGGCCGCGACGATGCCCGCGATGAACCCGACCGCGGAGTCCTTCAGCGTGATGCTCAGGGCGTCGGTGATGAACGTCCGGTTCTCCGGCGCCGAGCCGATCGTGAACAGCCAGTCGTAGACGTCCAGCGGCCGCTTGCCGACGAAGGCGTCGATGTCCAGCAGGGCGAGCAGCGCGTACCAGGCGGCGACCAGGACGACGCCCGACAGCACCAGCGTGAGGAGGGAACGCCCGATCCGGCCGGCGACCGCGCCCGCGATGGAGGCGTTCGAGACCCGCTCGTGGACCTCGGCCGGAGCCGCGGCCGCGGAGCTCGGGCGGGGGGTGGTCGTGCTCGTGGTCGTCGACGTGGTGGCCATCAGCGCGCTCCGCTCTCGCCCGTGGCCGACCAGGGCGCCACGAGGCGGGCGAGCAGGCCGACCAGGAGGTACCCGACGCCGGCGATCGCCCCGGACAGCAGGGCGAGCGCCCACAGCTGGGCGTACTGCAGGTTGGTCTGGGCCGCGGTGATGATGATGCCCAGCCCGGAGTCCACGCCGCCGAAGTACTCCCCCAGGACGGCGCCGAGGAACGCGGCGGGCGCGGCGAGCTTGAGCGCGGCGAAGACGTTGGGCAGCCCCGCGACCAGGCGCACCTTGACGAGCTGCGTCCAGCGCGAGCCGCCGTAGGCGCTGACGACGTCCAGCGCCGTCCGGTCGGCGGCGCGCAGCCCGAGCAGGCACCCGACCACCGTGGTGAACACGACGCTCAGGGCGGCCAGGAAGATCGACGTCGTCCGGGCGCCCGGCTCGGAGACGATGAGGACGATCGGCCCGATGGCGGTCAGCGGGATGCAGTAGGAGATGACCGCGACCTGGGTCGCGACCCCCTCGAAGGCCGGCAGGAGCAGCACGACGCAGGACAGGGCCAGCGCGGCGAGGTTGCCCCACAGGTAGCCCTGCGCGGCCGACCATGTGGTCACCGACGCGTTGCGCCAGTACTGCTGGAACCCCGTGTCGGCGAACTGCTCCACGACCCCCCAGGGCGTCGGGACGATGCCGCTGGTGCGGTAGAGGGTGACGGACACCAGGGTCCAGAGCACCAGGACCACGAGGACCCCGACGAGGCCGCCGAGCCACGGCGGGGCGTCCGGGCGCACGCGCGGTGCCGCCGCCCCCGGGGGCGGGGTCGCCGCGACCTGCTGCTGCAGCGCGTCGGTGGCCATCAGCCGTCCGCCCCGACGACGCCGGCCCCGGAGTCCGCTCCCCCGCCGAAGAGGACCTCGGAGAGGCGGTCGTGGTAGGCGTGGAACTCCGGCGTCCGCATCATGTCCGGCGTCCGCGGGCGCGGGAGGTCGATCTCGACCACCTCGACCACCCGGCCGGGCCGCGGGCTCATGACGGCCACGACGTCCGAGAGGAACACGGCCTCGGAGATGCCGTGGGTGACCATGAGGGTGGTCGCGGGCTTCTCGGTCCAGATGCGCAGCAGCTCGACGTTCAGCCGCTGCCGCGTCATGTCGTCCAGCGCACCGAAGGGCTCGTCGAGCAGCATGACGGTGGGCTGCACGACGAGCGCCCGGGCGATGGACACGCGCTGGCGCATGCCCCCCGACAGCTGGGCGGGCTTGGCCTTCTCGAACCCGCGCAGGCCGACCAGGTCGATCAGGTCGTCGACGAGGCCCTTCTCCGGCTTCACCCCGGCCACCTCCAGGGGCAGCCGGATGTTGGCCGCGACCGTGCGCCAGGGCAGCAGCGCCGAGTCCTGGAAGGCGATCCCCAGCTCGTGCTGGCGCTGCAGCTCCCGCGTGGTCAGCCCGTTGACGAGGGCCTGCCCGCTCGTCGGCGTCTCCAGCCCCGCGAGGATCCGCAGGATCGTCGACTTGCCGCAGCCGGAGGGGCCGAGCAGCGACAGGAACGCGTTCTTGCGGGTCCCCAGGTGCGTCTCGTCCAGCGCGAGCACGCTCTTGCGGCCGAGCGTGAACCGCTTGCTGAGGCCCTGCAGGTTGAAGCCCGACGCCGCCTCCGGGTGCCGCGAGGGGTCCGTGGTCGCCGAGAGCACCGCGGTCGCGGCGGCGGTGGTGGCGGTTGCCGGGGAGGTGTCCTGGGACACGGGCGGGCCCTTCTCGTCGGGTGGGGGTGCGGGCGGCCGGTCGGCCGGTGGTGGGGTCAGCCGGTGATGAGGTCGGGGTTCTCCTCGTAGACCTCCGCCAGGAGCGTGAGGTCGAACAGCTCCTCCGCGGTGATCTTCACGCCGACGACCTCGAGCGCCTGGATGTTCTCGGCGATCAGCGCGTCGGTCATGGTGAACAGCCCGTTGGCCTTGGTGTCGTCGGAGACGATCAGCGTGTTCTGCGCCGCGGCCTCCTTGGTCTGCTCCTCGACGTCGAGGTCCTGGTCCTTGCCGTAGCGCGCGTCGGTGACGGCGAGCGTCGCGGCGGCCGCCGGGTCGGCCACGGCGTCGGTCCAGCCCTTGATCTCGGCCTTGAGGAAGGCCTTCAGCATGTCCCGCTCCTCGTCGATCGTGGACTGCAGCACCGTGAACGTCTCCGCGACGAAGGGCAGGCCGTTGTCGGCGAAGCTCAGGACGACCGGCGTCGCGCCCGGGCCGGCGAGCAGGATCGGCTCGTTGGTGATGTAGGCCATGAACGCGTCGACGTCACCGCTGGCCACGACCGACGGGTCGTACTGCACGGGGACGACGGTGAAGCTCGACTCGTCGATGTCGTTGGCCGTGCAGAAGCCCTTGAAGATGACCTCGTTGCCGCCGGTCTGGACGCCGATGCGCTTGCCCGCGAGGTCCGCCGGGGTCGCGACCGGGACCTTCTCCTGCAGCGAGACGAGGCAGAACGGGTTCTTCTGGAACGTGGTGCCGATGATCTTCAGCTCGGCGCCCTCGTTGACGATGGCCGGGGCCGTCAGGGTCGGCGACGACAGGCCGACCTGGGCCTTGCCGGAGACGACGAGCGCCTCGGCGGACGTGCCCGCGGCACCACCCGCGAGGAGGTTGACCTTCGAGAAGCCCGCCTCGGTGTAGTAGCCCTTGGAGTCCGCCATGAACTCGCCGGCGAACTCGATGTTCTTGATCCAGGACAGCTGCACGGAGATCTCGCCGAAGCCGCCGCCGGAGGACTCCCCCGACCCCGTGGAGGAGCTCGCGTCGTCGTCGCCGCAGGCGGCCAGGGTGCCGAGCCCGGCCAGGCCGAGGGCTCCGGCGCCGGCGGTGCGCAGGAAGGTGCGGCGGTCGTGGCGGTTCATCGGCTGCTCCGGTGGGACGGGCCCCGCCCGGCGGGGGCCGGTGCGGTGGCGGGTGGGGGGCGGTCGCGGGGCCGGCTCCGTGGCGAGCGGGAGCGCCCGCGTGGCTGGTGCGGTGGGGCGGGAAGCGTCTGCGGTCGCCACTGAACCACCCGTGCGCAGCGCGGGCGTTCCGGGCGCGTGAACGGCGTGTTACACGGGCTCCTGCCGTGTTGCGGGTCGGAAAACTCCGCCGGCCCGTCACCCGGGCGGGCGCTGCGCTCGCGGGCCGTCACCACGGGGTCACCGGTGCGCCCGGCCGGGGTTCCCGCCGGGTGAGAACGGGCGGTGTTACGTGGACGCAACGTGGGTGTGGTGTCCTCGTGGTCCCCGGTGAACCACTCGGTTCACCCGCAGCAGGACGGCGGCCCCGCGGCCGCAGGAGAGGGAGACCCGTGCGCAGGATGCACCTGGGCGTGTTCGAGGTCGCCGGCCCGCAGGTCGGCGGCACGCTGAGCTGGTCGCACCCGACGAGCGACTCGCTGCACTACCGCGACCCCGACCACTGGGTGGCGGTCGCGCAGCTGCTCGAGGCCGCGGGTTTCGACTTCCTGTTCTTCGCCGACGGCTACGGCTACCCCTCCCGCGACGGCGACCTCCCCGCGGCGGCCGCGCGCGACGGCCTGAACTTCTCGGGCATCGACCCCATGCTCCTCATCCCGGTGCTGGCGCGGGAGACGTCCCGGATCGGTTTCGTCGTCACCTCCTCGACGGGGATCGACCACCCCGTCGCGATGGCCCGGCGCTTCGCCACCCTCGACCACCTCACGGGCGGGCGGATCGGCTGGAACGTCGTGACCGGCGCGTCGCAGGACACGATCGCCCAGCTGTTCGGGCACACCGCGATGGTCGCGCACGACACGCGCTACGAGATGGCCGAGGAGTTCCTCGACCTCTGCCTGCAGCTGTGGGAGGGCTGCTGGGAGGACGGCGCGCTGCGCGAGGACAAGGCCGCCGGCGTCTACGCCGACCCGGACCGGCTGCACCGCATCGAGCACGCGGGCGCGCACTACTCCACGTCGGGCTACTTCACCGTGCCGCCCTCGCCGCAGCGCACCCCGGTGCTCTTCCAGGCCGGGAGCTCCGCGCGCGGGCGGGAGTTCGCCGCGGGCAACGCCGAGTGCATCTTCGTGCAGGGCACGTCGCTGCCCCACACGGCCGCGAACGTGACCGACCTGCGCGCCCGCGCGGGCGCCGCGGGCCGCGACCCGGAGTCGATCGTCGTCCTGGTGGGCGCCACCGTCACGGTCGGAACGACCCACGAGGAGGCGCTGGCCAAGCGCGCCGAGTTCGAGGCCATGCAGACCGACGAGGTCGCCGCGATCATCTACGCCGGCAACACCGGCATCGACCTGCTGGCGCTGGACCCCGACCGCCCGCTCAGCCAGATCACCGACGACGCCGGGGCCGACCCGCGCGTGGGGCAGATGGGCCAGAGCAACATCGACCGGTTCCGCCGGCCCGACGGCACCACCCCGCTGGTGCGGGAGGTCCTCGCCGAGCTGCGCGGGCGCGGCACCCGGGGGTTCACGGTCGTCGGCGACGCGGTCGAGGTCGCCGACCAGCTCGAGGAGATCATGGACGCCACGGGTGTCGACGGGTTCCTGCTCGAGGCGATCTTCTCCCCCGCCGACCACCACGCGTTCTGCGAGCTCGTCGTCCCGGAGCTGCAGCGCCGTGGGCGGCTGCTGCGCGAGGAGGACCGGTCCGCGGGTTCCGGCTCCCTGCGCGAGCGCCTCGGCGACGGCACGTCGGCGCACCTGTCCCCCGACCACCCGGGGGCGCGCCACGTGCCCCTGGCCCGCGTGTGAGCGGTTCCCCGCGTCAGCGGCAGCGGGCGCAGAACGCGTCGAGCGCCTCGGCCTGCACCCGGTGCACGTGCGCGGGGTCCGCGGTGGCGATGAGCGTCATCTGCAGGCCCCGCCACAGCGCCACGAGTTCCGTGGCGCGCGCCTGGGCGGTACGCGCGTCGAGACCCTCGCGGCGCAGCCGCGCGACGGCCGGCCGCTGCCAGTCGGCGATCTCGCCCAGCAGCTCCCCGTACCCCTCGCGGGAACGGGCCGCCTGCCCGAACACCTCGAAGAACAACCGGCAGAAGTCGAGGTTCGCCGGGTCGGCGATCGCGTCCCAGACCTGCTGCAGCGCAGGCCGCAGCGGCTCCGAGCCCGCCGCCAGCCGCGTCCACGCGGACTCGAAGGTGGGGAACCGCTCGCGGCCGACGGCCTGCAGGGCCTCCCCCACGAGGGCCTCCTTGCTGCCGAAGTAGTACAACAGCATGCGGTTGTTCGACCCCGTGGCGCGGCCGAGGCCGCGCAGCGTCAGCGAGGTCACCCCGTGGTCGAGGACGTGGTCGGCGACGAGGTGCAGCAACCGGTCCCGTTCGTCCACGCGACCACCGTAGCGACGCCCACCCCGTCCCCGAGGGGACCCGAGAGTCCGGAGCACCCCGTGCGCACCCTGCTCGACCTGCCCAAGGCCCACCTGCACCTGCACCTCGAGGGCGCGATGCGCCCCGCGACGCTGGCCGACTTCGCCACCACCGCGGGCGAGGCGGCGCCCGCGACGCGCGGTTTCACGTCGTTCGCCGAGTTCGGCGGGATGTACCGCGACGCGGTGGCCTTCCTGCGCACGCCCGACCAGCTCGCCCGGATCACGCGCGAGGTAGTGGCCGACGCGGCCGAGTCCGGCGCCGTGTGGATCGAGGCGCAGATGAACCCCATGTTCTACGTGCCCCGCTTCGGCAGCGTCGAGGAGGTGCTCGAGCTCGTCATCGCCGAGGGGCAGGCCGAGGCGGACCGCCTCGGCATCGGGTTCGGGCTCATGGTGTGCGCGCTGCGCGACGCCCCGCCCGAGGCCGCCGAGGAGCTGGCCCGCGTCGGCGTCCGCTACGTGGGCCGCGGGGCCGTCTCCTTCGGGCTCGCCTCCGACGAGTCGCTGTTCCCGCCCGCCCCCTTCGAGCGCGCCTTCGCGATCGCCCGCGAGGGCGGTCTGGTCAGCACCCCGCACGCCGGGGAGCTGCTGGGCCCGGACAGCGTCCGGGACGCCATCGACCTGCTGGGCGCCCGCCGCATCCAGCACGGCGTGCGGGCCGTGGAGGACCCGGCGCTCGTGGAGCGCCTGGCCGCCGAGGGCGTCGTGCTGGACGTGTGCCCGACCTCGAACGTCGAGCTGTTCGTCGTGCCGGAGATCGGGCAGCACCCCCTGCCCGCGCTGCTGGAGGCGGGCGTGCGGTGCACCATCAACGGCGACGACCCGCTGCTGTTCGGCCCCGGGCTGCTGGAGGAGTACGAGACGGCGCGCACCGTGCTCGGCCTGAGCGACGAGCAGCTCGCGGGCGTGGCCCGCACCTCGCTGGAGGCCGCGGCCGCCCCCGCGGAGCTCATCGCCACGCAGGTCGCCGCGGTCGACGCCTGGCTCGCCGCCCCGGCCTGACCCCCGGTCCGCCGGGACGTGCGAGGGCCCCCCGCGCAGCGGTCGTCGCTGCGCGGAGGGCCCCGGTGCCCTCCTCAGGCGTTCGCGACCAGCCCCAGCTCGGCGGGCGTCGCGAGCCCGGTGTGCTGCGGCAGGATCCGCACCGTGTAGCCGAACGGGCCGGTCTGGCGCAGGGTGATCTCGCCCTCGTAGCGGTGCCGGCCGTCGTCGAAGCTCTCGGCGTGGCGCAGCGTCACCGTCCCGGTGGAGCGGATCTCGTCGGACTCGGTGACCCGGCCGTGCACGACCTGGACCTGCACGTCGTCGGGCGCGAGGCCCCCGAGGGTCACGAACCCCCGCACGTGCACGACGTCGCCGACCTGCGCGGAGTCGCCCACGCCGGAGGACTCGACGTGGTCCACCCGCACCGTCGACCACTGCGACCGGATGCGGCTCTTCCAGGCCGCGAGGTCCTTCGCGGCCCCGGCGCCCGAGGCCGTCGCGGCCCGCCCCGCGACCGCGGCGGGCACGTAGAGCTGCTGCACGTAGTCCTGCACCATGCGGCTCGCGAGGACCTTCGGCCCGAGCGAGGCGAGGGTGTGGCGGACCATCTCGAGCCAGCGGGCGGGCAGCCCGCGCTCGTCGCGGTCGTAGTAGCGGGCCGCGACCGAGTTCTCGATGAGGTCGTACAGCGCCGACGCCTCGAGGTCGTCGCGGTGGTCGGCGTCGTCGACGCCGTCGGCCGTCGGGATGGCCCAGCCGTTGCCGCCGTCGTACCACTCGTCCCACCACCCGTCGAGGATCGACAGGTTCAGGCCGCCGTTCAGCGCGGCCTTCATGCCGGAGGTGCCGCAGGCCTCGAAGGGCCGCAGCGGGTTGTTCAGCCAGACGTCGCAGCCCGGGTACAGCGACAGCGCCATGGTGATGTCGTAGTTCGGCAGGAAGACGATGCGGTGGCGGACCTCGGGGTCGTCGGCGAAGCGCACCATCTGCTGGATGAGCCGCTTGCCGGTCTCGTCCGCCGGGTGGGACTTGCCGGCGATGACGAGCTGCACGGGCCGCTCGGGGTGCAGCAGCAGCGCCTTGAGCCGCTCGGGGTCGCGCAGCATGAGCGTCAGCCGCTTGTACGTCGGGACGCGGCGGGCGAAGCCGATGGTCAGGACGTCCGGGTCGAGCACGTCCTTGGTCCAGGCCAGCTCGGCCTCGCTGGCCCCGCGCTGCAGCCAGGACAGCTTCAGGCGGCGGCGGGCGTCGTCGACGAGGCGGGCGCGCAGCACGCGCCGGGTCCGCCAGATCTCCTCGTCGGGGACCTGGTCGACCTTCTCGAAGCCCTCCCCCGCACCCACGAGGCCCGCGCCGATGTACTGCTTGCCCATGGTGATGACCTCGGGCGCGACCCAGGTCGGCGCGTGCACGCCGTTGGTGATGGAGGAGATCGGGACCTCGGGCGCGTCGAAGCCCGGCCAGAGCCCGTCGAACATGCCGCGGCTGACGGCCCCGTGCAGCTGCGAGACCCCGTTGGCGCGCTGCGCGAGGCGCAGGCCCATGACGGCCATGTTGAAGACGCCCGGGTCGCCGCCCTCGTAGGTCTCGGCGCCCAGCGCCAGGATCCGGTCGACCGGGACCCCCGCCAGCGCGTTGTCCGGCCCGAAGTACAGCTCGATCTGGTCGCGGCCGAAGCGGTCGATGCCCGCCGGCACGGGGGTGTGCGTCGTGAAGACGGTGGCGGCCCGGACGGCCTCGAGCGCCTCGTCGAAGCTCAGGCCGCGCGCGACGTGCTCGCTGATCCGCTCGATGCCGAGGAAGCCCGCGTGGCCCTCGTTGGTGTGGTAGACCTCCGGCTCCGGCGCGCCGGTGAGGCGCGACCACAGGCGCAGGGCGCGGACACCGCCGACGCCGCACAGCAGCTCCTGCTGCAGCCGGTGCTCACCGCCGCCGCCGTAGAGGCGGTCGGTGACGCTGCGGGCGGCCTCGTCGTTCTCCTCCACGTCGGAGTCCAGCAGCAGCAGGGGCACCCGCCCGACCTGCGCCTTCCACACGTGGGCCACGATGCGGCGCCCGCCGGGCAGGTCGACGTGGACCTTCGCGGGGCTGCCGTCGGCCTCGCGCAGCTGCGACAGCGGCAGCCCGTCGGGGTCCAGGACCGGGTAGGTCTCCTGCTGCCAGCCGTCGCGCGAGAGCGACTGCTTGAAGTAGCCCGTCGCGTAAAAGAGGCCGACCCCGACGATGGGCACGGACAGGTCGCTGGCCGACTTCAGGTGGTCGCCCGCGAGGATGCCGAGCCCGCCGGAGTACTGCGGCAGCGCACCGGTGATGCCGAACTCCATCGAGAAGTACGCCACCGCCGCCGGGGCCGCCTCGCCCAGGGTCGAGTACCAGCCCGGTCGCGACAGGTAGGCCTGCAGGTCGGCGTGCGCCGCCTGCACGCGCGCGACGAACGTCGCGTCGCCCGCCAGGGCCTCCAGGGCGTCGGTGCTCAGGGCACCCAGCAGGGCTCCGGGTTCCCGGTGGACGGCGACCCAGGCCGTCGGGTCCATCGACTCGAAGAGGTCGCGCGTGGGCTTGTGCCACGACCAGCGCAGGTTGCTGGCGAGCTCCCCCAGGGGCGCCAGGGGCGCGGGGAGCACGGTGCGGACGGTGAAGCGGCGGATGGCTCTCACGAGGAGCGAGGCTAGTGCGGGGACCGCCTCCCCGGGGCTCTTCCCACCCGTCGATCACGTCGCGACTTCTGCCCCAGTCCTCGGTAGGTTGCCGCACGTGACGACCGAGGAGCAGCGGACCGGACGTGCAGCACCTCAGGCGCCCCTCGCGGTGGGCCGGCAGCGGACCAGCGAGGTGGGACGCATCCCCGTGCTGGACGTGAGCCCCGTCGTGGACGGCGGACGATGGCCGGCGAAGGCGGTGGTCGGCGAGCAGGTCCCCGTCGGGGCGACCGTGTTCCGCGAGGGCCACGACGCCGTCGCGGCGACCGCCGTCCTCGTGCGACCCGACGGCAGCGTCGGCGACAGCGCGCGGATGACGCTCACCGTGCCCGGGACGGACCGCTACGCGGCCGTCCTGGTCCCGGACGCGCCGGGCCCGTGGGGCCTGCGCGTCGAGGGGTGGTCGGACCCGTACGGCACCTGGGAGCACGACGCGACCATCAAGGTGGCCGCCGGCGTCGACGTCGCCCTCATGCTCGAGGAGGGGGCCCGGCTGCTGGAGCGCGCCGCCGCCCAGGAGGGCCGCGACCCCGAGGGCACCCGGGTGCTGGGTGCCGCGGCGAACCACCTGCGCGACACCGCGGCCGGCGACGCCGAGCGCCTGGCCGCAGGCCTGACGCCGGAGGTGCACGCGGCGCTGGACCGGCTGCCCGTGCGCGAGATGCTGTCGAGCTCGCGCACCTACGACCTGCGCGTCGAGCGCGTCCTCGCCATGAGCACCAGCTGGTACGAGTTCTTCCCCCGCTCGGAGGGCGCGACCTTCGACGAGGAGACCGGCCGCTGGACGTCGGGCACCTTCGCCACGGCCGCCGAGCGCCTGCCCGCGATCGCCGACATGGGCTTCGACGTCGCCTACCTGACGCCCATCCACCCCATCGGTGCGATCAACCGCAAGGGGCCGAACAACTCCCTCGTCGCGGGCCCGCTCGACCCGGGCTCGCCCTACGCCATCGGCTCCGCCGAGGGCGGGCACGACGCGATCCACCCCGACCTGGGGACCTTCGACGACTTCGACGCCTTCGTGGCGCGCGCCCGCGAGCTGGGCCTCGAGGTGGCCCTCGACCTGGCGCTGCAGTGCGCGCCGGACCACCCGTGGGTCACCTCCCACCCGGAGTGGTTCACGACCCGCGTCGACGGGACCATCGCCTACGCGGAGAACCCGCCGAAGAAGTACCAGGACATCTACCCGCTCAACTTCGACAACGACCCCGAGGGCATCTACGCCGAGGTCAAGCGCGTGGTCGACCTGTGGATCGCGCACGGGGTCACGCTCTTCCGCGTCGACAACCCGCACACCAAGCCGGTGGAGTTCTGGGAGTGGCTCATCGGCGAGGTGAACCGCGAGCACCCCGAGGTCGTGTGGCTCTCGGAGGCCTTCACGCGCCCGGCGATGATGCACACCCTCGCCAAGGTCGGCTTCCAGCAGTCCTACTCCTACTTCGCCTGGCGCAACGAGGCGTGGGAGCTGCGGCAGTACCTGACCGAGCTGACCACCGAGTCCGCGCACTACATGCGGCCGAGCTTCTGGCCGACGACGCACGACATCCTCACGCCGACCATGCAGTACGGCGGCCCGCCCGTCTTCAAGCTGCGCGCGGCGCTCGCGGCGCTGCTCTCGCCGTCCTGGGGCATCTACACGGGCTACGAGCTCGTGGAGCACGCCGCCCGCCCGGGCGCGGAGGAGCAGCTGGACAACGAGAAGTACCAGTACCGCCCCCGCGACTTCGCCCGCGCCGAGGCCGAGGGCTGGAGCCTCGCGCCCTACCTGCGGCGGCTGAACGCCGTGCGCCGCGCCCACCCGGCGCTGCAGCAGCTGCGCGGCACCACGTTCCACGCCACCGACGACGAGAACTTCCTCGCGTTCTCGCGCCGGCACGTGACGACCGGTCCCGACGGGGCCGAGGTCGAGGACCTGGTGATCGTCGTGGTCAACCTCGACCCGCACGCGGCGCGCGAGACCACCGTGCACCTGGACATGGCCGCGATCGGGCGGGAGTGGTACGACCGCTTCGAGGTCACCGACCTGATCACCGGTGCGACGTTCGAGTGGGGCGAGCACGACTACGTGCGCCTGGACCCCTACACCGAGCCGGCGCACGTGCTGCACGTCAGGAGCCGCTGACCGTGGACACCCGTGGCATGGCCGGCCCCGGCCTGAAGAACGACCCCCAGTGGTACAAGACCGCCGTCTTCTACGAGGCGCTCGTGCGCGCCTTCTCCGACTCCAACGGCTCGGGCAGCGGCGACTTCTCCGGTCTCATCGACCGCCTGGACTACCTGCAGTGGCTGGGCGTCGACTGCCTCTGGCTGCCGCCCTTCTTCGCCTCCCCGCTGCGCGACGGCGGCTACGACATCTCCGACTACAACGCGGTGCTCCCGGAGTTCGGCACCATGCCGGAGTTCCAGCGCCTCGTGCAGGAGGCCCACCAGCGGGGCATCCGCATCATCATCGACCTGGTCATGAACCACACCAGCGACCAGCACCCGTGGTTCCAGGCCAGCCGCAGCGACCCGGACGGGCCCTACGGCGACTTCTACGTGTGGAGCGACACCGACGAGAAGTACGCCGACGCGCGCATCATCTTCGTCGACACCGAGACGTCGAACTGGACGTTCGACCCGGTGCGCCGGCAGTACTTCTGGCACCGGTTCTTCTCCCACCAGCCCGACCTCAACTTCGACAACCCCGAGGTCGAGGAGGCGATGTTCGACACCGTCCGCTTCTGGATGGGCATGGGCATCGACGGCTTCCGGCTCGACGCCGTGCCGTACCTCTACGAGGAGGAGGGCACGAACGGGGAGAACCTCCCCGCGACGCACGCCTTCCTGCGCCGGCTGCGGAAGATGGTCGACACGGAGTTCCCCGGCCGCGTCCTGCTGGCTGAGGCGAACCAGTGGCCCTTCGACGTCGTGGAGTACTTCGGCACGGAGGAGGAGCCGGAGTGCCACATGTGCTTCCACTTCCCCGTGATGCCGCGGCTGTACTACTCGCTGCGCGAGGGCCGGGCCACGCCCATCACCGACATCCTCTCCGCCACACCGGACATCCCGGTCGCCAGCGGGCAGTGGGGCACCTTCCTGCGCAACCACGACGAGCTCACGCTCGAGATGGTGACGACGGAGGAGCGCGCCGCCATGTACGGCTGGTACGCCCCCGACCCCCGCATGCGCGCGAACATCGGCATCCGCCGGCGCCTCGCGCCGCTGCTGGACAACTCCCGGCCCGAGATCCAGCTCATCCACGCCCTCGTCCTCAGCCTGCCCGGCAGCCCCTGCCTGTACTACGGCGACGAGATCGGCATGGGCGACAACATCTGGCTCGACGACCGCGACGCCGTGCGCACGCCGATGCAGTGGACGCCGGACCGCAACGCGGGCTTCTCCTCGGCCGACCCCGGCAAGCTGTACCTGCCGACCGTGCAGTCGCTCGTCTACAACTACCAGTCGGTCAACGTGGAGGCCCAGCTCGCGACGTCCTCGTCACTGCTGCACTGGGTCCGGGCCGTCCTGGCCGTGCGGCGGGCGCACCCCGTCTTCGGCCGCGGCGACTACTACCCGCTGACCAGCCGGCACCCGGGCGACGACGGCGGGCTGACCGCGGGCGAGCAGTCCCTCGAGGCAGTTCTGGACGTCCCCGCGGAGCGGCCCGAGGACGGCTACTGCGACAACGAGGCGGTGCTCGCGTTCCTGCGGGTGCTGCCCGCCACCAACGACACCGAGGGGGAGACCGTGCTCTGCGTCAACAACCTCTCCGAACACCCCCAGTCCGCGACCCTGCGCATGCCCGGCCACGCGGGCGCCAAGGTCCGCTCGCTCTTCGGCGGCGCGGCGTTCCCCGACGTCGACGCCGAGGCCGGCCTCACGCTGACGCTGGGCTCCCGGGACTTCTACTGGCTCAAGCTCGCGGGTGGGGCGTGAGCGGCGCCGCGGTCGCGGAGGCCGCCGACTCCCCGCTGGCGCAGCTCCTGCTGGACTGGGCGCCCCGCCAGCGCTGGTACGCGCACAAGGGCGCCTCGGCGCGGGTGCTGCGCGTCGAGCGCGCACCGCTGGACGAGTCCGGCGTCGCGCAGCTGCTCGCGCTCACCGTCGCCTCGGGCGAGGGCGACGACGTCACCAGCACCGTCTACCAGGTGCCGCTGACGTTCCGGCACGCCCCGGACGAGGCGCTGCAGCACGCGCTCGTCGGGCAGCTGGGGGCCGGGCAGCTCGCGGGCGGCGACGGCTCCCCCGCCTGGGTCTACGACGGCCCGCACGACCCGACCTGGACGCGCGCCCTGCTGACCCTCGTGGCCGCGGAGGAGGGCGCCGGCTCGGCGACCTTCGGCGCGCACGGCGCCAGCGCCGACGGCGGGCTGCCCGTGCCCGCCGGTCACCGCACCAAGGTCCTCAGCGGCGAGCAGTCGAACACCTCGATCGTCGTGCAGGCCGACGAGGGCGCGACGCCCCTGATCGCCAAGGTCTTCCGCGTCCTCAACGCGGGCGACAACCCCGACGTCGTCGTGCAGACCGCCCTCGCGGCCGCCGGCTGCGCGCGGGTGCCCCGGCCCGCGGGCTGGGTGGACGGTCAGTGGACCGCCCCCGACGGCAGCCTCGCCGTCGGGCACCTCGCCCACCTGACCGAGTTCCTGGCCGGCTCCTCCGACGCGTGGCGGGTCGCGACGGCCGCCGTGGCGGAGGGCCGCGACTTCTCCGCCGAGGCCGCCGAGCTCGGCCGGGCGACCGCCGAGGTGCACTCGGTCCTCGCGGCCGAGCTGCCCACGGTCGCCGCCACGCCGGAGCGCCTCGGCGCCCTGGCCGACGGCCTCCTCGACCGCCTCGCGTGGGCGGTCGCGGCCGTGCCGCAGCTCGCCCCGAGCGCCGACGCGGCCCGCGGGCACCTCGACGCCGTCCGCCACGTCGCCGGCGCGCCGGACCTGCAGCGGGTGCACGGCGACTACCACCTCGGGCAGGTGCTGCACTCGGCTGCCCGCGGCTGGGTCCTGCTCGACTTCGAGGGCGAGCCGCTGCGCCCCCTGGCCGAGCGCAGCGACCCCGACCTCGCCCTGCGCGACGTCGCGGGCATGCTGCGCTCCTTCGACTACGCCGCCTCCACGGGCGAGGGCGACGCCGCCGCCCGCTGGTCGCAGGCGTGCCGCACGGCGTTCCTGGACGGCTACGCGGCCGTCGCGGGCGTCGAGGCGCGCACGCCCGGGTCGGCCGCCGAGGTCCTCCTGCGCGCCCTGGAGCTCGACAAGGCCCTCTACGAGGCCGTCTACGAGGCGCGCAACCGCCCCGACTGGCTGCCCATCCCCCTCAACGCCGTCCACCGCCTGCTCGCCTGACGGGCGAGGCACACCCGAGCACGGGAGACTGATCGTCATGCCGAGCACCAGTTCGACCCCACCCGCCCCCGCCCCCGTCGACACCGGCGAACTGGCCCGGGTCGCGGCCGGCGCACACTGGTCGCCGCACTCCGTCCTGGGCGCGCACCCGCACGAGGGCGGCGTCACCTACCGGACGCTGAAGCCCTTCGCCGCGAGCGTCGCCGTGACCACGGCCGACGGCACCCGCGTGCCCCTGGTCCACGAGTACGACGGCGTCTGGGTCGGCGTCCAGCCCGACGCGACCGTCGAGGACTACCGCCTCGAGGTCACCTACCCCGGCGGCGAGCCGCACGTCCTCGACGACCCGTACCGCTTCCTGCCCACCGTCGGCTCGGTCGACCTGCACCTCATCGGCGAGGGCCGCCACGAGGAGCTGTGGAACGTCCTCGGCGCGCACGTGCACCGCTGGGAGGGCCCGCTGGGCCCCGTCCAGGGCACGTCCTTCGCGGTGTGGGCGCCCAACGCGCAGGCCGTCCGCGTCGTCGGCGACCACAACCACTGGAACGGCCGCACCGAGGGCATGCGCTCGCTGGGCTCCTCGGGCGTCTGGGAGATCTTCCTCCCGGGCGTCGGCGCCGGCTCGCGCTACAAGTTCGAGATCCTCGGCGCCGACGGGCAGTGGCGGCAGAAGGCCGACCCGATGGCGCAGGCCACCGAGGTCCCGCCCGCCACGGCGTCGGTCGTCACCGAGTCCTCCTACGAGTGGTCCGACGCCGAGTGGATGACGGCCCGCGCGGCCAGCGACCCGCACGCCGGTCCCGTCTCGGTGTACGAGGTCCACCTCGGGTCCTGGCGCCAAGGGCTGAGCTACCAGCAGCTCGCGGTCGAGCTCGTCGACTACGTCAAGAGCTCGGGCTTCACCCACGTCGAGTTCCTGCCCGTCATGGAGCACCCGTTCGGCGGCTCGTGGGGCTACCAGGTCACGGGCTTCTTCGCGCCCACCTCGCGCTTCGGGTCCCCCGACGACTTCCGCCACCTCGTCGACGCGCTGCACCGCGCGGGCATCGGCGTCATCCTCGACTGGGTGCCCGGGCACTTCCCCAAGGACGAGTTCGCCCTGGGCCGCTTCGACGGCACGCCGCTGTACGAGCACGGCGACCCCCGCCGCGGCGAGCAGATGGACTGGGGCACCTACGTCTTCGACTTCGGCCGCAGCGAGGTCCGCAACTTCCTCGTGGCCAGCGGGCTGTACTGGCTGGAGGAGTTCCACGCCGACGGCCTGCGGGTCGACGCCGTCGCGTCGATGCTCTACCTGGACTACTCCCGCGAGGAGGGCCAGTGGGAGCCCAACGTCTTCGGCGGCCGCGAGAACCTCGAGGCCATCGGCTTCCTGCAGGAGGCCAACGCCACGGCCTACAAGCGCACGCCCGGCATCATGATGATCGCCGAGGAGTCCACGGCGTTCCCGGGCGTCACGGCCCCCACGAGCGGCGGCGGCCTCGGCTTCGGCCTGAAGTGGAACATGGGCTGGATGCACGACTCGCTGGCCTACGTCTCGCAGGACCCGGTGAACCGGCAGTACCACCACGGCGAGCTCACGTTCAGCCTCGTCTACGCGTTCACGGAGAACTTCACGCTGCCGATCTCGCACGACGAGGTCGTGCACGGCAAGGGCTCCCTGCTCCGCAAGATGCCCGGTGACCGCTGGCAGCAGCTCGCCAACGTCCGCGCCTACCTCGCGTACATGTGGTCCCACCCCGGCAAGCAGCTGCTGTTCATGGGCGCCGAGCTGGGCCAGGAGGCGGAGTGGTCGGAGAGCCGCTCGCTGGACTGGTGGCTGCTCGACACCCCGTGGCACCAGGGCCTGCAGCGCCTGGTCACGGCGCTGAACACCACCTACAAGGCGCGCCCGGAGCTGTGGTCGAACGACTTCGACAGCAGCGGCTTCTCGTGGATCGACGGCGGCGACAACCTGCGCAACGTGCTGTCCTACGCGCGGTTCTCCACCGACGGCACGCCGCTGGTCGCGATCTGCAACTTCTCCGGCGCTGCGTACGAGGACTTCCGCGTGGGCCTGCCCACCGGGGGCACCTGGCGCGAGCTGCTGAACACCGACGCCGAGGAGTTCGCGGGCTCCGGCGTCGTCAACACCGGGCCGCTGACCGCCGAGGCGGTCGCCTGGAACGGCCAGGAGCAGTCGGTCCAGCTGCGGGTGCCGCCGCTGGGCGTCACCTGGCTCGTGCCGGACGCCTGACCCGGCCCACCGGCAGACCAGACAGACGACGACGG
>NZ_VWPY01000051.1 GCF_011839805.1 Kineococcus rubinsiae | reverse complement strand
AGGCGAGGAGTTCGCGGGCGATGGCGGCCGGCACCGGTCCGTGACCGGGGACGCTCGCGGAGACGTCACCCGCGTCCAGCAGCGTGTCCGTCGGCATCACGAGGTGGACGACGACCGGGACGGGCTCGGTCTGCGGGTCCCGGCCGGTGATCCGCTGGACGAGCGTGTCGGCCATGACCTGACCCCGGCCCCGCTCGTCGCCGGGTTCCCGGGTCGCGGCGTGCTCCTTGACCGCGGTCAGCAGGTCCGTGTGGACCGCGACCCCGTCGGCGACGGGCAGCAGCGCGGTCACGTAGGTCATCGTGTCCGGCGCGGGGCGGATCGACACGCAGCGCTCGTTGGCCGCCTTCCTCGCCCGCGCGACCGCGGAGGCCGGGTCGATCTGCTGGGCCAGGGCTCGCGCGGACCCGATGATCGACGCGGCACCGACTCCGGGACGGGAGAACTCCCCAGCCAGGGCCGCGTCGACCCGAGCTCGGTCCTCCCGCGCCAGGCACACGGTGGCCTGCACGACCTTGGTGGCGGTCCACTCCTCCACCACCCCCGACCGCAGCGCCGCGAGGGTTTCCGGCAGGTCCTCGACGAGGGCGAGGGCGGCGCCGACGAGACGCCCACCCTGGTGCGGGGAGACCCGCCGCGCGGCCGCGACCTGCGGCCCCACCGACCGGCCGCGCTTCACTGCGGGAACTCCGGCCGCCGCCTCGTCGGCGCGGACCGAGCGAGACAACTCCGCGGTCGCCTCGGCCTGCACCGCGGCGAGCGCCCGCTTCGCGCGTTCCGCGGCGGCGATCACGTCCACCAGTTCAGCGTCGGAGAGGCCCGCAGAGACGGCGTCGAACAACCCGTCGACCACCTGGTCGAGAGCTGCGGCGCACGTCGTGGACACGTGTTCGAGTCTACCGGTCCACTCGTCGATCGGCAAGCACATCCACTGTGCTGCAACAGGAGACGCTGAGTTGTCGTCGACGACGCCACCATCGTCCGCAGCTCGTCGACCGGCAGGACGTGTCGCACCAGACACCACCTGCGCCGCGCACCAGCCCCCGCGGAGGCCGCTGCAGCGGGATGCTGGAGCGGTGAGCACGATCAGGTCGGCGGGGCGTTCCGAGGTCGCTGCGGCCGCGCCGGCCGACGGGTTCGGAGCGGGGCCGTGGCGCTGGTGGCGCCGGTCGGCCGGCGCGGGGGTCGTCAGCCTGCTGGCCCTCGGGTTCGGGATGCTGGCGACCGGGCTGGACGGCGACGACCGGGACTCCGGGTTCTGGGCGCTGCTCGTCGTGGCCTGCACCTGGCTCGGCGTGCCCGTCTCCCGCTGGACGTCCGGTCAGGCCCGCGGGGCGGCGCTCGTGGCCCGCCACGCCTGGTCGGGCACGGTGCTGGGGCTCGTGGCGGCGGTCGCGCTCTCGCTGTGGTTCGGCTCCGGCCTGGGGCTCCTGGTCGTGGTGGCCCTCGTGGCCCTGCCGGCCGGGGCGCTGGTCGGCGCGGCCACCGCCGCGCTCGCCCTCCTCGTCCCGCGCCTCGCCGCGCCCGTGGTCGCGGTGCTCGGGGTCGTCGCCGTCGGGCTGCTCGCCCTCCACACCTTCCGGGCGCCGCCGCCCTACGACCTCGTCGCCGTCGACGACACCGGGCAGGTGAGCGCCGTCGGGGGCGCCACCGGTCTCGCCGCGCTCACGCAGGACGCCGTCGAGCGCGCCGGGAGCGGGGGCGACCTGCGCGCCGCGCCGCTGTGGCAGACCGTCCCCGACCTCTTCACGGCGGTGAGCGACGCCCGGCCGGCCTCGCACTCCGCCGACGTGGACGACCTGCCGGTCGCCCGGGCCACGGGGGAGCGGGTCCGCCTCGTCACGGTGCGGGTCCGCGACCGGGCGTCCGCCTGCGTGGTGGTCGAGGCCCGCACCACGCGCGTGCTCGACGGCGCCTGCGAGGACCTCGACCTGGTGCGGTGACCGGCCCTCCGCGGAGCCGGGGCGCGCCGCAGCGCCCGTGGTATCTTGACGTCGAGATAAATAGCCGGCTGGCCGGGAGGGCACCCGAGCGCCGAGGAGGCGCCGGTGGGACGATCGGTCCCGACCGCCAGCGCAACGTCGCGGACGACGAGTGAGGAGCTCCCGGTGAGCAGCCAGAACAGCTTCGATGCCAAGGCCAGCCTGACAGTGGCAGGGACCGAGTACACGATTTTCCGCCTCGCGGCGGTGGACGGGGCCGACAAGCTCCCGTTCAGCCTCAAGGTCCTGCTCGAGAACCTGCTGCGCACGGAGGACGGCGCGAACATCACCGCCGACCACATCCGCGCCCTCGGCGGCTGGGACCCGGCGGCGCAGCCGGACACCGAGATCCAGTTCACGCCCGCCCGCGTGATCATGCAGGACTTCACGGGCGTGCCGTGCATCGTCGACCTGGCCACCATGCGCGAGGCCGTCGCCGAGCTCGGCGGGGACCCGACCCGGGTGAACCCGCTGGCCCCCGCGGAACTCGTCATCGACCACTCCGTCATCGCCGACGTGTCGGGCCGCCCGGACGCGTTCGAGCTGAACGTCGACATCGAGTACGGCCGCAACAAGGAGCGCTACCAGTTCTTGCGCTGGGGCCAGACGGCGTTCGACGACTTCAAGGTCGTCCCGCCCGGCACGGGCATCGTCCACCAGGTCAACATCGAGCACCTGGCGCGCGTGGTCTTCCCGCGCACGGTCGACGGGGAGCTGCAGGCCTACCCCGACACCCTGGTCGGCACCGACTCGCACACGACGATGGTCAACGGCCTCGGCGTCCTCGGCTGGGGCGTCGGCGGCATCGAGGCCGAGGCGGCCATGCTCGGCCAGCCCGTCTCGATGCTCATCCCGCGCGTCGTCGGCTTCAAGCTCACGGGCGCCATCCCGGCCGGCGCCACCGCGACCGACGTCGTCCTGACCATCACCGAGATGCTGCGCAAGCACGGCGTCGTCGGGAAGTTCGTCGAGTTCTACGGGCAGGGCGTCGGTGCGGTGCCGCTCGCCAACCGCGCCACCATCGGCAACATGAGCCCGGAGTTCGGCTCCACCGCGGCGATGTTCCCCATCGACGACGTCACGCTGGACTACCTGCGCCTGACCGGCCGCTCCGACGACCAGGTCTCGCTCGTGGAGGCCTACGCCAAGGAGCAGGGCCTCTGGCACGACGCGAGCCGCGAGGCCGCCTACTCCGAGTACCTCGAGCTCGACCTGTCCACGGTCGTGCCGAGCATCGCCGGCCCCAAGCGCCCGCAGGACCGCATCGTCCTGACCGAGGCGAAGGAGGCGTTCCGCGCCGCCCTGGGGGACTACGTCACCGACGACGTCCCCGCGGGAAACGCGCCCTCCTCGGCCATGAGCGGCACCATCGACGACGTGAGCCGCCCGTCGCAGGACGAGGCGAGCGAGGAGAGCTTCCCGGCCTCCGACCCGCCCGCGTCCTCCACGACGGACGAGCGCGACGAGCCGGCCGCCCCGGGCCACGCCCAGGGCCGCCCGTCCAAGCGCGTGCTCATCACGCTGGACGACGGCACGCAGACCGAGATCGACCACGGCGCCGTCGCGATCGCCTCGATCACGTCGTGCACCAACACCTCCAACCCCTCCGTCATGGTCGCGGCGGCGCTGCTGGCCAAGAACGCGGTCGAGCGCGGCCTGACGGCCAAGCCGTGGGTCAAGACGTCGCTGGCGCCCGGGTCGAAGGTCGTCACCGACTACTACGACAAGTCCGGCCTCACGCCGTACCTGGAGAAGCTCGGCTTCCACCTCGTCGGCTACGGCTGCGTGACGTGCATCGGCAACTCGGGCCCGCTGCCCGAGGCCGTCTCGAACGCGGTGCAGGAGAACGACCTCGCGGTCACCGCGGTGCTCTCCGGCAACCGGAACTTCGAGGGCCGCATCAACCCCGACGTCAAGATGAACTACCTGGCGTCGCCACCCCTGGTCATCGCCTACGCCCTCGCGGGGACGATGGACTGGGACATCGAGAACGACCCGATCGGCCAGGACGAGTCCGGCACCGACGTGTTCCTGCGCGACATCTGGCCCGACGCGGGCGAGGTCGAGCGCATCATCGCCGAGTCGATCACCAAGGACATGTTCGTCGACGACTACGCCGACGTCTTCGCCGGTGACGAGCGCTGGCGCTCGCTGCCCACGCCCGAGGGCGACACCTTCGCGTGGGACGCCGAGTCCACCTACGTCCGCAAGCCCCCGTACTTCGAGGGCATGCAGCCGGAGCCCTCGCCCGTCACCGACATCTCCGGGGCCCGCGTCCTGGCGCTGCTGGGCGACTCGGTCACGACCGACCACATCTCGCCCGCGGGCAACATCAAGCCCGACAGCCCCGCCGGCACGTACCTGGCCGAGCACGGCGTGGAGCGCAAGGACTTCAACTCCTACGGCTCCCGCCGCGGCAACCACGAAGTGATGATCCGCGGCACCTTCGCGAACATCCGCCTGCGCAACCTGCTCCTCGACGGCGTCAGCGGCGGGTTCACGCGCGACTTCACCCGCGACGGCGAGCAGTCGAGCATCTACGACGCGGCGCAGAACTACGCGGCGCAGGGCACCCCGCTGGTCATCCTGGGCGGCAAGGAGTACGGCTCCGGGTCCTCCCGCGACTGGGCGGCCAAGGGCACGGCCCTGCTGGGCGTCAAGGCCGTCATCACCGAGAGCTTCGAGCGCATCCACCGCTCCAACCTCATCGGGATGGGCGTCGTCCCGCTGCAGTTCCCGGCGGGGGAGACGGCGGCCTCGCTCGGCCTCGACGGCACCGAGACGTTCGACGTCGCGGGCATCACCGAGCTCAACGAGGGCCGCACGCCCCGCACCGTGCGGGTCACGGCCACGAAGGAGTCGGGCGAGACGGTCGCCTTCGACGCGGTCGTGCGCATCGACACCCCAGGTGAGGCGGACTACTACCGCAACGGCGGGATCCTGCAGTACGTCCTGCGCTCGCTGACCCGCGCCTGAACCTCGGCACGCGGACACCGGACGGCGGTCACCCCTCGGGGTGGCCGCCGTCCGGCGTTCCGGGCAACCTCCTGCCGCAGCGTCACCGGACGCCCGGACCGGGCCGCGCCTCGCTGCGCCGGACGGGTGAGGCGGGCACCCGCGGTGCGCGGCGGGCGTCACCCGGGAACCCCTGACGGGTCAACTCCCGCCCGCACGTGCCGATGAAGTCCCTGACGCGGACCCACGGACGGGGCCGCCCACACACAAGGGACGGGCACCGTGGAACTCGAGGCGTGGCGCGGCAGGGGGGACGACCTGCACCCGGGGGTCTCCGCCGCCCTCCTGCACCTCGTCGGTGCCGGCGACCAGCCCGTCGTCGTCGTCTCCCGCCCCGCCGACGGCCTGCCCGTCGAGGTCCCGCGCATCCGCTGGGCCAACGCGGCCGCCGCAGACCTCCTCGGCGTCGCCGCCGACCACCTCGTCGACCTGGCCGTCTCGCGGGTCCTGCGCGGCGCCGGGGCGGCGTCCGTCCTGCTGCACGAGCGCAGCACCCGCTTCGCCGTGCAGGCCCTCACCTCCGCCGGCAGCGCCCGCAGCACCGAGGTCGTCGCCTGGCCCGTGCCCCTGGGGACCGCGCTGTCCCGCCCGACGCACCTGCGCTCCGCCGGTGCCGCCCCGCTGGGCGAGCGGCCCGGCAGCGAGCGCACCGCGCTGGAGGGGGAGGACTACTGGGTCCTGCAGATCGCCCTGCCCTCCGACGAGCGGACCTCCGCGACGCTGCGGGCCGCCGAGGAGCGCTTCGCGACCCTGGCGCAGAGCTCGCCCGTGCCGACCATCGTCTCCGACGTCGGCGCTCGCCTGTCGCACGTCAACGACGCCTTCGCCGAGCTCCTCGGCGTCCCCGCCGACACCCTGCACGGCACCGGCTGGCTCGCCCACGTCCCCGAGGAGGAGCGCGCGGCCGTCGTCCAGGCCGTCGCCGACGTCCTCGACGGGCACCGCACCGCCCTGGACACGCGGCTGTGCCGGGCCGACGGGCAGCTGCGCTGGGTCCAGCTGCGCCTCGCGCCCTCGCGCACCCCCGGCTACGGCGCCGGCTTCATCGCCACCGTCGAGGACGTCACCGAGCGCCTCGCCCGCGAGAGCCGGCTGGCCTACCAGGCGCAGCACGACCTGCTGACGGGCCTGCCGAACCGGCTGGCTCTGCTGGAGCACCTGAGCGCCCTGAGCGCGCAGCAGGAGCGGCCCACCCGCGCCGGGCACGGCAGCGGCCCCGGCATCGGCGTCCTCGTCGTCGACCTGGACGACTTCAAGACCGTCAACGACGGCCTCGGCCCGGAGGCCGGGGACGAGGTCCTCGTCGAGGTCGCGCGCCGCCTGTCCCGGACCGTGCGCGGCGCCGACCTCGTGGCCCGCCCCGGCGGTGACGAGTTCGTCCTCGTCTGCCACGACCTGGTGGACGCCGACGCCGTCGCGGCCACCGCCCGCCGCGTCCTGGACGCCGTGCTGGCGCCCGTCGACGTCAACGGCCTGCGGCTGCGCCTGGGGGCGAGCGTCGGCGTCGTCCTGCTCCCCGAACCGCCCGGACCGCCCGAGGAGCTGCTGCGCGACGCGGCCATCGCCGTCGCCGAGGCCAAGGCCGCCGGCGGGGGGCGCTGGCAGGTCCTCGACGACGCCGTGCGCCGCACCGCCCGCCGCACGCTGCGCCTCATCGCCGACCTGCGCGAAGCCGTCGCCCGCGGCGCCCTCGACGTCGCCTACCAGCCCGTCGTCCAGCCGGGCCGCCCCGCCGAGGTCGTCGGGGTCGAGGCCCTGGTGCGCTGGCGCCACCCCGAGTTCGGTCCCGTGGACCCGCAGACCTTCGTCGGCCTCGCCGAGCGCAGCAACCTCGTCGCGGCCCTGGACGCCCACGTCCTCACGGTCGCGCTGCGCGACCTCGCGCGCTGGCGGGCGGGCGTCGCCGCGGGCGACCTGCCGCACGCGCCCCGCTGGGTCGCGGTGAACGTCTCGGCCACGACCCTGTCCGCGCCGGGCTTCGCCGAGGGCGTTCGCCGCCGCGTCGCCGACGCCGGGCTGCAGCTCGCCGACGTCTGCCTGGAGGTCACCGAGACCGCGCTGGCGACCGACCTGCTCGCCTGCCGCACGGTCCTGGAGGGCCTGCGCGCCGACGGGATCACCGTGGCCGTCGACGACTTCGGGACCGGCTTCTCCTCGCTGGCCTACCTCAAGGACCTGCCCGTCGACCACCTCAAGGTGGACCGCTCCTTCGTCCGCGACCTGCACAGCTCCGGCGACGGCCCCCGGGGCGGCCCGGCGCGCGCCGTCGCGGCCGCCGTGGTGTCCCTGGCCCGCACCCTCGGCCTCGGGGTCGTCGCCGAGGGCGTCGAGACCCTCGAGCAGGACGCCGTGCTCGTCGAGCTCGGCTGCGACTACCTGCAGGGCTACCTGTACTCGCGCCCCGTCCCGGCCGACGCCCTCGTCGAGGTCCTCCGCGCCGGCGGCACGCTGCAGCCGCAGCCCGCGGCGCCCGCCCCGGTCTCCCCGGTCGGCTCAGCCTCCGTCGGCCCAGCCCCGGTCAGCTCGGCCCCGCGCCCCGCGACGGTGCCCGCCCCCCGGCAGGTGCCGGCGTGAGGGCCACCGAGCCCGTCACGGGGCTGTCCCCCGCTCCCGGCCCCGCGGCGACGTCGTCGGTCGACGACAGCGCCGTGGCCGTCCTGGGGCGCCTCAGCGCCGCCCTGGACGACCTGCCCGCGCAGCGGCCCGTGGCCGCCCGCGTCATCGCCGAGACCGACGACGTCCGCTCCGACGCCAGGTCGCTCGGGCACACCCTCGGGTTCGACCCCGCCCTGACGGCCAAGGTGCTGCGGCTGGCCAACTCCGCCTACTTCGGCCTGTCCGGCCGTGTGGGCGCCCCGTCCTTCGCCATCACGGTCGTCGGCTTCGCGACCGTGCGCAGCCTCGCGGTCGCCGCGATGGCCGGGCTGGAGGACACCCCCGCGGTCCTGGAGTCGTTCTGGGAGCGCAGCCTGCTGACCGCGGTCGCCGCCGGCGAGATCGCCGCCCGCCTGGGCGTCAAGGCGCCCGACGCCTTCAGCCTCGGCATGCTGTCCCGGCTGGGGCAGGCCCTGCTCGTGCGCTGCGACCCCGAGCACTACCCGGCGCTGCTGGCCGCCGCGGGCGACCGCGAGGAGCTGCTGGAGGCCGAGAACCGCCGCTACGGCGTCACCCACACCCGCGTCTCGGCCGAGGCGCTCGCGGCCTGGTCGTTCCCCGAGGACCTCGCGCACGCCCTGTCCCAGGTCGACCGGGCGGGCTGGGCGGTGCCGCTCGCGGTGGCCGTCCGGGTGGGGCTGGAGCTCTCCGAGCGCATCGTCGACCCGGCCCACACCCCCCGCCCGGTCGAGCACCTGACCTCCGGCCACGTCCGCGAGGCGGAGCTCGACGCCCTGCGGCTGCCGGTGCAGCGCACCGCGGCCGACATGGTGCGGCTGCTCACCAGCTGAGACGCCCCGCGCGCCGCGGGGGCCCGTCGCGCCGTCCCGGGCCCGCGGCGGCAGGATGGTGCCGTGTGCGAAGCGACTCCGGCGGCGGAGATCACCCTCCCCGACCACGAGCACTCCGCACGGGAGGCCCGGCGGTTCCTCTCCGAGGCCTACTGCGCGCTGCACCACAGCCGGGTGCTGGACGAGGCGCAGCTGCTCGTCTCGGAGCTCGTGACCAACGCCGTGCGCCACGGCGGGCCGCCCGTGACGGTGCGGGTCGAGTGCGTCGGCGAGGAGGGCCTGCGGGTCTCCGTGCGCGACGGCGACCCCCGCCCGCCCGTGCGCCGGGACGTGTCCCTGGAGTCCGAGGGGGGCCGCGGCGTCGCGCTCGTCGACATCCTGTCCGACCGCTGGGGCGTCGAGGCGGCCGACCCGGGCAAGACGGTCTGGTTCGTGCTGTCGTGACGCCCCCGCCCCGGCGGCGGGGGACCGAGGTGCGGCTGCTCACCGAGGACGACGCAGGCGACCTGGCCCGCCTGCTGCAGGACAACTGGGAGTTCCTCGCACCCTACGAACCGGAGCGCGAGGCCGCGTACTTCACCGTCGAGCACCAGGCCGGGCTCGTCGCGCACCTGCTCGCGGAGCACGAGGCCGGTCGCTGCGTGCCCTACGGGATCCTGCGCGACGGGGAGCTGGTGGGGCGCATCACGGTCGCCGACGTCGTGCGCGGCGCGGCGCAGTCCGGCCACCTCGGCTACTTCGTCGCGGAGGCCGTGAACGGGCGGGGCGTCGCGACGCAGGCCGTCGGGCACGTCGTCGAGCGCGCCTGGACCGAGCTGGGCCTGCACCGGCTGCAGGCCGGCACGCTGCTGTCCAACTCGGCGTCGCAGGCCGTGCTGCAGCGCAACGGGTTCGAGCGCATCGGGGTGGCGCGCGGGTACCTGCGGATCGCGGGCCGCTGGCAGGACCACGTGCTCTACCAGCGGACGACCTGACGGGGTCCACGCCGTGACGGTCTTCGTCGGGACCTCGGGCTGGAGCTACGACCACTGGGTGGACGTGCTCTACCCGCCGCGCACGCCACCCGCGCGCCGGCTGGAGCACTACCTGCGGGAGTTCCGCACCGTCGAGCTGAACACCAGCTTCTACCGCTGGCCGCCGCCCGAGCGGTTCGCGGCCTGGCGCGAGCAGCTGCCCCCGGGCTTCCGGCTGTCGGTGAAGGCCTCGCGCTACCTCACGCACTACCGTCGGCTCGGCTCGCCGGAACCCTGGGTGGAGCGGATGGTCGCGGGCTGGCGGGAGCTGGGGGACGCGGCGGCCGTGCTCCTGCTGCAGCTGCGCGCCGACCACGTGCGCGACGACGAGCGCCTCGACCGCGTGCTGGAACTCCTGCCCGACGACGTCCGGGTGGCCGTGGAGTTCCGCGACGCGAGCTGGGACGACGACGCCGTCGCGGACGTCCTCGCCCGCCACGGGGCGGCCGCGTGCCTCGCCGACGGCGCCGGAGTGCCTGCGGTGCAGCGGGACACGTCGGCTCTGCGCTACGTGCGGCTGCACGGCCCGCCGCGCGGGCCGCTGTACGCGACGGGCTACTCCGACGACGAGCTGCGGGCGTGGGCGGACCGCTTCGCGGCGTGGCACGCGGCGGGGCAGGACGTCTACGCCTACTTCAACAACGACATCGGCGGGCACGCCGTGCGCGACGCCCGCACGCTGTGCCGGCTGCTGGGGCCGGACGTGGCGCCGACCGCCTGAGGCCTGCCGCCGGTCAGGTCGCGGTGAGCTCCGCGAGGACGCCGGGTTCCACGTCGCGGTCGGCGTAGACGAGGCGGACGGCGGCCGGGTCGGGGTTCCCGGCGTCGGGACCGCGCCAGACCTGCTGCAGCCCGGCGCGTTCCGCCGTGCGCCGCGAGGCGTGGTTGTGCTCGAGCAGGTAGGCGACCACGGGCAGGCCGGGATCCACCTCGGCGGCCGCGGCCCGCCCGGCCGCGGTGATCTCGCGGGCGTACCCGGAACCCCACGCCTGCGGCGCCAGCCGGTAGTACACGTTCCAGGCCAGGGCGCGCCCGTCGTCGCTGCGGCGCGGCGCGCACCCGCCGACGCCGAGGACGGGGGCGCCGGCACCCGCCGGGTGGGCCAGGTCGCGCACGGCCCAGTAGCCGAGGCCGTGCACGCTCCAGTCGCCGACGAAGCGCAGGACGAGGAGCTCCGTGGCGCTGCGCTCGGTGTGGCGCCCGCTCGGCAGGTGCTCCCACGTGCGGGGGTCGGCGTGCACGACGTGCACCGCGTCGACGTCGTCGGCCGTCACGGCGTCCAGGCGCAGCCGCGGCGTCGTGACGTGCCGGTGGTCGCGGCGGGTGGGGGAGGCGGGCACCCCGGCACGGTAGCGCCGCCGCGGACCGGGCCCTCAGCAAGCTCCCCGGGCCTGCCGATGGGGGCCGGTGACCACCACGAGCGCCGCGCTGTGAGCGACCGTCGAGTGCCCGACGCGCTGGGGCCGGTGGTCCTCGCGACGACGGCCGTCGCCGCCCTCGCGGTGGGCGGGACCCCCGGGTGGGTGGTCCTGGCCGTCGGCCTGCTGCTGGGCGGCGTCGCCTGCGCGCGCTCGGGCGCCCGCCGGCGCGGCGAGCGGGAGCAGCTGGCGCGCGCGGCCGCCGCGGTCGGGCGGGGCGACCTGTCCGGGCTCGACGGCGCGCAGCTGCCGCGGTCCGTGGCCGTGCTCGCCGACGCCGCCGGGCTGCTCGGCGTCGCGGGACAGGAGATGCGGTTCGCCAGCGACGTCGTCGTCGGCGGGGTGCGCTCCGCGACGGCGGAGGCCGAGGTCATCGCGGCGTCCGCCACCCGCGTCGCCGACGACGCGGCCGAGATCGCCGACGCGAGCGCCTCACTCGCCACCTCCATCGCCGACGTCGCGCAGCGCGCGGTCCACGCCCGCGAGGCGGCCCGCTCGTCGCTGTCCGCGGGGGAGGAGACGGGGGTGGTCGTCGCCTCGCTGGGGGAGTCCTCGACGCGCATCGGCGAGGTCGTCCGCGTCATCTCGGCGATCGCCGAGCAGACGCACCTGCTCGCGCTGAACGCCACCATCGAGGCGGCCCGGGCCGGTGCGGCCGGCAGCGGGTTCGCCGTCGTGGCCGGGGAGGTCAAGGAGCTCGCGGACTCCACGGCCCGCGCGACCGAGGAGGTCGTCCCGCTCATCCAGCGCATCCGCGTCGACGTCGCGCGGGCGGTCGAGGCCGTCGCGGGCGCGCAGGCCGCGATCGGGGAGATCGTCGAGCTGCAGCAGGCCATCGTCACGGCGGTGGAGGACCAGGCGGGCACGACGCAGGAGTTCCGCCGCCGCACCGAGCAGATCGTCGCCAGCAGCGCCCGGATCGGCGCCGCCGCGTCCGTCGTGGCCCGCGCGACGGCCGACGCGCTGGCCGCCGCCGCCCGCACCCACCGCGCCGTCGAGGGCATCGAGGCGCTGGGCGCCGACGCCCGCCCGGCCGCCGCCGCGCTCGTGCTGCCGCCGCCGGCCGGGGAGAGCTCCTACGCCGTCACGGTCGACCGGCCCGCGAACCTCGTCGCCTTCCGCCTCGCGGGGGTCTGGGACCTGGCCACGGCCCGCCGCTTCGACGCGGAGGTGCGCGCCGCCATGACCACCGTGCGTCCCGGCTGGCGCATCGACTGCGACATGTCCGACTACCCGGTGCAGCCGCCGGAGGTCCAGGCGGTGCACGCGGCGCTCATGGGCTTCGCGGGCACCCAGGGGCTCGGCTGGTCGGTCAACATGGTCCCCAACGGCCTCGTGGCACTGCAGATGCAGCGGCTCAGCGACGCGGCCGGGATGCCGTCGTCGTGGGTGGCGAACCGGCAGGACGCGCTGGCGGCGCTGGCCGCGCACTGACCGGCTCGCGGACGGCCCCTCCGCACGGGCCTGCGGGTCAGAGGACGCCGCGGGCGTCGGCGACGGCCTGCGCGAAGGCCTCGGCGACCTCGCGCTCCGCGAGCGTGCGGAACCTCAGGCGGTTGCGGTCGACGACCACCTCGACCCGCAGGGCGCGCGGAGCGCCCAAGAGCGTCCCGCCGCCGCTCACGGTGACGGCTCCCACCGAGGCCAGCGGCACGGACGCCACGGACGGCCCGCCGAGGAGCTGCGGCTGGGTCAGCCACAGCCGCTCGCGGCTCACCGCCAGCGCCCCGCTGCCCGTGGTCCCGCCCAGCGGCCCCGAGACGACGGTGAGCACCGCGAGCGCCGTGTCGCCCTCCTGGGCCATGCGCCCGAGGACCAGGGCGTGGGTCGGGTCGTCGCTGAACACCGCTCCGTCCTACCGCACCCGGGGGCCCGACCGGTCGTTCACCCCTCCTCCAGCGGCAGGACGCTGCGCGGGGCCAGCGCGAGTCCGCGCACGTGACGGGCGATCTCCTCGAGGCTCGCCGTCCAGGTGCCCGGGTCGGCGGCGACCTCGGCGACCAGGCCCTCCAGCGCCGCGGCGCGGCCCGGGCGGCCGGAGAGGAACGGGTGGCTGGTCAGGACGAAGCACCCACCCTCCTCGCGCAGGGCGGTGAACTCCTGGCGCCACATCGACACCGCCTTCGCAGGGTCCTCGATCAGCCCGCTGCCCGACAGGTCCGGCAGGTAGCAGTACTGCTCCCAGTCGTCGAGGCCCCAGCTGACGGGGACCTCCACGATCGAGCGACCGCCGGGCGCGGTGGGCCCGAGAGCCAGCTCGTAGGGGACGTCGGCGTCCATGAGGCTGGAGTCGTAGAGGAAGCCGCGCTCGTCGAGCAGTCCCGGCGTGTGCCAGTTCAGCTCCCACATCGGTGCGCGGAACCCCACGGGCCGGACGCCTGCGACCTCCTCCAGCGCGTCGAGGCCGCGGTCGAGGGCTGCGGCCTCGGTGGCGGCGTCGAGCCCGACCATCGACTCGTGCAGGAAGCCGTGGTGGGCGATCTCGTGGCCGGCGGCGGCGATGTCGCGCACCGTCGAGGGGTGGCGCAGGGCCGTGAACCCCGGCACGAAGAACGTGGAGCGCACCCCGTGGCGCTCGAGCAGGCGCAGCAGGCGGGGGACGCCGACCAGGGGCCCGTAGGCCTGGTGGCTCATGACGCTCATCCGCCGGCCGCTGGTGGGGTCGATCGCCAGCACGGCCGACTCGGCGTCCACGTCGAAGGTGAACGCCGCGGCCGCGCGGCGGCCGTCCGGCCACGCCACCGGTTCCGCCGGGCGCATCAGCCGCACCCCGGCACCCCCCGGCGCCTCGGTGCCGCTCGTGGTCGGGTCCGTCATGCGCGCGTCCTCGCCATCATCGTCAGGAGCTCGTAGGCGGTGCCGGCCGCGGCGACCGCCGTGATGTCGGCGTGGTCGTAGGCCGGGGCGACCTCGACGACGTCGGCGCCCACCAGCGGGAGGTCGGAGAGCCCCTGCAGGATGCCGACGAGCTCCCGGCTGGTGAGCCCGCCCATCTCCGGGGTCCCGGTGCCGGGCGCGTGGGCGGGGTCGAGGACGTCGATGTCGACGGAGAGGTAGACGGCCTCGGACCCGACGCGCCGCCTGATCCGGTCCACCACGTCCTCGACGCTGCTGCGCTGCAGCTCCTGGGCGTGCACCACGGTGAACCCGAGCTCCGCGTCGTCGCGCAGGTCGGCGGGGGAGTAGAGGGAACCGCGGATGCCGACGTGGGCGCTGTGCTCGTGGACGAGCAGGCCCTCCTCCGCGGCGCGGCGGAAGGGGGTGCCGTGCGTCGTGGGGGCGCCGAAGTAGGTGTTCCAGGTGTCCAGGTGGGCGTCGAAGTGCACGAGCGCGACGGGCCCGTGCTCTGCGGCGACGGCGCGCAGCGCGGGGAGCGCGATCGTGTGGTCCCCGCCGAGGGTCACCACCCGGCGGCCACCGCCGAGCAGTTCCCGCAGACCGGTCTCCACGGCCTCGAGCGCCTCGGTGATGGAGAAGGGGTTGGCGGCGATGTCCCCGGCGTCGGCGACCTGCAGCGCGCGGAACGGCGAGAGGTCGAGACCCGGGTGGTAGGGCTTGAGCAGCCGGGACGCCTCCCGGATGGCCGCCGGCCCGAACCTGGCCCCGGGCCGGTAGGTGACGCCGCTGTCGAACGGCACCCCGACCACCGCGACGTCGTGGTCGCCGACGTCCTCGATCCGCGGCAGCCGGGCGAACGTCGCGGGCCCGGCGTAGCGGGGGACCTGCTGGGCGTCGACCTGCCCGACGTGGCCGTCGGCCACCTGGTGCTGACCGAGGGCGCGCTGCCGGCGCTGCCGCTGGACCTCGCTGCTCACCTGCTGCTCCTCTCCTCCTGCCCGACCCTCGTCGTGAGGTTCCGCCTCACCGCCCGTCACGCGCGTGTCCGGGTGGAACCGCCGTTGAGCTGCAGCACCTGTCCGACGAGCGCCCCGACCCGCGGGGAGGCGAGGAAGGCGACGGCGGCCGCGATCTCCTCGGGCCGGCCGATGCGGCCGAGCGGGATGTCGCGCGCGTACTCCGCGTGCATCGCGGCCAGGGTCAGGCCCGCGGCGTCCGCGTCGACCTGCAGCTGGGGCGTGTCGACGACCCCGGGGGCGATGCCGTTGACGACGACGCCCGCCGGGGCGAGTTCGCGTCCCAGCGACTTCACGAGGGCGACGAGACCCGCCTTGGACGCCGAGTAGGCGGTCGCGCCGGGCCACCCGACGACCCCCCACTCGGAGCAGATGACCACGATGCGCCCGGAACCCCGCCGGGTCATGGGGCCCGCGACGGCCTGGGCCAGGGCGAAGGTGCCACCGAGGTTGGTGTCCACGACCCGCCACCAGTCGTCCGGGTCGTGCTCCTCGACGGGGGCCATCGTCATGTACGCGTGGTTGGCCACGAGCACGTCGATGCCGCCCGTGCGCTCCTCGACCTCGCCGACGAGCCGGCGTGCGGCCGCGGGATCGGCGAGGTCCGCGGCGAGGGCGGCCCCACCGACCTCCGCGGCCAGGTCGTCCAGGCGGCTGCCGGGGGTGCGGTCGGTGACCACGACGCGGTACCCGTCCTGGGCCAGGCGGCGGGCCGTCGCGACCCCGAGACCGCCTGCGGCGCCGGTGAGGAGGGCGACCGGCATCAGATCACCGCCCCGGCGTTGGGCGAGACGACCTCACCGGTCATGAAGGTGGCCTCCTCGACGACGAAGCGGACGGTCTCGGCGATCTCGTCGGCGCGCACGAGCCGGCGTGCGGGCAGTGTCCGCAGGTACTCCGGGTCCCGCCACGGCGAGTCGGCCGCGAGCAGGGGTGTGTCGGTGGGACCGGGGGCGACCACGTTGGCCCGCACCCCGTCCGGGGCCACCTCCGCGGCGAGCGCCCTCACGAAGCCGTGGACGGCCCCCTTGGCAGCCGCGTAGTGGCTGTCACCGTCACCGCCGCCGATGGCGATCTCGGAGCCGACCGCCACCAGGCAACCCGCGCGGCGGCTGCGCATCGGGGGCAGGACCGCGCGGGTCAGGTGCAGGAGCCCACCGAGGTGCACGCGCAGCATCCGTGACCACGCCTCGTCGTCGACGTCGGCCAGGGCGGCCATGGCGTAGTGCCCGGCGGCGGAGACCGCGACCTCCACGGGCCCGAGCTCGTCCTCGGCGCGCGCGACGGCCGCGGCGACCGCGGCGGCGTCCGTCATGTCCAGCCGGACGGCGAGGTCCACGTCCGCGGCCGTCTGCAGGTCGAGGCCGGCCACCCGCCACCCGCTCCTGCGCAGGCGGCCCGCGATGGCCGCCCCGATCCCGCTGGCGGCGCCGCTGACGACGGCGACCCGCGCCGCGCGGGCCGCGTCGGCGCTCACGCCTGCCCCGCGGGGGGAGCGGGCTCGTCGGCGGGCAGGGGCGGGGACACCTCGTCCGGCCCGGTGCCGGGACGGCGCGGCACGAGCACCGCGCCGACGACGAGGAGCACGCCCAGGACGATCCAGAAGCTGAAGTCCATCCAGCGCTGCTCGGCCAGGGCCCGCGGCCAGGCGATGTTGAGGAACTGGAAGACCGTCCACACGGCCGCGGCGATGCCGATGGGCAGCGCCCAGCGGCCGAGGGTCCAGACCCCGGGGCGCCAGGTGCCGCGCCGCCGGGCCCAGAGGGAGCCCAGGACGGGGAAGAGGAAGGCGACGTAGAAGCCACCGGCGCTGAAGGAGATCATCGACGCGTACACGTCCGTGGCGACCGTGCTGCACAGCAGGATCACCAGGCCGACGAGCGACGTCACGACGATGGCCGTCACCGGGAGGCGCTGGCCCTCGGAGAGCCGGGCGAGGTGACGGTGCCCGGGCAGCGCGCGGTCGCGGGCGTAGGCCCAGACGACCCGCGACGCGGCGGTCTGCAGCGCCAGGAAGCTCGCCAGGAAGCCGATGACGAAGAGGACCTCGATCGGGGTCGTCATGCCGACGCCCAGCTGGTGCACGAGGGTGGAGTAGACGGGATCGGCGTCGCTGCCCGAGGTCGCCGCCCCCAGGTCGGGGATGGCCAGGATGATGCCCAGGCTGGCGACGAGGACGACGGCCGCGACCAGCGTGAGCGAGGCGAGCACGGCCCGCGGCAGGTTCCTGTGAGGTTCCCGCACCTCCTCGGCGATGTTCCCGGCGCTCTCGAACCCGACGAAGGAGAACCCCACGAAGGCCATCGCCAGCAGGAACGGTGCTGTCGTGACCGCCTGTCCGGCAGAGGGTCCGCTGCCGGCCCCGTCGAACAGGACGCTGAAGGACTGCTCCCGGTGGAAGACGAGCAGCCACAGGCCGAGCCCGACGGAACCGATGATCTCCGCGACGATGCTGGCGGTCATGAGGATCTTCAGGACGCGGCGGCCGATGAGGTTGGCGACCGTCCCGAGAGCCAGGATGACGACTGCGATGGTGACCAGCGTCCCGGCCCCCGCACCGTTGCGTCCCGCGATGTTCGCCACGAACCCCGCAGCCCCGAGGCACACGGTCACCATGGCGATGACGAGCGTCCAGGCGTAGGCCCAGCCGGCGAACCAGCCGTAGCGGGGCCCGACGAGCCGGCGCGACCACTGGTAGACGGAACCCTCCAGCGGCCAGCGGGAGACGAGTTCGGCGAAGACCAGGGCGACGAGGAACTGCCCGCCGAAGACGAGGAAGAAGTTCCACCAGAACGACGGGCCCGCGGTGGTGATGGCGAGGCTGAAGATGCCGTAGAGCGCCACGATCGGGGAGATGAAGGCGAAGGCGAACGCGAAGGCGCTCCACAGCGTGAACTCGCGGCGCAGCTCACCGCCGGCCACGCCCGTCGTGGCGCCCTCGGCCGCCTCGAGCGCTGCCGGGACGTCCGCGGCCCCTGCCGGTCCTGTCGGGTGCACCGCACTCTCCCCTCCGTCGGTCGTCGCCGGGTCCACCGCGGCGACGTGGCTGCGAGTGAAGGGCGCCCGGGCACCGGCGGGCAACAGCTGCCGCCCCGCGTCGGCCAGTGCGCCAGGACGCACAGGGGGCGTTGTGCAGTCGGACAAGGCGCGCGCGACGATGGGAAACATGCCGGACATCGACGGGGACCGGGACGTCAGCGGGGCCGGTGACGACGGCGTGGCCAGGGGCGAAGCCGAGGACACGGACGCCGCCGTGCGCCCACCGCGCCACGAGGGCCTCGACCTGCAGGAGCTCTGCCGCCGCGTCGAAGGGGTCGGGGTGCGCATCGAGACCCTGGTCCCGCAGCGCGGCCCGACCCCGATCCGCTGGGCCCACCCGACGGAGCTGCCCACGCCCGGGCGCTACCTGCGGGGAGGGGAGCTCGTCCTGACGGTCGGCACCCAGCTCGACTCACCCGCCGCCTGCCGCGCCTTCGTCGGGGACCTCCTCGACGCCGGGGCGGCCGCCCTCGGCTTCGGGGTCGGTGACGTGCACCGCGACGTCCCGGAGGGCGTGCTGGAGGCCTGCGTGGTCCGGGGCCTGCCCCTGCTCTCCGTGCCCTACGGCCTGCCCTTCCAGGTCGTCACCGAGGCGCTCGCCGAGCACCGCGCCGGTCTGCGGGTGGCCGACGCCCAGCGGGGCAGTCACCTCGTCACGACGGTGCTGGACGTCATGACCCAGCGCGGCCTGGACCACGTCCTGCCCGCGCTCGCCGAGCACCTGGGTGGTCGCCTCCTCGTCACCGGCCCGGGCGGGGTCGTGGAGGGTGCCGCAGGGGGGCCGCCACCGACCACCGCGGGCGCGCGGTCGCTCGCGGTGACGCTGCCCGGCGACCCGCCGGGGCAGCTGCAGTGGTACCCGCCGGAGGGGACCTCACCGCCTCGCGACCAGCTCGACGCGCTGGTGCACTCCCTGTCCCTGTGGCGCCGCGAGCGCAGCGACGCCCTGCAGCGCAGCTGGAGCGAGCTCGGGACGCTCGTCCACCTCGTGCTCGACGGGCTCGCCTCCCCGGAGGCGCTGCGGCTGCGGCTGGGTCTCGCCCCGGCCGCCTCTTACGCGGCCATCGCCCTCGCCGGGGCGACGGAGGTCGCGGTCGTCAGCCGGCTCCCCGCGCACGCCGTCGCGCGCTGCGCGGAGGCGCTCGTCCTGTTCACCGACGACCCGGAGACCCTGCTGGGGACGGCCGGGGGGTACGGGCTCACCTGCGGGGCGGGCAGCACGACCGCGGCCCCGCAGATCGCCCGCAGCCTGCGCGAGGCCCTCGCCGCCTTCGAGTTCGCCCACCGCCGGGGGACGACGGTCCTGGCGCGGGACCTCGCCACCGTCGACGCGCTGCTGCAGGCCCTGCCGCGCCACCGCCTGCAGGTCTTCGTCGACCAGCTGCTGACGCCCCTGCACGACCACGACCGCCGGGCCGGGGGGGACCTGGTGCACAGCCTCCAGGCCCTGATGGCGGGCGACGGGTCCATCAGCGGCACCGCCCGGCGGTTGTTCGTGCACCCGAACACGCTGCGGCACCGTCTGAGGCGCATCGCCGAGATCACCGGCCGCGACCCCTCGCTGCTCAGCGACCGCACGGCGTTCCTCATCGCCTTCACCGTCGCCGGGCACGGCAGCGGGCGCCGCCCGGGCGAGCAGGTCCCGGCGGTGGCCCCGCGGCGTCGTGGGCCGGGGTAGCCGCGACTCGTGGGACGAGTCAGGGTCGGCGTGGGATCACTGGCAGGTCTCGCGGGCGGGGCGGGGCAGCTCGACGGTGTGCTGGCGCAGCGTCGCGCGCGCGCGGGACACCGGGGGCACGGGCACCTGGTCGACCCAGCGGGGCGCCCAGTGCTCGAGCCCGTCGGCGGCGGGCTTGGGGCGGGAGAAGAAGCGCTCGCGCAGGAAGGTCTGCAGGCGCGCACCCAGCGGGTCACCCGGCTGGGCGAGGCGCGGGTCGTCGAGGCCGGCGCCGGGGCGGGTCGCCAGACCGGCCTGCCGGAGGGAGACGAGGAGCCGCCGCGAGTAGGTCCCGGTGAGCAGGCACTCGCGTGCCTCGGCGCGCATCGACTCGTCCAGGCCCGTGAACCACTCACCATGTGTTGCGACCATGGGGGGAGTGTGCCGCAGGTGACCCGGGCGAGCGAGGACCGGGTCACCCGTCCGGGGGTCAGGGCTCCCGCCGCGGCGGTCGCGTGGTCCGCGGTCGTGACCCTGTAGAACGATCCGGTGGTCATCGTCTCCGAAGAGCTCGAGCTGAAGTACGACGTCGACGAGGACCTGGTCCTGCCGTCCCTCCTCGCGGCGGTGCAGGACGGCGGGGGTGCGGCCGCGGGACTGCGGGAGGTCGACGCCGGGGAGCACCAGCTCGAGGCGGTCTACTTCGACACCGAGGACCTGCGCCTGGCCGCCGCGAAGACGACGCTGCGCCGCCGCAGCGGCGGGACCGACGCGGGCTGGCACCTGAAGGTGCCGGGCCCCGACGGCGCGCGCGAGGAGCGGCACGTCCCCCTCGGCCGGGCGGTGCGGACGGTGCCGATCGCGCTGCGGCGCATGGTCGAGCACCTGACCGCCGGGGCCCCCCTGGTCCCGGTCGCACAGCTGCGCACCCGCCGCACGCTGCGCCACCTGCTCGACGGCGCTGACCACCTGCTGCTGGAGATGGCCGACGACCACGTCGAGGGCCGACGCCTGCTGCCCCCGCAGGAGCCGGGGCAGGCCTCCACCCCGCTGACCTGGCGGGAGGTCGAGGTGGAGGTCAAGGGGGGCGACCGGGCCCTGCTGGGCGCCGCCGACGCCGGGCTGCGGGCGGCCGGGCTGGAGCTCTCGGTCAGCAGCTCGAAGGTCGGGCGGGTCCTCGCCGGTGCCGCGCCCGCCCCGTCGCCGCGGGTGCGCGTCGTGCGCAACCGGCCGGAGCTGTCCGTGCGCGCGGCGGCCGGGGAGGTCGTCCTCGCCCACCTCGCGGAGCAGGTCGACCGCCTCCTCGACGAGGACCCGCGCGTGCGCGCCGACGAGCCCGACAGCGTGCACCGCATGCGCGTCGCGACCCGGCGCCTGCGCAGCGCGCTGACGACGTTCTCCTCGCTGTTCAGCGCGCCGACGCGTCCCCTGCGGACCGAGCTGAAGTGGCTCGCCGGGGAGCTCGGCGCCGCCCGCGACGCGGAGGTCCTGCGCGACCGGCTCGCCGCCGCCGCGGCAGAGCTGGACGGACCCCCGGTGGCGGAGGAGGTGGCGCAGCACCTGCAGGGGACCTACCGCACCGCCCACGACGCCGTGCTGCAGTCGCTGTCGTCCGCGCGCTACGAGCGGTTGCTGGACGCGCTCGAGGCCCTGCTCGCCGAGCCGGGGTTCACGCACCGCGGGGGTCGGCGGGCCGGGAAGGTCCTGCCCCGCCGCGTCGCCCGTACGCACCGCCGCCTCGCGGACCTGGTGGAGCGGGCGGAGGAGGCGGGCGGCGACGAGCGCGACGCGCTGCTGCACGAGGCCCGCAAGGCGGCGAAGCGGGTGCGCTACGCCGCGGAGGCCGTCACCTCGGTGTTCGGCAAGGACGCCGAGCGCCTCGCCCGCGCCGCCACCGGGCTCCAGGAGGTCCTGGGGGAGCACCAGGACTCCGTCGTCACGCGGGAGCGGCTGCGGGACCTCGTCGGGGGTGACGTCAGCCCCGCCGTCGCGTTCGCCTGCGGGCGGCTGTTCGAGCGCGAGCAGGTGCACGCCGCGGCGAGCGCCGACGACGTCGCGGACGCCTGGGCCGCGGTGCAGGCCGGGAAGGTGCGCCGGTGGCTGCGCTGAACCGCGGACGGGGCGAGGGGTCGACGTGCTGAGCCTGGAGTCGCTCAGCCTGCTCACGATCGTGCTGCTGGTGCTCGCGGCGTTCGGCGCCGGGTGGATCGACGCCGTCGTCGGGGGCGGCGGGCTCATCCAGCTGCCCGCTCTGCTGCTCGTGCCGGGCATGAACCCGGTGCAGGCGCTCGCGACCAACAAGCTGGCCGGCGCGATGGGCACCGCGACGAGTTCCGCGACGTACTACCGCCGCGTCCACCCCGACCTGCGCACGGCCGCCCCGATGGCCCTGGTCGCCGCCGTGGGTGCCGCGGGCGGGGCGCTCTGCGCCGCAGCGGTTCCCGACGGAGTCCTCACCCCGGTGATCCTCGTCGCGCTCGTGCTGGTCGCGGCCTACACCGTGCTGAAGCCCGACCTCGGCGGGGCCACCGCCCTGCGGTTCCAGGGTTCCCGGCACACCGTCGTCGCGACGCTCACCGGTGCCGTCATCGGGTTCTACGACGGCATCGCCGGCCCGGGCACGGGGGCGTTCCTCGTGTTCGCCCTCGTGGGGCTGCTCGGTCTGGCGTTCCTGCCGGCCAGCGCCACCGCCAAGATCGTGAACCTCGCCACGAACGTCGGCGCGCTCGTCGTCTTCGCCGCGCACGGTTCCGTGCTGTGGCCGCTGGGCCTCGTCATGGGCACCGCGAACCTCGTCGGCGGCTACCTGGGGGCGCGCACCGCCGTCTCGGCCGGCAGCCGCTTCGTGCGCACGGTGTTCCTCGTGGTCGTGACCGTGCTGATCGTCCGCCTCGGCTGGCAGCTGCTCACCCGCTGACGCGGTTCTGCCGATCCCTGACGGGGCCGATCGTGGCCGTGCAGCTCGTCGCTGTGCGGCCCCCGATCTTGTCGGGCATCGGCTCGCCGGGGCGTGCGTCAGTAGGGCGGCGGGTCGGTGTTCGTGTCGTAGGTGTGACCGGTGGGGGAGGTCCACCGCCAGCCGCGCGTGGGCAGGGGTGTGACCTGCCAGCGGGTGTGGGTCTTGAGGCGGTGGTGGTGGCGGCACTGCGGGGCGAGGTTCTCCAGCGTGGTGGGTCCGTCTTGCGCGAACGGCACGACGTGGTCGAGGTCGCAGTTCTGCGCTGGTCGGGTGCAGCCCGGGAAGATGCAGGTCGCGTCCCGGGCTCGAACCCTGCGCGCGATGTGGGCGCTCGGGCGGTAGGTGCGGGTTCCGACGTCGACGACGTTCCCGACCGGGTCGGTGAGGAGCCGCCTCCAGGTCCCGCAGGCCGCGAGGTCGCGGGCGACCTCCGCGGGAACGCTCAGGGCGAGGGTGGGGGTGACGACGTCGGCGGGTTCGTCGTCCAGGCCGAGCAGAGTGGTGGCCGCGACGGTGACGTGGACGTGCACCGACGGCGAGGTACCGCTGCCGGCGTGCAGGTCGAGCAGGGCGTCGACCCGGCGGGCGGCGTGGGAGCGACCCTTGCCGTCGATGCCGCGGGGGTCCTCCGGGTTGGTGGCGTCGGCACAGCCGGTCAGGAACGCGTCGAGCCGCAGCGCTTCGGTCAGGGGCAGGAGCCCGGACAGGTGCGCGGTGAGCCCGTCGTCGCAGACGTCGATGCGGACGAACCGACCCGCTTCGCGCTGCACCTTCGTGCGCAGGGTGTGTCGCGCGGACAACCTGGTGAGGGTGCGGGTGAGTCGTCGTCGCAGTTGCCGCACCGACAGCAGTTCGGCCCCGACGAGGCAGGTCTTCTCCAGCTCCGCGCGGGCCCGGCGCAAGGCGTCTTCGGCGTAGAGGGGGTCCTGGTCGTTCCCGTCGCCGTCGACGACGCGTTGCGCGAGCAGCTCGCTGGTGGCCAGGACGGCCTTCACGTGTCCGATGTGCAGGTCGCCGGCGGCGTAGGCGTCGAGCGTCGCGGGCAGGTCCTCGGTCAGGGTGCGGGCGGTGGAGATGCGCTGGGCGGCGGTGGCGTCCGCGATCCGCAGCGCCGCACACAGTTCGGAGGCGAGGACCTGTTCGCCGGTGAGCTGGACCGTGTCACCGTCGGCGGCGACGAGACCTGGGTTCTCGGCGACTCGCCGTCGGCGCAGTTCCTCCACGGCGTGCAGGACGAGGGCGTCCATCCGGGAACGTTCGCGGTCGAGGGTGATCAGCAGGTCGACCAGCGCGGCGTCCCGGGCACCCGGGAGGGTGTCGGGTGCGGGGAGCGCGGCCGGTGCGAACACGTGTAGGAGTCTACGGGAACCGCTGTGGCGCAACCAGAGTCAGTTCAGTGACCGCACCTGACCGGGAGTTCCGGAACCTGGCCAGGGCCTCAGCAGACCTCGACGCGGACGCCGGCGGCTCGCAGGTGGTCGAGGACGTCGGCGGGGGCCGAGGGGTCGGTGACGAGGACGTCGACGTCCTCGAGCGGGCAGACCACGGCGAGGGCGTGGCGGGTGAACTTCACGCCCTCGGCGATGAGGACGGTGCGCGCGGACGACGCGCGGATCGCCTGCTTCACCGCGGCGTCGTTCACGTCGTAGGCGGTGACGCCCGCGTCCGGCGCTGCGGCGCAGCAGGTCAGGACGGCGGTGTCGAAGCGAAGGCCGGCGATGGACTTCTCCGCCAGGGGGCCCACGAGGGTCCCCTCGGGCTTGCGGACCGAACCGCCGGGGAGGATCAGGTCGACGCTCGGGCTGCCGGCGAGGGCGGCGATCGCCTGCACCGACAGGGGCATGGCCCGGATGCGGCGCCCGGCGAGCGCGGTGGCGGCCGCCGCGCCGGTGGTGCCGGAGTCGATGACCACGGCCTCGCCGTCGGCGATGAGCGTGGCGGTGAACGCCGCCAGCCGCGCCTTGAGGGCGGCGTCGTCGATCGCGCGGACCTCGAAGGGCAGGCCCTCGCCCCGCAGGGTCGTGGTCACCGCGCCGCCGCGCACGCGGCGCAGCGCCCCGACGAGCGCGAGGTGGTCCAGGTCGCGCCGGATGGTGATGGTGGAGATGGCCAGCCGGTCGGCGAGCTCGGGCACCTCGACCCGCCCCGAGCGGTGCAGGGCCTCGAGGATCTCCTTGTGGCGTCGCTCGGCGTTCATGACCGAATGCTAGCTCAGGTGTGATCAAATGGTCATGTGCCTGATCAGAACCGAGCAGACGGGCCGGCCGACGGCCGGCTCGACGACCGTCCGACGATCGCCGGGGAGACGCCCGCCGTCGACGCCCGGGCGCTGGCCCGCTGGCGCAACGCCGTCATCGTCGCGTTCGCGCTCGGTGGCCTGACGCTCGCGACGTGGGGCCCGCGCCTGCCCGCGCTGCGGGCCGAGCTGGAGCTGAGCACAGGAGGCATCGGCGTCCTGCTGGCCGGGGTCACGGTCGGGTCGGTGTCCGGGCTGCTCGCCTCCACCCCGCTGCTGACCCGCCTCGGCGCCCGGCACGCCATGACCGTGACGGTGCTCCTCATCGCCGTGGCGGTGACGGTCATCGGCGCCGGTGCCGGTCTGCTGCACTCCGCGCCCCTGGTCGCCGTGGGCTTCGTGCTCGTCGGCTTCGGCATCGGCGCGCTGGACGTGGTCATCAACGTCGAGGGCGCCGAGGTGGAGCGGGTCGCGGGCCGCACGCTCATGCCGCTGATGCACGCGGCGTGGCCGGCGGGCGCGGCGGCCGGTTCCGGCATCGGCGCGGCCTGCGCGGCCCTCGGTGTCTCCGTGACGTGGCAGTTCCTCGCCGAGGCCGTCCTGATCGGCGTCCTGGCTCTGGTGATCGCCCCCCTGGTCCCGGCCGGGCGGCGGCAGCACGAGGCGCCGGTCGCCGAGCGCACCGCACCCCTGGACCGGCTCCGCAGCTGGGCCCGCGGCTGGGCGGACTGGCGGCTGCTCCTCATCGGCGTCGTGATGCTCGGCGCCGAGCTCGGCGAGGGTTCCGCCAACAACTGGCTGACCCTGGCCACCCAGGACGGGCACGGCCGCACCCCGGCCGTGGCGGCGACGTTCTTCACGGCCTTCGCGATCGGGGAGACCCTCGCCCGCGTGGTGGGCGGCCCGCTGGTCGACCGGTTCGGCCGCGTGGCGACGGTGCGCTGGACGACGGCGCTGGGCGTGGTCGGGGTCGCGGTGTTCATCCTCGCCGGCAGCTCCTGGCTCATCCTGCTCGGCGTCCTGCTGTGGGCGGTCGGCGTGTCGATGGGGTTCCCGCTCGGCATGTCCGCGGCCGCGGAGAGCGGCCCGAACGCCGCTGCGCGCGTGAGCGTCGTCGCCTCGATCGGGTACTTCGCGAACTTCGCCGGCCCGCCCGCCGTGGGTTTCCTCGCCCAGTCGACGAGCCTGCTGACGGCGCTGTGGCTGGTCGCGATCCTGCTCGCCGTCGCGTTCGCCACGGCGTCCGTGCTGCGCCCCGTCGAGCGGGCGGGAGTCGCGGGAGTTCCCGCCACCCGGTGACGCCTCAGCCGGCGGCGCGGGCGCGGTAGGGGCGGAAGAACTCCCGGAGCTCCTGCGCGTACAGCTCGGGTTCCTCGAACGGTGCGAAGTGCCCGCCGCGCGGAGGTTCGCTGACGCGCACGACGTTCGCGGTGCGCTCCAGCCACGCCCGCGGCGGCCGGAGGATGTCGGCGGGGAACAGGGCGAACCCGGACGGGACCTCCACCCGGCGGGCGTGCTGGGCGCGGGGGACCGCGGCGTTCGCGCGGTACATCCGCATGGACGAGCCGATCGTCTGGCGCAGCCACGTCGCCGTGAGCAGGGTCAACACCTCGTCGGGGGTGTAGGCGTCGGCGACGTCCCCGTCGCTCCACGCCTGCAGCTTCTCCACGACCCAGGCGGCGAGGCCCGCGGGGGAGTCGTTCAGGCCGACCGCCGCGGTCTGCGGCTTCGTGCGGTGCACGGCGGCGTAGGCGCCCTCCTCGGCGCCCCAGCGCGCGACGTCGGCGAGCCAGTCGCGCTCCTCGCCCGACAGCTCCGCCGGGTCCGCGGGTGGGACCGGCAGCCCCGCGTCCGTGCGGTGGACGGCCACCACGCGCTCGGGGTGGTCCAGCGCCAGGTACCGGCTCACGGAACTGCCGATGTCCCCGCCGGCCGCGCCGAAGCGGTCGTAGCCCAGGACGTCCATCAGCTCCGCCCACAGCCCCGCCACCGCGACCGAGTCCGGGGCGGCGCCGGTGGGGCGGTCCGAGAACCCGTACCCCGGCATGTCCGGCACGACGACGTCGAAGGCGTCGGCGGGGTCGCCGCCGTGGGCACCGGGGTCCGTCAGCAGCGGGACGACCTTGGAGTACCGCCACGAGGAGTCCGGCCAGCCGTGGCTCAGGACCAGCGGCAGCACCGGTCCCGCCGGGGCCACGGCGCGCACGTGGACCACGTGGACGCCCAGCCCGCCGAGGACGACCCGGAAGCGGGGCGTGCGGAACGCCGTCTCCTCCTGCGCGGGCCAGTCGAAGCCGTCCGCCCAGTGGGTGACGAGCTCCCGCAGGTAGGAGAGGTCGGTCCCCGCGGACCAGCCGGCGTCCTCGGGGGCGTCGGGCCAGCGGGTCGCCCGCAGCCGCGAGCGCAGGTCGGCGAGCGCGGCGGGCGACGTCCGCTCGGTGAAGGGTTCGACGCTCACCGGGGTGCGGGTCACGGCCCGACTGTAGGACGCGCCGTCCCGCGACGGGAGGGCTCGCGGGCGGGTATGGTCGAACACTCGTTCGACTCGACGTCCAGGAGGTGGCGGTGCGCGACGGCGACGGCGTCCGGGTCCGGGTGCGGCACGGCCCGCCGGGCTGGCCCGAGCAGGTGCCGCCGCCCGAGGTCGCGGAGTGGCAGGAGGCCGCGGTCGCCTGGCTCCTGGACCAGGCGCCGCCGGAGTACCGCGGCTACCCGCCCGTGCGGCGCCACCCCGTGCTCCTCGTGTGGCTCGTCGCCCACCACGTCCGCGCCCAGCGCGAGGCGGTCCGCCAGGCCGTCGGCACCGCGCGCCGCGACCTCGCCGACCAGCTGCCGCCCGAGGCCGCCCCGCAGGTGTTCTCCGTCCTCGAGCTCGAGGAGCTGCGGCTGCGGCGCCTGGAGCGGGCCGTGGACCTCGTCGAGCAGGCCGTGCGCGGCCGGCACTTCGTCCCGCGGCTGTGAGCTGCGGGGGTGCGGGCGGTGGCGCCGCCACGTGACCTCTGCCACTCCGCCGGGCGTTCCCCGTGCAGATCCCGTGCGGACCGCCCCGCGCGGTGCGGTTGCCCGTGCCACGGGCGGAGGCGGCTCTTACACTCAACGGCACGCGCTCGGCGGTCCGCACCTCGGTGCGGACCTCCGGTCCACCAGTCGTCCCGCACCAGGAGGCCACCCCGCATGGGGCTGCTCGAGTCGATCAAGGGTCCCGAGGACCTCAAGGGTCTCGCCCCGGAGCAGCTCCCGGCGCTCGCCGCCGAGGTGCGCGCCTTCCTCGTCGCCGAGGTGAGCAAGACCGGTGGGCACCTGGGCCCCAACCTCGGCGTCGTCGAGCTGACCATCGGGCTGCACCGCGTCTTCGACTCCCCGCACGACACCGTGGTCTTCGACACCGGCCACCAGAGCTACGTGCACAAGCTCCTCACGGGCCGCCAGGACTTCTCCCGGCTGCGCGAGACCGGCGGCCTGTCGGGCTACCCCTCGCGCGCGGAGAGCGTCCACGACGTCGTCGAGAACTCCCACGCGTCGACCTCGCTGTCCTGGGCGGACGGCATCGCCCACGCCCACGAGGTCCGCGGCGAGTCCGACCGCCGCGTCGTCGCGGTCATCGGCGACGGGGCGCTGACGGGCGGCATGGCCTGGGAGGCGCTGAACAACATCGCCGCCGCCCAGCGGCCCGTGATCATCGTCGTCAACGACAACGAGCGCTCCTACGCCCCGACCATCGGTGGCATGGCCTCGCACCTCGCGACCCTGCGCACCACGCGCGAGTACGAGAAGCTCCTCGACTGGGGCAAGCAGTCGCTGCGCCGCGGGGGGACCCCGGGCCGGCTGGCCTACGACACGCTGCACGGCATGAAGAAGGGCATCAAGGACATCGTCGCCCCGCAGGGGCTGTTCGAGGACCTGGGCCTGAAGTACGTCGGCCCGGTCGACGGCCACGACGTCGAGGCCGTCGAGCACGCCCTGCGCCGCGCCCGGTCCTTCGGGGGCCCCGTGATCGTGCACATGATCACGCAGAAGGGGCGCGGGTACCGCCCGGCGCTGGACAACGAGGCCGACCACTTCCACGCCGTCGGCGTCATCGACCCGGAGACGGGGGAGGCGCAGGCCTCGTCCGGCTCCTCGTGGACCAGCGTCTTCGCCGACGAGATGGTCACCATCGGCGACGCCCGCCCCGACGTCGTCGCGCTGACCGCGGCCATGCTGATCCCCGTCGGGCTCGACCGCTTCGCCGCCAAGCACCCCGGCCGGGTCTTCGACGTCGGCATCGCCGAGCAGCACGCGCTCACGTCCGCGGCCGGCATGGCCTTCGGGGGCCTGCACCCCGTCGTCGCCGTCTACGCGACCTTCCTCAACCGCGCCTTCGACCAGCTCCTGCTGGACGTCGCGCTGCACCGCGCCGGCGTCACCCTCGTCCTGGACCGCGCGGGGGCCACCGGCCCCGACGGGGCCAGCCACCACGGCATGTGGGACATGTCGATGGCCCGGATGGTGCCGGGGCTGCGCCTGGCCGCCCCCCGCGACGCGACGACGCTGCGCGAGGAGCTGAACGAGGCCGTGGCCGTCGAGGACGCCCCGACCGTCGTGCGCTTCAGCCGCGGCAAGGTGCCCGCGGACATCCCCGCGATCGCCCGCACGGGCGGGGTCGACGTCCTCGAGGGCGCCTCGTGGGCCACGGGCGACGACGTCCTCCTCGTCGCCGTCGGCTCGATGGTGCCGCGCTGCCTGCAGGTCGCCGAGCGGCTTCGCGCCCAGGGCATGGGGGTCACGGTCGTCGACCCGCGCTGGGTCGTCCCCTTCGACGACGCGCTCACCGAGCTCGCCCGCACGCACCGCCACGTCGCCGTCGTCGAGGACGGCGGCCGGGTCGGCGGGGTCGGCTGGTCGTTCGCGGCCCAGCTGCGCGAGCAGGGCGTGAAGACCGAGGTCCTCGGCTTCGCCCTGCCGCAGGAGTTCCTCGACCACGGGTCCCGCGACGACGTCCTCGAGGCGGCGGGCCTCACCGTGCAGGCGATCTCCCTGCGCGTCGTCGAGGCCGTGGCGCACGCCGCGCGCGTCGACGAGCACGCCTGAGGCGCTGCGCCGCAGCCGCTCGCGCGGTCAGTTCCGCAGCGCGACCTCGCCGACGTGCGGGTTCAGCGGGGCGAGCGCGACCTCGTCGCGGGTGACGAGCAGCGCGCGGGGGAAACCCCGCTCGGCCGGCTCGGTCGCGGTCCAGGCGGCCCCGACGAACGCGGGGTCGATGCGTGCGAGGTCGAACCAGCCGCGGGTGCGCACCGGCACGGCGACGGCCCGCAGCAGCGAACCCGCCGAGCGGCCCGGGCCGCCCACCAGGTGCTCGCGCAGCGCAGCCGAGGCCAGCAGCGTCGGGACGTCGCAGCCGCCCACGGGACGCAGCACGTCCTGACCGCGCACGCCCGCGTCGCGCTGCAGCCGCTCGACGACGAGGGCCCCCATGGCCTCCAGGTGCGCGCGGTCCGCGGCGCTCAGCCGCGGATCGGCACCCGTCGCGGCGGCCGAGACGGCGGGTACGGGCAGGACCCGCTCACCGGAGCCCCAGGGCACGACCACGCCCGGACCGAGGTCGACGGCCCCCCCGAGGACGCGGGTGCTGCGCCACGCTGCGCCGAGGTGGCCGACGGCCGTCGCGGGCAGCCCGAGGGCGACCCGGCGCGCGCCCGCGCGGTGCAGCTCCCGGTGGGCCAGCAGCAGGTCGCGCACCCGGGCGCGCACCGCCTCCTCGTCCCCGTCGGGCGCGGACCCGGGGCCCGCGGCCGCGAGCTCGACGTCCGCCCAGGCCAGGGGCGCGCAGCCGGGCAGCCACAGGCCGTCGTCGTCCAGGTCGACGTCGACGTCGTCGAGCACGCTGGCGGCCAGGACGCCCCGGCGCAGCAGCGCGCGGTCGGCGGGGGAGCTGGAACGGGTGGCCATGCCCGGAACCTAGGCGAACGGGAGCCGCGGCGCCGCGGGGTGTGAGCAGCGTTGCGCCGCACGGGGGACGCCTCCGCCACGGACGGAGCAGTGCCGCCCGCCCGCCGCGACCGGACGGGTGGCGGGGAGGTCCTCAGCCGGTGGCGAGGTGGAACCAGACCGTCTTGCCGGTCGGCCCCGGCCCCGCGGGGGAGGTCCGGGCCTCGGGGAACGTCTCCAGCGCCGGCGACTCCTCGGCGCCGGGGCGGTCGTCGTCGAGCACGGGCCACCCGCCGTCGTCCCAGTCGGGGACCTCGGACCTCTCCTCGGCGGGGCTGTGGCTGGGGTAGTAGCCCCACGCCGTGGCCAGGGCGTCGACGATCGCGATGCCGCGCCCGCTGGTGGCGTGCACCGTCTGCTCCTTCAGCGCCGGGATGGCCGCGTTGGAGTCGGAGATGCCGACGAGGATGCCCTCCGCGTCGTGGGTGAGGCTCAGCGTCAGGGGCCCGTGGCCGTGCGCGAGGGCGTTGGCCACCAGCTCGTGGGTGAGGAGCTCCGCGATCCACCGGCGCGCCTCCGGGAGGTGCTCCTCGGGGCAGTGCTCGCAGACCCAGTGGCGGGCCATCCGCGCTGCGGTGAGGTGCTCGGTCAGGGTGAGGCGTTCCACGATCCCACCTCCGTCAGCCGTGACGTCGACGCCGCGTCATCGACACCGTCGGACCCGAGATTGGCGCACGGGGCCCGCCGAGGCAAGGCGACCCGTGTCACAGACGTCGGAGGACCTCACTCCAGCGGGAGGGGTTCCGTCCCGGTGGCGGTGGCGGTCGCGAAGGCCTCGGCCAGCGGAGCGGCCACGAGCTCGACCTGCCAGCGCCGGGCGCGGCTGGCGCGCAGGGCCCCGGCCACCGCCGCGGCGTCCGCGTCGGCGGGCGGGCTCCAGGCCAGCCGGCGCAGCGCCTCGGGCTGCAGCAGGTTCTCCACGGGCAGGCCGTGCTCGTCCGCGAGGGCCGTGACGACCGCGCGGCCGGCGGCGAGCCGGGCCGCGGCGGCGGGGTGCTTCGCCGCCCACGTGCGCGGCGGCGGCTGGC
>NZ_VWPY01000006.1 GCF_011839805.1 Kineococcus rubinsiae | reverse complement strand
GCCCTGTCCGCCGGGGGCGCGCGCGTGGCGCTGGCCGGCAGCGCCGCCCTCGTCGCCGCGGCCGCGGACGCCACGACCGGCTCCGCGGGCTTCGAGGCAGCCGTCGTCCCGGCACCCGGCGCCCGGCCCGTCGCCGTCGTCGCCGGCAGCGGCTCGCACGTCACGGCCGCGCAGGCCGCCCACGTGGGCGCCGCCGACCCGGCGGCCTCCCTGGTCCTCGTCACGGCCTCCGACGAGCCCGCCCGCGGGGTCGAGGCCGCCGAGCTCGCGCTCGCACGGACCGCCGACCTGCTCGTGCTGCGCCTGGACGGCGTCCACCCGGACTCCCGGGCGGCCGTGGCCCGGCTCGCCGAGCACGCCGTGGCGCTGGCGGACGGCCGGGACCTCGTCCTCACCGGCGGCGAGACCGCCCGCGCCGTCCTGACCCGGCTGGGCGTCACCGCGCTGCGGCCCGTCGCGCAGCTGTCCCACGGCGCCGTCGTCAGCGTCGCGGAGGACGGCCGCCTCGTCGCGACGAAGCCCGGCAGCTTCGGCGGCCCCGCCGAGCTGCACGACCTCGTGCTGCTCCTGCACCGGCTGCGCGCCCCGCACGTCCCCGACCCGACCGCACCACCGCTCCTGGAGGCCCTGTGAACACCCCGACCGCACCCGAGACCAGCACGGACCCGCGCCCCGTCATCGCCGTGACGATGGGCGACGGTGCGGGTGTCGGCCCCGAGGTGACCGTCGGCGCACTGCTGCACGAGGGCGCGTTCGCGGCGGGCCGGCCGCTGGTCGTCGGGGACGCGCACCGGCTGCGCCTCGCGGCCACCGCCCTGGGCGTCGAGGCCGACGTCGTCGAGGTCGGTTCCGTCGCCGAGGCGGCGTTCACGCCCGGCCGCATCGACGTCGTCGACCCGCACCTGCTGCCCGCGGACCTGCCCTGGGGCGAGATCTCCCCCGCCGCGGGCCACGCCGCCCACGAGTACGTGCGGATCGCCTGCGAGCTCGCGATAGCCGGCGACGTGCAGGCGATCTGCACGGCCCCGCTGAACAAGGCCGCCCTGCACGCCGGCGGCCACGTGTTCCCCGGGCACACCGAGCTGCTCGCGCACTTCTGCGGCGTGGAGGAGGTCTCGATGATGCTGACGACCCCGCGCATCAAGGTCATCCACGTCACGACCCACCTCGGGCTGCTGGACGCCGTCGCCCGCATCGAACCCGGTCTCGTGGAGCGCACCATCCGCCGCGGTGCCGAGGCGCTGCAGCGGGCGGGGAACCCCTCGCCCCGCATCGGGGTGTGCGCCATCAACCCGCACGCCGGGGAGAACGGGCTGTTCGGCTACGGCGAGGAGGCCGAGAAGATCACCCCCGGCGTCGAGGCGGCCCGCGCCGCGGGCATCGACGCGACGGGCCCGCTGCCCGCCGACACCGCGTTCTTCCTCGGTGGCCGCGGCGACTACGACCTCATCGTCGCGATGTACCACGACCAGGGCCACGGCCCGGTGAAGGTGCTGGGGATCGAGGCCGGCGTGAACATCACGGTCGGCCTCCCGGTGATCCGGACGTCCGTCGACCACGGCACCGCGTTCGACATCGCGGGAACCGGGAAGGTCGAGGTCGGCAGCATGGTCGAGGCCCTGCGGCAGGCCGTGGAGCTCGCGGCGGTGCCGGCGTGAACCCCGCCGACGACGCGGCGAAGGCCGATCTGCGGCGCTACCTGCAGGAGGGCCGAGATGCCTTGCTGTGGAAGCTGGACGGGCTCGCCGAGCACGACGTGCGCCGCCCGCTGACGCCGACCGGCACGAACCTCCTCGGCCTCGTGAAGCACCTTGCGGGCGTCGAGTCCGGGTACTTCGGTGAGGTGTTCGGGCGCGACTTCCCCGAACCCCTGCCGTGGACGCAGGACGGCGCCGAGGACAACGCCGACATGTGGGCGACGGCCGAGGAGTCCGTCGAGGACGTCACCGGTCTCTACCGCCGCGTGTGGGCGCACAGCGACGCGACGATCGCGGAACTCCCGCTGGACGCCCCGGGCGAGGTCCCCTGGTGGCGGCCCGAGACCCGGGCCGTGACCCTGCAGCGGATCTTGCTGCACGTCGTCGCCGAGACCCACCGCCACGCGGGCCACGCCGACCTGGTGCGCGAACTCGTCGACGGGGAGGCCGGGCTGCGCGCGTCGAACACGAACCTGCCCGGCGGCGACGCGGCCTGGTGGTCCGCGTACCGCGCGCGCCTGCAGGCCGTGGCGGACGCCACCCGTGGAGGGGGAACCCGGTGAAGGTCGTCTGGAACGCCGACAACGGCCGGTACGCGGACAACCCACGGGCGCTGCACGAGGCCTGGACGGGGCGCGGCGACGACGGCGTCGAGCACGTGTGGCTCGCCTCCTCCCGCCAGGCCGCGACGTTCCCGCCCGGCGTCGCGACCGTGCCGATCGGGACGCCGCAGGCCGTCGCGGCGCTCGAGGCGGCGGACGTGCTGGTCTCGAACACGCACGTCCAGCTGGACCGGTGGCGCAAGCGCCCCGGGGCGACGTACCTGCAGACCTGGCACGGGACACCGCTGAAGCGCATCCACCGCGACGCCGCGCACCAGCCCCCGGACGACGTCATGGCCCTCCTGGACGACGACATCGCGCGGTGGGACCTGCTCGTCACCCCGAGCGCCGAGGGGACGCGGCTGCTGCGGGCCGCGTTCGCCTACGAGGGGCGGGTGCTGGAGACCGGCTACCCGCGCAACGACGTCCTGTCCGCGCCCGACCGCGAGGCCCGGCGGGCGCGGGTCCGGTCCGGCCTCGGCCTCGCGGAGGGCACGACGGCCGTCCTGTACGCGCCGACCTACCGCGACGACGAGGCCGTCCCGGGCGTCGACGCACCGCTGGGGCTCGACGTCGGGGCGCTGGCCGCGCGCCTCGGCGACGACGCCGTCGTCCTGCTGCGCCTGCACCACTACATGGGCCACCAGAGCCGTCCCGCCAGCCAAGGGCGGGTGCAGGACGTGGCCGGGTACCCCGACATCTCCGACCTCTACCTGGCCGCCGACGTCCTGGTCACGGACTACTCCTCGTCCATGTTCGACTTCGCGGTCACGGGCAAGCCGGTCGTGGTCTTCGCCTACGACCTCGAGCACTACCGCGACCGCCTGCGCGGCTTCACCTTCGACCTGGAGGCCGAGGCGCCGGGCCCCGTCCTGCTCGACCAGGAGGCGCTGACCGCGGCGCTGCTCGACCTGCCCGCGGTGGCCGCGGCGCACGCCGGGCGCTACGCCCGGTTCGTCGAGCGCTTCTGCGCCCTGGAGGACGGCCGGGCGAGCGAGCGCGTCCTGGACGCGCTGCTCGGGGACCTGCCGCGCGGCTGAACCCCGCGCAACCGACTCCCGCGCCGCCGGCCGGGTCAGGGGCGCGGGTCGACCGGGACCATCTCCGAGCGGCTCCTGTCCCAGATCCGCGGGTGCCGCCCGGCGAAGCGTGTGGCCAGCTCCGCGCGGACCTGCTCGAAGCTCGAGCCGGGTTCGGCGAGGCGGTGCTCGCCGAGGTCGTCGAAGCGGTCGTCGTCGAGGCAGTAGGCGATCTGGTCGAGGGCGTTGAACTGCCGGATGGTGATGACGCGGGCGACGAGGGTGTCCGCGGGGTGCGCGTCGTCGGGGAACAGCCCGGCCGCGGCGGCCAGGAACTCCTCGCCGCGGGCGGAGTCGGTGAAGGCGTAGTCGTTCACGCCCCCGCGCCCCTCGTTGCTGACCAGGCCGAAGCTCTGGCCGTGCCGGAGCAGGTTGCACGACCAGGCGACCCCCTCGTCGGAGGCCGCCTCCTGGTAGCCGTTGACGCTGTAGCGCTGCAGCGGGTGGCTGGACGGCAACGACACGGCGGCAGCACTCCTCGGCTCAGGGGCGGCGGCGCGGCGTGCGCGGCCGGCGCCCAGTGTCGCCGGCGCGCCCGGGCGCGGCGACCGGGACCGCGCGCGTCAGGCGCTGCCCCGCAGGCGCTCGTCGACGGCGGCGGGTGAGAGGAGCCGCTCCACGACGAGGTGGGTCGAGCCGGTGTGAGCCTCCCGCTCCGGGGGCGGCCGGTGGGGCAGAATGCGGGCGTGCGCCGCCTCGTCCTCCCCTGCCCGCGAGGTGCCTCGCGGCGGGGCGGAACCTCCCGGTGACCGCGCCCCTGAGAGCGCTCCACGTCCCCGGCGACCACGACTACGTCGCCCACCTGGGCGACGATCGCGTGCCCGGCGTCGAGGTCGTGCGCGACGACGACGGCGCGCCCGCGGCCGGGTGGCGCCCGAGCCCGGCGCTGGACGCGGCGTGGGTGACGGCGAACGCTGACCGCTTCGACGTCCTGCACCTGCACTTCGGCTTCGAGGGCCGCACACCGGAGCAGCTGCGCGCGCTCGTCGCCGCGGTGCACGGCGCCGGCCGCCGCCTGGTGCTCACCGTCCACGACCTGCAGAACCCGCACCTGCACGAGCAGGCGCGCTTCGACGAGCTGCTCGACGTCCTCGTCCCCGCCGCGGACGCGCTCGTGACCCTCACGCCCGGTGCGGCCGCCGAGGTGCGGGCCCGCTGGGGCCGGGACTGCGTCGTCGTGCCGCACCCGCACGTGGCCCCGCTCGCCGAGGTCGGCCGCCCGCGCCCCGCCCGGTCCCCGCGCGTCGTCGGCCTGCACCTGAAGAGCCTGCGGGCCAACCTCGTCGCGCTGCCGGTGCTCACCGTGCTGGCCGACGCGGTGGCGGGCTCGCCGGGGACCGTGCTGCGCGTCGACGTCCACGACGAGGCCCTCGACCCGGCCTTCGGGCGCCACGACGCCGAGCTGGTGGCGTGGCTGCACGAGGCGGCCGCGGCCGGCCGGGTGGACCTGCGCGTGCACGGCCGCTTCGACGACGCGGGCCTGCGCGCGTACCTGCGCGAGCTCGACGTGTCCGTCCTGGCCTACGGGCACGGCACCCACTCGGGGTGGCTGGAGCTGTGCCACGACCTCGGGGTGCCCGTGCTCGCAGGGCGCGTCGGGTACCTGCACCAGCAGCAGGCGCTGGTCGAGGTGGACCTGCACGACCCCAGCGCCGTCGCCGCGGGCCTGGCGCGGGCGCTGGGCGACCTCCCGGGGTCCGCGGCCACCGCGGCCGGGCGCCTCGCCCAGCGCCTCGACGTCGCCACCGCCCACCGGGACCTCTACCGGCGGGTGCTCGCGGCGGCCCCCGACACCGAGGCCGTCACCGAGGCCGTCGCGGGGCGGCAGGGGTGATCGGCTGGTACGTGCACCACCACGGGTCCGGGCACCTGCAGCGGCTCGTCGCCGTGACCCGGCACCTGCGAACGCCGGTCACCGCGCTGAGCTCCGCCGCCCGTCCCGACGGCTTCCGCGGGGAGTGGGTGCAGCTGGAGCGCGACGACGCCCTGCCCGTCGACACCGCCTCGGCCACCGCCGCCGGCGCCCTGCACTGGGTGCCGCTGCACCACGGCGGGCTGCGGGGACGCAGCGCCGCGATCACCGCGTGGATCGACCGGGCCGCGCCCCGGCTGTTCGTCACCGACGTCTCGGTCGAGGTGACCGCGCTGGCCCGGCTCTGCGGCGTCCCGGTCGTCGTCGTCGCGATGCTCGGCGACCGCGGGGACCCCGCCCACCGCCTCGGGCGCAGCCTCGCCCGGGCGCTGCTGGCCCCGTGGCCGGGCGACCGCGCCGACGCCGACCGCTCCGACACCGACCCTGCCAGCAACGGCGGCGAGACTCCGGTCGTCCACGTCGGGGCGTTCTCCCGCTTCGACGGACGTGCCCCCTCGGCCGTCGCCCCCGAGCCCGGCCGGGTGCTGGCCCTGTGGGGCAGCGGTGGCCGCGAGGTCAGCGACGAGGACTTCCGGGCGGCCGCCGCGGCGACCCCCGGGTGGACGTGGGAGCACCGCGTGCCCGGCTCGGCCCTGAGCGCCCCCGGCGACGACGTGTGGGCGGCGCTGCAGCGCGCCGAGGTCGTCGTCGTCCACGGCGGCCACAACGCCGTCGCGGAGGTGGCCGCGGCCCGCCGGGCGGCCGTGGTCGTCGCCCAGGAGCGGCCCTTCGACGAGCAGGTCCGCCGGGCCGGTCGGCTGCGCGCCGAGGGGCTCGTGGCGCTGGACCGCTGGCCGGCGCCCGCGGAGTGGCCCGCCCTGCTCGAGCGGGCCCGCGCCGTGGGCGCGGAGCCCTGGCACCGCTGGGCCCCGGGGGACGGGGCGCAGCGCGCCGCGGCGTTCCTCGACGAGGCCGCCGGGGAGCACCCGTGACCTCGACCGCGGTGCTGACCGTCGTCGCGGGCCGCCACGACCACCTGCGCGGCCAGCTGATCGGCCTGGCCGCCTCCGCGCAGGCGCCCGCCCTGCACGTCGTGGTGTCGATGGGCGACCCCGGCGTCCGCGCGGTCGTCGAGGGCGTCCCCGCGAGCGCCGGGACGCGCCGCGTGGTCGTGGACGTCGCCGTGCCCGACGACGGCGAGCTGCCGCTGGCCCGGGCGCGCAACGCCGCCGCGGCCGCGGCCCTCGACCTGGGCGCCGACGTCCTCGTCTTCCTCGACGTCGACTGCGTGCCCGCGCCGGAGCTCGTGGGCACCTACGCCCGGGCGGCGTCCTCCGCTGCGCTGCAGGCCGTTCCGGGACCGGCGCTGCTGTGCGGGCCCGTGGCCTACCTGCCCCCGGAGGTCCGCGTGACCTCCCCCGCCGACCTGGCCCGGCTGCCCGCGGCCGCTGAGCCGCACCGCGCCCGCCCGGTGCCGGCGGCCGGGGAGGTCGTCGCGGCGGAGGAGTCGCAGTGGTGGCTGTTCTGGTCGCTGTCCTTCGCGGTCACGGCCGCGGACTGGCCGCGCACGGGCGGGTTCTGCGAGGAGTACCGCGGCTACGGCGGCGAGGACACCGACGTCGCGGCGAGCGTGCGCGCGCTCGGCGGGACCCTGTTCTGGGTCGGCGGCGCGCTGGCCCACCACCAGCACCACCCCGTGCAGGACCCGCCGGTGCACCACCTGCACGCGATCCTGCGCAACGCCGAGGTCTTCCACCGCCGCTGGGGCTGGTGGCCGATGACCGGGTGGCTCGAGCGGTTCCGCGAGGCGGGACTCGTCGACTACGACGCGGCGAGCCGCACCTGGTCGCTGACGGGCCGCTCCGCGACGGCGGCCCGGAACACCTCCTCGTAGCGCGAGACCATCGTCTGCGCCGACAGGTGCGTGCGCGCCGCGGCGCGCACGGCCCGCCGGTCCATGGCCATCGCGGGCCCGACGGCCGCGGCCATCGCCTCGACGTCCGAGGCCGGCACCACGACGCCCATCTGCTCGCCCACGTGGGGCCGCAGGACCTCGCTGATGCCGCCGCGGTCGAAGGCCACGACCGGGGTCCCGCACATGGCCGCCTCGGCCGCGACCAGCCCGAACGGCTCGTCCCAGGCGGGCGTCACGAGGACCGCGCTGGCCCGGCCCACGGCCCGGGTCAGGGCCGTCCCGCCCAGGTGGCCGAGCCAGGTGGCGCGGGCGCCGAGGCGCGGCGCGATCTGCTCGGCGAAGTACTCCGGGTCCAGCGCCGGGCCGGCGAGGTGCAGGTGGTGGCCGGCGGCCGCGGCCGCGTCGAGGGCCAGGTGGGGGGCCTTCTCGGGGACCAGCCGCCCGAACCACAGCAGCCCTCCGCCGCCCGGGCCGAGGACCCAGCGGTGCGCGTCGACGCCGTTGTGCACGACGTCGGCGTGCTCCACCCACGGCGCCCACTGGCGCGCGGTGAAGCGGCTGACGCTCGTGAAGACGTCCGAGGCGCCGCCCGCGCTGAGCGCCGAGGTCAGCCACGGCGTCGGCGGGGTGTGCAGCGTCGTGACGGTCGGGAACGGCAGCGTGGTCGACAGCGACAGCGGCAGGTAGTGCAGGGAGTTGTTGTGGACGACGTCGACCTCGCCCGCGTACGTGGTGCGCAGGGCGTCGAGGACGCTCAGGTGCGCGTGGTGCTCGCGCAGGAAGGCCGCGGCCGGCATCGACGGGTCCTGCCGGGACAGCTCGTCCGGCTCCCACCCGCCCCCGGCGAGCAGCTCCGGCTGCGCGTCGGTGCTGCCCGCCGCCGCGAACAGCAGGACGCGGTGCCCCCGGGCCCGCAGCCCCGCCACCAGGTTCCCCACGAAGGACTCCAGACCCCCGAGGTACGGCTCGCTCACGGGGTAGCGGCTGGGCCCCAGCACGGCGATCGTCATCCGGTCCCGGGGACCCGCCGCGGACAGGCCGCGGCGCGGCAGGGCGCTGTCCTGTCGGGCGGAGGGGACGGTGGTGTCGTCGGCGGCCGGCGGCAGGGTTGCACCGGTGGAAAAGGGGGGCACAGGCTGATGCAAGCACGTGCGGGACGTCGGCGCGCACCACCGTCCGTCGACCGGCCCCGGCCGGACCATCTCTAGGGTGCGTCTGTGACCGGACGGCGACAGCACTACGCGCACTTCTACGGCCTCGCGCCGGTGCCCGCCGACGAGCGGCCGCTGCTGCTCGTGCACGGCAACTGCCAGGCCGAGTCGCTGCGCGTGCTGCTCGACGGGGCGGGTTCGCCGGTGCGGGCCGTGCGGATCCCACCCGTGCACGAGCTCACGGCCGAGGACCTGCCGCACCTGGACCGCCTCCTGGCCGGCGTCGACGTCCTCGTCTCGCAGCCCGTGACCGCCGGCTACCGCGACCTGCCGCTGGGCACGCAGGAGGTCCTCGCCCGCGCTCCCCGCTCGCCCCGGCTCGTCGTCGTCCCGGTGATCCGGTGGGCCGCGCTGCACCCGTTCCAGGTCATCGTCCGCTCGCCGGGTGCGGGCGAGCCGCCGCTCGTGCCGTACCACGACGTGCGGACCCTGACCCTGGCCGCGGGCCGGTCTCCCCTGGCCGAGGTCCCCACCCCCGCCGGGGCGCGCGCCGTGCGCGACCTCTCCGCGCAGGAGCTGCAGGGACGCCAGGAGCGCCACGGGTCGCTGCCCGTCGTCGACCTGCTCCTCGCTGCCGGCGCGGAGGCGACCCACACCGTCAACCACCCCGGCAACGCCGTCCTGACGGGTCTGGCCCGGCGCGTGCTCGCCGCGATCGGCCTGCCCGACGCGGTCGCCGACCCCGGCCGCACCCTGCTCGACAGCATCCACGCCCCCGTCCTGGAGCCGGTCCTGGACGCCCTCGGCCTGCCCGGGGCGGGCCGGGCGGACTGGCTCGTCGGCGGTCGCAGCGTGAGCGACGCGGAGGTGCGCGAGGCGCACCTGCGCTGGTACGCCGAGCACCCGGGCGTCGCCGAGGCCGGGCTGACCCGGCACGCCCAGGCCGTCGCGGCGCTCGCCGCGTGAGCACGCCCACCTGCCTCGTCGTCGGCCCGGCCGAGCACGGGGTCACCGCCGCGGCGCTCGCCCAGGCCGAGGCGCTGGGCGCCGTGCACGTGCTGCGCCGCGACGGTCGTCCCACGGGCGCGGAGCTGCTCGACGCCGTCCGCGGGGCCGCGCCGGGGGTCGTGCACGTCCACGTGACCGACAAGCTGTTCGGGCGCACGCCCGAGGAGGCGGCCGACGTCGTCGTCGCCCTCGCGCAGGCGCGGCCGCTCGTGGTCTCCCTGCACGACCTGCCGCAGGCCAGCGACGGGCCGGTCAACGCGGCCCGGCGCGCGACGGCCTACCGGCGGATGGCGCAGGCCGCGGCCGCGGTCGTCGTCGCCAGCCACCACGAGGCGCGCCTGCTGGCCGCGTGCGGGGTCGACGCAGCGCCCTCCATCGTCCCGCTTCCCGTGCCCGACCTCGCCGCCTCCGCCCCGGCCGCCGACGAGGCCGCCACCCCCCGGGCCGTCGCCGTCCTCGGCTACCTCTACCCCGGCAAGGGCCACGAGCCGGTGCTCGCGGCGCTCGACGTGCTGCCCGCGGGCGTCGGACTCACGGCGTGGGGGCGCGCCTCGGACGGCCACGACGACCTCGTGGCCGCGCTCACGGCGACCGCGCGCTCCCTCGGCCGCCCCTTCCACCTGAGCGGGTACGTCCCCGACGCGGACCTGCCCGGCCTGCTGCGCTCGCCCGTGCTGCCGGTCGCCCCGCACGAGCACCTGTCGGCGTCCGGGTCGATCAACGCCTGGATCGGGGCGGGGCGGCGGCCGCTCGTGCCGCGCAGCGACTACGCCCTGGAGCTGCTCGACCGGTCGCCCGGCTGCGTGTGGCTCTACGACGACCTGCGGACGGCGCTCGCGCAGGCCTGGGCCGACCCCCGCGCCACCTGGGCCGCGGGCGGGGTCCCCGCCGCGCTCGGCCCGGCCGCCACCGCCGCCCTGCTGCGCGCGGTCCTCGACCGGGTGGACGCGGCATGAGGACGGTCTCGGTGGTCGTCCCCCACTTCGAGTCGCCCCACGACCTCGACCTCGTCCTGACCGCGCTGGAGCTGCAGGACCACCCGCTCGACCTCCTCGACGTGGTCGTGGCCGACGACGGCTCCTCCGTCGCGCCGGATCCGGGGCCCCGCCCGTACGCGGTGCGGGTCGTCGCGCAGGCCGACGAGGGGTTCCGCGCCGCCGCTGCCCGCAACCTCGGCGCGGCCGCGGCGCGCGGCGAGGTGCTGTGCTTCCTGGACGCCGACACCGTGCCCGAGCCCGGGTACGTCTCGGCCGTCGTGCGGGCCGTCGCCGCGGGCGCCGACCTCGTCGTGGGCCGCCGCCGCCACGCCGACCTGGGCGCGGTGCCGCCGGACCGCCTGCGGCGCTGGCTGACCGGCCACGGCGACGCCCCGGAGGTGCTGGAGGAACCGGCCTGGCTGGCCGACGCCTACGCCCGCACGGACGACCTGCGCGCGGCCGGCGACGACGCCTACCGGTTCGTCATCTCCGCCGTGCTGAGCACGACCCGCCGCCTGTTCGAGGAGGTGGGCGGCTTCGCGGAGTCGTTCCGCGCCTACGGCGGCGAGGACTGGGAGTTCGCGCACCGCTGCTGGCTGCACGGCGCGGACTTCCTGCACGCGCCCGAGGCCGTGGCCTGGCACGACGGGCCCGACTTCGGCGTCCGGACCAGCGAGGACGAGGCCCGCGAGCACCGCAACGTCGAGGGCCTCGCCCTGGCCCGCCTCGTGCCCGGCCCCGCCACCCGCGGCCGGGTCCTGGTCTGGTCCCACCCCGACGTCGTCGTCCGCCTCGACGACGCGGGGGCGAGCGACGCCCAGGTCGTCGCCTCGGTGCGCTCGCTGCTCGTGGGCACGGACGCCGGGGTCTGGCTGCGCCACGGCTCGGCCCTCGCCGTGCTCGACGACCCGCGCGTGCACGCGGGCGAGCCGCCGCGGGAGGTGCTGCGGCGCTGCCGGTTCCAGGTCTCCCTCGACCGTCCCGTCGTCCTGGCGGGCGCGACGCTCGCGGAGCTGACCGACGTCGCCCCCGTCCAGCTGGGTGGGCACCTGCTCGTGCTGCGCACCCGAGACGTCAACCGCGGCGAGGGCGTCCCCGCGGTCCTGGACGCCCCCGGCGTCGAGGCCCCCGCGGCGGGCGACGTCGACCTGCAGCGCGCCTGGGGGCGCGAGGAGCACCGGCGGACGACGCGGTTCTACCGGTCGCTGCGGACCCCGTTGACGGCCAGCGAGCGCCCGATCGACTCGGCGTAGGCCGCGACGACCCGCTCGTCGACGGCCCGGTCCGCGACCAGCTGCAGCAGGCACCGCACGACGAGGTCGGGCGAGCCGTAGACGAAGTGCGCGAGCAGCGCCAGGTGCTTGAGCTGCTCCGCGTCCAGCTCCTGCAGCCTCCCGAAGTCCTTGACGTAGGCGACGTCGGCCTCGATGACCTGCTGGTGGTTCTCGAAGATGTCCCCGTCCAGCACCGCGGGGGCGATGGGCCACTTCTTCACGGCCGCGAAGGTGTGCAGCAGGAACCCCTGCGCGCGCAGCTCCGCGTCGACGTCGCCGAACAGCGGCTGCCCGACGTACAGGGGCACCATCGACACCTCGGTGTGCACCGCGACCGCTCCGGAGAGCGCGCTCCGCCCGTGCCGGAAGATCGGCAGCTCAGAACCCTGCACGTCGATCTTCAGCAGGTCCAGCGGCCCGAGGTCGGGCACGTCGTCGAGCCGCGTGGTCCCGATGGTGGTGCGCTGCAGCACCTCCCCGTAGCGGGCGAACTCGTTCAGCGCCGACAGCCGCTCGACGTCGGGTTCCAGGAGGCTGGTCATCCCGCCCATCCAGGTGACCCGGAGCTCGTGCTCCTCCCCGTCCCCGACGGCGTGGGGCAGGTAGCGCTCGTGCGGCCCGGCAGCGTCGAGCAGCCGCTGCAGCGCCTCGGCCTGCGGCTCGAACCCGGTGACCGTGCACAGCCCCGCCCGCAGCATCTCCGCGTACGGCGGATCCCCGTCGATGGGGTTGGCCCCGATGTCGACCACCGCGGTCAGGCGGTCGGTCTCGAGCAGTTCCACCCAGGCGTGGGCCACCGTGGTCCCGTTCCTCTCGTCGTTCCGCCGGGCACCTCTGCGGCGCCGCCACCTCGCGCTCAGCGGGGCGGACGGCAGCGTACGGGCTCCACGTCGGTGCCCGGTCAGCGTGCAGCGACCACCTGGTTGCGGCCGGCGGCCTTCGCCGCGTAGAGCGCCCGGTCGGCGACGGCGATCAGCGCGTCCGCGTCGGTGCCGTGCCCCGGCGAGGTGGCCACCCCGGCGGAGAAGGTCACCGAGATCGACACGTCTCCGCGCAGCGACGCCGCCAGCACGGGCAGGTCGACGACGGCCTCTTCGCACCGGCGGCGCAGCTCCTCGGCCCGCTGCACCGCGTCCGCCCGCGAGGTCGCGGGCAGGACGAGGACGAACTCCTCCCCGCCGTAGCGGGCGAGGGTGTCCCCGGCGCGGCAGCTGTCCCGCAGCTGGTCGGCGACCGCGCGCAGGACCGCGTCCCCGCCCTGGTGGCCGTGGGTGTCGTTGACCAGCTTGAAGTGGTCGACGTCGATGAGGACGACGCTCAACGGCTCGCCCGTGACCTGCGCGCTCTCGACGGCCTCGCCGAGCGCCTGCAGGAGGTGGCGGCGGTTGTGCAGGCCGGTGGGGGCGTCGCGCACGGCCTCCTCGGCCAGGCGCTGCTGGAGGGTCCGCGTGAGGGCCAGCTGTTCACTGAGGCGCTCGTTGGCCTGCTGCGCCAGCTCGCGCTGCTCGATCAGCTCGCTGACGTCGCGCAGGACCACCACCTGCCCCAGCGCGCGGCCGCGGGTGTCGCGGAGGGCGCTGACGCGGGCGTCGACGTGCACCCCGGCCGTCAGCTCCAGGCGTTCGCGCAGCGCCGCCCCGGCCAGCAGTTCGCTCAGCTGGGGCGGGAGGACCTGCGCCGCCGGGAACCCGATCACGTCGCCGGCCCGGCCGGAAGCGCTGCGCGCCAGCAGGGCCACCGCGGCCGGGTTGACGTCGATGACCCGGCCGTCGACGTCGAGCACCACGACGGCGTCCTCGATGCCGTCCACGACCTGGGCGCGCGCCACCGGCACCAGCCGCAGCAGCCCGAACCGGAAGATCGCCCGCGCGGCCACCAGTCCGGCGAGGGCCAGGAAGAGAGGTGTGTAGTCCACGGGGTGCTCGCCGCGCGCCGTGGTGAGGACGACGGTGTTGCCCAGCACCGGGACGCAGCAGGCGATCAGCAGGTGGCTCAGCTGGTGGCGGAACACGGACGCCGCGCCCCACCAGGCGACGACGAGGCGGAGCACCACCCAGGCCAGCACCAGGTAGCAGTACGCGAGGTGGACGTGGAACAACGGCCCGACCTGGGCCAGGAGCTCCTCCCCGTCGGCGGACGCACGGACGCTGGTGAAGAACAGGTGGTGGCGGTCGTCAGTGAAGAGCAGCCCCAGCAGCACGAGGGGCGGGGCCAGCAGGCGCAGGGCGACCGTGAGGCGCAGGTGCCAGTTCCGGTCGGTCACCGCCCGGCTCAGGCACCACAGGCCGGTCAGGGTCAGGTAGATCCCGACGAAGCTGACGACCGCGGTGTCCTGCTGCAGGACGAACGGCACGGGCAGGTGCGCGAAGATCCCTGTCGCGGACCACAGCGCGACCCCGGCCATCGCCGCGGCCAGGGCCTTCGCCGCGGTGTTCTGCGCGCGCCGGCGCCACGCGAGCACGGCCGTCAGCGCGCAGGCCACGACGGACGAGGCGAACGCCGCGACGAGGAGCGACGTCGTCACCCCACCGCACCCCCGCTCCGCCCGACCGCCTGGACCGCGGCCTGGTGAGGGTGTCGGCCTCCGGCGCACTCAGCTGAAGCTCTCGGCGGCACGATCTCCGTCGCCTCGGGCCGCCGAGACAGCGTCGGTGCGGGGCCGAGACGGCGCGGACGGGATCAGCGACCGCGACCGGTCGCCGGCACCGCAGGGCCGAGGGTGCGGCCGTGCGCCTGAACGCCCCCGGGCTGCTGCGCCGCACCGGCCCAGCGCATCGAGAAGGCCCCCGCCAGCCCGTGCCGCGCGGGCGTCGCCAGCACGGCCCGCAGAAGACCGTCGCGCGCTCCGCACACCACCGCCGGCACCGGCCGGCCGAGGCGCGTGTTGACCCCCGCCTGCCACGCCGCCCGGCGCGCCGCGGAGAGCCGCCGTCGCTGGAAGGCCCTCAGCCCGGGCACGTCGGCCAGGTCGTGGCCGCCGCCGCCGCGCAGCTCCCGCACGAGCAGCGGGACCAGCTCGCGCGCGTCCAGCCAGCCCAGCGTCATGCCCTGGCCGCCGATGGGGCTGATCTCGTGCGCGGCGTCCCCGAGGACGACCCGGCGCCCGGCGACCGTGCGCTCGGCGAGCCGGCAGCGGACGGCGAAGGCGCTGACCATCGAGGTGGAGCCGACGTCGAGCACCGCGCCGGTGCGCCGCGCGACGATCTCGGCCAGCCGCTGCGCCAGCTCCTGCCCGGGTGACTGCTCCGGCGACCGCCCGGTGTGGACGACCCAGCGGCGCACCCCGCCGGGCAGGGGGAACGACTCCACGACGCCCTCGGGTTCGAGGTGGATCGCCGCGGTCCCGGGGTCGCCGGTCGCATCGGTGACGTCGCCCATGAGGTAGGTGTCCGGGTACGTCCGCACCCGTCCGGTGGTGCCGGCCGGCTCGCCGGTGTCCGCGTGCGCGCCGCCGGCTGCGACGACGACCCGCGCGGTCCAGGTCTCCTCGGCCCCGGCCGGCGCGGTGTCCCGCACCAGGACGCGCACCGGCCCGGGACCGGTGTCGTGCACCTCGAGCACCTCCCGGCCCCGCCGCAGCGCGCCGGGGGCGAGCTCGGCGAGGCGCCGCTCGAGGACCGCCTCGGTGCGCTGCTGCGGCAGCGTCAGCACGAAGGGGTTCTGCGGCCAGGCCCGCTCGAAGGTCAGGGAGCCGAGCAGGCGGCCCCGGCTGCGCGCCTCGCCGGTGTGCACCCGCGCACCGGCCGCCACCACCTCCTCGCGCACGTCCAGCTCGTCGAGCGTCTCGAGCGCGGGCGGGTGCAACCCGATGGCCCGCGAGTGGCTGCTGGGCTCGGCCCGGCGCTCCAGGACGGCGACGTCGACGCCGTGGCGGGCCAGCAGCGCACCGAGGTAGAGCCCCGTGGGCCCGCCGCCGACGACGAGCACCTCGCAGGACGGCACGTCAGCGCGTCCCGTCGTCGAGAAGACTGTCGTCGGGGAGACCGTCGTCGAGCAGGAGGTTGCGGGCCGGCCACGGCTGCGCGACGCGCCAGCCCGGTCCGGCCGCGGCCGCCAGCTCGGCGGGGGTGTAGCTGCGCCGGATCGAGGTCAGCCCGTCCTCGCGGATGAACGACTCGGACGCCAGCGGACGCGTTCCCACCGAGAACAGCCGGTAGGCCCACGCGCCGCGGGCGATGTCGCTGTGCGCGACGCGCACCCGGGCCAGAGCGCGGGAGTCGTGGAGCAGCGTGTCCAGCTCGTGCTGGTCGAGGTGGTGCAGGACGTGGTTGGAGACGACGACGTCGAAGGGACGGCCCTCGGCGACGAGGTCGCTGCTGTGCGCGCACCGGAAGGACACGCCCGGCACCGGCGGCTGCCGCGCCGCCCAGGCGTGCGCACGCGGGTCGGGGTCGATGCCGGTGACCTGTGCGCGGCGACCGTCGCGCTGCGCCCACCGGGCCAGCGCCCGGGCCAGGTCCCCGCCGCCGCAGCCGACGTCGAGGATCGTCGCGGTGCGGTCCGCGTGCAGCAGCGGCCGCACGTACCGGCGGTAGGTGAGCTGCCAGCCGGCGACGACCGCGTTCACGGCGCGGAACTGCGCGTAGGTGCGTTCCAGCGCCAGCAGGTCGCAGTCCGGGTCGTCCATGAGCTCGACGGCCGTGCGGTCGCGCGTCGTGAGGTCGGGCACCCTCACCGGGCGCCCAGCAGCGCGGTCCGCGACCTCGCCGCCAGCACCGTCTCGTCGCCGCTCGCGAGCACCGCGGCGCTGTCGGCGACCGGGACTCCGACCCGGGTGAACAGCCCCGACTCCACGGTCAGGCCGGGCCCGAACGCCATGGCGCAGACCCGCTCCCCCGTTGCGGAGCGCGCCAGGACGTCGCGCAGGACGAACAGGACGGTGGCGCTGCTCATGTTGCCGAAGTCGCGCAGCACCTCCCGCGAGGGGCGCATCTGCTCGGCCGACAGCCCCAGCGTCGTCTCGACCTTGTCGAGGATGCTGCGCCCGCCGGGGTGGACGGCCCAGTGCTCGACGTCGCGGTGGGCGGCGTCGCGCAGCGCGGCGTCGCGGCCCAGCAGCGGGGCCAGGGCGGACTCGACGTGCTCGTCGATGATGTGCGGGACGTAGGAGCCGAGGACCATCTCGAAGCCGTTGTCGCCGATGCTCCAGGCCATCGCGTCCTCGCCCACCGGGGTCAGGACGCTGGCGAAGTCGTCCAGCTGCAGCGCCGGCGCGTCCCCGAGGTCGCGGCCGGTGACCACTGCGGCGGCCGCGCCGTCGGCGAACAGCGAGGCCCCCACGACGGTGTCCTGGTCGTCGCGCACGCGCACGTGCAGCGAGCACAGCTCGGCGGCGGCCACGAGGACGACGGCGTCGGGGTCGGCGCGGCAGATCGCGGTGGCCTGCCGCAGCGCGGGGAAGGCGGCGTAGCAGCCCATGAAGCCGACGTGGGTGCGCTGCACGGACGGCGACAGGCCGAGGGCGCGCACGATCCGGTAGTCCGGCCCGGGCGAGTAGAAGCCCGTGCAGGAGGCGGTGACGACGTGGGTGACGTCCCCGGCGCCGAGCTCCGCGCACCCGGCGAGGGCGGCGCCCGCCGCGCGGACGAACAGCTCGTCGGCCTCCCGGGCGTAGACGGCGTTGCGCACCCCGGTGGCCGGGTCGAGCAGCAGGCCGGTGGCGGGGTCGAAGAAGGCCGTTGGCCCGGTGGAGGCCCCGGGGGCGAGCTCCGCGAGCACGGTGTGGCGACGTTCGATCCCCGAGGCGTTGAAGGCCGCGGCCGCCAGCCGCGCCCCGAGCCGGCCCAGGCCGGGCTGGGCGACGAAGAGGTCGCGCAGCTGGTCCTGGACGAGGACGGTGGGTGGGACGGCGATCTCGATCGACCGCAGGGTGACTGCCATGGGCTCATCAGACGTCAGCCTCGCCCGGTCCACAACGCGAGCGCCGACGGGCACCCCGGCTCGCAGCACCGCGGGGCCCGCACACGGCAAAGGCCCGGCCCCGCTCTCGCGGTTCCGGGCCTTTGACCTGCTCATCTGCTGGTCGGGGTGACAGGATTTGAACCTGCGGCCGCTTCGTCCCGAACTTTGCAGGAGCAAGACGGCACTTCCGTGTTCCCTGCTGTTACCTCCGACGACGCTTTTATCGGTTCTCGCTCATCCAAGCTGAGTGTCACTCACATAGACACGCACCCGACAGCCCCAACTGGACCTCCCACACCCCGACACATGGCGGTGGGAGTGCGTCATGCCGAGCCATCGGCTGGACACCAACACCTGCTTTTCAGGACACCCAGCGCAACTCTCCGCGGTCACGTACAGTGTCGACACTGTTACCGAGGGGGAGCTGTGGACATTCCAGATGATTTGATTGCCGCGATCGCAGAGCGGCGGGTTATTCCATTTGTGGGTGCGGGATTTTCCGCGTCAGTCGGATTACCTGATTGGAGTCAACTACTCCGGAAACTGGCCGAGCAGACTGAGGGTTCAGTATCTTTCGACGAACTGAACGAACTCACAAATGGCGATAACTTGCAAATGGCTGAATACTTGTACTTAAAGTCCGACAAAAGGATCGGCCCTCTACGTCACGTTATTGAGCGCGGCCTGCCAGCTGAAGCTGACCCCATTGCATCTTCGGCGCATGTCGAACTTGCAAACCTCGGTGCACCACAGATATATACCACCAATTACGACGATCTAATCGAATCCACCTACAGACGCCTTAGTCTCCCAGTAAATGTAGTCGCTCTTGGTCGAGACGTCGCCGCGGCCGGGCAACAAGCCACTCAGGTTGTCAAATATCACGGCGATCTTCGTCACGAAGAGACCCTCGTGTTGACTGAGTCTTCGTACTTCAGAAGGCTCGATTTTGAGTCGGCAATGGACGTGAAGTTCCGCGCCGACCTTCTTGGGCGGTCAGTTCTATTCATGGGGTACAGTTTCCGTGATATCAATATTCGCATCATCTGGTTCAAGTTGAATCAAATGATGACCGATATCCCACAGGCCGACCGACGCCAATCTTATATTGTGCGTCTTGAATCAAATCCCGTACTGGAAGAGCTATACGAGGCGGTCGGGCTTAAAACTCTCGTATTAGATCCTGATGATGCTGCCCGCTTGTCCGACCCATATAGTCGCGCGTTACGAAGAAGTTCACCGCGAATCCGGACTCTTGGCGCCTTCTTAGGTCAACTTGCGACACGGGCAAGCAAGGAGTTTCAAACTATTCCGGGGAGCCTCAATCAGCTTTTCGTGAGCCCGCAGCTCATCGAGCAGGGCGAGGCAACATGCGACGCCTTCGAGGGACGAGATCGAGTCGACTACTTCGGGGCACACTGGCGCCCACTCGCGATGATTTACGAAAGGGTCATCCCTGAGCAGCTCGAAAAAAGAGTCAAGGCCTTGGCGCCCAGAGCTCTCAGGCTTCCCGGCCTCCCTTGGGAACTCGTCCTAAAGCTCATATTGACGGTACAAGCGAGTGGGCCATCGACAGAGTTGACTTCCGTTGTCATCCGACGGCTACTCAACATACACGACCTGCCTCAAGCCAACTTTAACCAACTCAGACGAGAGCTCGCTTCCTGTCAGGACCTCGATTGGGAGGCTGTTTGGTCAGGCGTCGTTGAGAAAGAAGAACATGACGCTATCTTGACCAAGTTTGCGTCGGAGATAGGATTCAACGAGTCGGGACATGCGGACGACGACATCGCTTACGCCGCCGAATTGGCTAATCGCCTAGCAAACAGGCAGCTCATGGCGACGATTGATGAGGCGGTCGTTGAGCGCGCCCAGTTGTTGCTGAGCCGCGCAGGGGAGATGTACCCGTCGATACTCAACCTGTCATCTTCGAAAGAAGCCCCTTCACTGGACATGATCAAGGTTGAGATCGAAGAAAGAAGGGCCACACTGCCGGACCCGACGGATTTTGATTTCGAAGCCTTCGACCCAACCGAGGGATAGGTAGGCGACGAGATCGCTGCGCCTTGAAATCACGCCTCCCCTACGCCGCGCTGCGCAAATACGCACTAGCAGGTCAACTATGGCCAGCTTGCCCGCGCATTAGTGCAGAGCAGTCGGGATCTAGGGGCGGGAGCCCGTGGTACCACCGAACTTGCCTGAGTTGCCTTCTGCAGTGACGGGTACTGGCAACGGCTGCGCGCGGTGCGCGGCCGCAGGCCGCGCGGAGGGCGGGTGAAGCGAACCGCGGACCAGTGGCTCGCGGGCGTAGCTTGCCCGCCTTGACAGCGTAAAAAGGGTCCTCACAGCACCGCACGGACCCTAGGTCGGGCCTGCGGGCCGTTAGTAGTAGCAGCGGGCCTGATGGACGACCACGGCGCCGTCAACGACCTCGTACACAAGGCGGTGCTCATCAGTGATTCGTCGTGACAACAACCCAGCCAGATCACCAGACAGTCGCTCGGGCTTGCCAATGCCTTGGCCAGCGTCGCGCCACGCCTCCTCGATCATGCGGTTGATCTTCTGCAGCGTCTTGCGGTCGGCGTTCCAACTGCAGTAGTCCTCCCAGCCATGGGAGGTACATGCGACCTTCACGCCTCAGCGGGTGGGGCGGCCCCAGGCTCGACGAGGTCGCGCGGCTGCGCTCCCCCGCTGCGGGCCTCAGCGAGGCTCTCGCGCAGACGCTCCGCGTTGCGCGGGGAGCGCAGCAGGTAGACGGTCTCGCGCAGGGACAGGTACTCATCCTCGGAAACGAGGTAGGCCGTCCCCTTCTTCGAGGTGATCTCCACGGCAGCCTGGTCGTCGTTGACCTGCTCGATGAGCGGGAACAGGCGGGCGCGGGCTTCGGTGACGGTGATGGCCATGACCCCTCCATCGGTACAGTGGTACTAAAACATGTACAACTGTACGCGTTGCGCCCAGCTCAGCGGCGCATCTTGTGACGGTCACGCGGTTGGTCACGCACACGAGGGAGGCCCGGCCCCGCTGACGCGGTTCCGGGCCTCTGACCTGCGGTCTTGCTGGTCGGGGTGACAGGATTTGAACCTGCGGCCTCTTCGTCCCGAACGAAGCGCGCTACCAAGCTGCGCCACACCCCGTGGCTGAGCCAAGGGTAGCCGACGTGGGGGGGTGCCCCGCACCAGGCTTCCGGCGGCCCCTCCGATCGGCCCACGCGGGTCAGCGGCGCGGGACCAGCTCCAGCAGCGTCGCCTCGGGGTGGCAGGCGAAGCGCAGGGGCGCGTAGGGCGAGGTGCCGAGGCCCGCGGAGACGTGCAACCAGGCGTCGCCGGCCTCGGCGTGCCAGCGGGTCAGGCCCTTGACGTGCTCGCGGGGCAGGTCGCAGTTGGTGACCAGGGCGCCGTAGCCCGGGACGCAGAGCTGGCCGCCGTGGGTGTGGCCGGCGATGACGAGGTCGGCGCCGTCGGCGACCATCGCGTCCAGCGTCCGCCGGTACGGCGCGTGGGCGACGCCGATGCGCAGGTCGGCGGAGGGGACGAACTCCTTCGCGGGGAAGCGGTCGTAGCGCAGGTGCGGGTCGTCGACACCGACGAAGTCGATGGTCGTGCCGGCCACCTCCAGGCGCCCGCGGGCGTTGTCGAGGTCGAGCCAGCCCGCACCCTCGAAGCCGTCCACGAGGTCCTGCGTGGGCAGGCGGTCGACGCCCGTGACCTTCGCCGGGCCCTGCCGCTCCACGAGGTAGCGCGACCAGTTCTTCGGCTTCGGGGCGAAGTAGTCGTTGGAGCCCAGGACGAAGACGCCGGGGCGCTGCAGCAGCCCGCCGAAGACGTCCAGCGTCGCGGGGACGGCGTCCTGGTGGGCAAGGTTGTCACCCGTGTTGACCACCAGGTCCGGCTGCAGGTCGGCCAGGGAGCGCACGAAGGCCTCCTTGGCCCGCTGGCCCGGCACCAGGTGCAGGTCGGAGACGTGCAGCACCCGGACGGGAGCGGCGTCGGGCGCCAGGACGGGGACGATCGCGTGGCGCAGCCGGAAGGCCCGCACCTCGTACCCGGCGGCGTAGCCGACCCCCGCGACGCCCGCGGCGGCCACCACCCCCGCGGCGGTCAGCAGCGGTCGCAGAGGGCTGGTTCGGCGCGGCACCGGGTCATCCTGGCAGGGCGGCAACCCGGTCGACACCGGTGGGAAGATCGACCCCATGAGCGACACGACCTTGAAGGACTCCCTGCAGAGCGACCTGACGACCGCCATCAAGGGCCGGGACGAGCTGACCTCGGCGACGATCCGCATGGTGCTCACGGCCGTGAAGTCCGAGGAGGTCGCCGGGAAGACCGCCCGCACCCTCTCCGACGAGGAGGTCCTCACCGTCCTGCAGCGCGAGGCCAAGAAGCGCCGCGAGGCGGCCGAGGCCTTCGGCGGCGCCGGCCGCGCCGAGTCCGCCGCCCGCGAGAACGCCGAGCTCGGCGTCATCGAGCGCTACCTGCCGACGCCGCTGACGGAGGAGGAGCTCACCGCGCTCGTCGAGGACGCCGTGCTCGTCGCCACCGGGGAGGGCCTCACCGGCATGGGCGCCATGGGCGGGGTCATGAACTACCTCAAGCCCAAGGTGGCCGGCCGCGCCGACGGCAAGCGGCTCTCCGCGGCCGTGCGGGCCCGCCTGCAGGCCTGAGCCCGCACAGCGCGGGTCGCCGCGGGCTGCGTCAGCTCGCGGCGGCCCCGCCGGCCGCTGCGGCGGCGACGGCCGCCGAGGAGGCCGCCTGAGCGGCACGGACGGCCGCCAGGACCGCGGCCCCGGCCCACTCCCCCTCCGACAGCTCCTTCGCGCGGGCGCGCAGCTCCCGGCCCGGCAGACCCGTGTCCGGCACGGCCTTGCCCACGACCCGCAGGCCGTGCAGGAGCGAGATCAGCGCGACGGAGCGCTGCGGCAGCGAGGCCACGTCCCCGGCCCGCAGCGCGGCGCGCAGCTGCGCGACGAGGGGGTCGTGCGCCTCGGCCCGCGGATCGTGGCGCGAGAAGCGGAGGAAGCCGCCGGGCGTCAGGGCCGCGTCACCCGCGTCGACGAGCCGCTGCTTCACGGTCCGGACCACCGACGCGCGGGCGAGGCGCTGGACCGCGGAGCGCGCCAGGACGCCCGGCCGCCCCCGCAGGACCTCCACGGCGTCGTCCAGCAGGGGGTCGCCGAGCGCAGGGCCGTCGAGCACGGTCAGGCGGTCACCGCGCCAGCGGCCTTCGTGGCGCACCTCGATGCGCCCGGCCAGGGCGAGCTCCAGCAGCACGGCCCCCGCGAGGCCGGGAGCCAGCCGCTGCCCGTCCACGACCGGTCGCCCGGTCTGGGGCGACAGCAGGACCAGCAGCAGGTCGTCGGCGAGGCGCCGCGGGGAGGCCGGTCCGGCCGGGACCTGGCCCCCGCCGGTCACTGGGTCGCCGGCGCGGGCGACGCGTTCGCGTCGCCCCCCTCGGGGGCGGGGGCGGGCGGCGGGGCCTGGCTCGGCGCGGGCTCCGCCGGCGGCGCCTGGCTCGGCGGGGCCTCGGAGCTGGGCGGCGGCGCGACCGCCGGTGCGCCGGAGCTGCGGGTGATGGTGATCGTCGACCCGGCGGCCGCGGCCCGGGCGCTCTGCGAGGCGATGAGCCCCGCGGCCACGCTCTTCGAGGACACCCGGCCCGACGCCACCTTCACGCTGAACCCGGCCGCCTCCAGCGCCGCCTTCGCGGAGCTGACGCTGCGGCCCACGACGCTCGGCACCTTGATGCGCCCGTCGACCGTCGTGGTCGTCAGCCCGGCGGAGGACCCGGGGGTGAAGCCCACGACCGGCAGGTTGAGGACGTTCGACGCCGCTCCGACGGTGTTCGCCCAGATCGGCCCGGCGATCGTCGCGCCGAAGACGGTGCCCGTCCGGCGGCCGTTGATGCGCTGGCGGTTCAGCGTCGAGACGCCGTCCGCGTGCCCGACCCAGACCGCGGAGGCCAGCTGCGGCGTGTAGGCCGCGAACCACGTGTCGGAGCTCTTGTTGGTCGTCCCCGTCTTGCTCGCGACGGGACGGCTGCCGAGCTTGCCGGTGCGCTTCACGCCGGCCGCGGTGCCGTTGTTCCAGCCACCCTGCAGGGCGGTCGTGACGTTGCGCGCCACGTTGACGTCGAGCGCCTGGTGGCAGTTCGCGGGCGGGATGGCGATGGGCTTCCCGTCGCCGTCCAGGGCCTCGAGGATCGCCGTCGGCGTGCAGAAGTTGCCCTCCGCGGCGAAGGCCGCGTAGGCGCCCGCGATCGACAGCGGCGTCACCAGGTTGGTGCCGAGCGTCATCGAGGGGTTCTGGTCGAGGTCGCGGTTGACCTCACCCGTGAGGAAGTTCTTCGTCGGGGCCGCCTTGAAGACGCCCAGGGACTGCGCGGTGGCCGCGATGTCGCAGATGTCGAGCTGCTTCTCCATCGACACGTAGGCCGTGTTGACGGAGTTGGCCGTGGCCGAGCGCACGCTCATGCTGCCGCTGCTGCTGCTCTCGGCGTTGAAGTAGATGTACGGCTTCGAACCGCGGAGCTTCTGCCCGCACGCCGTGAAGGCGCTGAACGGGTCGTTGCCGCTGCTGGGCGCGGCGACCGTGGAGTCCAGGGACTTCCCGGCCTTGAGCCACGTCGCGAGCGTGAACGCCTTGAACGTCGACCCCTGCTGGAGCCCGCCCGTCCCGTTCATGTCCCTGCTGACGTTGTAGTTCTGCGTCGTCACGCCGGGCTGGTCGTCGTCCGGCGAGAAGGTGGTGTCCTGCGCCATCGCCAGGATGTTGCCCGTCCCGGGCTGCACCACCGACTCCGCACTGCGCACCGGCTGGCCCGGGTTCACGCCGGCGTTCACGGCGTCCTGCGCGATCTGCTGGACGTTGCGGTCCAGCGTCGTCGTGATCGTGAGACCACCGCGCTTGAGCAGCTTCTGCCGGTCCTCCAGCGTCTTGCCGAACGTCGCGTCGGTCTCCACGACCCGCGTGACGTAGTCGCAGAAGTACGCGGCCGACCCGGCGGACAGGCAGCCCTGCCGGCTCAGCTGCGGCACGAGGCCCAGCGGGGTGGCGAGCGCGGCGTCCAGCGTCGGCTGGTCGATCACGTTCAGCTCGCGCATCCGGTTGAGCACGATGTTGCGGCGCGCGATGGCCGCGTCCGGCTTCTTCAGCGGGTTGAACGCCGCGGGGTTCTGGACGAGGCCCGCGAGCATCGCCCCCTCGGGCAGCGTGAGGTCCTTCGCGCTCTTGGAGAAGTACAGCTGCGAGGCGGCCTCGATGCCGTACACGTTGTTGTAGAAGTACGCGATGTTCAGGTAGCCGGCGAGGATGTCGTCCTTCGACATCGTCTTCTCGACCCCGACCGCGAGCTTCATCTCGCGCAGCTTGCGGGCGTAGCCGTCGATCCCGTCGGCGGTCACGGCCTGCTTGGCGGCCTCGCTGTCGCCCTGCTCGACGGCCTGCTCGACGAGGACGTTCTTGACGTACTGCTGGGTCAGCGTCGAGGCGCCCTGGGTGCCGTCGCCGCCGCTGGCGTTGTTCACCAGCGCGCGGCCGATGCCGCGCACGTCGACGGGGCCGTGCTCGTAGAAGCGCGAGTCCTCGATCGCGACGATCGCCTGCTTCATCACGGGCGAGATCTCGTCGATCGAGACGACCGAGCGGTTCTGGTCGTACACCCGCGCCATGACGGTGCCGTCGGAGTACTTGATCGTCGTCGCCTCGGACAGCGAGTCGTCGCCGAGGTCGGACGGGAGCTCGTTGAAGACCTCGACCCCGCTGCGCGTGGCGGCGCCGGAGGCGGCCACCCCCGGCATGGTCAGCCCGGCGGCGAGCACGCCGCCCGCGGCGCTGACGGCGACGAAGGCGCCGAGCAGCCGGACGACAGGGCGGTGCACCGAGCGTTGAGCCATGGGGTCAGGGTAGTCAACGCTGCGGGCCGGTCGGTGTCGCAGGACCCAGGCCTGCGCGGTCCCTCCGCAGGATCGTGACCGGACCGCGACCGGAGGACACGCCCCGTGACGAGGAGCTGAGCGTTCGGGTGGCGGAGTAGTCACCAATGACTATCCAGAGTCCTCACAACAGGCTCTAGGTGTTCCGCAGACCCGACTTTACGCTGCAAGGGGCGCCCTTCACGGGCGTTCGAGGAAGTTCACAGGATGCGCCGAGCCTGGGGGGAACCGGCCGCGGAACACCGCGGCGGTCCAGGACGGCGTTGACGGGAGGGGCCGTCGATGGTCTGGACGTTGGAGTGGGCGAGCCGGGGCGCGTGCAAGTCGAGCTCCGCTGACGAGCTGTTCGTGCAGGGATCTGCGCAGAACCGCGCGAAGGCGATCTGCGGCGGGTGCGTCGTGCGCACCGAGTGCCTCGCGGACGCGCTCGACAGCCGCATCGAGTTCGGCGTCTGGGGCGGGATGACCGAGCGCGAGCGCCGGGCCCTGCTCAAGCGGCGGCCGAACGTGCAGTCCTGGCGCCGGCTGCTGGAGACGGCGCGCGACAACCACCTCGCGACCCTTCCCGGCAGCGTCACCGACGAGTGCCCGGTCGTGGTCGAGGGCCCGCCCGTCGCGGAGCTCACGCAGGCCGTCTGAGCCGCGGCACCGTCGCCGCACGACCTCGCCGCGGCGGCCACTACGGTGGCCGCCATGACGACGTGGGAGTACGCAACGGTGCCGCTGATCGTGCACGCGACGAAGCAGATCCTCGACCAGTGGGGCTCCGACGGCTGGGAGCTCGTGCAGGTCATCACGGGCCCCGACGGCAACGGCCTCGTCGCCTACCTCAAGCGCCCCAAGCCGTGAGCCTGACGGCCCGCCTCGCCGAGCTGGGGATCACGCTGCCCGCGGTCCCGGCGCCGCTGGCGGCCTACGTGCCCGCGGTGCGCTCCGGCGACGTCGTCCACACCTCGGGCCAGCTGCCGTTCGTCGACGGCGCGCTGCCCGCGACGGGCAAGGTCGGCACCGGGCCCGGTCTGGTGGACCCGGCCGAGGCCGCCCGCCTGGCCCGGCAGTCCGCGCTGAACGCCGTGGCCGCCGCCGCGGAGGCCGCGGGCGGGCCGGACCACCTGCTCGGCGTCGTGAAGGTCACGGGGTTCGTGGCCAGCGACCCCTCGTTCACGGGTCAGCCCGCGGTGGTCAACGGGGCCAGCGAGCTGCTGGGGGAGCTGTTCGGCGACGCCGGCCGGCACGCCCGCAGCGCCGTCGGCGTGACCGTGCTGCCGATGGACTCCCCCGTCGAGGTCGAGGTCGTCCTCCGGGTCGGCTGAGCGACGTGGACGGCAGCGGCTGGACGGGCGGCGCGGTCACGGCGCGGGCGACGTGCGTGCTCGCGCCCAACCCCGGCCCCCTGACGCTGGAGGGCACCAACACGTGGGTGCTCGCCGAGCCGGGGGCCCGCTCCGCCGTCGTGGTGGACCCGGGTGAGCTCGACCCCGTCCACCACGGCGCCGTCCTGGCGGAGCTCGCGGGCCGCGGGCTCGTCTGCGCCCTGGTGCTCGTGACCCACCACCACGCCGACCACGCGGGCGGCCTCGACGCCTTCCGGGCCGCGGCGGGCGGGCCGGCGGTGCTGCGGTTCCCCGCGGCCCTCGACGGTCAGGACCTCGACGTCGACGACCTCGCCCTGCGGGTCCTGCGCACGCCCGGCCACACGGCCGACTCCCTGTGCGTCCAGGTGCCCGGCGACCGCGCCGTGCTGACCGGAGACACCCTGCTGGGCCGGGGCAGCACGGTCGTCGGCCACCCCGACGGGGACGTGGGCGCCTACCTCGCCTCCCTGGAGCGCCTGCTGGCGCTGCCCGAGCCCGCCGTGCTGCTGCCCGGTCACGGCCCGGCGCGGACGGACGCGCGCGCGGCGCTGCGCACCCAGCTGGAGCACCGGCGGGACCGGCTCGGGCAGGTGCGCGCTGCCGCGGCGGCCGGGGCGGGCACGCTCGCGCAGGTCGTCGCCGCGGTGCACCCGGGACTCGACGAGCGCCTCGTGCCTGCGGCCGAGCGGTCCGTGCGGGCCCAGCTGCTCCACCTCGGCGTGGACCTGCCGGGCTGACGCCCCGGCGCCGACGGCCGGGAGGGCCTCAGCGGGCCCGGCGGGTGAGCCGGTCGATGTCGTGCAGCACGACCGCGCGCGCCTCCAGGCGCAGCCAGCCGCGCGAGGCGAAGTCCGCGAGCGCCTTGTTCACCGTCTCGCGCGAGGCCCCGACCAGCTGGGCGAGCTCCTCCTGCGTCAGGTCGTGCGCCACGAGGAGACCGTCGGCGATGGGGCGGCCGAAGCGGCGCGAGAGGTCCAGCAGCGCCTTGGCCACGCGGCCGGGGACGTCGGTGAAGACCAGGTCGGCGAGCGCGACGTTGGTGCGGCGCAGGCGCTGCGCGAGCGCGCGCAGCAGGTGCCGGGCGACCTCGGGACGGCGCGTCAGCCACCGCATCATGTCCTCGTGGCCGAGGGCGATGAGCTCGGACTCGGACACCGCGCGCGCCGAGCTGGTGCGGGGGCCCGGGTCGAACAGGGACAGCTCGCCGAACATCTCGCCCGGGCCCAGGACGGCGAGGAGGTTCTCCCGGCCGTCGGGCCAGCTGCGGACGAGCTTGATCTTGCCGGTGCGGATGACGTAGACGCGGTCGCCCGCCTCGCCCTCGCCGAACAGCTGCTCGCCGCGCTCGAGGTGCACGGGTTCCATCGACTCCAGCAGCTCCGCGGAGGCCTCGTCGTCGAGGGCCGCGAAGAGCGGGGCGCGCCGGACGACGTCGCCCAGACGATCGGGGTCGAACCCCGCCGGCACTCCCGTGCCGTCGATCTGCCCGTGCTCCACCCGTCGAACCTCCTCGTACGCCGCCACGCTGCTCGAGCGGCCCGGTCCCGGTCGCCGGGCTCCAGTGTGCCGCACGGATGATCCGGTAGCCCGGTGGTCGTGTCCAGTCGAAGCGGCCCGGTGCTCAGCCGCGGGCACCGGCCAGGAGGCCCCGCCGCTCGGCCAGGACCTGCACCGCGAAGGCGTGCTCGTCCGCGACCGCGGCGGCGTAGGCCGCGAGGCGGGCGGTGGCGTCCTGCAGCTCGGCCAGGCGGGAGGGCCCGTCGGCGGACGCCGCCCCGGGCAGCACGAGCGTGCGCAGGACGTGCCCCGGTGCCGAGGGGGCGGCCTCGTCGCCGGCGACCGCGCCGAGGTGCCGCTCGAGGGGGCCGTCCTGGGCGGCGGCCTCCAGCGGGACGGCCAGCTCGTCCGGCGCCACGGTGCCGGCGACCACGAGGTCGCGGCGGGCGCGCAGCAGCCGCTGCCAGTACCGGACGCGGCGCAGCTCCGCCTCCAGCAGGTCGTGGCGGCGGCGCAGCGCCGGCAGCGGCAGCTCGTGGAGCTCGAGGAGGACGGGCGAGGGCAGCTCCCGGTCGCCCCGGGCACCCGCCGGCTCGTGCACCACCACCCCCGTGCCGCCGGTCCGGGCCACGGGTCCCTCGATCGCCTCCATGCCCAGCGTGTCGTCGCCCGCCGGGGCGCCCTTGACCTGCAGACGTCCCGCGTCACCCTCCCGGGGCAGCGACGTCACCCCAACGCCCGCAGGAGGTCTGCGCGCCCGGCGTCGCTGTCCGCGCCTCCCCGTAGGCTCGGCGCCGTGACAGCCCGCCCCGTCGTCGACGCCGCCGCGGAGACCCCGCTCGCGCGGACCCGCCGGGCGCGCCGCGTGCACCGGCTGCTGGGCGAGCGCTACCCCGACGCCCGCTGCGAGCTGGACTTCACGACCCCCCTGCAGCTGCTCGTCGCCACGGTCCTCTCGGCGCAGTGCACGGACCGGCGCGTCAACCAGGTCACGCCCGCGCTCTTCGCCCGCTACCCCACGGCGGCCGACCTCGCGGGCGCCGACCGCGCCGAGCTGGAGGCGCTGGTCCAGCCGACGGGGTTCTTCCGGACGAAGGCCGAAGCGCTGGTGCGCCTCGCGGCCCGCCTCGTCGAGGAGCACGGCGGCGAGGTCCCGCCGCGGCTGCCCGACCTCGTGGCGCTGCCCGGCGTCGGGCGCAAGACCGCCAACGTGGTGCTGACCGACGCCTTCGGCGTGCCCGGGCTGACGGTCGACACCCACGTCGGCCGGCTCTCCCGGCGCCTCGGCTTCAGCACCCACGACGACCCGGTGAAGGTGGAGCAGGACCTGGCGGAGCTGTTCCCCCGCGAGGACTGGCGGCTGCTGAACCACCGGCTGATCTTCCACGGCCGGCGCATGTGCCACAGCCGCCGCCCGGCCTGCGGGGCGTGCCCGGTCAGCCGGCTGTGCCCCTCGTACGGCACCGGCGAGACCGACCCGGAGCGGGCGGCGGCGCTCGTGCGCGAACCCGCCCCGGTCCCGTCGTGACGGGTTCCCCCGCGCCGCTGCCCGGGTGGCTGCGGCCGCTCGCCGCGGCCCTGCCCGACGTCACGACGGCCGACCTCGGCTGGCGCGAGGACCGGCTGGCGCCGACGGCGACCGCGCGCCCCGCCGCCGTCCTCGTCCTGTTCGCCGACGGCCCCGCCGGGCCCGAGGTCCTGCTCACCGAGCGCGCGGGCACGCTGCGCCAGCACTCCGGGCAGGTGGCCTTCCCCGGCGGCCGCGGCGACCCCGGCGACGCCTCCCCCGCGGCGACGGCGCTGCGCGAGGCGGCCGAGGAGACGGGCCTCGACCCCGCGGGCGTCGACGTGCTCGGGACCCTGCCGGAGCTCCTGCTCGCCCACTCCCGGCACGCGGTGACGCCCGTCGTCGCGTGGTGGCGCGAGCCCTCCGCGGTCGGCGTCGTCGACCCCGCGGAGGTGGCGCGGGTCGAGCGGGTTCCCCTCGCCGAGCTGCTGGCCGACGCCAGTCGCCGCCGCGTGCGGGCCCCGGGCGGCTACAGCGGGCCCGCCTTCGCGGTCCGCGGGCTGCTGGTGTGGGGCTTCACGGCCGAGGTGCTCGTGCGCGTCCTGGCGCTGGGTGGGCTCGACGAGCACGGCGGCCCCGTCGGCCGGACGGTCAGCCTCGACGACGCCCTGGCGTGGGCGGCGCGCACGTGAGCGCGTCCCTGGTGCTGGACGCCCTGCTCGTCCTGCTCCTGCTGGCCCAGCTCGTCGCGGGCTACCGGGAGGGCCTCGTCGTCGGGCTGCTCAGCCTGGTGGGGCTCGTCGGCGGCGCGCTCCTCGGGATCGCGGTGCTGCCCGGGGTCGTCGCCGGCTGGTCGGCGGGCCTGGAGCGCACCCTCGTCGTGGTCGTCGGCACCATCGCCCTGGCCCTGCTGGGCCGACTGCTGCTGGGCGTGGTCGGCCTGTGGGTGCGCCGCCGGGTGGCGTGGCGGCCGGCGCGCGCGGCCGACGCGCTGCTCGGGGCCGTCGCGGGCCTGCTCTCGACCCTGCTCGTGGTCTGGGTCGTCGCGGGGGCGGCCCGCGCCGCGCCGGTGGCGAGCATCGCCTCGGCCGTGACCGGCTCCACGGTCGTCAGCACCCTCGACCGGGTCGTCCCGGCGCAGACCGGCGGCGTGCTGAGCCGCTTCTGGGCGGCCGCGGAGGCCAGCGGCTTCCCCCGCGTCTTCGACGGCGTCGACCCCGAGCCCATCCTCCCCGTCCGCGCCCCGGCCTCGACGGTGCCCGACACGGCCGGGCTGCGCGCCGCGCAGCCGGGGATCGTCAAGGTCACGGGCGTGGCCAGCAGCTGCGACCGCGGCCTGGAGGGCAGCGGCTTCGTCGCCGCGCGCCGCGGCGGGGCGGCCCGGGTCGTCACCAACGCGCACGTCGTCGCGGGCGTCCAGTCGCCCTCGGTGCAGCCGCAGGGCACCGGGCGGCGCTACCCCGCGACCGTCGTCGCCTACGACCCGGCGCTCGACCTGGCGGTGCTCGACGTGCCGGGCCTCGACGCCGACGCGCTGCCCCGGGCGGAGCAGCTGGACGGCGGCGACGCCGCGGTCGTCGCGGGCTTCCCCCTGGACGGGCCGTACACGCTGGCCACCGCGCGGGTGCGCTCGGTGCTGCAGGCGCAGGGCCGCGACATCTACGACCAGGCGACCGTCGTCCGCGACGTCTACTCCGTCTACACGACCGTGGAGCCCGGCAACTCCGGCGGTCCGCTGCTGACGGAGGACGGTGCCGTCGCCGGCGTCGTGTTCGCGCGCTCCCTGGACGACCCCGTGACGGGCTACGCGCTGACGCCCGGCGAGCTGGACGACGTCCTGACGGCCGCGGGCGACAGCACGGCCGCCGTGAGCACGGGGGCCTGCGCGGCCGAGTGACGGCCCGGGGTCCGCTACGCCGGGCACGCGATCAGGTGCTCTGAGTCGCGGGCCGACGACGGCAGGGCCAGGGTCGAACCACGGCCCACCGCTGGGGGGTCGACGCTCGACGTCTGAGGAGAACCCTTGTACCTCCACGTGCAGAAGCTCATCCACGAGATCGCCGAGGACGAGCCGGACCCCGCGGCGGCCAACGCCCTGCAGGAGGGCCTCGGCGGCCAGTTCGGCGAGATGCGCACGATGATGCAGTACCTGTTCCAGGCCATGAACTTCCGTGGGCCCGCCGCGAAGCCGTACAAGGACCTCCTGCAGGGCATCGGCACGGAGGAGATCAGCCACGTCGAGCTGATCGGCACCACCATCGCCCGCCTGCTCGACGGGTCGCCGCGCTACCAGGGCAAGGACAGCGACACCCTGGACACCCCCGGCGCGAAGGGGGCCACCCCGCTGGCGTCCGCGCTGACCGAGGGGAACATCCACCACTACCTCGTGGGCGCCCAGGGCGCGCTGCCGGTGGACTCCGCCGGCAACCCGTGGAGCGGCAGCTACGTCTACAACTCCGGCAACCTCGTGCTCGACCTGCTCTACAACCTCATGCTCGAGTCCACGGGCCGGCTGCAGAAGTGCCGCATCTACGAGATGTCCTCGAACAAGACGCTGCGCTCCACCGTCAGCTACCTCATCGTGCGCGACCAGGCGCACGAGAACGGGTACGCCAAGGCGCTGGAGACCCTCGGGGTGGACTGGAAGAAGCTCCTGCCGATCCCGAAGACCAACGCGGAGAAGTTCCCCGAGGTCAAGGCCATGGTCGACCTGGGCTGGCAGTCCAAGCAGTACAGCTTCGACCTGACCGGGTTGTCCGAGGCCGCGAAGATCTACCGCGGCGCCTCGCCGTCGAAGGACGGCACCGACCTCGACGGCACCGAGCAGGCCCCCGAGGGCGCGCCGATGACGATCGCCGAGGAGCGTTACGAGGAGTTCGCGCCGGGGCTGGACCCCGAGCTCATCGAGCTCATCCAGGCCACCGCGGACCTGGAGATGGCCGAGCCGGTCCTTACGTACGGACCGCTCACCACCGGCTGAGCACCGGTCAGATCACCACGGGGAGGACCCCGGCGGTCAGCTCCGCGCCAGCCACGACAGCAGCACGGAGCTGAACCGCTCGGGGGCCTCCTCGGGCACGTAGTGCCCGGCCCCGGGGACCTCGACGGCGCGGTGCGGCCCGGCGGCGTACTCCTCCGCGGCCGCCAGCGCCCGCGGGCCGACGGTGGGGTCCAGCGCGCCGCGCACCTGCAGCACCGGCACGTCGACGGGGCCCCGCACGCTGGCCGCGAAGCGACGGCCGTCCCCGCGCAGGGGCGAGCGGGCGATCCAGCGGTGGTACTCCAGCGCGGAGTGGGCGACGAAGGGGACGCGGACGGCCTCGCGGTAGCGGTGCAGCTCCTCGCTCCCCGGCCACCCGGGGCCGGCCCCGGCCCGCAGGACCTGCTCGACGCCGTCGCCGTGCACGAGCCGGCGCTCGGGCAGGACGGGGACCTGGCGGACGAGGGCCGCGGCGCTGGCCCGCAGGGGGCCCGTCCCTCGGCGGGCGCGGTCGGCGAGGACCTGCACGCTCAGCAGCGGGTGGGCGGCCCCGACGACGACGATGCCGCGGACCTGCCCGGGGTGCAGCGACGGCAGCGCCCAGGCGGTGCGGCCGGAGATGCCGTGCCCGACGACGACGGCGTCGCGCTCACCGAGGGCCCGGACCAGGGCCGCGACGTCGGCCGCGGACGTGGGGGTGTCGTAGCCGCGGGGCGGCTTGTCGCTCGCGCCGTAGCCGCGCAGGTCCATCGCGACGGCCCGGTACCCCGCCTCGGCGAGGGCGACGAGCTGGTGGCGCCACGCCCACCAGAACTGCGGGAAGGCGTGCAGCAGCAGCACGAGCGGGCCGGAGCCCAGCTCGGCCACGTGGAAGCGGGCCCCGTGGGCGGCGACCAGCCGGTGCCGCCACGGGCCCTCGACGAGGACGGCCGAGACGTCGGTGGTGCTCCCCGGCACGCCCCGGCGTCCTCGTCAGCCGCTCGTCGTCCTCAGCGCTTGGTCAGCGCGGGGGAGACGGTGCTCGGCTTGCCCGTCGCGCTGGCCTTCAGCACGGCGACGGTCTCCTTGGTGGTGCGGATGGTGCGCTCCGGCGGGCGGACCTTCTTGATGGCGCCCAGGCCGACGACGGCGAGCGCGCCCGCGACGAGGAGCATCGCGACGGCGACGACCAGGAACGACAGCCAGACGGGCCAGCCGGCGCCCTCGTGCAGCGCGTAGGCCACGGTGACGCCGAGGAAGATGAAGGCGACGAAGCCGAACACGCCGGCGACGGCGAACAGGCCGCCGCCGAGGGCGCCGTTCTTCACGTCGGCGGTGATCTCGGCCTTGGCCAGCGCGACCTCGTAGCGGACCAGCTCCGAGATGTCCTTCGTCGCGTCGGACACGAGCTGCCCGATGCTGCGCTCGGGCGGGGTGACCGGCTTCCGGTCGTAGACGGTCGACATCAGTCCTCCTCGTGCCGCCGCGGGCGGCGGTTGCCGGGCCGTCGGCGGTCTCGCACGCGGCAGGAGGAACCCTAGGGCCTGTCCGGCGGATCTCCACCCGGGCCGTCGTCGCCCGGGCTCCGGGAGCCGCGGCCGGCGGTCGGGGGGTGCGCGTCGCCGCCGGCGGGGGGACCGACGGCGACGCAGTGATCGCTCTCTCGCACAGGGGAACGAGCGCTGATCACGGAGAGACTAGGGGTGCGCGGGGCCGTTGCGTGAGCGTTCCAGCAACTGCGCCGGGCCGCGTGCACCGATCGGACCAACGGGGTGTCGACGCACTGTCGACCACTCATCGACGCAGTGTCGACTCCTGCCGTCCGCGTGGTCGCGGAGGGCCTCAGCCGACGGGTCGCCACCGGGTCACGAGGGCCCGGTGGTCGCTGCCGCGCAGGGCCTCGACGCGGGAGCCGACCGCCCGCCAGGCGTCCCCGTCGGCCAGCGCGTGGTCGATGGTGGCGCCGAGCGCGGCGGGCACGCGCGCGGGCCAGGTGCCGCGCGCGCCCGTGCCCGTCTCCCGCCCGGCGTCCACGCAGGAGCCGCTCAGCCGCAGCCCCGGGTGGTCGAGGGTGGCGTTGAGGTCGCCCGCGAGCAGCGCGCCCGGCGTCGCCGCGCACCAGGCGGCCACGGCGGCCGTCTCGCGGCGCCACTGCGGCAGCAGGGCCGTCACGGGGGCCGCGGTGTGGGCGGCGGCGAGGACGGGGCCCCGCCCGGAGACGGGGGCGGCCGTCACGACGGCCTTGAACCCGTTGGCGAGCTCGCCGGTGGGGCGGTAGGTCCCCAGCGCCTCGCTGACCAGCAGCGCCGTGCCGTAGGTGCCCCGCCCGTCACCGCGGTCGGCGGCGAAGAACACCTGCATGCGCGCTCCCCCGCCGGCCTCGATCCGCGCCGCGACGTCGTCGGCGTAGGCCTGCGTCGACTCGGGCAGGGAGACCGCGTCGGCGTTGTCGCGCAGGGCCAGCGCGGCGACCGCGGCGGGGTCGGCCGCGGCGACGAAGACGTTGGCCGCGAGGACGGTCACGTCGCCGGGCGCGGCCGGCGGCAGCTCCCCCGCCCCCGCGCCGCGCCCGAGCGTGACCGCCAGGGACGTCCCGGCGGCCACCGCGAGGACCAGGGCCGCGGGCAGCACGCGCCGGAACCGCAGCCCCGCGAGCCCGGCGACGCCCGCGAGCGCCGCGGTGCCCAGGGCGACGGGGAGGCGGAAGGGCACGGTCCAGACGAAGGGGCGGGAGCCCGCGAGGCCCACCCACTGCGGGGCGGTGGCGAGCAGGGCCCCGCAGGCCACGACGCCGGTGGCCACGACGGTGGCGACCAGGGCGCGGGTCGGGTGCGAGGGGTGTCGGCGCAGCACCCTCCCACCGTGACGCACCGCCCCGGCCCGCGCGGCGGTGCGCAGGTCGGGTGCGGTGCAGATCACGTGCAGGACGTCAGTCGTCGGCGGCCTTCATGCCGCCGCGGATGGAGTCCATGACGGTGGAGTCGGTCAGCGTCGTGACGTCACCGGGCTCGCGGTGCTCGGCGACGTCGCGCAGCAGGCGCCGCATGATCTTGCCGGAGCGCGTCTTGGGCAGCTCCGCCACGACCATGATCGAGCGGGGCTTGGCGATGGGCCCGATCTCCTTGCCGACGTGGTTGCGCAGGTCCGCGACGGTGTCGGGGCCCTCCTCGTGCCCGGCGCGGAGGATGACGAAGGCGACGACCGACTGGCCCGTCGTCTCGTCGGTGGCGCCGACGACCGCGGCCTCCGCGACGTCGGGGTGCGAGACCAGCGCCGACTCGATCTCGGCCGTGGAGAGCCGGTGGCCCGAGACGTTCATGACGTCGTCGACGCGACCCAGCAGCCAGATGTCGCCGTCCTCGTCGCGCTTGGCGCCGTCGCCCGCGAAGTAGCGGCCCGGGAAGCGCGCCCAGTACGTGTCCTTGAAGCGCTGGTCGTCGTGCCAGAGGCCGCGCAGCATCGCGGGCCACGGCTCGGTGAGGACGAGGTAGCCGGCCTCGCCGTGCCCGACGGGCTCGCCCGCGTCGTCGACGACCTCGGCCACGATCCCCGGCACGGGCACCTGCGCCGAGCCGGGCTTGAGCGTCGTGACGCCCGGCAGCGGGGTGATCATGTGCCCGCCGGTCTCGGTCTGCCACCACGTGTCGACGATGGGCGTGCGGCCCGCGCCGATGACGCGGCGGTACCAGGACCAGGCCTCGGGGTTGATGTTCTCGCCCACGCTGCCCAGCAGGCGCAGCGAGGACAGGTCGTGGCCCGCCGGGAACTCCTCGCCCCACTTCATGCAGGTCCGGATCGCCGTGGGCGCGGTGTAGAGGATCGTCACGCCGTACTTCTCGACCAGGGACCACCAGCGGTCCTTGCCGGGGGTGTCGGGCGTGCCCTCGTAGATGACCTGGGTGGCGCCGTTGGCCAGCGGGCCGTAGACGACGTAGGAGTGGCCCGTGACCCAGCCGACGTCGGCGGTGCACCAGTAGACGTCGGTCTCGGGGCGCAGGTCGAACACCGCGCGCATCGTGAACGCGATCTGGGTGAGGTACCCGCCGGAGGTGTGCAGGATCCCCTTGGGCTTCCCGGTGGTGCCCGAGGTGTAGAGGATGAACAGCGGCTGCTCGGCGTCGAAGGCCTGCGCCTCGTGCTCGGGGCTCGCCTGCTCCAGCGCCTCGTGCCACCAGACGTCCAGGCCCTCGTTCCACGCAACGTCCTCGCCGTTGCGGCGCACCACGAGGACGGCCGCGACGCTCGGGCAGCCCTTGGCGATCGCGGCGTCGACGGCGGGCTTCAGCGTGGTCGCCTTGCCGCGGCGGTAGGAGCCGTCGCACGTGATGACGACCTTCGCCTCGGCGTCGTTGATGCGCGAGTGCAGCGCGTCGGCGGAGAACCCGCCGAACACGACGCTGTGCGGGGCGCCCAGGCGCGCGCACGCGAGCATCGCGACGACGGACTCGACGAGCATCGGCAGGTAGATCGCGACGCGGTCGCCCGCCTCGACGCCCAGCGCGGTCAGCGCGTTGGCGGCCCGGTTCACCTGCTCGGACAGCTGCGCGTACGTGACGGTCTGCGTGTCACCGGGTTCGCCCTCGAAGTGCAGCGCGACGCGGTCGCCGTGGCCGGCCGCGACGTGGCGGTCGACGCAGTTCACGGCGACGTTGAGGCGGCCGCCGACGAACCACTTCGCGAAGGGCGCGTCGCTCCAGTCCAGGGTCTGGGTGAAGTCGGTGTCCCAGTCCACGTGGGCGCGGGCCTGCTCGGCCCAGAACCCGAGGCGGTCCGCGGCGGCCCTCTCGTACAGGTCGGCCTTGGCCACGGCCTGCTGCGCGAACGCCGCGTCGGGCGCGACGGAGATCGGCGCGGGCGCGCTGTCCTGGGTGCTCACGTTCGTCCTCCTCGACGGGTCCTCCGGCCGCCACGGCCGGGTTCGGGCTGAGGCTAGCCGCCCGGGACGTGCGGGTGCGTGGCCAGATCGCGCTCGCGGCGCGCCGACAGCGTCGACCCCGCGCTGGCGGCCACGACGACGGCGATCGCGACGACGGAGGTCAGGGGCAGCGCCTGGCCGAGCGCGAGGAGGCCGACGAGGGCCGCGATGCCCGGTTCGAGGCTCAGCAGGACGCCGAAGGTCCGCGCGGGCAGGCGCCGCAGCGCGACCAGCTCGAGGGAGTACGGCACGACGGAGGACGCGAGCGCGACGACGAGCCCGAGGCCGAGGACCGCGGGGTGCAGCAGGTCCGTCCCGGCGCCGGCGAGACCCGCGGGCAGGACGAGCACCCCGGCGACGACGCTCGCGACCGCGAGGCCGGACTGCCCGGGCAGGGCGGCGCCGACCCGCGCGCTGAGCAGGACGTAGGCGGCCCAGAACGCGCCCGCGACCAGCGCCAGCGCGACCCCGGCGAGGTCGAGGTCACCGCCCGCGCCGTCCCCGCCGAGCCCGAGCGTCGCGACCCCGACGAGGGCGAGCACCACCCACACGAGGTCGCGGGCGCGCCGCGTCAGCACCGCGGACAGCACGAGCGGGCCGAGGAACTCGCACGTGACGGCCACGCCGAGGGGGATGCGGTCGATGGCGAGGTAGAACGCGGAGTTCATGGCGGCGAGGCTCACGCCGAAGCCCGCCGACAGCAGCCACTGCCGCCGCGACCACGTCCGCACGCGGGGGCGGACGACGAGGACCAGCACGACCGCGGCGAGCCCCAGCCGCAGCGCCGTGGCGCCCGTCGCGCCCACCGGGTCGAAGAGCCGGCTCGCGACGGCCGCACCGACCTGCACCGACGCGGCGGCCCCGATCACCATGCCGACCGCGGGGAGCGTGGACGACGCCGTGGTCGCCCCGGCCGGCGCAGTGCTCATGTGCCACCACGCTAGCCCCCCTCCCCCACGGTGATCGTGCAGGTCGTCCCTGCACGATCACCGAGGGGCGGGCGTCACCACTGGTAGTCGAGGAACTTCCCGTCGAGGGTGATGACGACGCGGTCGCCGCCCGGGTCGGCGCGCCGCTGCACGTCGACCTTGAAGTTGATCGCGCTCATGATGCCGTCGCCGAACTCCTCGTGGATGAGCTCCTTCAGCGCCGGGCCGTACACGCCGAGCGCCTCGTAGAGGCGGTACAGCGTCGGGTCGGTCGGGATCTCCTGCCGGCCGCTGCCGCGGTACGGCTGCACCTGCAGCGCCTCGACGACGGCGGCCTCCAGGCCCAGCAGCTCGCCGACGACCTCGGCCTCCGCCGCGGGCACGGCGTGCTGGCCGAGCAGCGCGGCGACGGTCCAGACCGGGTCGCGCCCGATGGCCGCCGCGAGCTGCGCCCAGCTCGTGCCCGTGCGGAACCGGGCGCGCCGCACGAGCTCCCCGGCCGTCTCCTTGCTGACGACGTCGGCGCTCACGCCCGCCTCACTTGCGCCCCGTGCGCCACTTCATGCCCCAGCTGAACGCCTCGTCGAGAGCCTGCTGACCGCCCTGGACGTAGCGGACCTCGCGCTGCACGGCGACCTCGCGGCCGTCGGAGGTGAACTGCGCGATGGCGCACATGGGCGACTTGTCGTCGTGCTCGTCGAGGCGGACCTCGATCTCGGGGCCGCTCGCGGGGAACAGCGTCACGACCGCGTCGGCCGCGGCCCAGTTCGGCACGCCCTCGTAGATGAACGCGAACACCAGGACGCGCTTGATCTTGGCGGCCTGGCGCAGGTCGACGAACAGGTTCTCGCCGCCGCCGCCCGTGCGGTCGTCCCCGTCGAGCCAGACGACCGGGTCGCCCTGCGCGCGGTCGCGGAACGCGTTGCCGAGGGCCTGCACGACGCCCTTGGACCCGTCGGTGAACTCGTACAGCGCCCCGAGGTCGAGGTCGATCCCACCCTGCGGCGCCGCGGCCGCCTTGAGCTTGGAGAAGAACCCGCCACCGCCGGCGGGCGCCGCGCCCGCGGGGCGCGCGTTCCAGGCCAGGTGCACGCGCACCGTGCCGCCCGCCGCACCGGACTTCGACAGCGACACCTTGGGCGCGGACTTCGTCAGCGTGACCTTGCTCAGCGAGACACCGCCCGGCGAGGGGGCCGCGCGGGGCGTGGGCTCGGGGGTCGGCTCCGGGCTGGACCCCGGGCGCTTGGAGTAGTCGATGGGCACGTGCGGTCGCCTTCCCTCGGTGGTGCTCCCCCCGGCAGCCGGGTGGGACGGATCGGTCTCCGGAGTCAACGCCCAGGGTGGCCCCCGGGTGCCCGTCAGCTCCAGGGGCCGCTGAGCAGCGCGCCGGTCAGCCGGGCGGACGGGTCGGCGGCCAGCGCGAGGCCCGAGGCGGGCGCCCCGCCGCGCACGAGCAGGTCCCCGACCGCGGCGATCATCGCGCCGTTGTCGGTGCACAGCCGCGGCGGCGGCACGCGCAGCTCGATCCCCGCTGCGGCGCAGCGCTCCTCGGCCAGCGCCCGCACGCGGGAGTTGGCCGCGACCCCGCCCACGACGAGCAGCGCGTCCACGTCGTGCTCGCGGCACGCGGCCAGCGCCTTGCGCGTCAGGACGTCGGCGACGGCCTCCTGGAACGACGCCGCGACGTCGGCCACGGGAACCTCGCCCCCCGCGTCGGCGCGCGCCTCGACCCAGCGGGCCACGGCCGTCTTCACGCCGGAGAACGAGAACCCGTACGGCGCGTCGCCCGGCCGGGTCAGGGCCCGCGGGAACCGGACGGCGGCCGGGTCCCCGGCCCGCGCGGCGGCATCGATCGCCGGGCCCCCCGGGTAGGGCAGGCCGAGCACGCGGGCGACCTTGTCGAAGGCCTCCCCCGCCGCGTCGTCGATCGTGTCGCCCAGGTGCACGACGGGGTCGCGCGCCAGGTCGCCCAGCAGCAGCAGCGACGTGTGCCCGCCCGAGACGACCAGCGCCACGCAGCGGCGCGGCAGCGGCCCGTGCACGAGGGCGTCCACGGCCGCGTGGCCCGCGAGGTGGTGCACGCCGTACAGCGGCTTGCCGAGGGCGAAGGCGAGCGCCTTGGCGCTCGCGAGCCCGACCTGCACGGCGGTCGAGAGCCCGGGGCCGGCGGTCACCGCGACCGCGTCGACGGCGGCCAGGTCGAGGGAGGCGGCCTGCAGGGCCTGCTCCAGGACGGGCAGCATCGACTCCAGGTGGGCGCGCGCCGCGACCTCGGGCACGACGCCGCCGTAGCGCGCGTGCTCGTCCATGCTCGACGCGAGCGCGTCGCCGAGCAGGACGCCGTCGCTGACCAGGCCCACCCCGGTCTCGTCGCAGGACGTCTCGATCCCCAGCACCACCGGGTGGCCGAGGGTGGGCGCGCTCACGCGCTCAGGCCCGCCGCGGCGAGGATCTCGGTGCGCTGCTCCAGGGGCAGCCGGTCCACGTAGACGACGCCCTCCAGGTGGTCGCACTCGTGCTGCAGGCAGCGCGCCAGGAGGCCGGTGCCGACGATCGTCACGGGCTGCCCGTGCACGTCGACGCCGCGCACCTCGGCGTGGTCGGGCCGCGCGAGGTCGGCGTACTCCCCCGGCACCGACAGGCAGCCCTCCCCGTCGAGGTCCAGGCGGCGCTTGCGGCCCGTGGGCAGGACGAGCACGGGGTTCACGACGTGCGCGACGACCTGCTCCTCGTCCTCGTCGGGGCAGTCCACGACGAAGACGCGGGCGTCGACGCCGATCTGGTTGGCGGCCAGGCCCACGCCGTCGGCGGCGGCCATGCTCGCGAACATGTCCGCGACCAGCTGGACCAGCTCGGGGCCGAACTCGGTGACGGGCGCGCAGCGGCGGTGCAGCACCGGCGTGAAGTAGGTCGTGATGGGGTGCGCGCGGCCCTCGACGCCCTCGAAGACGACGGGACCCTGCTCGGCCGGTGTCTCCTCGGCCTGCGTCTCCTCGACGGCTGCCTGCTCGTCCACGTGTTCGGGGTCCACGACGGACGATCGTAGGTGAGGCCGCCGGCTCAGCGCTGCGGCAGGAGGCGGGCCGCGAGGACCGCGACGTCGTCCCCGCCCGCGGTGCCGCCGAGCGTCGTGGTCAGCACGTCCTCGAGGCCCTCGCCCAGGTCACCCGCGGCCAGGACCCCCGCGGCGGCGCGCAGCCGCTCGATGCCGGTGTCGAGGTCGGAGCCGCGGCGCTCGACGAGGCCGTCGGTGTAGAACAGGACGACGGCTCCCGGCGGCAGGTCCACGACGTGGTCGGTGCGCGGGGTGCCGGCGCGCACGCCCAGCAGCAGCTCCGGGCTGCTGTCCAGGCACCGCACCTCGCCGCCGGGCAGCACCAGCAGGGGCGGCGGGTGGCCGGCGTTGGTCCAGCGGAAGCGCCGGCCCTGCTCGCCGTCCCGCTCCACGCGCCCCACGACGCAGCTCGCCATCAGCGGCTCGCCGCCCAGGGAGCTCAGGACGGACTCCAGCCGCACCAGCAGCTGGGCGGGCGCGTCGTCGCGGTCGACGGCCAGCGAGCGCAGCGCGATCCGCAGCTGGCCCATGGCGGCGGCCGCGGCGATGTCGTGGCCCGTGACGTCGCCGATGACGAGCATCGTCTCCCCGCCGGGCAGCACGACCCCGTCGAACCAGTCGCCGCCGACCTGCTCGAGCCCGCCCGCGGCCTCGTACCGGGCCCGCAGCTCCAGGTGCGCCGCCTGCGGGAGCTCGCTGGTGAGCAGCGACTGCTGCAGGGTGCGCGCGGTGGCGGTGCGCTCGGCGAGCAGCGACGCCCGCTCCAGCGCCTGCCCCGCGTAGGAGGCGAAGGCGCGCAGCAGCACCTGCTCGGCGTCGGCGCTCGCGTGCTCGACGTACCAGACGAGGACCAGCAGGCCCTCGACCCGGCCGGGCGGGCCCAGCGGCAGGACGGCCGTGGCGAGCACCCGCTCCCAGCGCGGGGCGAGCTCGGGGTATCGCCGCTGCAGCTCCGCCTGGCCCAGGAACAGCGGAACGCCCGTGCGGGCGACCTCCGTGCCGGGGCCCGGGCCGTCCAGCGGCATGTCGCCCCACTCGCGCACGGCCTCGGTGCCGACGCGCTCCAGGTAGGGGGTGCGCAGGACGCGGCGGTCGTGGTCGACGACCGTCAGGGCCGCGTGGTCGGCCCCGAAGGACGTGCCCGCGACCCGCATGACGGCCTCGGCGATGTCGTCGACCGTGCTCGTGGCGGAGAGGGCCTCGGACAGCGCGAGCAGGTCCTGCGCGTGCTGCAGGCTCTCCTGCAGCGACCCCAGGAGCCCGTCGCGCTCCGCCTCGAGGGCGGCGGCGGCCGTGACGTCGCGGAACGCGCACAGGACCCGCCCGTCGAAGCTGCGGGCACGGACCTCGACCGTCATCGCGGTGCCGGGGAAGGGTCCCGTCCACGTCACGAGGCCGGCGGCGTGGCGGGCCCGGCGCAGGCCCTCGTGGAACGGCGAGCCGACGGCGGCGGGGAACAGCTCCCCCAGCGGGCGGCCGACGACCGCAGCCGCGTCCCGCCCGAAGAGGGCGGCCCCGGCGGGGTTGACGAGGACGATGCGCCAGTCGCGGTGGTCGAGCACGACGATGCCGTCGGCGACCTCCTGCCAGACCGCCACCAGGAGCGGGTCCACCGCTCCTGCAGCGTCCATGGCCCGACCCTAGGGACGGCGGGGCCGCGGGCGCAGGCGATCAGCCCGACCGGCCCGCGCGAGGTCCCGGCGGCCGGTGGCGGCGCGCGCGGCGTCGGCCTATCCTCCTGCGGTGCCCGACGGCCCCGTGTTCCGGAACCTCCTGCAGCGCACGCCGCAGTACGACCGGCTGCGCCTCATGAGCGACTACCTGGCGCCGACGCCGGTGTGGGCGCCCGCGGAGCTGGGCGGCTACGTCCTGACCGACCTCCAGCAGCTCGGGGTCGAGGAGGCGCTCTGCCGCGAGCTCCTCGCGTGGCAGCACTACTTCGACGAGCACCACCCGCTGGACCTGTGCGCGTGGGACTCCCCGCGCTCGGAGGCGACGTACGCCGACGACGGTCACCGCCTGCACGACCGGCTGCGCGCCGCCCTGCCGGGCGTCCGGGTCGACCTCGACCTGTGGCCCGTGCCGGACGACGGCGACGACGCCCCCGCCGACGAGGCCTGAGGCCCAGCCGACGAGGCTCAGCCGGCCTTCTCCTTCGCGGCCCGCTTGAGCTCCTGCTTGGTGGCGCGGACCTCCTGCAGCGACGCCGCGTCGACGATGTCGGCGATCGAGCGCCGCGCCCCCTCGGCGCCGTAGTCCCCCGCCGCCTCGCGCCACCCGGGCGGCTGCACGCCGTACTGCTTGCCCAGCAGGGCCACGAAGATCTTCGACTTCTGCGCCCCGAAGCCCGGCAGGGCCCCGACGCGCCGCAGCAGCGTGACGCCGTCGGGGGCGTCGTCCCACAGCGCCTCGGTGCGCCCGTCGTAGTCCTCCACCAGCGCCGCGGCGAGGCCCTGCGCGCGCGTGGCCATCGACCCGGGGTAGCGGTGCAGCGCCGGCGGGCCCTGGAAGTGCGCCTTCAGGACGTCCGGGTCGGCGGTGGCGATGTCGTGGGCCGACAGCGTCGGGGTGCCCATCCGCTCGGCCAGCAGCCGCGGCGCGGAGAACGCCCACTCCATGGGGACCTGCTGGTCCAGCAGCATCCCGAGCAGCAGCGCCAGGGGGTCCCGGCTCAGCAGCTCGTCGGCCGCGTCGTCCTGCGTGAGGTGGAGGGTGGGCACGCCGCCATCCTGCCTCGCGGGGCCCGCCGCGTCACGGGTCCCGTCAGGACGGCGGGACGGGCGCGGCCGCGACCGCCCGCGCCTCGGCCCGCGCGGGCCGGCGCCGGTCCTTGACCTCGTACATCGCGAGGTCGGCCGCCGCCACCAGCGCGGCCGCGGGGACGGGGGCGGCGGCGAGCGCCAGGCCGATGCTCACGCCCAGCGGCGCCCAGGCGCCGCCCACGTCGTAGCGGGCCGTGACGGCGTCCTCGACGCGGGTGACCGCGGCCCGGGCGGCCTCCTCGCCGGGCAGCCCGGTCAGCACGATCAGGAACTCGTCGCCGCCCAGGCGGGCCACGTGCTCGTCGTCGCGGACGAGCTCGCGCAGGCGTGCGGCGACGGCCACGATCGCGCGGTCCCCGCCGTCGTGGCCGTGGGTGTCGTTGACGGCCTTGAACCCGTCGAGGTCGGCGAACAACACGGCGATCTGCGCGGACGGCGAGGCGTGCGCCAGCGCGCCCTCGAGCCGGCGCACGACCTCGGCGCGGTCCAGCAGCCCCGTGAGGCGGTCGTGGGTCGCGGCGTGCAGCAGGTCGCGCGTGTGCCGGCCGCGCTCGTCCTCCAGCGCCTGCTCGACCCGCTCGCGGTCGCGGGTCACGAGGCCGACGTTGACGACGAGGACCGCGAAGAACACGAGCTCGACGGCGGCGATCACGTCGCCCGTGAGCGGGTCCACGATCGAGGGGACCCAGCCGCGGTGCACGGCCACCTGCAGCAGGACGACGGTCACGACGCCCTGCAGCAGCCCGAAGCGCCCGGCGCGGTGCCCGGACCACCCGACGTGGACGACGGTCGTGACGGCGAGCGCCGCGCACGCGAGCCAGGGCAGGCCCAGGGTGCACAGCCACGCCGTGAAGCCCGCCCCGCCGACCAGCATCCGCAGCGGCGCCCGGTTGTCCAGGCGCCCGCCGCCGAGGCGCAGCTGCACGGGCGTGGAGCGCACGAAGGCCAGGCCCGCGCACACGAGGGCGCAGACCCACGGCGTGGCCGGCCCGGGCCGCAGCGCGTCGAGGAAGATCGCGGGCACGCCGCCGGCGACGGCACCGACGGCGGCGTAGAGCAGGCCGTCGGCCACCGGGTGCAGGTCGTGCAGGGGTGCGCGTCGCGTCGTCACGCCGGTCCCCTCCCGCCCGGGAGGCGGACGCCCCCGTCCTGTCATCGGAGGCCGCGGGCCCGTCCTGAACGCGGCCGCGGGCGGCGGGGGTCGGCTCAGCCGGTGGCGGGCGGGACCGGCGCCACGGGTGCCGGCGCGGTCGGGGTCGGCGTGGGGGTGGGCGCCGGGCGCGCGGCCGGGTCGGGGCCGCAGACGATCCGGTTCACCGCGTTGTAGGTCGTGTCGAAGTTCTCGCGCTGCTCGGCGCCGCCCCCGACGGGCGTCATGATCCGCGTGACACGCACCTTGAACCCCGCGTGCGGGGCCTGCGTCGAGCACGACGCGCTGGTGTCGTAGACCGTCTTCGGGGACGTGACGTTCGTGCGCGGGCCCTTCTCGGCCCGCACCTCCCGGAACCGCGTGCCGTAGAAGGACACGGTCACCTGGTTCCCGACGATCCCGGCCTCGATGTAGACGCCGTGCCCGGAGTCGTTGCGGAACCGGTTGTCGATGCTGCGCCAGTCGATCGTGGCCTCGCGGCCCTCGGGGTAGCGGGAGATGTAGAACGAGTGCGGCTTGTGCTCGAGCTCGTCCAGCCCCGCGAAGAACACGTTGTTGAACAGCGTCGTGGACAGCTGCGAGACGCCGCCGCCGTAGTCGTCGACGAGCTTGCCGCCGCTGATGACGGGCGCCTTGTGGAAGCCGCGCGCGGGGGTCCGCTCGCCCACGGTGTCGTTGAGGGAGAACTCCGCGCCGGGTGCCACGACGGTCCCGTCCAGCGAGGCCGCGGCGATCCGGATGTTGTCGGTGCGGTCGGCGTCGGGCGTCAGGGTCGTGGAGAACGTGGAGATCCGCTCGACGATCCCCAGGTCCTGCAGCGCCTGTGTCGTCACCGCGGCGGGCTTCGCGGTCAGCGCGATCTCGGCCCGGCGCGTCACACCGGCCGCGCCCGGACTGCCCGACGGGCCGGGGCTGCTCGACGCGCTGGGACTGCTCGACGCGCTGGGGGTCGCGGTCGAGGCGGCGGGGGCGAGGGCCGCGGTCACGGCGCTCGCGAGCGCCGCCGGGTCGACCTCGGTGCCGTCGACCGCGGGCACCACCACGGGCGCCCCGGCCTGGATGCGGATCACGGCGTCCTGCGCGGCGACCTGGAAGCCGGGCTCGGCCGCGACGACGACCGCCGCGAGCGCGGCCCCGTCGGTCACCAGCCGCATCCGCCCGTCCACGGGCCGGACGGCGAGGGCGGGCGCGAACGTGGCGGGCGGCAGGGCGACCTCGCGGCCGCCCCCGGCGACGACGAGGTCGCCGGTGACCGCGGGCACGGCGACGGCGTCGACCGCGGCCGCGACCTCGTCGGCGTCCGCGCTGGGCGAGGTCCCCTGCGCCGCGACGGTCAGGGGGCCATCACCCGCGACGGGCCACTGCCGGGCCACCGCGTCGGTGGCGGCGGCGACGTCGAGGTCGCGGCCCTTCGCGGGCTGCTGGACGACGGGCGCCACGGCCGTGCCGTCGACGCGGAAGGTCGCGGCGCCCTCGACGGCCGGGGTCCGCACGCTCGCGGCCACGGGGGCGAGCGCGGCCGAGAGCGCGGAGCGGTCCACGTCGACCACGGGGCGCTGCTCACCGCCCCCGGCGACGTGGTCCCAGAGCACGCGGGGGTCCCAGGCCGCGGCGGTGACCTGCTCGGCCGTCGCGGGCACGTCCACGGCGAGGCCCGCGCTCGCCGGGGCGAGCGAGGCGTCGACGTCAGTACCGGCCCCGCTGACGCGCAGCGCCACGGGGGCCGCGGTGAGCGCGGAGACCGGGGCGGCGAGGGCGTCGCGCACCCCGGCGCGGTCGGCTCCCCCGACGTCGGTGCCGAGGATCGTCGTGCCGCGGGGCGCCGTGCCGCCGAGGGCCAGCGCGGCCGTGGCGTAACCGCCGACGACGACCACCCCGGCCGCGATCAGCCAGGCCCGCGTCCGGCGGCGGGCCCGCGCCCGGTAGTGACCCCCGGGACGCGACGGGCCCCGCCCGCGCTCCTGCTCGGCTGACTGCTCGACCCGCTCGCTCACGTCTCCCCCTCGCACACCGGCGCCCCCGCGCCGGTTCCCCGCTCCCGCGTGGGACGCAGCGTAGTCAGCGGTTGCTCAGCCGACCGGCAGGAGCTGGCGGGGCAGGCACACGTTGCCGCGCGTCGCGGCAGGCACGCCGCCGAACACGCTGTCGCACCACGTGCGCACGTCGGCCGCCGAGGCGAACGGGCCGGCCGCGAGGGTCGTCCAGTAGGGGTTGCCGCGGGCGTCGATCGAGCCCTTGCCGTAGTCGTCGCTGCGCAGGACGAACACGTCCGCCCCCGCCGGGCCCGCCGCGATCGCGCGGCTCTGGGCGAGGATGTCGCCCGCGTAGAACGTGTGGCTGCCGTTGGTCGCGACCTGCGCCGGGTCGGTCGTGCCGATGCTCTTGGCTGCCAGCTGCGCCGCCCACTGACCGGCCGGCGGGTGCTCCGCGAGCCCGCGCGCCCGCAGCGCCTCGAGCTCCTGCAGGGCGGCCGTGTCGTCGGTGGCGGGCGGGGCCGTGGGCGAGGCGGGGGCGGAGCTGGGCACGGAGGAGGCGGGGGTGCCCACCGCCCCGGCGCTCGCGGCGGGTCCGCCGCGCACGGCGAGGGCGCCCAGCAGGCCGAGCAGCGCGACCGCGAGGACGGCGGCGCTCACCTGCAGCGCCAGCAGGTCCCGCGGGCGGCGGCGCGGGGTGCGGCGGACCTCGAGCGGGTCGGCGGCGGGTGCTGCGGCGGGCGGAGGACCGGCGGGCGCAGGAGCGGCACCGTCGGCGTCGTCGGACGCGGCGGAGCCGAACTCCTCCCACCAGGGAGCGACTGGCACGACGACCTCCCGGTCCTGCGGGCGCCCGCGCGACGACGCCCTCCGTCAGGCTCCGACGTCCCGGCCGCCCGCGCGGTTCCCTCGGGGCCGGGGATCAGTTCCCGGCCATGACCTGCGTCCAGTAGGCGCCCTCGGGGGTGTCGAAGCGGGCGATGCCGACGAAGCCCAGGTCGCAGTCCAGGAGGTTGCGGCGGTGGCCGGGGCTCGCCAGCCAGGCGTCGACGAGGCTGCGGGCCGTGAACGACCCCGCGGCGACGTTCTCCGCCGTCAGCCGCGGCGCGACGCCCAGCGCGCCCAGCCGGGTGCGGGGCGTGCTGCCGCCGGCGCCCCCGTGGGACATCCGGGCCGTCGCGGCCATCTCACCGGAGTGCTCGATCGCGGCGGCCACGAGCGGGTCGTTGACCAGCAGCGGACCGCAGCCGGCCGCGGCGCGGGCGTCGTTGGTGAGGGCCAGCACCTCCATCGCGAGGACGTCGCTCTGGGGCAGCGGCGCGGGCACCAGGGGCTGCGGCGCGGCGCTCGCGGGGGCGGCGGCGGCGGTGAGCAGTCCGGCGGCCACGACGGCCCCCAGGACGGCGGCGCTCAGGGGACTCGTGGGGCGGAGAGGGGTCCTCATGGCGCGTACACAACCAGGACAGAGCCCCGGCCGGACACTGCGTGTGACATGTCACACACCGCGAGTGAACGGAGGTCAGCCGCCGGGGGTCGTCACGAGGTCGTCGACGCCGTCGCGGACCACCACGCGGCCCTTGCCGCCCCGCTTGGCCTCGTACATCGCCGCGTCCGCCGCCCGGAGCAGCCGCTCGGCCACCGTGCCCGTCCCGCCCGCAGCCGTCCCGCCCGTGCCCGTCCCGCCCGGAGCCGTCCCGCTGAGGGCCACGCCGATGCTCGCGCCCACGCGCGCCTCGCCGCCCTCGAGGGCGACCGGCACCGCGACGGCCTGCAGGAGCCGGGCGGCGATGCCGGCGACGTCCGCCGCGGTGGCCGCCTGGCCGCAGACGACGGCGAACTCGTCGCCGCCGAGGCGGGCCACGGTGTCCCCCGGGCGTACGGCGTGGACGAGCAGGTCCGCGACGCGGCGCAGCAGCTCGTCGCCCGCGGCGTGCCCCAGGCTGTCGTTGACGGCCTTGAACCCGTCCAGGTCGAGGTAGACGACGCCGACGGCCTCGCCGGCGGCGCAGTCGGCGACCGCCTCCTCGAGGCGCTCGACGAACAGGCGCCGGTTCGCCAGCCCGGTCAGCGCGTCGTGCAGGGCCCGGTGCTGCAGGTCCAGCTCGGCGGCCCGGCGGGCGGTGACGTCCTCGACGAGGCAGAAGAGGTAGGGCTCGCGGCCCTGGGGGTGCAGCACGGTCGCGGACACCTCGGCCTGCAGCACGCGCCCGTCGGCGTGCTCGAACGTGCTCACGCTGCGCCGCGGCTGCGCGCGGTCCCCCACGAGGTCGTCGAAGGCGGCCCGCGCGTCCTGCTCGTCGCCCGCGGGCGCGAGGCTGTGCAGCGTGCGGGCCAGCAGCTCGGCCTCCGCGCGCCCCGTGAAGCGCGCCATCGCCTCGTTGACCCGCAGGAGCCGGCGGGCGTCGGCGCCCTCCAGGCCGACCATGGCCATGCCCACCGGGGCCAGGTCGAAGGCGACCCGGAAGAGGCGCTCGGAGTCGGCCAGGTCCGCCTCCGCGGCCAGCCGCGCCGCGAGGTCCGTCGCGAGCAGGTCGTGGGCGCGCGCGACCTCGGCCGCCGCGCGGGCGGCGCGGTCGGCGTGCTCGCGGCCCTCGTCGCGGTGCAGCGCCAGCACGAGGGTGACCACGCCGAGGGCGCCGATGAACGCCTCGGCGCTCATGGCCTGCAGGTCGGGGGTCAGCCGCGACCAGGGGCCGTGCCCGGCCCACACGCTGATCACCACGACGGTCGCGGCGAGCGCCACGTGCACGGTGGCGGCGGCCGTCGAGCGGCGCAGGGCGACCCAGACGCCGAGCGGCATGAGCGCGAAGGCCAGCGAGACGTCCCGGACGACGAAGAAGGTGACGGCGTAGGCCGAGATGAGGGTCGCGGTCATCAGCAGCCGCTCCCCGGACCCGATCCCGCCGGGCGCGACGTCGTCGGAGCGGCGCACCAGCGCGCGCACCACGACCGCCAGGACGACGAAGGTGCTCACCGAGGTCCGCAGGCTCCACTGCGCCAGCGCGAAGGGCAGGGGGACGTCGCCGACGTGGGCGAAGCCCGCGCCGGCCACGGGCAGGGACACGAGGGCTCCGGTGACCGAGGTGATCGCGAGGAGCCGCAGGTCGGCGGGGGTCCGCAGCCGGAAGCCCTCCGGCCGCCCGCGCCGGTAGGCCCAGCAGCAGGCGAGGGCCTGCACGGCGGCCGCGACGGCCAGCGGGGCCGCGGCGACGGGCGGCATCCCGGTGAGGACGCGCAGCGCGAGGGTGAGGCCGACGACGAGGACGAGGTCCGCGCCCAGCACCCGGCGGCGCGGCGAACCCGCGATCCACAGGACGCCCAGCGCGGAGGCGGGCCAGAAGACGGCCAGGTGGGCCCCGCCCACCTGCGCCGAGCGGCCGAGGAGGGTCGCGGCGGAGAACAGGAGCGCGTAGACGGCGCTGCGCAGCCACGGCGACCCCGCGAGCCACGCCGGTTCCCCCGGGACCACCACCAGGGGCCTGCTCGGTGCCGCCGTCACGCCCGTGTCCCCCGCTCAGCCGTCCGGTGCCCGCCCGGAGGGCGGACGTCCCGGAGTGGATCGGCTGAGCGGGGGCCGGCCTTGAGCTGCGGTCAGCTCTTGGAGCTGAAGGCGGCGTCGAAGGCCGCGGCCGGCGGCTGGATGAGCTCGCCGAGGCGGCGGACGAAGGCGAGCGCGTCGGGCGCCCCGCGCAGGCGGTCCACCCCCGCGTCCTCCCACTCCACGCTGGTCGGGCCCTCGTAGCCGATGACGTTGAGCTGGCGGAAGATCGCCTCCCACGGGACGTCGCCGTGCCCGACGGAGACGAAGTCCCAGCCGCGGCGGGAGTCCGCCCACGGCAGGTGCGAGCCCAGGCGACCGGCGCGGCCGTCGAGCTGCTTCTTCGAGTCCTTGCAGTGCACGTGGTAGATCCGGTCGGAGAAGTCGCGCAGGAACCCGACGAAGTCGAGGTCCTGCCAGACGAAGTGGCTCGGGTCGAAGTTCAGCCCGAACGCGGGGCGGTGCCCGATGGCCTCCATGGCCCGCTGCGTCGTCCAGTAGTCGTAGGCGATCTCGGAGGGGTGCACCTCGTGGGCGAACTTCACCCCGACCTCGTCGAACACGTCGAGGATCGGGTTCCAGCGGTCCGCGAAGTCCTTATAGCCCGCCTCGACCATCGAGTCCGGCGTGGGGGGGAACATCGCGACGGTGTGCCAGATCGAGGAGCCCGTGAAGCCCGTGACGGTCTTCACGCCGAGGCGCGCGGCGGTGCGGGCGGTGTCCTTGACGTACTCGGCAGCGCGCTGGCGCACGCCCTCCGGGTCGCCGTCGCCCCAGACCGCCGTCGAGACGATGTCCTGGTGGCGGGCGTCGATGAGGTCGCACACGGCCTGGCCGGTGAGGTGGACGGAGATCGTCCAGACCTGCAGGCCGTACTTCTCCAGCGTGGCCTTCTTCTCCGCGATGTACGCGTCGTCGGTGGCGCCGCGCGTGGAGTCGAGGTGGTCGCCCCAGGTGGCGATCTCGAGGCCGTCGTAGCCCCACTCGGAGGCGAGGCGGCAGACCTCCTCGAAGGGCAGGTCGGCCCACTGGCCGGTGAACAGGGTGACGGGGCGGGGCATCGTCGCGCTCCTCAGATCTCGGTGTAGGTGGAGTGGTCCTCGGCGCTGCGCTGCACGGCTTCCAGCACCTTCTGCACCTGCAGGCCGTCGGCGAAGCCGGGGCTCGGGTCGCGCTCGTCGGCGATCGCCTCGAGGAACTCCTGCAGCTCGTGCACGAACGGGTGGTCGTAGCCGAGGCCGTGCCCCGGGGGCCACCAGTTGCCCACCCCGGGGTGGGACGGGTCGGTCGCGAGGATGCGGCGGAAGCCGTTCTCCGCGTCCGGCAGGGTGCCGTCGAAGAAGTGCAGCTCGTTCATCGACTCGAAGTCGAAGGCGATGCTGCCCTTCGAGCCGTTGACCTCGATGCGCATGCCGTTCTTGCGGCCCAGCGCCATGCGGCTGGCCTCGAACGTCATGAGCGCGCCGCCGTCGCCGCGGCCGAAGAACACGGCCGCGTCGTCGACGGTCACGTCGCCGTACTCGGTGGACGCCTCCGCGGACAGGCCCGTGTTCGCCCCCGTGCGGGCGGCCTCGAGCGGGCGCTTCTTCACGAACGTCTCGACGGTGCCGCTGACCCCGAGCAGGCGCTGGCCGGTGATGAACTGCGCCGCGTCGATGATGTGGGACCCGATGTCCCCCAGCGCACCCGCGCCCGAGCGGTCCTTCTGCAGGCGCCACGTGAGCGGGAAGTCGGGGTCGACGATCCAGTCCTGCAGGTACACGGCGCGGACCTGGCGGACCTCGCCGAGGCGGCCGTCCGCGACGAGCTGGCGCGCCAGCCCGATGGCGGGGACCTTGCGGTAGTTGAACGCCACCATGCTGCGGACGCCGCGCGCCGACGCCGCCTCGGCGGCCGCGGTCATGCGCTCGGCCTCCTCGACGGTCTTGGCCAGCGGCTTCTCGCAGATGACGTGCTTGCCGGCCTCGAGCGCCGCGATCGCGATCTCGGCGTGGCTGTCGCCCGGGGTCAGGATGTCGACGACCTGGATGTCGTCGCGCTGCAGCAGCGGACGCCAGTCGTCGACGCCCTCGGCCCAGCCGAACTGCGTGGCCGCCGCGGCGGCCCGCCCGGCGTCGCGCCCGGCGAGGGCGACGCGGCGGGTCCGGAAGCGCGGCGAGCCGACGTGGTCGACCGTTCGCCAGGCGTGGGAGTGGACCGCCCCCATGAAGGAGTGGCCGATGACGGCGACGCCCAGCTCGGGCAGTGGTGCGGATGGTGCGGACACGCGGGAGACCTCCTCGTCGACTGCGGGAATCTAAGCACCCGCGGCCGGTCGGGGCCGGTCGGCGGGTGGGGTTCGGGTCAGCCGGCGGCGGCGTCCTGCGGGGGCCGCCGGCTGGAGGAGCGCCGGGTGAGCTCGGCGGGGACGAGCTCGACGGCGCCCTGCGGGGGTACGCCGTCCAGCAGCTGGAACAGGGTGCGCATGGCGCGGCGGGAGACGTCGCGCGGCTGGGTGGAGACCCCGCTGACGGGGACCTCCTCGGCCTCGGCCTCGGCGTCGGTGGTCAGGGCGAGCAGGTCGACGTCGGCGCCGGTGCGCAGGCCGCGCCGCTGCAGACCCGAGACGATCCCGGACAGCTGGGACGTGCAGACGAGGCCGGGCGGGGTCCCGCCGCCGCCGAGCACCTCCTCGAGCACGTGGTCGACGTTCTCCCGCCCGCGGGGGACCTCCCGCCAGCTCAGCTCGACGCCGCGGCGCCGGGCCGTGGCCTCGGCGGCGCCGCGGAAGCGCGGGACGTAGTTCATGTCGCCGCCCGCGAACCCGGCCGGCCAGGCCAGGACGCAGGCGCGCTCGTGGCCGAGGTCGGCGACCTCGTCGACGAGGAGGGTCGCGCCGGTCTCGAAGTCGAAGTCGACGCAGTGCAGCCCCGTCGTGTCCCCCGGCAGCCCGATGAGAAGGGCCGGGACGCCGAGCGCGCGCACGACGGGGACGCGCACGTCGTGCGTGGAGATCTCCATCATGACCAGCGCGTCGCACAGCGACCGGCCCGCGAGGCGCTGGAGCCCGGCGGTCCCCTCGTCGGCCGTGACCATGAGGATGTCGTGGTCGTGCGCCCGGGCGGAGAGCGCGATCTCCTCGACGAAGGCCATGAGCCCGTGCGCGTTGACCTCGCTGCGGAACGGCACGACGAGCCCGATGACGTTGGTGCGCTGGCTCGCGAGCGCGCGGGCCCCGGCGTGCGGCTGGTAGGTCAGCTGCTGCATGGCGTCCTCGACGAGGCGGCGCGTCCTCGCGGAGATGGGGCGCTTGCCGCTCATGACGTAGGAGACGGTGCTCTGGGAGACTCCGGCGATGCGCGCGACGTCCTTGCTCGTGGGCACTCTGGCCACGTCGCCTCCCCGGGCCCGTCCGCCGTGGCGGGCAGCAGCACGCAGCGCTCATCGATGCGTATCGACGGCAATGTAGACCCTCGTCCTCCCGCGCACAACCACCCCGGGCCGCCAGACTGCTGGGGAGTCCCCCCGCCGTCGCGCCCGCCGCGGCCTCAAGGGGGCCCGCGGGGGTGCCGACCACCCCCTGACCGCCGCAGCAGCAGGGAGCACCACCGTGACCACGCCCCACCGCACCGCCGGTCGCCTCCTCGCGCTCGCCGGCGCCGCCCCGCTCGTGGCGCTCCTCGCCGGCCCGGCCGCCGCCGTCGCCCCCCAGCCCCTCCCGCTCGCGGCTCCGCAGTCCTCGGCACCCCGGTCCTCCACGCCTCAGCCTGCGGACGACGGCGTGGTCGTCGACGTCCTGCGCTACGACCACGGGCGCCCGCACGTGAGGTCCGTGACGGTCGCCGACGACGCGAGCGCCCAGCGCCTCGTCGACCGCCTCGGCGACGACCCCTCCGTCGCGGTCGCGGCCGTCGAGACGACCTACCACCTCAGCGCCGTGGCGCGCCCGGCCGCGGCGGACCCGCTGCTGGGCCGCGCGACGCACCTCGCGGCGATCCGGGCGAGCGCCGCGTGGCCCACGACCACGGGCGTGGGCACGGTCGTCGCGGTCCTCGACTCGGGCGTCGACCCGGACCAGCCGGACCTCGTGGGCCGCGTCACCGTCGGGCGGAACTTCGCCGACGGCACCGACATCGGCGAGCACGGCACGATGGTCTCCACGGTCGTCGCGGGAGCCCGCGACAACGGCGTGGGCGCGGCCGGCGTGGCGCCCGGCACCTCGGTCCTCGCCGTCCGGGTGTGCGCCCCGGCGGGCTGCACGAGCTCCTCCATCGCCAACGGCATCACCTACGCCGCCGACCGGGGCGCCGCGGTCATCAACCTGTCGCTCGGCGGGCCGGACGCCTCCCTCGTCGTGCAGCGCGCCGTGGACTACGCGATCGGGAAGGGTTCCGTCGTCGTCGCCTCGGCGGGCAACTACGGCGCCCCGTGCGCGCCGGGGCAGAGCGACGAGTGCGGGAACCCGCTGGAGTACCCCGCGGCCTACCCGGGCGTCGTGGCGGTGTCCTCGGGCGACGCGGGCGGCGCGCAGTCCTGGGCGGAGCACGGCGACCACGTCGACCTCAGCGCCCCCGGTTCCGCCGTCGTCGTCGGGTTGCCGGCCTCGCAGGGCCACCAGTACGCCCTCGCCGCCGGGACGTCGTTCTCGGCCCCGATGGTCTCCGCCGCAGCGGCTCTCGTCCGCTCGGTCGCGCCGGCGACGTCGGTGGCGGCCGTCGAGCAGGTGCTGCGCGGGACCGCGCAGCCGCAGCGGGGCTGGCCCGCGGGCTACGGCACGGGCCTGCTCGACGTCGGCGCCGCCGTCTCGGCCGTCGCCCACCCGGACCCCGTCGCGGCCCCCCTCAGCACCCTGTACTCCTCGCTCGGCGGCGCGTCGTCGTGGCTGGGGACGCCGCTGTCGCCGGCGCTGCCGATCCGCGACGGCGGTGTGGTGCAGCGCTTCACGGGCGGCCTCGCCTACTCCTCCCCCGCCACGGGCGCCGCCGCCGTGCGCGGCGCGATCGCCGACCGCTACGGCCGCGCGGGCTGGGAGAACGGGTTCCTCGGCTACCCCACGACCTCCGACACGGCCCTGCAGGGCGGCAGCGTCACGCACTTCCAGGGCGGGTCGATCTACTTCAGCCCGGCCACGGGCGCGCAGGTGGTCACGGGCGCCGACCGCGACACGTGGGCGTCGATGGGCTGGGAGCGCGGCTGGCTCGGGTACCCGTCCTCGGAGGAGATCGGCCTGCGCGGCGGCGGGACGGTGCAGCGGTTCACGGGCGGCCTGATCTACCGCACCCCCGTCACGGGGGCCCGCGCGCTGCGCGGCGCGATCCTCGACCGCTACTCCCGCACCGGGTGGGAGAACGGCTACCTCGGCTACCCGACCACGAGCGAGACGCCGATCCAGGGCGGGGCGTTCACCGCGTTCCAGGGCGGCTCGGTCTACTGGAGCCCCGCGACGGGCCCGCAGGTGGTGCGCGGCGCGCTGCGCGACACGTGGGGCTCGCTGGGCTGGGAGCGCGGCCGCCTCGGCTACCCGCGCGGCGAGGAGCAGCCCGTGCGCGGCGGCCTGCGCCAGGAGTTCACGGGCGGCGCTCTGACCTTCTCCTGGGCCACGGGCCGCACCACCGTCACCTACCGCTGACCCACTTCCCTCCGTGATCATGCAGGTGATACCTGCATGATCACGGAGGGGAGGGGGGCTGTGGACGACGGGGACGGCGCACGGGCTCGGCGCGGCAGGGTGGCGCCGTGGACGGGTCGCGCAGCGCAGTGGTCGAGGTGCTCAGCGGCGAGACGCTCGACGAGCGGGTGCGGCTGTCCGCGCTGACGAGCGTCCTGCCGCCCGGTGCGGCGTTCGCGCGCCGCACGGCGGCCGCGCTCCACGGGTTCCGACTCCTGATGCCCGGCGAGCTCGAACGGCCACCGCCGGTGGAGGTCGTCGTCCCCGCGGGGACGACTCCCCTGCGCCGCCCCGGCCTCCGCTGCCGCGCTGCCGACCTCGACGGCGACGTGCAGCTCCTCGGCGGCCATCCGGTCACCTCCCGGCTGCGGACCCTGCTGGACGTCCTGCGCCACGAGAACCCGGGACTCGCCCTCGCGACGGCCGACCTCGCGCTGCGGCTCGGGGGGATCGACCGCTCGCTCGGCCACGCCCGCCTAGCGATGATCCCCGGCGAACGCGGTGTCGCCGGCGCCCGGCGCCTGCTCGACCTCGCCGACGCCGGGGCGGAGTCGCCCGGCGAGTCGTGGCTGCGGTTGCGGATCGCGGACGCGGGGTTCGGGCCGGTCCAGACCCAGATCCGGGTCCCCCGCCCCGGCGGGGCTCCCTACCGCCTCGACCTCGGCTGGCCCGGGCGGAGGCTGGCCGTCGAGTACGACGGCCGGGAGTCCCACGAGGGAGAACAGCACCGCGCCCACGACGCACGGCGCCGGGAGAAGTTGGCGCGCCTGGGCTGGACGGTGCTTGCGGTCGGTGCGGGCGAGGTGCTCGGTCCGTCGCTCGCCCTGGAACGAGGACTCGGCGAACTGCTGGGCCTGGAACCCCAGCTCCGCCACCGCACCTGGTGACCCGCCCCTCCGTGATCTTGCAGGTAATACCTGCATGATCACGGAGGGGGAGGGGGGTCAGGCGACGACGGGGACGCGGAACAGGGCGCGGGGGTCCTGCAGCGCGGCGGGCGGCCGGACGGCGGCGCGCACGACGCGGCCGCCCCAGCGGACCCGGCGGCGGTGCCGCGCGCCGGCGCCGCCGTGCGCGGCGAACTCGTACTCCCCCAGCACCTCCCCGACCAGGAGCGCCTGCTCGCCCTCGATCGGGACGGCCACCTCGTCGCCGGGCCGGACCTCGTGCACGAACGCGTCGAGCACCCGCAGGGCCTTGCCGGGGCGCTTGCCGGGCGAGACCTCCTTGAGCAGGTCGCGCAGCGTGGAACCCTCCGCCGCCCCGCGCACGTCGACGTCGATCCCCGACTCGGTGCCCAGCCCGACGACGCCCACGGTGAGGAACTCCGCGAGCGCCGCGGGCGTCGAGGGGCGCACCACCCACAGGCTCCGGCCGGTGTGCGGGGGACGTTCCGGGCGCTCCGGCGGGTCGGGCCAGAAGTACGGCAGGTCGTCGGGTTCGCCCGCGAACACCGCGCCGTAGAACGCGGGGTCCTTGCGCAGCAGCGCGGAGCGGTGGCTGCGGTGCACCGCCTCGTCGCCCCACCAGGTCGGCATCATCCGGTCGGCGAGCAGCTCTGCCTCGCTGAGCCCGACGACCTCGGGGGCGAACTCCGCGATCAGCGGGCCGGTGGAGTCGGCCCGGCCCGGCGCCGTCCACGCCTCGACGCACGCCAGGCCGTAGGCCACGAGCGCGGGCGTGCACCCGCGCCACATCATCACCGCGGGGTGGTTCGCCCAGCCGTAGTCGGGCAGCTCCAGCGCGCGCAGGATCTGCAGGGTCTCCACGCGCTGCTTGCCCAGGCGCGGGCCGTCGAGGACGGCGGCCGAGCGCGCGAGGCTCGGGTACGGGAGGAACGTCTGCACGAGAGCCCCGGGTCAGTAGCCCCGGTCGAGGTCGACGACGCCCACGAGCTCGTCACCGGTCGCGAAGCGGCGCACGTTCTCCGCGACGCGCTCGGCGAGCGCGCCCGTCTGCAGGTGCTGGGGGTTCGCGACGTGCGGGGTGATGAGGGCGTTGCGCGCCGACCAGAGCGGGTGGCCGTCGGGCAGGGGTTCCGGGTCGGTCACGTCGAGGGCGGCCCCGCCGAGCGTGCCGTCGTTCAGCGCCTCGACCAGGGCGTCGGTGTCCACGAGCGAACCGCGCGCGATGTTGACGAGCCAGCCCGAGGCGCCGATCGCCGCGAGCTCGTCGGCCCCGACGAGGGCCGCCGTCTCCGACGTGGCGGGCGCGGCCAGGACGACGTGGTCGGCGCGGTCGAAGACCTCCGAGACGCGGTCGGCGGGCAGCGTCTCCGCGGCCCCCTCGACGGGCAGCCCGCGGCGCGTCACGGCGATGACCTCGGCCCCCAGCGCGGTGAGCGTCGGGATCATGGCGCGGCCGATCCCGCCGGCGCCGACGATCGCGACGGTCGCGCCCTTCAGCGTCGACTGCGGCGGGCCGACCTCGTCGGGCAGCCAGCTCGACGCGCGCGACGAGCCGACGATCCCGCGCATCCCGGCCAGCAGCAGGCCGATCGCGTGCTCCGCGACGACGTCGGAGTACGCCCCGACGGCGGAGGTCCACGTGCGCTCGGTGTCGACCGTGCCGGCCTCGATCCAGCTCTCGATCCCGGCCGAGGGCAGCTGCACCCAGCGCACGCTCTCCGGCAGCGAGTCCGGGAAGGTGCTCGCGCCACCGGCCCACACGACGGCCTCCGCGTCGGCGAGGTCCACGAGACGTCCCCCGCCCTCGCGGACCGCGTCGGCGAGGTCCTCGCGCTGGTCGGGGCCGAGGTGCACGGCGGGACTGCTGGACATCGGGTTCGTTCCTCTCGTCGGGTGGGCACACCCTCCCAGAAGCGCTGCGGCTCAGCCCGGCGGCACCGGCCGCAGGCGCCCCCGCGGCCCGGCGCGGGCCACCTCGGTGATCAGCTGCACCGTCTCCTCCAGGCGGTGGACGACGTCGGCGTGGGTGAACCGCAGGGTCAGCCCCCCGAGCTGGGCGGTGCGGGCGTCGCGGCGCCGGTCCTCCTGGAACGTCGCGGCGTGGTGCTCGCGGCCGTCGGTCTCCACGACCAGCCAGCCCTCGACGAGGAGGTCGGTGCGGCCGACCCCGGCGAGGCGCACCTGGCTCGCCACCCGCAGGCCGGCGAGGACGCACGCGACGCGGACGGCCGACTCGAGGACCGACTCCGCCCGCGCGTCGACGAGCGCGAAGGCCCGGCGGTGCGGGAACCGGCGCGGCAGCCCGGCTGCGACCAGGTCGAGGTCGTCGGGGTCCAGGACGCCGTCGCGCAGCAGCCCGTCGAGGAGCACCACCGCCTCCACGAGGGGCAGGCAGCGGACGGCGCCGACGACCGTGCCGCGCAGGTCGGTCGCCCCGCCGGCCGACAGGGCGGACCCGCTGCGGTGCAGGACAGCTCCGCGCAGGGTGCGCCGCGATCCCGCGGCCACCTCGAGGTGGACGGCCGCCGGTGGGCGCAGCAGCGCCCAGCCGCGGGCCGCGGCCGCGCTGTGGCAGCTGAGGACACCGCCGACGCGCAGCGCCGCGAGCTGGCCGGGGTCCGCCCCGGGCAACGCGAACACCCCGCGCCCGGGCCGCTCGACGCGGCCGTCCCGCACCGCGCGGAGCAGGGTGCCGCGGGCGACGTCGCGGCCGAGGTCGCTCCACCGGGCGCTGCCGCCGCGCACGGTCAGGGCGAGCACGGGGTCCACGGGGGAACCGTGCCGTGCGGGGCGGCCCCGCGGCCGCCGCCGTCCACAGGCTGACAGTTCCGCTGTCCGCAGGGCCCGGGAGAGCCCGAGAACGGCTCTCGCGGGAGCTCCGGTGCAGCGGAACTGTCAGCCGTGCGTCAGATGCCCAGCGCCTTGACCCCGAGCAGCGCGACGGCCGCGACGAGCAGCCACGACAGGAGGCCCAGGGCGATGGAGCGGCGGCCGGTCTGCAGCAGGCGGGGGATGTCGATCCCGGTCCCGAGGCCGAACAGGGCCCCGACGAGCAGGACCTCCTGCAGGTGCTTCGCCACGTCGAGCAGCCCGTCGGGCAGCACGCCCGTCGAGCGCAGGAGGACGGCCGCGACGAACCCGGCGACGAACAGGGGCAGGACGGGCGGCAGCGCGGTGCCGGCGGCCCCGGCCGCACGGCGGCGGCGCAGCGCCACCAGGGCGACGAGCGGGGCGAGCAGCAGGACCCGGCTGAGCTTGACGACGACCACGGTGGTGAGGGCGCCGGGGACGCGGTCGCCCGTGGCGACGGCCTGCCCGACGTCGTGGACGCTCGCGCCCGCCCAGGCCCCGAAGGAGTGCACGTCGAGGCCGAGCGGGGTGCGCAACAGCGGCAGCAGCAGGATCGCGAGGCTGCCGCAGAGGGTCACCAGGGCGATGGCCGTGGTGGTGTCCTCCTCGTCGGCGTCGGTGGCCGGGCGCACCGCGGCGATCGCGGACGCCCCGCAGATGGAGAAGCCCGTCGCGACGAGCAGGCTCCGGTCCGGGGACAGGCCGAGCAGCCGCCCCAGCAGCTGGGTGCCGAAGAAGGTGATCACGACGACCCCGAGGACCAGGACGATCCCGGCGGTGCCGAGGTCGCGGACCTGCGACAGGGGCAGGCTCAGCCCGAGCAGCACGACGGCGATCCGCAGCACCCGCTTGGACACGAGCTTCGTCGCGGGGGCGAACACGGGCCGGTGCAGCCCGGTGCTGCGCACGAGGGCCCCGAGCACGACGGCGACGGTCGAGGCGGTGACGGCGGGGACCACGCCGGCCACGCCGTAGGCGAGCAGGGACGCGGCGACGACCAGCAGCAGCCCGGGGACGAGGGCGCGCACGCCCGCGGCCGTCACCGGGGCAGCCGCTCGAGCACCTGCGCGCGGCGGGGCACCGAGGGCACCGCGCCGGCGGTCTCGACGGCGAGGGAGCCCGCGGCGACGGCGTGCGCGACGGCCGCGGCGAGCGGTTCGCCCGCGGCGAGGGCGGCGGCCAGGTACCCGACGGCGGTGTCCCCCGCCCCGGTCGTGTCGACGACGTGCACGCGCGGCGCCGCCGTCTCCCCGCTCGCCTCCCGGGTCGCCCAGCGCGCACCCCGCCCGCCGAGCGTGACGACGACAGCGGGCACGACCTCGAGCAGGGCGTCCAGGACGCGCCGCAGCAGGGCGGGGTCCGCGGCGACGTCGGCCCCGGCGGGCGCGGTGAGCCCGGCGACGACGAGGGCCTCGTGCTCGTTGACCACGAGCACGTCGACGGCGGCGAGCAGCTCGGGCGGCAGGACGGCCGCGGGCGCGGCGTTGAGCACGACGGTCGCGTCGGCGGCCGCCTGCGCGGCGGCGGTCACGACCTCCACCGGCACCTCCAGCTGGGCCACGACGACGCTCGCGGCGGCGAGCAGCTCCCGGTCGGCGGCCGTCAGCTCGTGCAGGGTCGCGTTGGCGCCGGCCGCGACGACGATGGCGTTGTCCCCGTCGTCCTGGACGGCGATGTGCGCGGTCCCGGTGGGCTCGGCGGAGGTGCGCAGGTGGGTGACGTCGATGCCGTCGCCGACCATGGTCCGCGTGAGGTCGCGGCCCGCCTCGTCGTCCCCGACGGCCGCCACGAACGTGCACGCCGCGCCTGCGCGGGCGACCGCGACGGCCTGGTTGAGCCCCTTGCCGCCGGCGTTGCGGCTGGTCCCGCGGGCGAGCACGGTCTCCCCCGCGCGGGGCACGGCGGCCACGCTGAGGACGACGTCGAGGTTGGCGCTGCCGACGACGACGACGGAGGGCGGGGAGGTGCTGGTCACCGCTGCATCCAACCAGCCGCTCGCCGGCTCAGGTGCCGTGCAGGCGCCGGGCGGTGCGGGTGCGGGCGGCGGGGACCTTGGCGGCGGGCTCGGCGTCGGGGTCGACCAGGGACGCGGCCTCGGTGCGGGTCAGCTCGAAGCGCTCCTCGGCCTGCTGGGCCTCCTCGACGGTGACGCGGCTGGGGTCGAGGAACACCTGCGTGAGGGCCGGGACGCGCTCGCGCATCGCGAGCTCGACCCGCGTGCACAGCTCCTCGATCTCCCGGCCGGTCAGGGTCTCCTCGAACTGCAGCCGGACGGCGACGAGGACGTTGGAGGGGCCGAGCTGCATCGTGAGGATCTCCTTGATCCCGACGATGCCCTCCTCCGCGGAGAGCACCTGCACGGCCTCCATGCGGACGGCCGGGTCGGCGGCCTCGCCGATGAGGAGCTCCTTCGTGTCGCGCCCCAGCAGGAACGCCACGAGCCCGAGGAGGACGCCGATGACGATGGAGCTGATCGCGTCCCAGGCGGGGGAACCCGTGATCTGGTGCAGCGCGGTCCCGACGATCGCGACGATGACGCCGAGCACCGCGATGCTGTCCTCGCTGGCGACGGTCTTCGTCGTGGGGTCGGGCGAGCGGACGATGTAGGTGAGCAGCCGGCGGCCGGCGGTGGACGCCTCGCGCGTGACCTGCCGCAGCGCCTTGAGCAGCGACCCGCCCTCCAGCACGAGGGAGAACGCGAGGATCGCGTAGATGACGATGAAGTGGGAGGTGGACGTCTCCTCCTCGGTCGTCGTGAGGGAGTGGATCCCCTCCGCGATCGAGAACACGGCGCCGGAGATGAAGATCCCGACGGCCGCGATGAGCGACCAGAAGAACCGCTCCTTGCCGTAGCCGAACGGGTGCGTGCGGTCGGCGGGCTTCGACGCCCGGCTCAGCGACAGCAGCAGGAAGATCTCGTTGAGGGTGTCCGCGACGGAGTGCGCCGCCTCGGCCAGCAGCGCGCTGGAACCCGTGATGATCCCGCCGACGGCCTTCGCCACACCGACACCGATGTTGGCGAGCAGCGCCACCAGGACCGTGCCCTTCGCCTCTTCTGCCACGGGGAAGGGTGTACACGCCGCGCCGCCCGCCCGCCCGTCGGGACGGGGGGCGGGCGGCGGACGGTCAGCGGCCGGTGAGCCGGTGCCAGAGGCGCGCGAAGAACCCGGGGCGCGCGGGAGCCTCGGCCACGACCTCGGCGGGGACCTCGGCGACGACCTCGGCGGGGGCTCCAGCGCGGACCGCGGGCTGTGCGACGGGCGCGTCGGCGACGCGGGCCGTGGAGGTCAGGGCCGCGCCGAGCTGCCGCTCGGGGACGTAGCCGCCCTCGCCGAGGACGGCCGCGGCGAACTCCAGCGCCGAGGCCTGCACGGGGGCGACGGTCTGCGCGCCGCGGACGGGGGTCGGGGTGGCGTCGAGGGTGGACACGGGTCTCCCGGGGGTCGGTGGTCGCCCCGGCGGTGACCACGGTCACCGGGGGGATCGGCAGCCCCGCCCCGTTCCTTGAGCCCCGGGTGCGCGCGTCACCCGCTCAGGCGCACCGGCCCCACGGCGGTCGTGCGGGTCGCGCCGTTGAGGCTCCACCACGCCTCGATGACGTCGTAGGACGCCTGGGTGTCGACGAGCAGCAGGGTGGGGCGCCCGAGAGGGGCCGCGGCGAGCGCGTCGACGAGGTGGTCGTCACCGCCGGGGGCGATGACGACGTCGCCGCCGGGCAGCCCGCGCCCCACCCCGTCCAGGGCCGCGGCGGCGGCGGTGCCGAAGCGGTCGGTGCCCGCGACCCGCTGCGCCCCGGGCAGCTGCGCGAGGACGTCGTCGGCGACGGCCCCGGGGCCCCCGACCACCGAGGTGCTCGTGGTGCCGGCCGCGCTCAGGGCCGCGGCCGTGGCGGTGGCGACGGCTCCCCCGGCCACCAGGTAGACGGGTTCGCGCAGGCCCGCGGCGGGCCCGCCCGCGGACAGCGCGTCGACGCGGTGGGCGTCGCTGCCGGCGGCGACCCACGCGTGGGCGGTCGGCGGCAGCAGGGCGGCGACGGCCCGGGAGGTGGCGTAGCGGTCCTCGCCCGCGACCCGACCGAGGCTCGTGACGCCGAGCGCCCGCAGCCGCGCCTCGGTGCCGGCGTCGAGCGAGGTGGGCCCGCCGACCACGAGGACGGCCTTCACGGCGTGGCGGGTGAGGAACTCGGCGGTCGCGGCCGGGATCCGGTCGACGCCGGCGAGCAGGACGGGCGCGGCGAGGGTGCGGGCGAGCGGGCCGGCCGAGAGGGCGTCGACGAGGTGGCCGTCGTCGCCGCTGACGAGGACGGCGACGTCGGCCTGCGGGAAGCCCGCCTCCGCGATGAGGGCGGCCGTGCCCCAGCGGTCGGTGCCGCGCAGCTCGGTGAGGTAGTTCGCGGGGTCGGGGACCTCGGCCCCGGCGTAGGTGCGCCCCACCGCGCAGCCGGGGTGCACGACCGGCAGCGCCGGCACGCAGACGGGGGTGAGGACCTCGCGGTCGGCCGCGGCGGCCGGGGAGGCGAGGGCCAGGGCGGTCAGCCCGGCGAGGACCGGGCCGGCCAGGAGCGGGGCGGCCAGCCGCCGGGCGGCCGGCACGCGGGATGCGCAGCGCAGCAAGGACTTCCTCCGGTGACGTGGTGGGGACGCGGCGGCGCTGCCGCGCCCAGGTGCGCATCCTGACACCGCGTCCTGGCGTCGTCACCCGATTCACCCAGACTCACCCGGACGGCCCCGGGGTGCGCCCCGACGCCGCCCGGGTGACGCTTCGACCATGACCTCCTCCGGATCGACCGACGACGGCGTGCGCACCGTCGCGGACCTGCTGAAGAGCAACCGCACCGCCTTCCTCACCACGACGGACGCCACGGGTGCGCTGACCAGCCGGCCGATGGCGGTGCAGGAGGTCGAGTTCGACGGCGACCTCTGGTTCTTCGCCGCGCGCACCTCCCGCAAGGTCGCCCAGATCGCCGCCCAGCCGCGGGTCAACGTGAGCGTCGGCTCGGGCAGCAGCTGGGTCTCCCTCGCGGGCACCGCGACCGTCGTGGACGACGCGGCGAGGAAGCAGGAGCTGTGGAACCCGGTGGTCGAGGCGTGGTTCCCGGACGGCGCGGACGACCCGGGCGTGGTGCTGCTGCGCGTGGACGGCGACTCCGCGGAGTACTGGGACTCCCCCGGCGGCCGCGTCGCGACGATCCTCAGCTTCGCCAAGGCGAAGGCGACCGGGAAGCCCTACTCGGGCGGGGAGAACGAGACCGTCCAGCTCTGAAGCCCTACGGCCGCAGGTAGATGCGGGAGCGGTGCAGGACGGCGGCGAGCGCCGTCCAGGCGAGCACGGCCAGCACGGTGAGCGACAGCTGGTTGTGCCCGCCCACCGACACCGCGGCCGCGAGCCGCTGGGCGGCGGAGGCGCCGCCCGCGTCGACGTCCTGCAGCAGCAGGGACGTGACGACGTGGGAGCCGAAGTAGACGAGCAGGCTGTTGCGGCCCAGCGCGACGAGCGGCCAGGTCGCCGCTCGGGCCGCGGCGGGGGTTCCTGGGCGGTCCAGCGCGAGGTGCACGAGGAGCAGGACGACGGCCACCCCGGCCGCCACCGGCAGCGAGAACGGCGCGGACCACAGGCGCTTCATCGCGGGCACGGCGGTGCCGGTGAGCAACCCCGGGACCACGGCCGCGAGCCACCCGAGGACGGCCGCGCCCGCGGCGAGACCCGCGACCGGCAGCACCGCCGCGCGGGGCCCGCGCCCGGCGTCGCGCACGCTCAGCAGCAGGTGCCCGACGGTCGCGCCGGCCGCGGCGCTGACGAGCGCGCCGAGGACGGAGACGAGCCCCTCCGGGTCGTGCCCCAGATCGCCCGCCGCGTAGACGTGCGGGGCCCCGAACACGGCGACGTCGAGGGCGCCCGACGGGTTGCAGTCCGGGGTCAGCGCGCCGCCGGCGCAGCCCGCGGCCCAGACCGCGAGCAGCGTGGTGTGCGCGACGGCGAGCAGCACGGTGGCGAGCGCCCAGCCGCGCCAGCTCCGGGTCAGCAGGTGCTCGAGCGCCACGACCGCGACGACGGCCGCGTAGAGCTGCAGCACCCCGGGCAGCCGCCAGGTCGCGAGGTCCCAGCGGTCGAGGACGAGGGCGTTGTAGAGCAGACCGACGACGACGAGCACGACGACGCGGCGGGCGAGGCCGCCCACGTCGGTGCGCCGGTGCATCGCGAACCCCAGCCCGCACCCGGTGAGGGTCACGAAGACGGGGAAGACGAGGTCGAGGCCGTGCACCCCGGTCCACTCCGCGTGCTCGAACCACCCGGGGGTGACGAGCAGGCTGTTGACGGCGACGCTGACGACGAGCATCAGGCCGCGCACGACGTCGAGGCTCGTCAGGCGCCCGGTCCGCACGGGGGTCGTCACGGCGGTCACCCCTCGACCGTCCCACAGTCACCGGTGCTGCACCGGGAGTGAGGGGAACCGGGAGTGAGGAGGACCGGGTCACCCAGGGGGCCCGGCTAGGGTCCCCACCATGCCCGAGGACCCTCAGCCCCGGCCGCAGGACCCGACCGGCGGCGGGGGTCGCGTCGCGGTCGTCGTGCCCTGCCTGGACGAGGCGGCGGCCGTCGGCAAGGTCGTGGACGACCTGCGCGCGGCGCTGCCGGGTGCGGTCGTCTACGTCTACGACAACGCCAGCACCGACCGGACCGCGGAGGTCGCGCGGGCCCACGGCGCGGTCGTGCGCCACGAGCCGCGGCCCGGCAAGGGCAACGTGATCCGGCGGGCGTTCGCGGACGTCGAGGCCGACACCTACGTCCTCATCGACGGCGACGACACCTACGACGCCTCGGTCGCGGGCGAGCTGGTGCGGCTGCTGCTCGACGAGGGCCTCGACCACGTCGTGGGCGTCCGCGAGGCGGGGACGCTGACCGCCTACCGGCGCGGGCACGCCGCGGGCAACCGCGCCCTGAACACCGTGGTGAGCCGGGTGTTCGGCACGCCGGTGACGGACATGCTCAGCGGGTACCGGGTGATGTCGCGGCGGTTCGTGAAGTCGTTCCCCGCGATCTCCCGGGGCTTCGAGGTGGAGACCGAGCTGACCGTGCACGCCGTGAACCTGCGCGTGCCGCAGCGCGAGGTCCCCGTCGGGTTCCGCGACCGCGCCGAGGGCAGCGAGAGCAAGCTGCGGACCTACCGCGACGGGTGGCGGATCCTCAGCTGGATCCTGCGCCTGGCCCGCTACGAGCGGCCCCTGCTGGTGCACGCGGTCATCGGCGCGCTCCTCGTGCTCGTCGCCCTGGCGCTGGGGATCCCGGTCGTCGCGGAGTTCGCGGAGACGGGGCTGGTCCCCCGGTTCCCGACCGCGATCCTCGCGACGGGCCTCGTGCTGGTCGCGGTGCTCGTGACCGCGGTGGGCGTGATCCTCGACGCGGTGCACCGCGCCTCGGACGAGGCGTCGCGCCTGGCCTACCTCCAGCACCCGGGCTCCCTGCAGCACCCGGCCGCCTCCTCCTGCCCCGACGTCGCCGCCGGCGTCCCGCGGTGAGGCCCGTCCTGCGCTTCGCCGCCAAGGCCCTCGTCGGGCTCCTGCTGCTGCAGGGCGTGTTCCTCGGGCTGCTGGTCGCGGCGCAGGCCGTGCCGAACGGCCCGATCATCGACACCCTCGCCGCGGCCGTGCGCACGGGCGACTACGGCGCGCCCTACGCCCCCGACGGCGTCGGGGGCACGGCCGACAAGTTCACCGAGTGCGTCGTCGTCGGCTACGGCGTCACGTCCCCGGACGACCCGCGCAGCGTCTGGTACCGCGCGACGGGCGCACCGCGGCTGGACGCGTGCGAGCAGGGCCGCGGGGAGATCGAGCTCCTCGCGAGCGGCGGTTCGCTGATCCCGCCCGCGGGCTACTTCCGGTACTGGAGCGGCTACTCCGTCCTGACCCGGCCCCTGCTGGCCGTCACCGACATGGCGAGCGTCCGGCTCGTCGTGTCGGGCTTGTTCGGCGTCGCCTGCCTGGGCGCGTTCCTCGCGCTGGCCCGGCGGGCCGGGACCCCGGCCGCGTTCGCCCTGTTCGTCCCGCTCGCCGCGGCCAGCAACGCGATCGCCATGCCCTCGACCGCGTTCAGCCACGGCATCTCGCTCGCGGCGCTCGCCGCGGGGGTCGCCCTGACGGCCGTCACCGCGCGCACGGGCTGGCGCGGGGCGGCGCTCGGGGCCGGCGGGGCCGCGGCCCTGTTCTGCTACGCCGACCTGCTGACGGTGCCGCCCATGAGCTGGGCGCTGTGCGCGGCCGTGGCCGGGGCCGTCGCCCACCGGGCCCGGCCGGGCCTGCTGCCGACGCTGCGGGTGGTCCTCGCGGCCGGCCTCGCCTGGCCGGTCGCGTTCGTCGTCACGTGGGTCTCGCGCTGGGTCATCGCCGCGTGCGTGCAGGGCCTCGGCGTGTTCCGCCGGGTGCAGGAGATCGGCGAGTACCGCCTCGACGGCGGCGACGTCTCGCAGCAGTTCGGGGCCGCGATCGGCGCGAACTGGACGTGGTGGGTGCAGCACACGGCGACCGCGGTGCCGCTCGTGCTGGCGGGCGCGGTCGTCGTGCTGGTCTCGCTGGTGCTCGCGGTGCGCCGGCACGGGGCGCAGGGCGCGCTCGTCGCGGCGGTCCTCGCGGCCCCCGCGCTCGTGGTGCCCGCCTGGTACACCGTGCTCAGCAACCACTCCCAGATCCACGCCTTCTTCACCTACCGCAGCCTCCCCGCGGCGCTCGGCGTCGTCGTGATGGCCGCGGTCGTCGCCGCGGCCCGCGCCCCCCGCTCGGACCCGGCCCTCAGGCCGGAGCCGGACCTGTCGATGGGTGGAGGTGCTCGCTCCCGACGTCGCCGACCTGCGACCCGGTGACGCCGTCAAGGTCCGCGGCACCGGTCACCCCGCCCACACCGGCGGCAAGGCCGTCGTGGCCGCCGTCCACCTCAGCCGCACCACCGCCGGTGCCGTCGACGTGGTCGAGGTCCGCTACAGCGCCCGCGGGGCCGCCCTGCGGGTCGAGCTGGACGGGCCGGGCGAGATGGTCCGCTGGAACGCGCCGTGGCCGGCCGCCGCGCCCGCCCCCCACGCGCCCGCGAGCGCCGTCGCCGACGGCGGGGTGCCGCTGCCCCGCCGCCGCGCCGCGCTCGTCCTGATCGGCGTCGCCGCCGGCGCCACCCTGCTGCTGCTGTGGCCGCACTCCGCCCCGCCGCCGCCCGTCCCGGGGGCGCCGCCCACGGGTGCGGTGGCGGTCGTCGCCGCGGGCGACTCGATCGGCGGCGAGGGCACGGCCTGGTCGACGGCCACCGCGCCGGTGGCGGAGCCGACGCCCGACCCGGCGGCCGACGCCCGCGTCGTGGCCTGGTCCGCGGGCCCCGTCCCCGTCGTCGCGCCCGCCGCGGGCGAGCCGGCGCCCGTGGAGCTCGCGGGCATCACCGAGGCCGACGGCTGCCACGACGCCTACGCCGCGGAGCTGCTGGAGCTCCTGCCCACGGGCACGGCCGTGCAGGTGCGCGGCTCCGGCTACCTGCGCACCGCCGCGGGCGTCGACGTCAACGCGCAGCTCGTGCGGGCGGGCGTCGCGGAGCCCGTCGAGGTCCCGACGACCGGTTCCCCCGCGGACGCGGAGGGCTGGGCGTCGCTCACCGCGAGCGGGGCGCCGCCACCCGCACGCTGCCGCTGACCCCGGTCGCTGCCGTGCGCCGCACCGCGCGCAGGTGCACGAGGGTCTGGTCGTCGCGCCGCTCCTGGTGACCGTGGCGGACGGCCGCGGCGACGATCGCGTCCAGCAGCCGCGGGGCGTCCGCGAGCCCCGCGGCCTCCACGGTCAGCAGCACGCTCTCGACGCCGAACTCGACCCCCGCGGCGTCGCGGGCCTCCAGCACGCCGTCGGTGTAGGCGAGCAGCGAGGTGCCGGGCCGGAACGTGTGGTGGACGTCGGTCCACGCCCAGCCGCTGACGATCGGGGACAGCAGCGGGCCGGTGGGCGGCAGCTCGACGTAGCTGGCCCCGGTGCCGTCGGCCAGCGCCAGCCGGCCCGTGCGCTCCCGCGGGTTCAGGGGGCCGGGGTCGTCGGGGGTGGCGCGCAGCAGCAGCGCCTCGGGGTGCCCGGCGCTCGCGTAGGTCAGGACGCCGGTCGTCGTGTCGACGGTGAGGACCAGGACGGTCGCGAACAGCTCGTCGGGGACGTCGCCGAGCTGGCGGCTGACCTGGGTCAGGGCGGCGCCGGGGCTGCGCACGGTCATCAGCGCGGTGGCCAGGGAGTGCTTGAGCCGCAGCGCGAAGACGGCGCTGACGGGACCGTGCCCGGCGACGTCGCCGAGGACGAGGCCGAAGCGCGTCGGGCTGATCCGGACCGTGTCGTACCAGTCGCCCGCCAGGACGCCCTCGGCGGCGTCGAGGCGCCCGACGACCTCGACCCCGGCGACGTCCTGGCCCGAGGGCTGCAGCGCCCGGCGCAGCGAGTCGACGGCGGGCCCCGTCTGCCCGAGCGCGCGCATCGCCTCCTCGGTGCGGTGCAGGTCCGCGGTGAGGCGGTTGCGCATGGCCTGCACGTCGGCCGCGAGCGAGCGGACCTCGGGGGCGCCGCCCTCGGGGATCTCGGCGTCGTGGTCCCCGGAGGCCACGGCCCGGGTCGCTCGGGCCAGCCGGGTCAGGGGTGAGGTGACGCTGCGCCACAGCAGGGTGCAGCCGCCGACGACCGCGACGAGGAGCACCGCGAGCGCCGCTACGAGGACGGCGACGAGCCGGCGCTGCATCGCCACCGTCCGCTGCCGCTGCTCCTCCTGCACCTCGGCCAGGCTCTCGTCGGTCTCGTCGACGCGGTCGCGCAGCGCGTCGAAGAGGTACCGGCCGCCGTTGGTGGGCCCGACGTTGGCCGCGCGGTCCAGCGGGCCGGCCTCGGGCACCTTGGCGAGCTCCACGCCGGCGTAGCGCAGCCACTGCTCGAACGCGCTGTCCACCGCGACCACGAGGCTGGTCCGCACGCCGGTCGCCGCGACCTCCGCGGACAGCTGCCGCGTCAGCTCCGGGACCTCCCGCTGCGCCCTCTCGAACGGCAGGAGCTGCGGGTCGTCCGCCGTCAGCTGGTAGCCGCGCAGGCCGGTCTCGGCGTCGACGTAGCGGGCCTGCAGCGCGAGCAGCGTCTGGCGGGCTTCGGCGGCCTTCGACTGCGCCGTGTGGGCGCGGTCGAGGTCGCGCACGGTGACCGCGATGCCGGCGCCCGTGCCGACGAGGCCCGTGACCAGGACGGCGCTGACCACGGCGAGGCGCCGGGTGAGGGAGAAGTGACCCGCGTACAGCGCCGGACGCCAGAGGCGGTTCCGGCGCAGGTCCATCCCTCCAGCATGCACTCTCCGCACCCGCACGTCACTGTCTGTCGCGGCGCGGGCGGGGGCGACACCTAGACGTCGAGGAGCGCGGCGGCGGGCCAGCGGTGCCGGGACGCACGGTTCTTGCCCGCGCGCTTGGCGGCGTACATGGCCTCGTCGGCGGACTGCAGGAGCTGCTCCGCCGTCGTGGACGCCGTGGCCATGGCCATCCCGATGCTGACGCCGACGCGGAAGGTCCCGATCGGCAGCGGGAAAGGGTCGGACACCGCGCCGAGCACCCGGTCGGCGACGGCGTGCAGGCCGTCGTCGTCGATGTCCGGGCAGACGACGGCGAACTCGTCCCCGCCCATCCGCGCGAGCGTGTCGCCGGGGCGCAGGCAGGCCGTGAGCCGTTGCGCGACGCACCGCAGCACCTCGTCCCCGGCCGCGTGCCCCGAGGTGTCGTTGACGACCTTGAACCCGTCGAGGTCGAGGTAGAGCAGCCCGAGCCCGCCCGCGCTGCGGGCCGCGCCGGCGATGGCGTGCTCGAGCCGGTCGTGGAACAGGGCCCGGTTCGGCAGCGCCGTCAGGGGGTCGTGCAGCGCCTGGTGGTGCAGCGCCTCCTGGAACTCGGCGAGCTCGGCGGCGGCCGCGAGCTCCGCCGTGAGGTCGCGCGCGACCCCCATGTACCCGTGGACGGCTCCCGCGCCGTCGCGCAGCGCGGACACCGTGACGCTGACCTGCTTGGTGCTGCCGTCGCGGTGCCGGTACGTCCAGCGCCGGGTCTCGGTGCCGCCGTCGTGGATGCCGGCCACGAGGACCCCGTTGCCGGCGGGGACGCCGAGCTCCGCGGCGCGGGCGGCGATCTCGGCCGGGTCGTGCAGCCGGCTCGGGCTGCGGCCCAGCATCTCCTGCGCGCTCCAGCCGCTCATGCGCTCGGCGCCGGAGTTGAACAGGGTGATGCGGCCGTCGAGCGTGGTGCTGACGATCGCGAAGTCGACGGAGGCGTCGAGGACGCCCGCGAACAGGTCGCGGCTGGAGGCGACCTCCGCGGCCGAGGCCCGCTGGGCCGTGACGTCGCGGAACCCCATGACGGCGCCGGCCGCCGCGGGCAGGGGGCGGGCGGTCATCTCGAGGATGCGGGGGGCGTCGAAGCCCGGGCTGTCGACGACGACGTCGGTCGCCGGGACGTCCTCGCCGCGCAGGGCGTGGTCCAGCGGACGGTCCGGCGGCGCCAGCGGGCGGCCGTCCGGGGTGCTCAGCCGGTAGTAGCGGGCGGTCTCCTCCGGGGACAGCAGCGCGGGCGGCCGCGTGAAGATCGCCTGGGCGGCGGGGTTGCTGAACACGAGCCCGCCCGCGGCGTCGACGACGCTGATGCCGTCGCTCGTGGTGTCGATGACCGTGCGGAGCATCGCGGCCTGCTCGTCGGCGCGGGCGTGGGCGGCGCGGGCGTCCTCGACGAGGCGGTGGCGCTCGTCGCGGTGCAGGGCGAGGACCAGGGTCACGAGCGCGACGACGGCGATGTAGGACTGCGCCAGCAGGATCGTCGCGGGCCCCTCGTCCGCGAAGGGACCGGTGCCGTGGACCGTGGCGAGGACGACGAGGCCCCCGACGAGGACGACGTGCAGCGCGGCGAGGGTCGTGGCGAGGCGCAGCGCGACGCACAGGCTGAGCGGCAGGAGCAGGTACGCGATCGGCAGGCGGACGGTCCCGGCGAAGACGACGAGGTAGGCCCCGGCCACGACGAGCGTGGCGCCGACCGCCTCCCAGGCTTCTCGTGCGGTGCCGACCAGGCGCCGCTCGACGGGGTCGGCGAGCCGCACGACGATCGCGGTGAGGACGAAGGTGCTGACCCCGACCCGCAGGCCGTGGGACAGGACGAAGGCGGGGACCGGGACGCCGACGGTCGCGTGGAGGACGACCGCCCCGACGATCCCGCCGGCCAGCGCCCCGCCGGCCGACCCGGCGAGCAGCGCGCCGAGGTCGGCGACCTCGCGGAGCCGGCACCCCGGGCGTCCGCGCCGCCGCTGCAGGGCGCTCACGAGCCCGGTCCCGACCAGCGCGTGCACGGCCCCGCTCAGGCCGAGCGCGACGGCCAGCGGCACGGCCCCGCCCGCGACGCGGAGGGTCACGACCCCGAGGAGGGCGATCGCCAGCGCCGCACGCAGCCGGCGGCCGCGGGTGCTCCCGACGACGGCGAGCCAGCAGAACCCGACGGCCCCGGCCGGCCACACCACGGCGGGCCCGGTCTCCTCGACGCGGGTGGCGCGCCCGACGAGGACGGCGACGACGTAGAGCAGCGCGAACGCCGCGGTCGGCGTGGCGCGGAGGGCGAGACGTCGCCTCACGCGCTCGGCGCCGGACGGGACGGTCATGAGGAAGGACGTCGGCAGGTGCGGGGCCGATCTTGAGGGGTCCGCTCCTCCGCCCCCGGCGCGGACACGCCGGCCCCCGGGGTCGAGGGGGGCGTCCCCCGTCACTTCGTGACGGGCACCAGCTTCGCGAAGGCGTCGGACGCGCCCTCGCTCACCGTGTCCCGACCCCCCAGGACGATGCCCGTCGTGACCGTGCCGCCCTTGACCAGTGCACCGACGGCGCTGGTCGCCTCGGGCCCGAGCGCGCTCTTGGGCGTCAGCAGCAGCGGGCCGCCGAGGTTCCCGAGGGCGGCGGACCCGACGAGGGCGTCGGGCCAGTTCTCACCGGTGGCCAGACCGACGGTCGTCACCTTGGCCCCTGAGACCGCTGCGGTCTTCGGGAACTCCTGCGCGACGAGGCGGGCGGTGTCGTAGCGGTTCTTGCCGACGACGGCCTTCTGCGCGATCGCTGCGGCCGTCAGCCGGGGCAGGGGCGAGGAGGCCGCGGCCTTGGCGGCGGCCCCACCCACCGCGACGGTGCGCGCGCCCGCGGGGTCGTGGAGCTGGAGGTAGTCGAGGGTCGCCTGCGGCAGCGTCTCCCCGTCGGTCAGGAGCAGGACCCCGCCGGTGTGCGCGGCGAGGGCCGACACGGCGAGGCCGTCGGGGTAGTTCAGGCCGTTGGCCAGGTAGATGGGACCCGTCGCACCACCGTCGGACAGGGTGGTCGCGATGGCGGCGGTGGTGGAGAAGCGGTTCTCGCCCTGGAGGCGGGTGACCCGGTAGCCCGGGGACAGCGCGGCGACGGCGGCGCCGACCTCCGCCGAGAGGGCTCGCTCGCCGCCGAGGACGTAGACGGTGCCGTCCGCGGCCAGGACGCGCTGGATCTCGGCGGCGACGTCGGCGTGCAGCGTCCCGCCGTCGGTCAGCAGGAGCGGGGCGGAGTGCTGCGACGCGAGGCGCGCGCCGGCGAGGGCGTCGGCGTACCCGCCCGACGTCGACAGGACGACGGCCTTCACCGACCGCGGCGAGGGGAACAGCGTCCGCGAGACGTTCACGCCCGTGGCGACCCGGTCGTAGCCGCCGAACCGGTAGGTGCCGGGGGCCGGCGCGACGGGCAGGGGGGCACCTACCGACGGGACCACGGACGTCGTGGGGTTCGAGGGGAGTCCGGGACCGACGGCGTTCAGCGCGGTCACGGCGAAGATGTAGACCGCCCCGTTGGTGAGGTTCGAGAGCGTCACCGTCGTCGCCTGCGCGGGGGCCTGCACGGGCGCCTGCGGCTGGCCGTTCGCGAACGGCACGACGAGGTAGCCGGTGATCGGGGAGGACCCCGGGTCCAGCGGCGGCGACCACGTGACGGTCGCACTGGCGTCACCGGCGGCCGCGAGGGTCCGCGTCGGCTGCGACGGTGCCGCCTGGACCTCGAGGGTCATGGGCTGCAGGCCAGGCCCGGCCTGGTTGGTCGCCGTGACGGTGAGCAGGGCGTTGCCCTTGAGCGTCGGAACCCCGCTGATGGTCGCGGTCGCGGCGTCGAAGGTGAGGCCCTTGGGGAGGGTTCCCGTGATCGCCCACTTCACCGTCCCGTACCCGGAGGCGGTGAAGGTGTGCCGGAACGGGCGCCCCACCACGGCGGGCAGCGGCATGGGCGACGTGACCACGGGCAGGGTCAGCTCCCCGACGTCGAAGCTGACGATCTGGTCCTCCCGCCCCCAGGTGTTCTGGGCGCGGACGGTGAAGGTCGTCCTCCCCAGCGCGGTGGGGGTTCCCCGGAGGACGTTCCCGACCAGGGTCAGCCCCGCCGGGAGGGCGCCCACGACGGACAGCGCGGGCGCGGGGGTTCCCGTCACCGTGAACGTGTGGCTGTACGGCTGCTTGTACGCCGCGGACGTGGGGGCCGGCGAGGTGAAGTGGGGGCTCGGGGACTTCGGGTCGGTCAGCTTCGTGACCGTGGGGCGGAACTCGTCGCTGACGTACACGGCGCCGAGCGCGTCGACCGCGATGCCGAGGGGGCTCGCGGGAGCGTTCGTGCTGCTGGTCGCGATGACCGTGCTCTGGGTGCGGTCGGGGTGGAGCACGTGGAGGGTGTCCGTGCCGTGCTCGGAGTAGTAGACGGCGCCCTGCGCGTCGACGGCGATGTCCCCGGGGTCGCCCGCGAGGTTGACGGCTGCATAGACGCCGGTCGGCGAGTAGGTGTTCAGCTGCGGCACGGGCGAACCGCCCGCGGGGTCGTTGCCGTACCCGGTGACCAGCAGGTTGCCGGACGCGTCGACGGCCAGTCCGCCCGTCACGGACACGGGTGCCGCGGCACCGTTGACGACGGAGAGGACTCCGGCGGCGGTGATCTTCACGACCACGTCGTTGAAGCTGTCCGCGACGTAGACGGTGCCGGCGCGGTCGACGTCCACGGCCGACACGACCCCCAGCGGGGAGTCGACGGCCCTCCCGGCGACGGGGGCTCCGTTCACGCCGCTGCCGGCGATGACCGTCAGGGCGCCGGCGGCGCTCACGCGGACCACGCGGTGGTTCACGGGGTCGGTGACGTAGACGTTCCCGCTCGTGTCGACGGCGACGTCACCGACGGACATCGGCGACGCCGTGGCGACCCCGGCTCGCGGCGCCTCGGGGCGGCCGTTGCCGGCGACGACGGTCAGCTCACCCGACGGCGTGACCTTCTCGACCTGGTTGTTGCCCGCGTCGGCGATGTAGAGGGTGCCGTCGGCGGCGGCGTCGACGCCGTTCGGGCTCTCGAGCGGCGACGCGGTGGCGGGCCCGGCGACCGGGGCACCCGGCTGACCCGTTCCGGCCCAGAGCATCCCGTTCAGCATGACCGGCGCGAACGGAGCGGCCTGCGCCGTGGGGACGGCGGCCAGGCCGACGACCGGGACGGCCGCCGCGAGCAGGCAGGCCACGATGGCGCGGCTCCGGTCGCGGGACCACGCGGGCAGGACGGGACGTCGGGGCATGCCCGCTCCATCGGCCGTCCGGGTGACGGGCTGAAGGCCGGGGACCCGCCGGGCCCGACCCCGTGCGGGGCCGGGCCCGGCGTGCGGTCAGCGCACCACGACGGCGGCCGTGCGGACCTCCGGGGCCTGCCCGACGGTGTTCACCGCGCGGACGCCGAAGGTGTACGACTTCCCGCGGACCAGCGTGGAGAAGTCCACGGTCTCGACCCCGGGGGCGATCTGCTGGACGAGGGCCGGCTGCGCCCGCCCCTCCAGGTACGGCGTCACGATGACCGCGGTGTCAGGAACACCCGTGAAGAGGGTGGAGTCCCGCCAGGACACGGTCGCGACTCCTGCGACGGACACCGCGGAAGCGTTGGTGACCGGAGCCGCGGCGAACGCGACCGTGACGGGGGTGCTCAGCGGCGAGGAGAACCCTGCCCCCGCGCTGTTGTTCGCCGTGACCTCGAACTCGTAGGAGTCGCCGAGCTGCGGCGCACGGACGACGAGGGACGTCGAGCGCACGCTGTCAGTCCTGTCCTGCACACCGTTGACGTACGTGGTCACGTCGTAGCCGGTGATGGGCGCAGCGCCGGTGCCGGGAGCCTTCCAGGTCAGCGTCACGACCGGTCGGGCGGCCGTGCCCCCCACCACCGCGGACAGGGTCGTCACCGTCTGAGGCACGTCGACGACCGCGAGGGGCCTGGTGAGCGCCTCCGCACCGTCACCGAGCGCGTTCTGCGCGCGGACCCCGAACGTGTAGGTCTTGCCCGCGGTCAGCCCGGAGAACGAGACCGTCTCGTCGGTGTCCGAGGCGGTCTGGGTGGCCACCGCGCGCCCCGCGAGGTACGCCGTCACCAGGTGACCGGTGAGGGGGCTCCCACCGTCGTCGCCCAGCACCCAGTTCACGTCCACCGTGGTCCCCGACCCGGCGTACGCGGTCACGGCCGGCTTCGGCGCGCCCGGCCGGTAGGCCACCAGGGCGTCCGCGGTGGCGTCCGACGCGGGTCCGGTGCCGATGGCGTTCACCGCGGCCACGTCGACCGAGAACTGCGCGCCGACCGGGACGTTCCGGGCGACCCAGGACGTCAACCGCACGAAGACCGGTGCCCCCTGGACCCCGTCGACCGTGGGCGTCACCCGGTAACCGGTGATCGGGGAACCACCGGTCGTGGGCGCCGGCCAGCTGACCGCCACCGACGCACCCGTCGCCGCTGAACCGTCGATCCGCACCTTCGGCAGGGCGACCTGAGCCGGGACGTCGACGATCCGGACGGCCGGCGAGAACGCGATGGCCCCCGCTCCGGCCGAGTTCAGCGCCTGCACCCCGAAGGTGTACGCCTGCCCCGCGGCGAGATCCGCGAAGTCGCACTCCAGCTGGGAGGCGTCGACGGTCTGCGTGAGGGCCGTCAGCGCCTTGCCGGCGAGATAGGGGGTGATGCGGTACCCGGTGACCGGGGTTCCGCCGTCGCTCGCGGGCGGCAGCCAGGTGACGAGGGTGGCCGTCCCCGGGCCGAAGTACTCCGCCCGGACCCTGGACGGGGCGGAGGCCGGGAAGGCGAGGTAGGCGGGGGTCGAGAGACCGGACGGGTCCCCGGCGCCCCGGGCGTTGCGCGCGGACACGGCGAACTCGTAGCGCGCCCCAGGCGTCAGCTTGCGCAGCACGAACGCCGTCGTGCGCCCGGACACGGGCACCGTCTGGACCAGGTTCCCGTTCTCGATGACCTGCAGGTCGTACCCCGTGATCGGGCTGCCCCCGTCGTCCGGCGCCGACCAGCGGACGGTCATGCTGGCGTTCGTGGCCGAGCTGCCGGCCAGGGACACGGTGGGAACCCCGACCGCCGCCGGCGTCCCCAGGCCGATCTCCAGCGTGTTGGAGTCGAGCGACTCCTGGCTGCTGCCGACGGCGTTCTCGGCCGTCGCGACGAACCAGACCCACCCCGTCAGGCCGGTGAACGACGCGGTGAGGGCCGTCGTGGTCCGGGTCAGGTCAGTGCGCCACACGCCGTCGACGACGGGGGTGACCCGGTAGCGGCGGACGACCGCGCCACCGTCGACGGCGGGGGCCTGGAACGTCACGACGACCGTGTTGCCGGCCCGCCGCGCCACGAGGTTGTCCGGCGCGTCCGGGAACGTGGGGGCGGTCAGCGCCGACGCGGACGAGGTCGTGGTCGCCGCGCTCGGCGCACCCGGGACCGCGGGGGCGGCGTTCGCCGGTCCTGCGGCGACCAGCAGAGCGGTGCCCGCGGCGAGCGAGGCCGTGGTCAGGCGGAGCAGGGGGTGCCTGGTGCACCGCGGGCGGGGAAGGCTCATGGTCCTGGTGTCGGCAGGGGCCGGGACGAGCTGTGCGGACGTCACCCGATCGCCGGAGGTGAACCGGCCTGCGGCAGTTCCACCACCCACCTTGAGCGGTGGCAGGGCCGATCGGGTGACGCGGAGGGGGCGCACCACCCGGTCGGCCCAGCGTCCGGTCACCGCGCAGCGGTCGCGGACGATCGGGGGGCATGCTCCTGCGCCGCACCCGCACCGCGCTCCTCCTCGCCGCGACGGTGCTCGCGGTCCCGGGTGCGACGTCGGTGCCCGCGGCCGCCGCCGCCTGTGCGCCCGTCGGCGACATCGCCACCACTCACGCCCGGCTCGGCGGCGACGCGGGACGGCTCGGGCCGTGCACCAACGCCGAGTTCCCCGTGGCCCGTGGTGGGGTGGCCGAGGTGTTCCAGGGTGGTTCCGTCTACTGGAGCGCCGCCACGGGGGCGCACCCCCTCTACGGCGCCCTGCGCGCCTACTACGGCGGGCGCGGCTGGGAGAACTCCCCGCTCGGCTTCCCGGTCACGGACGAGTTCTTCCCGCTGCTGCGAGGTGGTTCGGGCCAGCACTTCCAGGGTGGGTCCGTGTACTGGAGCCCGGCGACGGGGGCGCACGCCGTTTCCGGCCCCGTTCGCGACGCCTGGGCCGCCGCCGGGTGGGAGAACTCCCCCCTCGGGTACCCGGTCGGCGACGAGGTGCCGCTGGCCACGGCGAAGGGCTCGTTCCAGCCGTTCCAGGGCGGTTCGATCTACCGGACCCCGTCGACCGGCGCCCACCTCGTGCGCGGGGCGATCCTCGCCACCTGGGGCGCGGGGGGCTGGGAACGCGGCGAACTGGGGTACCCGGTCTCCGACGAGCACGACGTCCCGGGCGGGCGGGGCAGCGACTTCCAGCACGGTTCCGTCACCTGGGACGCGGCCAGCGGGCGCACGAGCACGACGGTGGCCCGCCCGCGGATGGCGGTGATCGGCGACTCCCTCACCTTCGGGGCGTGCGGCGGCACCGCCCAGCAGATCCCCGCGAGCGTCCCGGTCGCCACCGCGGCCTGCTTCGGCTGGCCCGGCGGCACGAGCGACGAGCTGCAGGCCTACGTGCAGGACCCGCAGTTCCGCTCGACGTGGCCCCGGATGCTGCTGCCGATGCCCGGGGTGGACCTCCGGCAGGCCGTCGCCGGCAGCCACTACCTCGTCGTCGGGCTCGGCACGAACGACGCGCTCCGCGACCGCGCGCCCTTCCCCGCCGCGACGTGGCCGCGGGGCGACACCTCCCCCGTGCCCAGCGGGCACGTGCCGGTCGACAACGGCTACTTCGACCAGAAGATCGACTTCTTCCTGCAGCTCGCGGGCGGCCGGCCCGTCTACTGGTACGACCTCGGGTACCGCGGCAGGGACGCCACGACGCGGTACTACTTCTCCCACCGCAACGACCGGCTGAACGCCGCCACGCGCCGCTGGCCGAACCTGCACGTGCTGCGCTGGTCCGGCGTCGTCGCCGCCCACCCGGACCTGCTGACGGACGAGGTGCACCCGAACGCCGACGGCCGCGCCGCGCGCTGGGACCTGCTGCGCTCCGCCCTGCCGCCCGCCCCCTGACGGGTCGTCAGCAGACCTCGTAGCGGTAGCCGGGCTCCCCGCGGGCCACCACGTCCCGGTCCCGCAACAGGACCGAGACCTGGTCGCCGCGGGCGGCGCAGGCCTGCTGGAAGTACCGCTCGCCGTCGTCGGTGTACTCGACCTCGATGACGTGGTTCCCGTAGACGGCCGTGTAGGCGTCGCACTCGTCGTAGACCTGGCAGGACTCGGTGACGGCGTAGTCGAAGCCCACGTCGCGCGCCTGGGCGACCGTGGTCTCGGCGGTGTTCTTCTGCCCCATCGCCAGGCCCCGCCGGTGGGCGCGGTCGGTGAGCAGCGCTGCGTAGGCGAGGTTCCCGTCCTGGGTCAGGGCGCCGGACGACCTCGTCCAGCTGTCGAGGTTGTCCGCCTCCACGGCCCGGTACCCCGCGTCGGCGCAGCCGTCGATCCACGCCCCCACGATCGCGGCCAGCGCGAGCCGGTCGTCGGCCGTGGTGGTGTCGAGGAGGAACTCCCCCGGCCAGTCGGCGTCCTCGACGAGCCGGCCGTCCACCCGCAGCAGCAGTTCGGGGTGCTCCGCCTCCCACCACGCCGCGTCCTCCGGCTGGGTCTGGAACGCGTTGACGTAGCAGATGCCGTAGAGCCCGGGCACCGGCTCGACGCCGTGGTCCCGCACGACGACGCCGACCGAGGGGTCCGGCGCGTAGGGGCCGCCGAGCTGGTAGTCGACGACCGCGGCCACCGGCGGCGGCACCACCCCGGCGGGCGCCGGCACCGGAGTCCGGCGCGCGACCGGCGGTTCCCCGGAGGCGCAGCCGCCGAGCGCGAGCAGCGCGCACACCAGCGCGGCGGCAACCGCACTCGTCCGGGGGGTCAGGGGCACGGCGACCAGTGTCCCGCCAGGGCGCGTGCAGCGGCGAGGCGCAAGGCGGGGTGGGCGGGAGTCACCTCGATGGCGGCAGTTGCGGGACGCCGAACGGGTGGGCGGTGACGCGGACGGGTGGACGGGCATCAGGCCGAACGACGCGGCGGTCGAGGACGGCGGTGACACTCGTCCGTCCTGAGGAGTTCTCCGTGGTCCGCAAGCGTCGTCGTTGGGCGATGGTCGTCGCCTGCCTGCCCGCACTCCTCGTGGCGCCCCCGGCCGTCGCCGCCACCGGCTCCACGGGCGAGCTCGTCTCCGGGACCGTCGTCCAGGTCGCCACCGAGTCCGGCACGGACCACGACGACGTCGACACCTTCCTCCGGACCGACGGTTTCGACCTGCAGCCCGTCGACGACGCCCGCGTGACCGACCTCGCCCCCGGCAGCGAGGTGGTGCTGCGCGTGCGCGACGCGGACGCCGAGGAGCTGAAGGTCCTCTCCGTCCAGAGCGTGGCCGAAGGGGCCGCCGCCGCGACCCCCGCAGCGACGCACACCGTCCGCGTGGCCATGGCCGTCCCCGCGGGTGTCGCGCAGGACGCCACCCCCTTCACCACCGCCCAGGTCCAGAACGCCGTCCAGCAGGCCTCCGCCTACTGGGGCGCGCAGACCGGCGGCGCGGTCACCTTCTCCCTCGCCACGACGGTGCCGTGGTACCAGAGCGCCGTCGCCTGCAGCGACTACGGCGGCCTGTGGAACGAGGCCGCGGACAAGACCGGCTCCGGCTACCAGGGCAACGAGCACCTCGTGGTCGTGGTCCCGGCCCGCGCGTACAGCACCGGTGCGTGCGACGCCTACGGCAAGGGAACGATCGGCAACACGGTCAACGACTTCGGCGCCCTGTACGTCACCGACATGGAGAGCTCGCTGTGGGCCCACGAGCTGGGCCACAACATCAGCCTGGGCCACGCCAACGCGCTCTACAACGCCACGAGGAGCGACGCCGCCACCTCGGGCGCCGACTACCCCGGCTCCACCAAGATCGGCTACGGCAACATCTGGGACGTCATGTCGTACTCCGGCAACACCGTCGGCCACGGCAACCTCAACATCGCCAACGCCGACAAGCTGGGCGTCGTCGCCGGCGGCATCCAGAACCTCACCGCCTCCGGCACGTACACCCTCAAGGCGCTCCCGAACGCCGCCGACGGGCAGCTCCACGGCCTCAGGGTCACCGACCCGGCCACGAACATCAGGTACTACGTCGAGCTCCGCGGCGACAACGCAGGCGACAAGATCGTCGCCTCGGACTGGCGCCAGCCAGCCAAGGGCGTCGTCATCACCAAGGGGGACATGACGGAGAAGAACGCCTCCATCGTCCTCGACGGGACGCCCAGCGGGAACTACAACTCGGACTTCAACTTCGCCGTCCCGGTCGGCAAGACAGTGGACTCGGCCTCCGGGAAGCTCCACTTCAAGGTCATCTCCGCGGACACGGCGTCGGCCATCGTGCAGTTCACCCTCGGCGACGCCGACGCCGACGCCGTCACCGTCACCGCCCCGGACGCGCCCGCCGGTGTCACCGCCGGCGCGACCGGGACCACGGCGACCGTCAGCTGGATCGCCGCCTCCGCGAACAACGGCACGATCACCGCCCAGACGGTGACGCCCTACGTCGACGGCGTGGCGCAGCCGGCGCTGGCCCGAGCGGTGAACGGCACGGCGACCACCACCACGATCTCCGGCCTGACCCTGGGCACCAGCTGCACCTTCACGGTCAAGGCGCAGAACGAGAAGGGTGTCGGTGCCGAGTCCGCGGCCAGTGCCGCCGTGCTGATCGCGGACCGTCCCTCCATGCCGACCGGCGTCACGGCCTACGCCGCAGCGACCACGGCGACCATCGACTGGAACGCCCCCGCCACCAACGGTGCACCCCTGATCAACTACACCGTGACGCCCTACCGGGACGGCGTGCCTCAGTCGCCGATCGACGTCCCCGGGGCGACGACGCTCATGTACTCGATCACGCCGGACACCGACTACGCCTTCACGGTCAGCGCCACCAACCGCAAGGGCACGAGCGACACGTCTCCCCGGTCGTCGACCGTCCGGTACACGACGCCGGTCGTGACCCCGGAGCCGCCCGCACCGACGCCCACCCCCGAGCCCGCTCCCGTTCCGGCTCCCGTCCCCACACCGATGGTCGACGTCCCCGGCGCCATCGCGGTGACCGCGACCGGCGTCGCCGACCGCAGCGCCTGGGCCACCTTCACGGCGGCAGCCCCGGCGCCCGGCAGCCGGACCCTCGGCTACGTGGTGACCGCCTACCGCAGCGGCGTCGCCGGCAAGCCCGTCCAGGTCCCGCTGACGCAGAACCGCGCCGTCGTCACCGGGCTCGTCAACGGGGCGAGCTACACCCTCGGCCTCCGTGCGAGGACCAGCACCGGGTTCGGCCCGGAGACGATGACGTCCTCCCTGGTGCCGATCACGACACCGGCTCTGGTCTCGGGCCTGACGGCTCGGCTGGTCAGCGAGGACCGCGGGAAGCTGACGTGGACGGTTCCCGCGAACGGTGGCAGCGACCTGACGGGGTACACCATCACCCCGACCCGGAACGGTCTGGCCGGCACCCCGATCAGCATCAGCCCCACCGACCTCGAGGTCTTGCGGGCCGGGGCCGCCGGGCCCATCACCGTGGCAGCCGACGTGGACGTCGAACCCGGGACCACATGGACCTACACCGTCGTGGCCACGAACGGCGCCGGCGTGGGCAAGGCGTCAGCCCGGGCCACGCTCAAGGTTCCCGCGCTGAAGGCGCCGTCCGCCGTCGGCACGGTGAAGGCTGCGCTCAGCTACCAGAACCTGACGCTGACCTGGGCGGCGCCGGCCCCGGGGAGCCGACCGATCGAGGGGTACACCGTCAGCGTGCGCAAGAACGGCGGCGCACCCCAGGAGACGAAGGTGACCACCACGACGACGACCCTCGAGGTGGACGCTGCGAGCACGTACGCGGTGACGGTCACGGCGCGCAGCGAGCTCGGCGCCGCCCCGGCGTCGCGGCCGGTCACCGTCAAGGTCCCCGCGATGACCGCCCCCCGGGTGGTGACGGGCCTCCGAGGTGTCCTCTCCGGCTCCACGTACACGCTGACCTGGGGGCAGCCGGTCGACGGGAACTCTCCGCTGCAGGGCTACACGGTGACCCAGTACGCCGACGGAGTGCCCGTCTCCACCCGGCAGATCGACGACCCCACCACCCGGACGGCGAGCTACACGCTGACCGCGAACGTCGGCTACAGCTTCACCGTGGCGGCCTCGAACGGCGTCGGCACGACGACGTCGTCACGGACCACCGCAGTGAAGGTGCGCGGCTGACGTCCACGGTGTTCCCGGCAGTTCTCGATCAGTAGGGCGGTGAGTCGGTGGACGTGTCGTAGCTGTGGCCGGTGGGTGAGGTCCACCGCCACCCGCGTCGTTCGGGCAGGGGTGTGAGCCTCCACCGGGTGTGGGTCTTGACCCGGTGGTGGAACCGGCACTCGGGAGCCAGGTTGTCGACCGCGGTCGGCCCGTCCTGGGCGAACGGGACGACGTGGTCGAGGTCGCAGTGCAGCGCCGGCCTCGTGCAGCCGGGGAAGATGCAGGTGGTGTTCCGGGCCCTGACCCGTCTGGCGGTCAGCGCGGAGGGTCGGTAGGTGCGGGTTCCGACGTCGACCACGTGGCCGGTGGGGTCGGTGAGGATCCGCCGCCAGGTGCCGCAGGCGGCGAGGTCGCGGGCCACCTCGGCGGGCACGGACATCGCCAGGGTAGGGGTCACGACGTCGCCGGGTTCGTCGTCGAGTCCGAGCAACGTCGTCGCGGCGACGGTGACGTTGACCTGGACCGACGGAGAGGTTCCCCGGCCGGTGTGGAGGTCGAGCAGGGCGTCGACGCGGCGGGCCGCGTGGGAGCGGCCCTGGGTGTCGATGCCGCGGGGGTTCTCGGGGTTTGTGGCGTCGGCGCAGCCGGTGAGGAACGCGTCGAGCGTCAGGGCCTCGGCCAGCGGGAGCAGCCCGGACAGGTGGGCGGTGAGCCCGTCGTCGCAGGCCTCGATCCGCACGAACCGACGGTCTTCACGCGTCGCTTTGCTGCGCCGCGTGTAGCCGGCGGTCAGGGACTGCAGCTTCCTCGTCAGCCGGCGCCTGAGCTGGGCCCGACTCAGATGGGCGACGCCGTCGAGGCAGGTCTTCTCCAGTTCCGCCCGGGCGACCCGCAGTGCGTCGCCGGCGAGGAACGGATCCCCGCCGGACCCGTCGGGAGCGACGACGGGGGCGGTGAGCAGGTCGCTGATCTCCTGCACGGCGCTGACGTGCCCGTAGTGGATGGTTCCGGTGGTGTAAGCGTCCAGCGTGGCGGGCAGGTCCTCCGTCAGCGACCGGGCCTGGGTGATGCGGCGGTGAGCGGTGCCGTGGCCGATGCGCAAGGCAGCGCAGAGTTCGGCCGCGAGGACCTGCTCGCCGGTGAGCTGCACCGGGTCGGCGGACTCACCGTCCCCGGGCGCCAGACCGGGGTGCTCGGCGACGCGGCGGCGGCGCAGCTCCTCCACGGCGTGCAGGCCGAGGGCGTCCATGCGGCTGCGGTCGCGGTCCAGGGTGGCGAGGAGGTCGACCAGTGCGGCGTCCGGAGCACCCCGGAGGGTGTCGGGTGCGGGGAGCGCGGCCGGTTCGAACACTGTTCGATCCTACGTGAACCTCTGCGCCGCAACCAGAGTCACTTCCGTGATCTCCCGTGACCCTCCGCCCGTCAGCGCGGGGACTGCGTGACCCGCCCGGTGGCACGGTCCCAGGAGAGGGACCCGTGCTCGTAGTCCTGGCGGACCCCGCCGGGCACTGCGTACTCGTCGCTGCGGGGGTAGCCCCAGCGACTGCCCTCCCAGCCCTCGACCGCGTAGGTGACGCCGAAGGAACCCGAGACGTCGTGCGCGCCGAGGGCGGGAGTCCAGTAGGTGAGCCCACCCTGGAAGCGCTGCACGCGCCCTCCGTCGCGGAGGGGGATCTCGTCGCTCGTGGGGTAGCCGGCCGCGGAGTTCTCCCAGCCGCGCGCGGCGTAGAGGTCCCCGATGGAACCCCTGACGTCGTGGGCACCCGTGGCCGCCGTCCAGTACATCAACCCGCCCTGGTAGCGCTGGACCACGCCACCGGCCTTCGTGGCGATCTCCTCGGAGGTCGGGAACCCCAGCGTCGAGTTCTCCCAGCCCCGGGCAGCGAAGGCCTCACCGATCGCGCCGCGGACCTCGTGGGTGCCGGCCGTGGGAGCGGAGTAGACCAGCCCGCCCTGGAAGCGCTGCACGACCCCGCTGCCCTTGACCGCGATCGCGTCGCTGGTCGGGTACCCCAGCGAGGAGTTCTCCCAGCCCTTCGCGGCGAACAGGTCCTCGACGGCACCTCGGACGACGTGGGCGCCCAGGGCGGGTGCGGTGTAGATCAGCCCGCCCTCGAAGCGCTGCACCGACCCGCCCCGGGTGAGGGCGAGGGCGTCGCCGGTCGGCAGACCGAGCCCGGGACCGGCGGCGGTGTAGGCGGCGTGGACGTCGGCCGCCACGACCACCCGGGCACCGGAGGGCGCCACGTAGGTCGTGGAGCCGTCCGCGTTCCGCACCGGGTTCCCGGGCGTCTGCGGCGCGGGAGCGGGGGTCACGGGCGTCGGCGCGGGCGCCACCGGCGGGGTCACGACGGGAGGCTCCACGACGGGAGGGGACACCGCCGGCGGCGGTGCGACCGGCGGTCGGTAGCGCACGACGTTCGAGACCCCGGCGGTCCCCGTGCCGCGGCTGTTCGTGGCGGCGACGGAGAAGGTGTAGTCGGCGCCCGCCTCGACGGTCGCGGTGGCCGTGGTGGTCCTGGTGGTGATCGGCGCCAGCGCCGCACCGTCCCTCGACGGGGTCACCGCGTAGGAGGTGATGGCCGCGCCGTTGTCCTGCGGCGCCGCCCAGGTGATCGTGGCCGTCGTCCCCGACAGGACCGCGACGGGCGTCGCCACCGCACCCGGACGGTCCGCCGGGGTCACGGGAGCGGACGGCGTGGAGGCGGCTCCGTACCCCTTCTCGTTCTCGGCCTTCACGGTGAAGGTGTAGGCGGTGCCGTTGGTCAGGCCGCTGACGGTCGCCGACGTGGCGGTGCCGGGCACCACGGTCTGCAGCCCGGGCTGCGGCACCCCGTCCACGGCAGGAGTGACCGTCTGCTCGGTCACGGTGCCGCCGTTGGCGGCCCCTAGGGTCCAGGTGACGGAGGCGGTGCCACTGGTGGTCGCGGAGGCGGTGACCGAGGAGGGGGCACCGGGCACGGTGACGGTCGGCGCGTCCGCGTCGCCGAGGACGACGCGGACGGTCGCGGACCGACCGTCGGCAGAGATCACCGTGACGTGCAGCTTGCCGCTGGCGCTGTCCATCGTCGAACCCACCGGCACGGTGAAGTCGAAGTCGCTGCTCGAGTTGCCGGTCGGAGAGCCGTCGAGGACGACCGAGGCGTGGGCTTCCGCGCCGTCGGCCTTGGTGACCAGCACACCCTTGGTGGGCTTGCGCCAGTCCGAGGCGACCAGGTCGTCGGCGCGGCTGTCTCCGCGCAGCTCGACGAAGTACGAGCCGTTGGTCGCCGGATCGGTCACCTTCAACCCGTGGACCGCACCGTCGTCGGCGACGGGGAGCGCGTCGATCCTGTACGTCCCGGACGTCACGACCTTCCGGACACCGCCGGGCAGCACACCGAGCCGGTCCTGGCCTGCGGCCCCGAGGTTACCGTGGCCGATGGTGGAGCTCGAGTAGGACATGACGTCCCAGACGTCGCCGTAGTTGACCCACCGGCTGGCGCCGTAGGACCCCGAGTACACGACGTCACTGCGGGTGGTGTCGTAGAGCGCGTTGGCGTGACCGAGGGAGAGGTTGTGCCCGAGCTCGTGCGCCCACAGGGACGGCTCGACGTCGGTGACGTAGAGGGCACCGCTGCTGTGGACGGTGTTCCCGATCGTCCCCTTGCCGTACGAGTCGCACGCGCCGCTGTAGTACCCCCGAGCCGGCACGACCACGATGAGGTTCTCGTCGGGCGCGTAGGTGAAGCCCGTCCTCTTCGCCGCCTCGCTCCACAGGCTGGAGTAGTCGGCACAGGTCGCCGTGCTGGTGTACCAGGGGACGATCGCGCCCAGGGTGAAGGAGATCCGTCCGCCGGTCTGCGCAGACCAGTAGTCCGAAGCCTGCTCCAGTGCGGTCTGCACCTGGGGGGTCGTGACCGGCGCCGCGTCTTGCGCCACGCCCGCGGGGACGGCCATAGCGATGGAGACCTTGTGAGGCACGGCGGCGTTCACTGCGGGCGCCGGCGACCCAGCAGCGATGCCAACCTCCTGGACAGCGAGCACCTGCAGTTGTGAAGCGTCAGCGTCAGCAACACGGAGGCTCACGTCACTCTCCGCGGGCAGTGCTGTGACGCGTAAATCCGTGACCTCGATCAGCCTGCCGCCTACGGCAACGAATGTGTCGACTAGGTCGTCGGCACCGCTACCCGATTCGGCGTTCACCTCGGTAGCGACATGCACGACCTGGCCGACCACCATTTCCCCGGCTGACGCCGAGGCAGGTAGTGACGTCACGAGGACAGCTAGAAGTTGTACGCATATCCATATCGAAGACATCACCAGTCTTGGTCGATGAAGCACGGCCAACCATCCTTGAAGAACTGCTGGGAATCGACTGCGCAACAGCACGCAACAACGGGATGTCCAGGGCTGACGGCACTGGCGAAGCACAGCGTGCCCGGCCGCCGAAGTCATCGTCACGAGTGCGCATGGGACGCTTACCTCACCCAGGGAGCGCAGGAGGATGAGGTCGTCAAAACACGTCCTCGACCGGCGTGAGGACGCGTGAACTGCCCGAAAGGCTCGAGGCAGAACGCGAGGAGGGCAGGCAAGTAGGGCGCTTACAGCAGGATCAACTACTAGAGCGCCTTAGACGCAGGCGCTTCGATGGGTGGACAAATGCCGAAAGGCAGGTCCCCCATTACGGGGGACCTGCCCTTCAGCTATTCAGCTCAGGACTCGGTGTCGACGATCACGTCACCGGAGAGCGACAGAGCATTCCCAGCCACGTCCGTGTTGCCAGACGTCGCCGTGATGGTGCTCGGGATGCCCAGGCCAGTCACGGTCCCGACAGTACCCGGGGTCACCGTACCCACGACGACGGTGAGAACTCGGCCGACGGAGTACTCAACTCCACCCACCGTTTCAGGCGCCGCATTGAGGGTGAAGGCAGTGGTCCCGGTGCCGTTGACGATGTCCGCCACCGTGCCATCCGTGTCGGTGAGACGCAGCGCGTCGCCCGTGCTCGGAGCGGCAAGGACCTCACTCGCCACCAGCTTGAAGCTATCGGTAGCGGCGTCCAACTGGAAGGGGCTGCCGGTGTTCGCGGCCACGCGGGCGTCGACGACTGTGGGAACAGTCGAATCCGTGGAAGGAGACACGGCGGTCTCCACGGTTCCGTCGGCCACATAAGCACCGGTGTCACCGTCGTTGATCAGAGCTGCGCGGTAGTTGTAAGCACCGTTGGCCCTGTCGTTGTCGATGTAGGTGATCGAGCCCGCCGTACGCTGAGCGTCCGTAGGAGTCACAGTCGCCACGTCGACGAAGGCACCCACGTTGGCCGGGTTGACAGCCGACTCGTCGAGCGGGCTGCCCGACACGACAGCTCGCTGGATCACGACCTGGTCGTAGACGGCGGTCGGGCTGATGGCCACTGTGACCGACAGGTCGTTCGAGGTCGACGTCAGGGCGCCCTTCTCGGCGCTGACGGTCGTCGGAGTGGTCGGGTTGACGTCGTTCAGCTCGAACGTCGTGACACCGCCCGCGTCAGCGGCGTAGCCGTCACCGCCAATGGTCATCTCGTCGTCAGACGAGAGGGCCGCCTCGAACGCTGCCAGACCCACCGAGGTGGTCGTCCCGCCAGTCGTGAGGCGGAAGAGGTCGTTAGCGTCGTAGGCGTATCGCAGACCCGCCACGTCGAAGGAGTCGGTCGCCTTGTCGACCGAGTCGATCGGGTCGGACGACAGCGTGCTGCCAGCCTCCGCCAAAGGTGAGGTGTAGGTGATCTGACCACCGACGCCGAAGGACTCGACCGGTGCGGCGAACTGCGCCGCGGCAGTGGCAGACGTCTCAAGGCGCGTGCTGTTGCCGCCCTCGGAGGCGGACTTGCCCGTGCCCCCGTTGAGGTAAACGACCGGCACAACCGCGCCAGCGCCCTCACCGTCGATGGTGACCGTGATGCTGCCGTTGACGGGCTGGGTGACGAAGGTCGGCGCCGAACTCAAGCCAAGCGTCGTGTTGTTCACGACGGTGATGTTGGCGGCCGTCTGAGCGCCAGCGTTGACCGAGAAACCAGTCGCGGAAGCCACGTCTGCCGAGCTCAGGAAGGTGACCGCACCGTTGGCCGCGGTACGAACGCTCTCGGCGTCCACAAGAGTGATGCGGTAATCAGTGCCGGCCGTAAGACCAGAAACGGTGTAGGAACGGTCATCCGCCGTCGCAGTGGTACCGCTCTCGTCTTGGACCGTCAGCGCCGCTGCGGTGGTCGGAGTGATGGAGAGGCTCTGACCAACCGTCACAGGAGTCGTGACCGTTGTAACCACAGACGCCGTGGCAGCAGTGCTCACAACCGTCGTCCCACCGAAGACGTATAGCTGTCCGGTGAGGGCGTTGTTGTTAGCCGTGAGGTACGCCGTCGTGGCTGCAGGAGTGACGTCGGTACCGTTGGTGAAGATCAGGGGGACGCCGTTCTTGCCAGCAACGACCGAGCCCGTGAGGGAGTCCACGGCCGCGACGTCGTTGCCGTTGGCGATGGCGACGTTCGCTGCCGAGAAGCTCTCGTTCGCGACCGCGGAGGCGGCGATGTTCGCGGCCGTCTCGAAGCGGTTTGCACCCTGGATGCGGACGGTGCCACCGAGGGAGGTGTACGTGCCCGCCTCCACGGCAGTGGTGCCACCGAGGACGGTGCGATTAGCAGTCGTCAGCTTGCTCAGCGCATCCGCGGTAGTGGCGGGGACCGAGGCGGCGCGGGTCAGCAGCAGCGGGTACTTCTTGTTGTAGAGCACCGGCGCTGCGGCCAAGGCGTCAGCCGTGCCCGAGGCGATGAAGACCTTGCCCGGCTGCGTCGTGACGTTGTTGTTGTTCGTGGCCGCACGGCTCGCGGTCTCGTAACGGTCTGCGCCACCGAAGCGGGTGATCGTCTTGCCGTCGAGCTGCGTCTCGACACCCTCGGGGACGACCGTCGTGCCGCCGACGATGTACACGTCGGTCACGTTGAGGCGGTTGATCTCCGCGAGGGTGGTGGCGTCGACAACACCGTTCTTCACCAGGAGGATCGGAGCGTTGTGCGAGCCGGCCACGTAGGAGGCGGTGAGGCCGTCAACGGTGGAAGAGCCGCTCACGAGGACGACCCCGCCGGCCTGCGTGCCGGTCGGGAAGGCCTTGGTCGAGGCCGCGATCGCGGTGGCGTAGCGGTCAGCGCCAGCCACGCGGTTCGTGTCAGGGAAGGTGAAGCCAGGCGCAGCGTGCGCTGCGGCGGCGAGTCCAACAACCGAGCTGAGACCAACGAGGGCCGAAACGCCGGCCCCGATGCCACGCCGGCGCAACCGGGAGGTTGCTGCGGTCACGATTGCCTCCAAGGCATGTGAAGTGAAGTCCCCCCGTGGGGGCCGGCTCTGATCGAGCCTCGCCACCGCCCTTGTCCGCTACTCAGCGGATCCCCTCGGTGACAGTTCCGAACGTACACGACAGTCACACTGGCAACACGGTGAGTAATGGCAGATCTTGGTCCGCACGCACCGTCACGATCGCTTAACCGCCCGTGACCTGCGGTGATGCAGGTCACGGCCGATGGTTACATTTTGGTAACGGGCATGATCACGGTCGGCCGAACCCTGCACCCACCCGAACGGACTAGTCACACGGGATGGGGTCACCGGCCACGCACGGGCCATGGCCCGCGGTGCGCCTGTGGGTGACAGGTCCGGCGCAGTGCCGGACAGCTCGGCCCCGGGATCAGTCGCGCTCTGCAACCGCTCCTTCTAGAAGGCCCGCTGCGGTCGACCGTCAAGTCCCCCGAGGCGCGCGCCGATGGAGAACGCATGACGGCCACCTCCGCAGTGCCACGCCCCCGCGTGGCGGGGGTGGCCGTCGTCCTCGTGGGTCTGGCGGTGCTCGCGGCGCTGTGCGTGCTCGAGCGGGACGCGACCGTGGACCGGTGGGTGTTCGCGGGCGGGATGGCGGTGCTCGCCTTCTGCGTGACCGCGCCCGTCCTGCCGCTGCGCGCTCCCCTCGCCCTGGTGCGGCGCTACGCCCTCACCGGCGGGCTGTGGGGCGCCGCCCTCGCGCTCAGCGGGACGCTCGTCGGCCGGGACGTGGTCGGCCTGCACGCTCCCGTGCTCGTCATGTCGGCCGGCACGACCGGTCTGCTCGTCCTCGTGGCCCGGCAGCTGCGCTCCGCGCGCGCCGAGTCCGACGACTCCCCCCTGGTCGCCGACGCCCTCATGCTCACCAGCGCCCTCGCGACCGCGGGCTGGGACCTCCTCGCCCGCACCGGGCACACCGGCCCCGGGGGCTGGAACGCCTCCGTGGTCGTCCTGGTGACCCTCGCGGCCCTGCTCGTCTGCGCCAACATCGCCCTCGCCGTCGAGCACCCCTACCTGACCCGCCCGACGATGGGCGTCTGCGGGCTGGGCCTGGGCACGGTCGTGGCGGCGGTCTGCTTCGAGTCCTCCCCCGCCGTCTCGCACGCGGGCGTGGTGCTCGCCGTCGGCGCGCTCGTCTGGACCTTCGTCACGCTCCCCCGCCGCGGCCTCGTGCAGCACGGCGGGGAGTCCGCCGCGCGCGCCGTGCGGCGCCTGGAGGTCACGTCCTTCGTCCCGGGCGCGGTGCTGCTGCTCGACATCCTGCTGATCGTCGTGTCCCCCCGCTCGGACCCGATCCTCTTCGCCTTCTACTCCACGGTCATGCTCGCCTTCACCTACCGCTACGCCGGGACGGCCCGCGCGGTGCAGCTGACGACGGAGCGGCTGAAGTTCCAGGCGCTGCACGACGCGCTCACCGGCCTCAGCAACCGCGTCGCCCTCACGTCGTCGCTGACCCGCCCCGACCGCGACCAGGCCCTCGTCCTCCTGGAGCTCGACGGCCTCGACGACGTCAACGACGTCCTGGGCGTCGCCGTCGGCGACTCGGTGATCCTGGCTGCGTCGCAGGAGATCACGGCCGTCCTCGACGAGACGGGGGGCCGCGCCTTCCGCACGGGGGGCGACGAGTTCGTCGTCCTCGTCGACGGGGACGGCATCGACGCGCTGCGCCTGGCCCAGCGCCTCATCACCGCCGTCTCCGGCGCCCCCGCCCACGTCGACGGCGTCGAGCGGTTCCCGCTCACCGCCCTCGCCGGCGTGGCCGCGGCCCCGCGCGACCACGGCGACGACGTGATGCTCCCCTTCGTCCAGGCCGACATCGCGCTGCGCGACGCCCGGACCTCCGGCGGCGGGACGGTGTCCGTGTTCTCCGGGTCCGTCGCGGCGGCGCACCACCGCCGCAGCGTCCTGCGCGAGCGCCTCGCCGAGGCCATCCGCGACGGCGGGATCGACGTGCACTACCAGCCGGTCGTCGACTTCCTCAGCGGCCGCGTCATCAAGTTCGAGGCCCTGGCCCGCTGGAACGACCCGGTGCTCGGGCGGATCAGCCCCGTGGAGTTCATCGCCATCGCCGAGGAGTCCAACCTCGTCGTCGCGCTGGGCGAGAGCGTCCTGCGCCGGGCCGTCGACTGGGCGCACGCGGCCGGGGTGTTCGAGGCGGGCGTCGGCCTCGCCGTCAACGTCTCCGTCGTGCAGCTGCAGTCGCCCGGGTTCGCCGACATCGTCCGCGAGATCCTCAGCACCTACGCGATCGTCCCGGCCCAGCTGACGCTCGAGCTCACGGAGTCGGTGTTCCTCGACGAGGACTCCCTGGCCGAGCGGGTCGTCAAGGAGCTCGCGGGCCTCGGCTGCAGCATCGCCATCGACGACTTCGGCACCGGCTACTCCGCCTTCGGCTACCTCGGCCGGCTGCCCGTGCACATCCTCAAGATCGACCGGTCGCTGACCCAGGCCATGACCGACGACGTGAACGGCCAGTCGGTGGTCACGTGCGTCGTGGACCTGGCGACACGCCTCGGCCTCACCGTCATCGTCGAGGGCGTCGAGACGGAGCAGCAGGCCGACATCTGCCGCTTCATCGGCGCCCCGCTGGCCCAGGGCTGGCTGTACTCCGCGGCCGTGCCGCGCACCGAGCTCGCGGCCCAGGTCGCGCACGTCTACTCCGTGCCGGCGACCCTCGCGATGCGCAACGCCGAGGTGGTCTGACTCCCGAGGGTCCTCGAGGAGCCGCGACGACGGCGACCGTCCGGCCTCACGACGGTGACACCACGTGCCGATGCACCACCGTCTCGACGCTCCGGGACGTCAGTCCGAGCCCCACGGAGTCACCGTGTTCCGCCCCGTCCCACCGCACGCCGTGCTCGTCCCGGCGGCCGCGCTCGTCGTGGTCTCCACCGCGTGGCTCACCGTGGTCGCCGCGAGCGGCACCGCGTCTCCGACGACCTCCCTCGCAGGCGCCGCGGGCCAGGGCGTCGTCTTCGCCGGCACCTCGGTCCTCCTGCGTCGGCGCGCCGCCGGGAGCATGGCCGAGGCGGAGCTGTGGCGGTGGCTCAGCCGTGCCCTCGCCGCCCTCGCGGCGGGAGCCGTGCTGAAGGGCGTGGCCCGTCTGGCCGCGGGCGGCGCCACCGGCTCCGACGCCGAGCTCCTCGGTGGGGGCCTGGCCACCCTGGTCGCCGCACCGCTGCTCTACCGGGGACTCATCCAGTGGAACCGCGTGGGGACGACGACGTCGGATCCGACCGACTGGCTCAACGGCCTCGGTGGCGGACTGGCGATCACCGCGGTCATCGACCTCACGGTCGCCCGGTGGCAGCCGGACTGGACGGTCGCACCGTGGTGGCTCGAGCAGGTCGCGGTGCTGCAGGTGGGTGCCCTGCTGCTCCTGGTCGGGACCGTGCTCACCGTCGCGACCCTCAGCGACCTCCAGCTCGACCCCCGTTCCTGGCTGGCCGGTCTGGCCACCGTCGGGTTGGCCGTCCTGACCGGCGCCGACGTCCTGGTGCACGGGGGGGTGCCCGCGGGTGACCTGGCCGCCGTCGGGTGGGTCCTGATCGCCGGTGGCCTCGCGCTGGCCGCTGTGCTGCGCGCCCACCCCGCCCTCCCGCAGGCCTCCAAGACCCAGGACCTCGCCGTCGGCTGCCTGGTGGTCCTGGTGGGCGGCGTCTCGACCATCGCCCTCGCCACCCGCCTCGACCCCGGACGCACGGCTCCCGTCGTCGTCCTGGGGCTGCTCGCGGTCGCAGGGGCCTGCGTCAACGCGATGCGCCTCGTCGGGGACCTCTCCCAGCTCGCCCGGACGCGCCAGGAGGCCCGCACGGACGACCTCACCCAGCTCGCGAACCGCCGCTCCCTGCTGGCGGCCCTCGCGGAGGCGCTCGGGGACGGGGCCGCGACCGCCCTGCTGGTGGTGGACCTGGACCGCTTCAAGGAGGTCAACGACCGCTTCGGCCACGGCGTGGGCGACGAGCTGCTGCGCTGGTGCGCACGCCTGCTCCTGGACGCGGCACCGTCCGGCAGCACCGCCGCCCGCCTCGGCGGCGACGAGTTCGCGGTGCTGCTGCCCGGGGCCGGGCTGGCCGAGGCCCAGGCCGTGGCGCACCGCGTCGCGGCCCTGGGGGAGCACCCCGTCCCGGTCGGCGTGCACCGCCTCCGGGTGGGGGCCAGCGTCGGCATCGCCGTCACCGGTGGCGAACCGGTCACCCCCTCGGAGCTGCTGCGGCGGGCGGACACCGCCATGTACCTGGCCAAGGGCCTCGGCAGCGGCGTCGCGGTCTACGACGACGAGGCCGACCTGGGGGCCCGCCAGCGCGCCCTGCTGGCCGTCGAGCTCGAGGACGCGCTGGGGGCGGAGCACGACGCCGCCGGCCCTGCGCAGTTCGTCGTCCACTACCAGCCGCAGCTGTCGATCCACACCGGCGAGGTGGTCGGCGCCGAGGCCCTCGTGCGGTGGGAGCACCCGCGGCTGGGGCTCTTGGCTCCCGACGCGTTCCTCGATCTGCTGGAGGAGCGCGGACACATGGGCGCGCTGACCGGCCACGTGCTGTCCACGGCCGTGCAGCAGGCCCAGCGCTGGCGCGCCGACGGGAACCCGGTGCGGTTGTCGGTGAACCTCTCGACGAGCTGCCTCACCGATCCGGGGCTCCTGCCGTCGCTCGAGGCGATGCTGCGGGGCAGCGGGATCGTCCCCGGCGACCTCGTCCTCGAGGTCACCGAGACCACCCTCATGGAGGACCCGGCGGTCTCCCTGCGCACCTGCGAGCAGATCGCGGCGCTGGGGATCGGGCTGAGCATCGACGACTACGGGACGGGTTACTCGTCGCTGGCCTACCTCGCCGACCTGCCCGCCACCGAGCTGAAGCTGGACCGCTCCTTCACCGACCGGGCCGTCGCGGAGCCGCGGATCGCGGCGATCATCGCCGGAACGGTGACACTGGGCCACGCCCTGGGGCTGCGGGTGGTCGCCGAGGGGGTGGAGAACCTGCCGACCCTGGAGCTCCTGCGCGGGCTCGGCTGCGACGAGTCGCAGGGCTACCTGCACTGCCGGCCGGTCCCGGCCGACGCGTTCGACCGGTGGGCCGCGGCCGGTGCGGTCGCGGCCGGTGCATTCGCAGCAGGAGGACCGTCCTGACGTGCGAGAGGCGGCCCACTGCCTCAGCAGTGGACCGCCTCCCGGTGCTCGTTCCCGAGCGGGCTCACGTCAGCGGCGGACGGAGCTGCGCTTGCTGACGTTGATCCAGATGATCAGCGCGATGATGGCGCCGATGATGGACCCGATCCAGCTGGAGGGCTGCACGAAGCCGCTGCCCGCGTCCTTGCCGAAGATCAGGTAGCCGAGGAAGCCGCCGATGAACGAGCCGACGATCCCCAGGAGGATGGTGGCGCCGATGCCCATGTGCTGCTTGCCCGGGACGACGGCGCGAGCGATGAAGCCGGCGATGAGGCCGATGATGATCAGACCGACGATGGTACCCAGCATGGTGTTTCCCTACTCTCGATGACGATCGACCGACGACGAATGTAGGGCCTCCGAGTGACCCCGGCCACTCGAAGATCGCGGTGTAGCCGACCCGTCACAGGTGGGTGCCGGCCACGTCCTCGAGGCGCTCCGACGGGGCCTTGCGGAAGCGGGCGGCGTCGAGCCGGCGCACCAGCGGGGTGGCCGTGACGCCGTGCAGGAGCACGGACAGGGCGATCGTGAAGCCCACGACGGACCAGAGCGGTCCCGCCGGGAACTCCCCCTCACCCAGCGCGTAGGCCAGGTAGAACAGCGACCCGATCCCCCGCACACCGAAGATCGCGATGACCCACCGCTCGCGCGGTCCGGCCGGGGTGCGCGCGAGGCTCAGCATCCCCACCAGCGGCCGGATGACGACGACGAGCAGGACGCCGACCGCGGCCAGCTGCCACGTCAGGTCGTCCAGCAGCCCGTCCGCGAGCGCCGCCCCGAGCAGCAGCAGCAGCCACGACGTGAGCATGCGCTCGATCTGCTCGACGAAGCCGTGCGCCACCCGGTGCGCACCGTGCGAGCGCTCCGCGGCGCGGATGGTGCCCGCCGCGAGGAACACCGCGACGAACCCGTAGCCGTGCAGCATCTCCGTGACCCCGTAGGCGAGGAACGTCACGGCCAGCGCCGTGAACCCCTCGGCCTCGTCGGCCAGGCGCAGGGAAGGGATCGGGGAGCGGAAGAACAGCGCCCCCAGCACCTTGCCGATGACGAGCCCCCCGACGACCCCGACGACGCCGCGCAGCAGCACGTTCTCGAGGACGAAGTGCCCGAGCGCCGCGGACGTCGCACCGGCCGTGGCCAGCACGATCGCGAGGTGCACGACGGGGAAGGCGGCGCCGTCGTTCAGGCCCGCCTCGCTGGTGAGGGCGAAGCGCACCTCGTCCTCGGTCCCCTCCTCGTCGGCGGGTTCACCGACCTGGACGTCGGTGGCGAGGACGGGGTCGGTGGGTGCGAGCACCGCGCCGAGCAGGATCGCCGCGGCGACGGGCAGCCCGGCGAGCGCGGTGCCGGCGACGGCCACCAGGGCGATCGTCAGCGGCATGGCGACGAGGATGAGGCGCCAGGAGGTGGCCCAGCGGCGCCAGCCCATGGGGCGGTCGATCGCCAGCCCGGCGCCCATCAGCGAGATGATCACGACGATCTCGGCGACGTGCTGGGTGGCTTCGCGGTGTTCGAGGGGGTCGACGGACGGCAGTCCGGGCAGCAGGCCGAGCAGCACACCGGCGGCCAGGAAGGCCATCGGCAGGTTGACCGGCAGGTGCCGCACGACCCGCGGGAGGAGGGCGGCGACCAGGGCGCTCGCCCCGGCCAGGGAGAAGAGAACGGGAGAGAGCATCAAGGGCAGTGTCTCCCGGGAAGCGGAGACGCGCTCACCGGCTCAGGCGGTGGGCACCGACGCGCGCTCGGCGGCCAGGTGCGTGCGGAGCTCGGTCGACTGCGTGTAGCGGCGCGCGATGCGCGACCCCTCGGTGAACAGGGCCATCCTCAGCGCGACCCCGGCCGCCGTGAGCTCCTCCGCCAGCCAGCCCGGCACCGGCTCGGCCGGGTCCAGGCCGAGGGCCCGCTGGCGGGTGCGCGCGGTAGCGGTGTCCCACCAGGTCTGGATGGGGTTCACGGGGGTGTCCATGCGCCTCACAGTGCCCTACGCCCGGGGGTGGCACTGACCGAGAGCGGTGTCGGTCGCCCCGCCGCCGACGCTTGTCAGCACAGAGTGAGGCGTTGATCACCGACCGTCTTGTGACGAGAGGTAGCCATGGTGTGACGGACCGTGTCATGGTCGTTCCGGACGAGGGGTGCGATCAGGTACCCGGTCCGCACGAATCTGGACCCATCCACGGCGTCCCCAGCGCCGAACGGGTGGGGCAGGACCGATCGACCGGGACCCTCCACCTCCGTGACACGGATGTCGCGCCGGCCAGGTGACCGCCGCTCGTCGCAGACGCTCCACGACAACGCGCGTGTCAGACGTTCGTGCCACCGCCGCCCTGCGGGGCGGCCCAGCCACGGTGCCCAGCTCCCGGCACCACACACCACCGAAGGCTGCCCATGTTCAAGAAGTCGCTCATCGTCGACATGATCAACCGCAGCTCCACCAGCGAGGCGGAACGACGCACCTTCCTCAAGGGGATGGGCCTGCTCTCCGCCGGCGTCGTGGGCGCCGGCCTCGTCGGCACCGCGGCGGCCCAGCGCGCCGACGCCGCCGACGGCCCCGTCTCCGACGTCGCCATCCTCAACTTCGCCCTGAACCTCGAGTACCTCGAGGCCGAGTTCTACTGCTACGCCGCCTACGGCCACGGGCTCGCGGAGGCCATGGCCACGGGGCAGGGGACCCAGGGCGGCGTCACGGGCGGGCACCGCGTGCCCTTCAAGTCCAAGGCGACGCGGTACTACGCCGAGGAGATCGCCAACGACGAGATCGCCCACGTCAAGTTCCTGCGCAGTGCGCTGGGCACGGCGGCCGTCGCCCGCCCCGCCATCAACCTGCGGGAGTCCTTCACCGGTGCAGCCCAGGCCGCCGGCGTCATCAAGGCGGGGGAGACCTTCGACCCCTTCGCCAACGAGGCGTTCTTCCTGCTCGGCGCCTTCCTGTTCGAGGACGTCGGCGTGACCGCCTACAAGGGCGCCTCCCCCCTCGTGGAGAACAAGGACTACCTCGAGGCGGCCGCCGGCATCCTCGCCGTCGAGGCCTACCACGCGGGCATCGTCCGCACGCTGCTGTACGCGAACGACCTCGCGGCGCCCACGAACCTGATCTCCGCGGCCCGCGACTCCCTCGACGGGACGGCCGTGTCGAAGGACCAGGGCATCACCGTCGGCACCGGCGACCGGGCCAACCTCGTGCCGACCGACGCGAACAGCATCGCCTACAGCCGCAGCTACAACGAGGTCCTGAACATCGTCTACCTGACCGCGGACAAGGGAGCCACCCAGGGCGGCTTCTACCCCGCCGGGCTCAACGGCGTCCTCCGCACCACCTGACGTCCCGTTCCGGCCCCGCCCACCAACACCTTTGAAACCTTCAGGAGACATCGTGACCAGGAACCACCGCACTGCACGGGCGATCGGCGCGGGCGCCGCGCTGCTCGTCGGGCTCGGCACCGTCGCGGCCACCGCCGCCCCGGCCAACGCCGCCACCGGGTTCGCCTTCGACACCCGCGTGTCCGGCAACGACCGCTACGCCACCGCCGTCGCCGCCTCGAAGCTGCTGTCCCCCACGGACGGCGACACCGAGGACGTCGTCATCGTCAACGGCACCGCGACCGTCGACGGCCTCACCGCCTCCTACCTGGCGGGCCTCTACAGCGCGCCCATCCTCTACACCCAGGCGAACTCGGTCCCCGCCGTCACCGCGGACGAGATCACCCGCCTGGGTGCGAAGAACGTGTGGATCGTGGGCGGCGAGGCCCAGGTCTCCGCCGGCCTCGAGGCCGCGTGGAAGGGCGCCGGCAAGACCGTCGTCCGCTACGCCGGGGCGAACCGCTACGCCACGGCCGCGGCCGTCGCCCAGGCCGACGAGACCTCCGCGCCCGAGAAGGTGTTCGTCGCCTCCGGCACGTCCACCGCGGACGCGCTCGCGGCCGGCCCCATCGCGTGGTCGCGCAACTACCCCATCCTGCTGACGCAGGCCGACAGCGTCCCCGCGGAGACGAAGGCGGCCCTCGACAGCCTCGGCACCACCACGCGGTGGGTCCTCGGCGGCACCAGCGTCGTCTCGGACGCGACGTACACGTCGCTCGCGGGCACCGCACGCCTCGCGGGCGCCAACCGCCAGGAGACGGCGACGAAGATCGCCGACCAGGCCCTCGCGACCGAGTTCTTCGACACGCAGTCCGCGGGTCTCGTCGGCGGCGCGGCGGGCGCCTCCGCCGACGCCCTCGCTGCGGCCCCGGTGTCCGGCTCGCAGGGGGTCCCGATCCTCTTCACCGACGCCAACGGCTCGCTCGGCGCCACTACCACGGCGTACCTGACGAGCAAGAAGGCCGCCCTCGTCCAGCCCGGCAACGGCTGGATCTTCGGTGGCCTGACCGCCGTGCCGCAGGCCGCGGCCGACGCGGCCACCGCAGCGGTGCAGTGACGTCCTGACCACAGCGTGACGCGGGGAGTGCCCTCTGGGAGGGCGCTCCCCGCGTCCACGTCCGGACACTCGCCACGCCCTGCGGTGTCCGCCCTCCCGACTAGGATCCACGGAATGACCGACGGCCCGGCGACCACCTACGTGGATGGTCCTGCACCGCAGCTCCTGCCCAGCGTGATGCACGGCCGCCCCGGCGCCGTCCTGCTGGTGCGCAACGCCGACGCCACGGTCCTGGTCGCGAACCCGGTCGCCGAGCAGCTGGCCCCCGGGCAGAAGCTGCCCTGCGGTCTCGAGGAGTGGTCGCGCGCCGCCGGCCTGCAGGCCGAGGACGGGTCGCGGCTGGACCGCCCCGACCAGGGGCAGGCCTCGAGCCCGCTGTCCCGCGTCGCCGCCGGTGAGCCGATCCAGGGCGAGCGCGTCACGGCGCTGCGCGGCACGGACCTCAGCGGGGCCCGCGAGCCGCTGTGGGTCGTCGGCCTCCCCCTCGCCGACGCGGCCGCCGAGGGCCTCACGGACCTGAGCCTGGTCGTGCTCCTGCCCATGCGGGAGCAGGTGGCCGTCGCGGAGGCGCAGGAGTCCGCCGCCCAGCTGCGCAGCCGGGCCGTCGTCGCCAGCGACCTCTCGTTCACGATCTCCGACCCGAGCCAGCCCGACAACCCGCTCGTCTGGGTGAACCCCGCCTTCGAGCGCGTCACGGGCTACGGCAAGGAGGTCCTGGGGCGCAACTGCCGGTTCCTGCAGGGCGAGGACACCGACCGCGCGTCCGTGGACCGGATCCGGACCGCGCTCGCCAAGGGCGACAACATCACCGAGCTGCTCCTGAACTACCGCAAGGACGGCACCGCCTTCTGGAACGAGGTGGTCATCTCCCCCGTCCGCGACGCGACGGGCACCGTGACCCACCACGTCGGGGTGCAGTACGACGTCACGGCGCGCATCCACGCCGAGAGCGAGCGCGACGCCGCCCTGGCCGAGGCCCGCTCGGCGCGCGGCCGCCTCGAGTTCCTGTCCCGGGTCACCGACGGCCTCGTCACCCTGCTCGACCCGGACGAGGCGCTGCACGTGCTGCCGTCGCTGGTCGTGCCGGACTTCGCGCTGTGGGCCTTCGCGAGCGTGCTGGACGCCGCCGGGCGCATCCAGCACGTCAGCGCCACGCACACCGACGAGGCCCGCGCCGCCGACGCCGCCCGCCTGGAGGAGCTGCTCGCGACGGGCCTGCTGCCGTCCTCGGTGTCCTCGCGGGTCCTGCGGGGCGAGCTCGGCCCGACGCTGCGCCGGATCGTCGGGGCCGACGAGCTGCACGACGGCGCCGCCGAGGGCGAGTTCACCGAGCTGCTCGAACGGCTGGGCCTGGGCAGCGTCCTCGTCGTCCCGCTGCGCGCCCGCGGCGCGATCACCGGCTGCCTCACGATGTTCAGCGGCTCCGGCCGGCCTCCCTTCGACGAGGACGACCTCAGCACGGCCGTCGACCTCGGCTACCGGGCCGGTCTGGCGCTGGAGAACGCCCGGCTGTACGCGCAGCAGCGCAAGACGTCGGAAGTGCTGCAGCGCAGCCTCCTCTCCCCGCCCCAGCACTCCGAGGGCCTGGCCGTGGCGACCCGCTACTACCCGGCCGCGGAGGCCGCGCAGGTCGGCGGCGACTGGTACGACGCCTTCGTCCAGCCCGACGGCTGCACCACCGTGGTGATCGGCGACGTCATGGGCCACGACGTGTCCGCGGCCGCCGCGATGGGGCAGCTGCGGACCCTGGTGCGGGGCATCGCCTTCGACCGCGGGGCCCAGCCCGCCGAGGTCGTGGGCCGCCTCGACACCGTCCTGCACGGCCTGGGCATGACGACCCTGGCCACGGCGATCGTCCTGCAGATCTCCGAGGGCGAGGGCGGCGTGCGCCGGGCGCGGTGGTGCGTCGCGGGCCACCTGCCCGCCGTCCTCGTGCACCCGGACGGCGAGGTGACCCAGCTCAGCGGCACCGGGATCGTCGTCGGCCTGGGGCCGGACCAGCGCCGCCACCAGCACGAGGCGGACCTGCTGCCGGGCTCGATCGTCCTGCTCTACACCGACGGCCTCGTCGAACGCCGCGACCGGACCATGGGCGAGCGGCTGGACGAGCTGCACGCCGCCGTCGCCGACCTGGCCGACCGGCCCCTCGACGAGCTGTGCGACGAGCTGATCGCGCGAATGCTGCCCGACGGCAGCGACGACGACGTGGCGGTCGTCGTGGTGCGGGTGCTCGAGACCCCCGCCGCCTAGTCCGTCAGCCGAGCGTCACGGCCCGACGGTCAGGGCCGCAGCACGCACCAGACGGTCTTGCCGCGCGGGTCCACGTCGACGCCCCAGTCCTCGCTGAGCACCTGCAGCAGGTTCACGCCGCGGCCGGACTCGGCCTCCGGGCCGACCTCGTGCAGGACGGGCTGCGCCGGGCTGCCGTCGTGCACGGCCAGCCGGACGCCCCCGACGCCCTCGCAGTCCAGGGCCGCGGTGACGGGCGGAGCCCCGTGCTCGACGGCGTTGACGGCCATCTCCGAGAACAGCAGGAGGGCGCGGTCCATGACCCGGGACTGGTGCACGCACAGGGAACGACGCAGGAACGACCGTGCGTGCCGCGCCGCCGAGAGGTCCGCCGGCAGGCGTACCTCCACGAACGGGGTGTCGTCGCACATGAGTCCCACTGTGGCCCCTGGGACGGCCCCCCGCCCTCTGAACCGCGGTGCCCCGTACTGCGGCACCCCCTCCGGCGGGTTACCGTCAGGGCAGCGGGAGACGGTCGACGGCGCCCTCCTCCCCCTGCCGCTACCGAACGTCGAACACCCGGGACCCCCGTCCCGACACCGCATCCCCCAGCACCGAGGAGCTCCTCCGCATGCTCACCGTGAACGCCTACGGCGCCACGTCCGCCACCGAGCCGCTCGCCCCGATGACCGTCGAGCGCCGTGACCTCGGCCCGCACGACGTCCTCATCGACATCAAGTTCGCGGGCATCTGCCACTCCGACATCCACACCGCGCGCGGTGAGTGGGGCCTGCCGAACTACCCCGTCGTCCCGGGCCACGAGATCGCCGGCGTCGTCGCCGAGGTCGGTTCCGAGGTCACCAAGCACGCCGTGGGCGACCACGTCGGCGTCGGCTGCATGGTCGACTCGTGCGGTGAGTGCGCGAACTGCCAGCAGGGCGAGGAGCAGTACTGCCTCAAGGGCAACATCGGCACCTACAACGCCGTCGGCAAGGACGGCCAGCCCACGCAGGGCGGCTACTCCACCCACGTCGTCGTGACCGAGGACTTCGTCCTGCGCATCCCCGAGGCCCTGGGCCTCGACGTCGCAGCCCCGCTGCTCTGCGCGGGCGTCACGCTGTTCTCCCCGCTGAACCACTGGGGCGCAGGCCCCGGCAAGCGCGTCGCCATCGTCGGCCTCGGCGGGCTCGGCCACATGGGCGTCAAGATCGCCCACGCCATGGGGGCCGAGGTCACCGTGCTGTCGCAGTCGCTGAAGAAGCAGGAGGACGGCCTGCGCCTCGGCGCGGACCACTACTACGCGACGAGCGACCCGGACGTGTTCCAGCAGCTCGCCGGCTCCTTCGACCTGATCGTCAACACGGTCTCGGCGAACATCGACCTGGACGCCTACCTCGGCCTGCTGGCCGTCAACGGCACCCTCGTCGAGGTCGGCGCGCCCGAGAAGCCGATGACCGTCGCGGCGTTCTCGCTGATCCCGAACCGCCGCAGCCTCGCGGGTTCCATGATCGGCGGCATCGCCGAGACCCAGCAGATGCTGGACTTCTGCGCCGAGCACGGCCTGGGCGCCGAGATCGAGGTCATCTCGGCCGACCAGATCAACGAGGCCTACGAGCGCGTCGTCGCCTCCGACGTGCGCTACCGCTTCGTGATCGACACCTCCACCCTGGGCTGATCCAGAGCCCTGCACGACAGAGCCGCGCCGGGGAGTTCCCCGGCGCGGCTTCGTCGTCCGCGGTGGCGCACTAGGTGGTCGTCACGCGAGTAACCGGTTTCGTCGCCAGGGCCTCCAGCGTCCCGGCGCTGCCGGCGAGGAAGTTCAGCTTCATGTAGAGCACACCCCGGCCCGGCGGGACCATGCCCGCCCCGCTCACCGACTGGTTGAGAGGCACGGTCGTGTCCTGGCCACCGGCGCAGGTGGCGAGGGCCGTCCACGGTGTCGGGCACAGGGAGGCGCCGAGGGCGAGGGCGTCCCCGGAGTAGAGGTACGTGACCGTCCCCGGTGACCTGCTCCCCGTGCTCGCGACGGTGACGTAGCGGGTGGCGAGGAGCGCGCCGGAGACGGCGGCGGTGGTTCCCGCGGTGTAGGGCCCCTGGGCCGCGGTGGACATCACGACCCCCCACGACGCCGACGTCACCGCGACGGGGACGGACTCGGCGGCCGCCGTCACCTCCGCGCGGGCGGAGGGGGCCGACCACAGCAGGATCGCGGCCAGGGCAGCGACGAGGCGCAGGCCGGTCGAGCACCGGCGGCCCGTCCCCATCTCTCCCCCTCCCCGGTGGACCTCGCAGCCTGATCAGGCGCCGGTGGTGGTCCCGGCCCGCTGGGTCATGGAGAACCGGTACGTCAGGTTGGCGGCGAGGCCCTGGATGGACCCCGTGAGCGGGGCGCCGTTCAGCGTCGTCTCGACGATGGTCGTGGGCAGGCTCGTGGCCACCCGGTAGTAGCGCACGGCGGTCGGCGCGAAGGCGGACGCCGCGATGCTCGTGGGGGAGGCCGCGGTCAGCGACGGGACGGACGTGGCGCTGAGGACGGACGTGCTCCCCCCGGTGCAGACCCCGGTGCCCGGCACCCAGGCGACGGGGCACTCGGCGATCGCCACCTGCAGGGCCTTGGACGTGTCGGTGGTCAGCAGGGTGGCGGTGGAGTCGGTGACGGACAGCGTCAAGCCCTGCCCGGCGAGGGACCCGCCGTTCTGCAGGGTGACGTAGCGGTAGACGGTGTCGCCGGGCGCCAGGTCCGCGATCGGGGAGGTGAACCCGACGCCGTTCTGGGTCATGGTGAGCTTCAAGGTGCCGCTGGTGACGGCCTGCCCGGTGGCGTTGTACGCGTCGGCGGTCAGGGCGGCGTAGACGCCGCCGGAGGTCACGGCGACCCCGGCCGCGACGGTCGCGGCGATGCCGGCGATCTGCCAGGCGCTGTGACCGGCGCCGTGACCGACGAGCGCGCCGTGGCGGCGGGCGCCGCGACCGACGGCGTGGATCGTGGCCCGGGTGTGCTCGGCGGCGCTCATCGTGTGACCTCGTCCTTCGTCGCGGTGGGGGTGTCGTGGGGGGAGCTGTCGGGGGCGCTCGTCGCGCCGACCAGCCGGCCCTGCGGCGCGGCGGTGTCGCCGCACGAGGGGCACGGGGACGCGGCGGGAGCGGTGCACTCGTCGCAGTCGCAGGGCCGTCGCCGCCACTGCGGGACGACCATGGTCGCGGTCACGCCGAGACCCAGCAGGAGGACGAGCAGCACCTTGGGGCCGCTCCCCCAGGTGCTCGGGATGCCGGGGACCGCGGCCGGGAGCACCGCCACCACCACGGGCACCTCCGCACCCGGCAGCAGGTTCGTCCACTCGTCGGGGCTGGCGTTGGCGTCGCCCTTCGTCCGCACGGACACGGCGTCGGCGATCATCCGCACGTCGTGGACCCGGTGGGCGAGGGGGGCCGTCATGTCGGGGGTGTTGACGAGCACCACCTCACCGCGGTGGATGCGCTGCGGTTCGGTGTTCAGGGTGAGGACCCGGTCGCCCGCCTCGATGGCGGGGCTCATGCTGCCGCTGAGGACGGTCCGCACGGTGAGGCCCACGCTGAAGTGGGCCACCAGGACGCCGGCGGCCAGGAGCAGGCCCAGGCTGGAGACCAGGCCCCTCAGGGAGCGGCGCCGGCTCGTGCTGCTCCCCCTTCCCCGGTGGGGGTCCACGGCACGTGTGCTGCTGGTGACCACGACCTCACTCCTTCCCGACGGCGGACCTCTTCCAGGGGGTGATCGGCTCCCGGGCCGGGAGCTTGAGCCCCGGTTCCACGAATCTTCTAGATCTTCTCGGCCCCTCGGCGGCCGCCCGGGGTGGGTGGAGCCGACGCCGGCCCCGCCGCGGACCCCCGGGGACGCGCCCACCCGTACAGCCGGCGGCCCGGCGTGCCGATGATCAGGCATGGGAACAACCGCACCACCCCGCCGGTGGGCGGACCTCCCCCTCGGGCGCAAGCTCGCCGTGTCCTCGGCGACCGCGCTCGTCGGGCTCGCCGTGCTCGCCGGCGTGGGCGCGACGTCGCTGCGCACGGCCGACACCGCCACGCGCGAGCTCAACCGCTCGAGCGTCGCCGTCCGCGCGACGCTGGAGGCGGACATGGCGCACGACGCGCTGCGCGGAGCGATCCTGCAGTCCCTGCTCTTCCCCACCGGCCCGGCGCACGACGAGGCCGTCGCGGGGGTCGCCGACGCCGCGGACGCCATCACCGGGCGGCTCGCGGAGGTGTCCGCGGCCGACCTCGGCCCGGCCGTCGAGGCGGCGAGCCGGGAGGCCGCCCCGGCCGTGGCCGACTACGTCGGCGACGGGCAGCGCCTCGCCGCCCTCAGCGGTGCCGACCCCGCCGCCGCGCTCGCGCAGTACCCCGCCTTCCTGCAGCGCTTCACCACCGTCGAGGACCTGCTGCCGCCGGTCGCCGACGCCGTGCAGGCGCAGGCCACCGAGCAGCAGACCGCCGTCACCCGCGCCCGCGACCACGGCCTGCGGCTCATCGCGGTCGCCGGCCTCGCCGCCGCGCTCGCGGTCCTCGTCCTGGCCCGCCTGGTCTCGCGCAGCGTCACCCGCCCGCTGGGGCGGGTCTCGGCCGCGCTGACCGGGTTCGCCGCGGGCGACCTCACGGTCAGCGCCGGGCTCGACACCACCGACGAGGTCGGCCGGATGGGCACCGCCCTCGACCAGGCCGGCGCCGCGCTGAGCACCCTCGTCCGCGACATCACCACCGCCGCCGACCAGCTCGGCGGCGCCACCGTGCGGCTGCGCACGTCGTCGACCGGCATCGCCTCCGCGGCCTCCCTCTCGGACGGGCTGTCGGCCTCGGCGACGCACGGCGCCGGCGTCGTCTCGGGCGCCGTCGCGTCGCTGGCCACCTCCAGCGAGCAGATGGCCGCCGCCATCGCCGAGATCTCCCGCAGCGCGACCACGTCGGCCACCGTCGCCGACGAGGCCGTGCAGGTCGCCGGGGCCACGTCCGCGACCATGCAGCAGCTGTCCGCGTCCAGCCGCGAGATCGGCGACGTCGTCGGGGTCATCGCCTCCATCGCCGCGCAGACGAACCTGCTGGCGCTGAACGCGACCATCGAGGCCGCGCGGGCCGGGGAGATGGGCAAGGGCTTCGCCGTCGTCGCCGCCGAGGTCAAGGCGCTCGCGCAGGAGACGGCCGCGGCCACCGAGAACATCACCCGCACGGTCACCGTCCTGCAGGCCGACAGCCACGGCGCCGGCGCGGCCATCGCCGACATCAGCGAGATCGTCGCCCGCATGACGGAGTACCAGGGCACGATCGCCGCCGCCGCCGAGGAGCAGAGCGCGACGAGCGACGAGATGAACCGCCGCATCGCCACGGCCGCCTCCACCTCCCGCGACGTGGCCGCCGACCTCGGCACCCTCTCTGGTGCCGTGGCCGACACCAGCAGCCGCGCCGACGAGAGCGCCGCCGTGGTCGCCGAGGTCGAGGAGCTGGCCGCGACGCTGCGCACCGCGACCGCGAAGTTCCGCGTCTAGAGCCTGCAGCACCTCCTCGCCGACTCGGCGCGTAGCCACCGTCGCGCGGTGCTGCGTCCTGGAGCATCTGCGGTACGCATCCAGGTCAGCGTCGCCGCTTCGTCGACGTCCCCATCGCCCCGCGGACGATCTCGCGGCCGACCGCCGAGGCCGCCGAGCGCAGGAAGGACCGGAACGCCGACGACCGCACCACCGACTCCACCACCGAGGGCTCGGGGTCCGGTGCGCGGCGGTGTCGCTCGGGGTCCGGTGCGCGGCGGCGGGTCTCGGGGGCGGGCCGCTCGGGGGCGGGCGTCGCGGGGGCGGGCGTCGCGGGGGTCGGGGCCCCGGTGACCTCGGCCGCCAGCAGTTCCCGGGCCGACTCCCGGTCCACCGCCGTGCCGTACCGCGCCTGCAGCGGGGAGGCGGTCACGAGGGCGTCGGCCGTCGCGGCCGGGGCCGGGGCCATGAGGGACCCGGGGGCGCGCAGCCGCGTCCACGCCACCGGCGTCGGCGCCCCCCGCTCGGACAGCACCGTCACCACCGCCTCGCCGGTGCCCAGCCCGGTGAGCAGCTCCTCCAGGTCGTACGGCGATCTGGGGAACGTCGACGCCGCGGCCCGCAACGCCTTCGCGTCGCCGGGGGTGTACGCGCGCAGCGCGTGCTGGACCCGGTTCCCCAGCTGGGCGAGCACCGCGGGGTGGACGTCGGCGGGCACCTGGGTCACGAAGAACACCCCGACCCCCTTGGACCGGATGAGCCGCACGGTCTGGGTGACCTGCTCGAGGAAGTCGTCGGAGGCGTCGGCGAACAGCAGGTGGGCCTCGTCGAAGAAGAACACCAGCTTCGGCTTCTCCACGTCCCCGACCTCGGGCAGGTCGGCGAACAGGTCGGCCAGCAGCCACATGAGGAACGCGGAGAACACCCGGGGCTGCTGCACGACCCCGGCCAGCTCCAGGCAGCTCACCACCCCGCGCCCGTCGGGGGCGACCCTCAGCAGGTCGTGGGTGTCGAGCTCGGGTTCACCGAAGAACGCGTCCGCCCCGCCGGCCGAGAAGGCCACCAGCTCGCGCAGGACCACCCCGGCCGTGGACCGGGACAGCCCGCCCAGCTCCCGCAGCTCGGCCCGGCCCTCGTCGGAGGTCAGGTGGGTGACCACGGCGCGCAGGTCGGGCAGGTCCAGCAGGGCCAGCCCCCGGGTGTCGGCCCAGTGGAAGATCAGCTGCAGGGAGGACGTCTGGACGTCGTTCAGGCCCAGCACCTTGGCCAGCAGCAGGGGCCCGAAGGACGTCACGCTGGCCCGGACCGGCACCCCCGTGCCGCGGCCGCCCAGGGCCAGCAGCTCGACGGGGGCCGCGAAGGGCGCCCACTCCTGGCCCACCGTCGCGGCGCGCTCGCGCACCCGGGGCGAGTCCGCGCCGGCCACCGCGATGCCGGACAGGTCGCCCTTGACGTCGGCCAGGAACACCGGGACCCCCTGCGCGGAGAGCTGCTCGGCCATCAGCTGCAGCGTCTTCGTCTTACCTGTCCCGGTGGCCCCCGCGACCAGCCCGTGCCGGTTGAGGGTCGACAGCGGCAACCGCACGGCAGCGTCCGGCACCGCGGTCGGTGACCCCGGGTCGCCGGTGAGCAGGGCGCCGAGCTCGATGGCCGGCCCCGTCCCCGCGTACCCCGCCCGCACGGTCCCGGTCCACGCGTCCTGCGTCGCTTCGTCCACGAGCGCAGCGTGGGGGCGGGAGGCCCGGGCGCGCAAGGCACCCGCGGCGTCGCCCGAAGTGCGTCGGCCACCTGCTGCGGTGTCCGTCCTCGACCACCACCGCGGGGCGTCAAGCCCTCGATCACCCGCCAGTGGATGCCGTGTCCTCCCAGGGACCCGGACTCACCCGGCGGAGGCTCCCGGGGCGGCGCTGGTCCGCCGCGCCACCAGGTGCGGGGGGACGACCGTCTCCGAGGCGGGCAGCCGCGGGTCCTCCGCGCGGGCCACCGCCCGGCGCACGGCGTGCGCGGCCAGGGCCGCGGCGTCCTGCCCGACGGTGGTGAGGGCGACGGCGGACAGCGCGGCCGCCGCGCTGTCGTCGAAGCCGACGATCGAGAGGTCGCGCGGCACCGCCGCACCCCCGGCACGGGCGGCGGCGAGCAGCCCGACCGCGCAGGCGTCGTTGAAGGCGAGGACGGCCGTGGGCCCGCCGGGGCGCAGGAGCCGGGGAGCCGCGGACTCGCCGTCGGACTCGGTCGGGCCCCCCGCCACGAGCTCCGGCGCCAGCCCCGCCCGGCGCAGGGCGGCGCCGTAGCCCGCGCGCCGCTCGGCCGCCCCCGGCGCCCGGCCGCCGTGCAGGTGGGCGATGCGGGTGTGCCCCAGGGCCAGGAGGTGCTCGGTGGCCAGCCGGGCCCCGGCCTCGTCGTCGGTGCGGACCACGTCGACGTCCAGCCCGCGCACCGCCCGGGTGAGCACGACGACCGGCACCCGGGCCGCGAGGCTCGCCAGCTGGGCCTTGGCCGACGTCGGGCCGACGAGGACGACGGCCTCGCAGCGCTGGTCGAGCAGGGCCTGGAGCGCCACGGCCTCGGGGCGCCGGGACCCCGTGGGCTCCAGCACGAGCCTCCAGCCGTCACCGCCCGCCGCACCGTCGAGCACCGACGCGTACAGCGCCTCGACGACCTCGCCCTGGTACGCCCGGCGCAGGTCGTGCACGACCCCCAGGGTCCGGCTGCGGGCGGCGCCGAGCAGCCGGGCTCGCTGGTCGGGGTGGTAGTCGAGCTCCGCGGCGGCCCGCAGCACCTTCTCCCGGTTCGCGGGGCTCGCACCGGGCACCCCGCGCAGGACGATCGAGACCAGCGCGCGCGAGACACCGGCCAGGGCGGCGACGTCGGCGATCGTCACCGGCCGGGACCTCTCGGACACGCGCACCCCCCTCGTCGGCCGGCGGCCATCCTAGGGACCGGCCCGCTCCCACCCCCGACCTTGACGGACTCCCGCCCGCACTGCACCCTAGAGCGGTCTAGCCCTAGAACGGTCTAGGGCCGAGGGGAGAACCATGGCGCACGTCGGGACCGGCACGAGCGGGCGGGGCGTGGGGGTGGGGCTCATCGGGGCCGGCCGCATCGGCGCCTCGCACGCGGGTCTGCTCGCGACGCGGGTGCCCGGGGCCCGCCTGGTCGCGGTGGCCGATCCGCGCCCCGGGGCCGCCGAGGCGCTCGCCGCACCCCTGGGCGCGCGGGCGGCGGCCGGCGTCGACGACCTGCTGGCCGACCCCGACGTGGAGGCGGTCGTCATCACCGCCAGCACCGAGGCCCACGCCGACCTCGTCGTGGCCGCGGCCGCCGCCGGCAAGGGCGTGTTCTGCGAGAAGCCCGCCGGCATGGACCTCGCCGACGTCGAGCGCGGGATCGCGGCGACCGACGCGGCCGGGGTCGTGTTCCAGGTCGGGTTCAACCGCCGCTTCGACCGCTCCTTCGCCGCGGCGCGGGCCCAGGTCGAGGCCGGGGCGATCGGCGTCCCGCAGCTGCTGCGCTCCGTCACCCGCGACCCCGGGCTGGCCGACCCCACCCGGGTCCCGCCGTGGGCGGTGTTCCGGCTGACGCTCATCCACGACTTCGACACCCTGCTGTGGATGAACCCGGGCGCGCGTCCCGTCTCGGTGTACGCCGTCGCCGACGCCCTCGTCGCCCCGGGGTTCCGCGACGCGGGCCTGCTGGACACCGCCGTGGTGACGATCCGCTTCGACAACGGCGCCATCGCGACCGCGGAGGCCAGCTTCTCCGCGGCCTACGGCTACGACGTGCGGGGCGAGGTGTTCGGCTCGGCGGGGATGCTCACCATCGGCACGACGGCGAGCACGTCCGTGGTGCGCCACGACGCCACCGGCTCGCACGCCGCGACCGTGCGCTCGGACGTGGAGCTGTTCGGCGACGCCTACACCGCCGAGCTCGCGGAGTTCGCCGCCGCCGTGCGCGGCGGACGCGCACCGGCGGTCGGGGGCCGCGACGCGCACCGGGCCCTCGCCGTCGCGATGGCCTGCATCGAGTCGGTTCGCACGGGCGGACCCGTGGCCCCGGCGGAGTCCCCGTGAGCGCGCCGGTCGACGCGGCGGGGAGCACGGCGGGCAACGCCTTCACCCTGGCCGTCTGCGCCGAGATGGTCCTGCTCGACCTGCCGCTGCTCGAGCGGGTGCGCACCCTGCACGAGCAGGGTTTCGCGGTCGAGGTCTGGGACTGGACGCGCAAGGACCTGACAGCCCTGGCCGCCACCGGGGCCACGTTCACCTCGATGACGGGCTACGTCGACGGCGAGCTCGTCGACCCCGACGGCGCGGACCGGCTGCTGGCCGGCGCCGCCCGGTCCATCGAGGCCGCCGCCGGGCTCGGGTCGCCGAACCTCAACCTGCACGGCACGGGCCTCGACGAGCGGGGCCTGCCCGTGCGGCCCGTGGAGCTCGTCACGGGCCCGATGTGGATCGCCGCCGCGCGCACCCTGGAGCGCGTGGCCGAGCTCGGCCGCCGCCACGACGTGGTGTTCACGCTGGAGAACCTCAACACCGCGGTCGACCACCCGGGCACCCCGTTCGCCTCCGCGGCGGACACCCGGGCCCTCGTCGCCGCCGTGGACAGCCCCCACCTGCGGATGAACCTCGACCTCTACCACGCGCAGATCGGCGAGGGGAACCTCATCGAGCTCGTGCGCGGCAGCGCGGGGCTGATCGGCGAGGTGCAGGTCGCCGACGTCCCCGGGCGCTGCGAACCCGGCACCGGGGAGATCGCCTACCCGGCGGTCGCCGCGGCCCTCGCCGCCACCGGCTACCGGGGGACCGTCGGGCTGGAGGCGTGGGCGCAGGGCGACAGCCATCTTGCGCTGCAGCGCTTCCGGGAGGCGTTCACGGTGCCGGCGCCCACCGCGTCCTGAGCGGTCAGAGGAAGTAGCGGTTCGTCATCGGCAGGACCTCCGCGGGGGCGAGGTCCACGGGGCGGCCGTCGATGGTGACGTCGAGGCTGTCCGGGGCCACCCGCACCGCGGGGGAGGCGTTGTTGCGGACGAAGTCCGCCTTCGTGAGGTGCCGGGAGTCCCGGACCGCCGAGAACCGCCGCTTCACCGGCAGCCGGGTGCGCAGCCCCGTGTCCAGCGAGGCCTGCGACACGAACGCGACCCCCAGGGAGGCGGGGGCCGTCCCCATCGCGCCGAACATCGGGCGGTAGACCTGCGGCTGCCCGAGGCGCGTGGAGTCGTTGCCGGGGCCGACCGGGCCCCAGACGACCATGCCGCCCTTGACGACGAACTGCGGCTTCACGCCGAAGAACTCCGGCCGCCACAGCACGACGTCGGCGAGCTTGCCGGCCGTGAGCGACCCCACCTCGTGCTGCAGGCCCTGGGCGATCGCCGGGTTGATGGTGAGCTTCGCGGCGTAGCGCAGGATCCGCTCGTTGTCGTTGTCGCCCACCGCACCCAGGACCTCCTTCATCCGGTGCGCCATCTGCCACGTGCGGATCGAGACCTCGGCGATCCGGCCCATGCCCTGGGCGTCCGACGACATCATCGCGATGGCGCCCATGTCGTGCAGCACCGACTCGGCCGCGACCGTGCCGCCGCGGGCGCGCCAGGCCAGCGACGCCCGGTCCTCCTCGAGGTCGTGGTGCATGCGGTGCACGGCCATCTTCATCTCGCCGTACTCGGCGTAGGTGTTCACCGAGTAGGGGATCGTCGGGGTCGTCGACGAGCCCAGGATCGCCGGGTTCCCCGCCAGCTCCAGGACGTTCGGGTGCCCGCCGCCGAGCCCCTCGACGTGGTACGCGTGGATCGTCCGGCCGCCGATGGCGTCGACCGTGTCCCCCAGCTCCCCGCCCTCCTGGTTGGAGTCGGTGTGCACGCACACGGGCACGTCGTACTCGTCGGCGATGGTCAGGGCCTGGTCGATCACCGACGTGAAGCTCGCGGTGTCCTCGTGCACCTTCAGCCCAGCGCAGCCCATCTCGATGTTGCGCTCGAGGGAGAACCGGTCCGACGCGCTGCCCCGCGCGAGCAGCGCCACGTTCAGCGGGAACCCCTCCCACGCCTCGATCATGCGGTGGAAGTGGAACTCCGGGTTCACGCCCATGTCGGAGACGTGCCCGTAGCCCATGCCGACGATCGTCGTGGTGCCGGCCGACAGGGCCGCGGGGATGAGGCTCGTGGTGGCCAGGTGCACGTGCGGGTCGACGGTGCCGGGAGTGGCGATCATCCCCTCACCCATGATCCAGCCGGTGTTCGCGCCCGCCACGAGGTCGACGCCGTCGGTGGTGTCCGGGTTCCCCGCGCGGCCGACGCCGACGATGCGGCCGTCCTTGATGCCGATGTTCGTCTTGACGATCCCGATGGTCGCGTCGACCACGACGACGTTGGCGATGATGAGGTCCATCGTGGAGTCCGACGAGCGGTGGCTCGTCGAGCCCATGCTGTCGCGGATCGTCTTGCCGAAGCCCCACAGGGGTTCGTCGCCGTAGGCGGTGTCGTCGCGCTCCACCTCGGCGACGAGGTTCGTGTCGGCGAGCCGGATCCGGTCGCCCGTCGTCGGGCCGTACAGGCGGGCGTACGCGGATCGGTCCATCGGTGCGGGCACGGCCGGGGCTCCTGACGTCAGCGGTCGGTGTCGTCGGTGGGGGTGTCGTCGGTGGGGACGTCGAGGAAACCCGCCGCGCGGGCGCGGGCCACGGCGGCGGCGCGCTGCCGCTCGAGCTCCTCGCCGGTCCCGAGGACGGCGTTCGTGAGGCCGTTGAACCCGTGCAGCGCCCGCGCACCGGCGTAGCCGACCAGCTCGACCTCCCGCGTCTCGCCCGGGTCGAAGCGCGCGGAGGACCCCGCGGGCAGGTCCAGGTGGAGGCCGAAGGCCGCGGCGCGGTCGAACCGCAGCCGTCGGTTGGCCTCGAAGAAGTGGAAGTGCGACGTGATGACGACGGGCCACTCGGAGGTGTTCTCCACCCGCACGCGGGCGGTGGGCCGGTCCCCCGTCGCGACGACCACCGGTTCCGCGCCCACGACGACCTCACCGACCGGGCCCACCAGGGGCGAGAGCGGGACGCCGGTCACCGGATCGGCCTGCGGACGGCGACGAGCTTGGTCCCGTCGGCGAACATCACCTCGAGGTGGATGATCGGCACCATCTCGGGCACCCCCGTCATGACGTCGTCCGCGGTGAGGAACGACTCCCCCAGCGCGGTGACCTCCGCGTAGGACAGGCCGTCGCGCGCGGCCTCGTGCATCTCGTCGCAGATCAGGGCCACGGCCTCGGGGTGGCCGAGCTTGACGCCCCGCGCGCGCCGCTTTCGCGCCAGCTCCGCGATCATGAAGACCGTGAGGCGGTCGGAGTCCCGCGGGGTCAGCGTCACGGCCCGACCCTAGGACCCGGCCCGCTCACCGGGCGCGGGCCGCGCGGCGGCGCGCAGCGTCGTGACCGCGTCCAGCACCCCGTTCTCGTCCCCCACGTTCCCCGCGAACACGACGTAGGCGACGCCCCGGGCCGCGCCGACCACGGGTTCCCACACGGAGACCAGACCGGGCAGCAGGGTCCCGCGCGAGTAGGCGCGCGTGATGCCCAGCGCCTTCGTCGCCGTGTCGGAGGACGTGATGCCGCCCTTGGCGAGCACGAACGCGGGCCGGGTGCGGGCGACGGCGTCGTGCACGACCTCGACGAGGGCGCTGCTGACCGCGCGGGCGATCCGCAGGCTGTCGTCGGCGTCGGTGCCCCGCACCAGGGTGCGGCTGGTGCGGACGACGACGTCCGGGCCGCCCTCGTCCAGCAGCTGCACGACGCGGTCGACCGTGGCCCGCACGTGGGCGTCGCGCGCGCCCGGCTGCACGAGCACGGGCACCTCGAGCTCCACCTCGACGATGCCGCCCGCGGCGCGCAGCGCGTCGAGCTGGCGGGTGGTCAGCCCCACGTGGGAGCCGACGACGACGAGCCCGCTGGGGGTGCGCGGCCGCTCGTCCGGCTCGTCGGTCAGCGCCGCGCGCAGGTGCTCCGGGGTGACGGGCGGGGTGGCGACCTGCCCCGTGCGGGCCCGCACGAAGGACGGGCCCGTGCGGTAGACGAACTCCCGGCCCCGGGCCTCGGCGGCCAGCAGGCCCTCGACGAGCGCGCGCAGGTCCTCGTCGTCGGCCGCGTCGGCGACGAGGAACGCCCCGCCCCGCAGGCCGTCCAGCACCTCGAGCACCCGCTCGGGCCCGGACCGCAGGTCCGTCAGCGTGAGCGCGACGACGTCCTCGCGCACCACCCGGCCCTCCGTCTTCTCCACCACCCAGTCCCGCAGGTCGGAGGAGGCGTAGCCGAACGTCGCGTCGCGGGCGAACTCGCTCTCCCCCACCGGCAGGTAGCCCTCCGGCGTGCGCAGCAGGTGCACCGCCCCGACCGTGACGCGCCCCGCGTCCACGAGGGCCGGGACGACGACGACCCCGTCGACGGTGCGCCCCACCGCGGCGAGCGCCTGCGTGACGACGTCGGTCTCGAGGGGGAAGTGGCCGCGCAGCGTGGAGTCCCCGCGGCTCGCGACGACCACCTCGACGCCCTCCTCGGCCGCGACGGCGAACAGCGTCGTGACGATGCCGCGCAGCAGCTCCGCCGCGTCGGCCGGGGCCAGCGAGCGGCTGTTCGTCAGCACGAAGAACCCGGGCGTCGGCTGCCGCAGGCCCCACCGCAGGTCCTCCGCGGCGGTCGTGGTGACCACCGGCAGGTCCGTGGTGCTCTGCGTGCCGGTGGGGTCGTCGTCGAGCACGACGAGGCGGCGGCCCCGCGCGACGGCAGCGGCCAGAGCCGCGGGGTCGACCGCCCGCGGCGGCGGGAAGCCCGCCAGCAGCGCCTCGAGCGGCACGGGGTCGGAGGCTGCCGGTGACGACGGTGTCGAGGACATGGCGGGAGCTTGCCAGGGCCCGCCCTCGAACGGGTGACGGGACGCCGTCCGATCGGGCCGGCGACGGTGCCGCCCCTAGGCTCGGACGCGTGAGCTCGCCCTTCTCCCGCGTGGTCGTCGTCCTGAACCCGAACTCCACGGGCGACGGCCCGAGCAACGCGCGGGAGCTGCGGGACGAGCTGTCCGAGAGGGCCCCCGCCCTCACCGTGGACCTCGTCGAGACGCAGCACGCGGGCCACGCGGAGGACCTGGCCTACGACGCCGTCACCACGCACGACGACGTCCTCGTGGTCTCGGCCAGCGGCGACGGCGGCTACCACGAGGTCGTCAACGGGGTGGTGCGCGCGGGCCGGGAGGGCGCCACGAGCGGTGCGGCGGCCGTGCTGCCCTCCGGCAACGCCAACGACCACGCGACCGCGGTGCAGGGGCGGCCGCTGGTGGAGGCGATCGTCGCGGGCGCCCGCACCCGCCTGGACCTGCTCGAGGTGCGGGCCGGGGACGTGGCACCGCGCGTCGCCCACTCCTACGTCGGCGTCGGCATCACGCCCGTCGCCGCGGCCGCCCTCAACGAGCACCACCTCGACGCGGTCAAGGAGACGGTCCTGGTGGCCAGGACGTTCTGGCACTACCGGCCGCTGACGATCCGCCACGACGGCCGGGACATCGACCTGGACAGCCTGGTCTTCGCCAACATCGACCGGATGGCCAAGTACGCGACGATCGACGAGGACTCCGCGCCCGACGACGGCCGCTACGAGACGCTGCTGATCCGCCACCGCAGCAAGCTCCGGCTCGTCGCCGACTTCACGCGCGTGCTGCGCGGCAAGCACGAGGTCGTCTCGCGCAGCGAGCCCTACACCTTCACGACGTACACGCCCATGCCCCTGCAGCTGGACGGCGAGGTGATGGAGGTCGACGGCGGCACCGACGTCGTCGTGCGCTGCCTGCCCCGGGCGCTGAAGACCGTCGTCTGAGGCGTCCGCCGCCGCTCAGTTCCCGCGGCGGCCCGGGTCAGCACCGGCATGACGTTCCGACACCTGCTGGCCCAGGCCGTCGTCCGCGACCTCCGGGTCGCCGAGCCCTGGTACGCGGAGGTCTTCGCCGGACCGCCGGGGGCCCGGCCCATGGACGGGCTGCTGGAGTGGGAGCTCGGCGAGTCCTTCGGCGTCCAGGTCTGGTGCGACCCGGCGCGCGCCGGCCGCTCCACCCTGGTGCTGGAGGTGTCCGACCTCGACGCGCTCGCCGCCCGGCTCACCGCGGCCGGGCTGCCGCACGACGGGCCGCAGCCGATCACCGTGGGCCGCGCCCTGGTCCTCACCGACCCCGACGGCAACCGGGTCGTCGTCACCGGCCCCTGAGGTCACCGGGTCTTGCCGTCACCACAGCCCGACGTCAGCCGCGCAGGAACCCCGCGACGACCGCGCCGGCCTCGGCGCGGAACTCCTGCAGGTACCCGTGGCGGCCCCCGGCGACGAGGTGGACGCGCGCGCCGGGCAGCCGGGCGGCGAGGACGTCGGCGTTGCCGGGCGGGGTCATCGCGTCGTCGGCGCCGTGCAGCACCAGGGTCGGTGCGGTGATCAGCGGCAGCAGGTCCCACCCGTCGTGGGCGGTGCTGGCGGCGTGGTGCTGCCGCTGCCAGCGGCCCTCCGCGGACGGCGCGAACTCCGCGGCGAGGGCGGGGTGGGCGGCGGAGAAGGCCGGGGAGAAGAAGAGGTCCGCGAGGGCTCGTCGTCCGGCGTCGGTGGAGCTGCGGCGCAGCACCTGCGTCACGGCGTCCGCGCGGGACACCTCGTGGGCCCCGCCCGGGCCGGTGGCCCCGAGCACCAGCCGCCGGACCCGGTCGGGGGACCGCGCGGCCAGCACCTGGGCGACGCGACCGCCCATCGAGAAGCCGTAGACGGCCGCGCGCCCGACGCCTGCGTGGTCCAGGACGGCGAGGGCGTCGCGCGCGAACAGCTCCGTCGAGCAGCCGTCGGTCACGGGCCCGCGGCTGTCGCCCGTGCCGCGCGTGTGCACGAGGAGCACCGTGGCGTGCGCGGCGAGGTCGTCGCGCACCCCCGCCCACGTGCCCGGCCCCAGCGACTGCCCCGAGAGCAGCAGCAGGGGCGGGCCCGAGCCGGTGCGCTCGTAGGCGACGCCGAACCCCTGCGACGTGGCGAGCGGCATCAGCGCGACGGTCCCATCAGCGCGACCGGGCCCCCGGCCACAGCGGCTCGGTCGCGACGTCCTCGGCCGCCCGCAGCACCCGCAGGACGTTGCGGCCGGTGAGCGCCTCGAGGTCGGCGCGGGAGAAGCCGCGCCGCGCGAGCTCCCCGAGCAGCCGCGGGTAGCCGGACACGTCCTCCAGGCCCGCAGGCAGCGCGTCGGTGCCGTCGTAGTCGCCGCCCAGGCCGACGTGCGCCGCGCCCGCGACCTCCCGGACGTGCTCGACGTGGTCGGCGACGTCGGCGATCGTCGCGACCGGCGCGGGGTGCGCCTCCAGCCACCGCTGGAGCTCCGGCTCGGGTGCCGGGGCGGGGACGGCGGCCGCGGCCTGCTCGTCGCTCTCCCCCGGCCGCGGGCCGCGCGGCCAGGCCCACCCGTCGCGGGGCAGGCCGAGGCGTGCCCGCTCGGCCGCGAGCTCCCGCCCGTGGTCGGCGACGGCCTGGGAGACGAACGCGGGCAGGAAGGTGACCTGCACGACGCCGTCGTGGCGGGCCACGAGCTCCAGCACCTCGTCGGCGACGTTGCGGGGGTGGTCGGTGACGGCCTTCGCCGAGGAGTGGCTGAAGATCACCGGGGCCGAGCTCGCGGCGAGCGCAGCGCGCTGGGTGGAGTCCGCCGTGTGGGACAGGTCCACGAGGACACCGGTGCGGTTCAGCTCGGCGACCACGGCGCGGCCCGCGTCGTCCAGCCCGCCGACGACCACCTCCCCCGTGGCCGAGTCCGCCCACGCCGTGGAGTCGTTGTGGGTCAGGGTCAGGTAGCGCACGCCGAGGCGGGCCAGGCAGCGCAGCACCCCGAGCGAGCCGGCCAGGCTGTGACCGCCCTCGACCCCGAGCAGGGACGCGGTGCGGCCGGCGGCGAAGGCGGCCTCGACCTCGTCGGCGGTGCACGTCAGGGCGAGGACGTCGGGGTGGGCGGCGACGAGGCGGTGCACGACGTCGACCTGCTCCAGCGTGTCGACCACGGCCTGCGGCTCGGCCAGCGAGGACGGCACCCACACCGACCAGAACTGGGCGCCCACCCGCCCGGCCCGCAGCCGCGCCGCGTCGGTGTGCAGATCGGGCAGGCCGGTGCGGAAGCCGTCGACGGCGCACCCCCTCGTGGCGCGCAGGGCGAACGGCAGGTCGTTGTGCCCGTCGACGAGCGGCACGGCGGACAGGACCTCGGAGACCAGCTCGGACGGCGGCTCGGCGGGGGTGGTGGTCACGGGCGCATCGTGCCAGCAGGGGGTGCCCGCACGCCCCGAGTGGCGAGATCGTCCGGGGCGCGGTCCCATCGAGATCACCCGGCCGTCGGCCGGGATCGACCCGCGACGTCCCGGAGGACATCCCATGGTGATCAAGGCTCTCCACGACTACGGCATCAAGGCGGAGTGGGCCTACGCGGCGGGCTTCGCGAGCATCGGGCTGTCCTTCCTCGCGTGGACGATCTCGCGCCAGGCCGAGGACGCGGGCACGGACCGCGCCGACCGCTGGGGCATCTTCGTGGGCCACTGGGCGCCCACGTTCTTCGGCGTCGGCAACGCCCTGCGCAGCTACGAGAAGTAGTCCGTCGAGGGGCGTGGCGGGGCCGGTCGCGGTCCCTGCCCGCCCCTCTGCCGTCCGAGGTGCCGTCCCCGTCGCGTGTGCCTACGGTGACGCCACCGTTCACGGCCCGTGACGGGCCCTCCGCGGAGCGGCCGACTCCCGGGTCCCCCACACCCCAGGAGCCCCCGATGTCGAACCACGGCACCTCCCGTCCCCGGACCTCCTCCCCCCGCGGGCCCTCGGCCTCCCGCCGCGCCGTCCTCGGCGGCGCCGGCGCGGGGCTGACCGCAGCCGGCCTGAGCGCCTGCAGCGGCTTCTCCACCGGCTCGTCCGGCTCCGGCGAGAGCGGCGGCGGCGGTGGCACCGAGCAGCTGACGATGCTGACGTGGGCCGGCGACGCCGAGGCCAAGGCGTTCAAGGCCCTCGCTGACGGCTTCACCGCCCAGGGCGGCCCGCCGGTGAAGGTCCAGGTCGTGCCCTACTCGGAGATCCTCACCGCCGTGGACACCGGGCTGCGCACCGACAACCCGCCGGACCTGTTCCGCGTGAGCTACACCGACGTCGGCGCGTACCGCACGCAGAAGGTCCTCGCCGACCTCCCCGACGCCGCCACCCTCGAACCGTCGTTCCTGCCCGCCTTCTGGTCCGCCGTCACCGACGACGCCGGCACCTTCGGCGTCCCCCACCACACCGACACCTCGATGGTGCTCGTGAACACGGCCGCCGTGGCCTCCGCGGGCCTCGGGCCGCTGCCGACGACCCTGGACACCGCGTGGTCGTGGGAGCAGTTCGCCGACGCCGTGGGCCGCGTGCAGCCCAGTCGCGCCGACACCTACGCCCTCGCCGTGAACTGGCAGAAGGCCGGCGCCTACCGCTGGCTGAACTTCGTCGACCAGGCCGGCGGGCGGCTGCTGAGCGAGGACCTGACGAGCGCCGCCACCGACGACGCGGGCGCGCTGAAGGCCCTCACCTACACGCGCGACTTCTTCCGCAAGGGCCTCGTGCCGCAGGCCAGCTCCACGCGCGGGCAGCCCGCGAGCGACTTCTTCACCAACCAGACCGTGGCGATGTGCTTCGCGGGCGACTTCCTCCTCGAGGAGATCGAAGGGGCGGGGTTCGAGTACACCGCGACGTTCCTGCCGCGCGACGTCAACGCCTCGGCCGACCTGGGCGGCAACGCCCTCGTCGCCGTCGACGCCAGCCCGCGCAAGGCCCAGGCGCTGGAGTTCCTCACCTACTGCGCCCAGGCGCAGCAGATGGGCGAGTTCTGCAGCACCGCGACGGTCCTGCCCACGCGCAAGGACGTCGACCCGGCCTCGCTGACCTACGCCGTGCGCCCGGACCTGCTGCCGCTGTACGTCCAGCAGGCGACGACGATCCGCGAGCAGCTCGTCGACCAGGTCGTCGTGCCCGCGTTCAGCGCGGTCAACGCCCAGCTGCGCGACCGCCTCGACGAGGTGTTTCTCGGCAGCGCCGAGGACGCCGCGGCGCTGGCGCAGATCACCGACGCCGTGCAGTCCGTCCTCACGCGGTGAGCGCCGTCGCGACCGCGCCCCGGCCCCCGGTGCGGCGCCGGGCCCCCGACGTGCGGCGGTGGGTCACCTCCTACGTCATGCTCGCCCCCGCCCTCGTGCTGTTCGGGGTGTTCGTCCTCTACCCGCTCGTCGGGGCCGTCCGGATCTCGCTGACGAACTCCTCGGGCATCGGGCAGGCGACGTTCGTCGGGCTGGGGAACTACCGCACCCTGCTCTCCGACGGCGTGTTCTGGAAGGCCGCGCTCAACACGGTCCTGCTGGCCGTCGTGTCCGTCCCCGTCAGCGTCGGGATCGGCCTCGGGCTGGCCCTGCTGCTCCGCGACCGCCTCCCCGGCCGCGGCCTGTTCCGGGCGCTGTTCCTCGCGCCGTACGTCATCTCCGGCGTCGTCGTCGCGATGACGGGCCGCTGGATCTTCGACGAGAACGTGGGCATCGTCGACCGGGCGCTCACGGGCCTCGGCCTGCCGGCGCCCGCGTGGCAGTCCAGCGCCCCCGCCGCGGCCGTCTCCGTCGTCCTGGTCCTGCTGTGGGCGCGGACCGGGCTCGTCGTCGTGCTCTACCTCAGTGCGCTGCAGGGCGTCGACGGCGACGTCCTCGAGGCCGCGGAGCTCGACGGCACCAGTCCCTGGCAGCGGCTGCGCTTCGTCCTCTGGCCCCTCATGCGGCCGACGACGTTCTTCGTCACGGTCCTCATGGTGATCGAGACGTTCCAGGTGTTCGACATCGTCTGGGTCATGACGGGCGGCGGGCCCGCGGGCGGCACCGAGCTCCTCGTGACCTACGCCTACGGGCAGGGGTTCAGCGCCCGCCGCGAGGGCTACGGCTCCGCGATCGGCGTCGTCGTGTTCGTCGTGGTCCTCGTCAGCACCGTCCTGTGGTGGCGGATGCAGCGCGAGTCGGAGGAGGACGCGTGAGCACCACCGGTACCCGGCCCCGCACGTCGGGCGCGCCCGCCCCGGCGGCGACGGTCCCCGAGCGGCGGCGGCGCCGCAGCCGCGGCCGCCGGTTCGTCCTCGTCGCGGTCCTCGCCCTCGTCTGGGTGTTCCCGCTGTACTGGATGGTCGTCACGGCCCTGTCGCCGCGCGAGGACCTCGCCGCGGGCGACGTCGGCCTCGTCCCGACGACGCTGGACGGCGGCGGGTTCCACCGGGCGCTCGTCGACTTCCCCGTGCTGCAGTGGACGGCGAACTCCGCGGCCATCGCGGTCGTGGCCGTCGTCATCACCGTCGTCGTCGACGTCCTCGCGGGCTACGTCCTGGCCAAGCACCGGTTCCCGGGCCGCTCGGTGGTGTTCTTCCTCATCATCGCGACGCTGATGATCCCGATCCAGGTGCTGCTCGTCCCGCAGTTCGACCTGGTCGCGCAGCTCGGCTGGCTGAACTCCTACTGGGCCGTGATCATCCCGCGCTCGGCGGAGGCCTTCGGGGTGTTCCTGGCCCGGCAGTACTTCCTGTCGATGCCCGACGAGCTCCTCGAGGCCGCGCAGCTCGACGGGGCCGGGCAGCTGCGGACGCTGTGGTCGGTCGTGCTGCCGCTGTCGCGGCCCCTGGTCGCGGTCCTCGTCGTCATGACGTTCATGTACCGCTGGAACGAGTTCGCCTGGCCGCTGGTGGCGCTGCGCGACCCGGCGCTCTACACGCTGCCCGTCGGCCTGTCGTTCCTGCAGGGGCAGTACACGACGGACTACCCGGCCCTCATGGCCGGCGCGCTCGTGTCGATCCTGCCGGTGCTGGTCCTCTTCGCCGTCGCCCAGCGGCAGTTCGTGGCGGGGATCGCGCGCAGCGGCCTCAAGTGAGCGCCCTCACCCGAGCCGCTGCAGCGCCGCGTTCGACGTGACGAGCCGGACGCCCGCCCCGGCCACGGCCCGGTCCCCCGGCCGGGCCGGATCGTGCGGGGTGCCGCCCAGCCAGGCCCAGCTCGCCGGGGTCCGGCCCGTGACCTCGCGCAGGCGGGCCAGCGGTGCGAGGACCTCCCGCTCGACCTCGGCGGCCGACGCGACGGCCGCCGAGGGTGCGTGCGTCGCCGTGTGCCCGCACACCTCGTGGCGGGTGGCGAGGTCGGCCAGCTCGTCCCAGGTCATCGCCAGCCGCCCGCCGGGATCGGCGTCCAGGACGCCGTAGTCGTGGCGCTCGGCGAAGGCGCGCTGCCCGTCCGCCGGGACGTCGAGGAACTCCGTCGGCGGGTAGAACCAGCCCGTGAACCCGAACTCCTCGCACAGCGGCACCGCGACCCGCGCGGCGCTCGCGAACCCGTCGTAGAACGCGGGGACGAGACCAGGCCGGTCGCTGCCCCACCGGCCGGTGTCCAGGAACGCGTGGACGTCCGCGGCGCTCACCGGGTCGAACCGCTCGGCGTACCAGGCGAACTCGGCCGCGAGCTCCGCCCGCCGCGAGACGGGGGTGTCGTGGAAGTTGACCACCCGCAGCAGCCGGCCGCCGGCCAGCGCGTCGGCGACCGCGACGGCCTCGGCGTCGCGCTCGGCCCGCGGGGGGACGGCGGTGCCCGCGGGGCGCCACGCGGCGAGGCGGGCGGGGGCGACGGCGGGGACGGGTGCGGGCGAGGGCCGCAGCCGCAGGTCGGCGAGCACGGCCAGGGCGTCCTGCGCGGTCACCTCCGGGTCGGCGGCCGCCAGCACCTCCCAGACGGCCGCGACCTCCGCCCCGAGCCGGGCGTCGTCGGCCGACGCGCCGCCCGCCTGCTCAGCGGCAGCCTGCACCGGGCCGACGGCGAGGAACATCGCCACCCCGGCGCGCTCCTCGTCCTCGGCGGCGACCGCCGCGGCGGCGGCCAGCACGGAGGAAGGCGACAGGACGGCGGGCGACAGGTCATCGGCGCTCATCGGGCCACCCTCGCAGCCCACCGCCGCCGCCCGCCCGCGCGCCCGGGGCTCAGGTGCGGTCGACGCCGTCCAGCGCGAGCGCGTCCGCGGCGCGCGCCGGGGCGGGCGCCGCGCGCTTGACCACGTACATCTCCGCGTCGGCCGCGGCCAGCAGGGCGTCGACGACCTGCTCGACGGGGCGCCCCGGCAGGGGCACCTCGCTGACGGCGCCGATGCTCGCGGAGGCGTTGACCACGGTCCCGCCGAGGGAGAACGGCGCCGCGATGGCGGCGCGCAGCCGCTCGACGACGGCGCCGGCCTCGACCCCGGGGTCGGTGACGAGGAACGCGAACTCGTCCCCGCCCCAGCGCGAGGCGCAGTCGCCGGCGCGCACGCAGGCCACGAGGCGCTCGGCGACCGAGCGCAGGAGCTCGTCGCCGGCCGCGTGGCCGAGGGTGTCGTTGACGACCTTGAACCGGTCGAGGTCGACGAAGGCGACGGTCAGGGAGGTCCGCTGCCGCTGGGCCGTGGCGGCCGCGGCGGTCAGCTGCTCGGTGAACAGCCGGCGGTTGGCCAGGCCCGTCAGCAGGTCGGTGTGCGCCATCCGCGTCAGCTGCTCGCGCTGGGCCTCGTTGACGCCGAGCAGCGTCCGGTTGTCGCGCAGCACGACGAACTGCCGGGCCAGGGCGAGCGCGACGAGACCCCCGAGCGTCAGGAGCGCGACGCGGTCGGGGGTGGACCACAGGCGGACGATGCCGGCGGCGGCGGCCGGCAGCAGGGTCAGGTACGGCAGGGCGACGGCCGCGTCGGCGCGGGTCGCCTCCAGCACGGGGAAGGCGCGGCCGACCGGTTCCATCGCGGCGAGCGTCCCCAGCCCGAAGGCCAGCATCCACAGGTAGTCGCTGATGCCGCCGGTCGCGAAGACGTCCTGGGCGACGCCCACGAGGTACGTCGAGTCCGCCACGGCCATGACGGCGTTGGCGAGCAGCAGCAGCAGGGCCGCGCGCCGGACCCCGGTGCGCAGCATCGTCAGCGCCAGGACGCTCACGACGACGACGTCGCCCACGGGGTAGGCCAGCGGCAGGAGCAGCGCGACCAGCGAGTCGCCCCGGTCGGAGGTGGTGTGGGCGAGCCAGGCGACCCAGACGACGGAGAACAGGCTGCCCGCGAGCAGCATCCCGTCCAGCAGCGCGCGCAGGCTGAGGAAGCGCCGCGAGGTCCGCCCCGCGTAGAGGGTGGCGGCGGTGAGCGAGAGGGCCGTGTAGAGCAGGAACCCGACGTCGTAGGGCCCGGGGACGGTCTCCGGCAGCAGGCCGAAGGCGTCGCCGGCCGCGTAGACGGTCTGCCCGGCGGACCACCAGAGGCAGGCCGCGCCCATGAGCGCCCACACCGCCCGCATCCACCGCGGGGTGCCCGCGCGGGTCCGCGCCCGCAGCATGGTCACACCCGCGACCAGCGGGACGACGGCCTCGGCGCCGCCCACGACCGCGCTCGCCAGGACCGGGTCGCCCGCCGCGAGCTGCGCGGCGCACCAGGTGGCGAGGAGGGCCGCGAGGAGCACGGCAACGCGCACCGGCAGCGCCGGGACGCGCGGGAGGCGCGCGTGGCGAGCCGTCACCGCCGGGTCCATGACGTTCGATCGGCACGTCGGGGCCCCGACTGCAGGGTCCGCGACCCGCTCAGGTCAGTCAGCGGCGTCGACGGGACGCATGAGGCGCAGCACCGGCACGGTCGCGGCGCGCTGCCAAGCGAGGGCGGCGCCCGCGAACAGGACCACGAGGCCCAGCAGCGCGAGCGGCCAGGCGTCGAGGGCGAAGGCCACGACGACGAGGGCGAGGGCGAGCAGCGGCGCGACGACCACCGGGACCCGGTTGTACCAGCGGGGCTGCAGCACCGCGGCCGCGTACCACCAGGCCACCGCCGCGACGCGCTCGTCGGGGTGCCGGCGGCCCTGGCGGGCGAGGCCGAGGACCTCGCGACGGTCCTCCGCGGGCAGGGCGCGGAAGGCCCGGACCGCGCGCGCCCGCCGCTGGGGAGGCAGTTCTGGGCCGACGACGGCCACGGCGCACCTCCTGCGATCTGCTGCTGCTGGGAGGCCCATCGTAGGACGGGACGGGGCTGCTCCCGGCCTGGGCCGACCGGGTGGCCCGACCCCGGGTCACCGGCTGCAGCCGCCTCGTCACTCACACTGGAGAGGTGACGGGAACCCGCTGGCGGAACTGGAGCCGGACCGTCGAGGCGGCTCCCGCGACGGTGGCGGTCCCCCGCGACGAGGCGGAGGTCGCGGCGGTCGTCGCCCGCGCGGCGGCCACCGGGCGCACGGTCCGGCCGCTGGGCTCCGGGCACTCGGGCAGCCCCGTGGCCGCGGGCGACGACGTCTGCCTGCGCCTGACGCACCTGGACGCCGTGCGCCCGGTCGACCTCGCGCGCGGTCTCGTCGCCGTCGGGGCCGGCACCCGCCTGGACGCCCTGTCCGCAGCGCTGCTGCGGCACGGCCTCGCGGTGGCCAACCTCGGGGACATCGACCGCCAGACGCTGGCCGGGGCGCTCGCGACCGGGACCCACGGCACGGGCGCCGCCCACCCGTCGCTCGCCGGCGGGGTGCGGGCGCTGCGGATGGTGCTGGCCGACGGCTCGGTCGCGACGTGCTCGCCGCGGGAGCGCCCCGAGCTGTTCGCGGCGGCGCTGGTCGGGCTCGGGGCCTACGGGGTCGTCACCGAGGTCCTGCTGCACTGCCCGCCGGCCTTCCTGCTGGCCGCCGACGAGCACCTCGAGCCGCTGGACGCCGTGCTGGACGGCTTCGAGCAGCGGATGACCGCGACCGACCACGTCGAGTTCTACTGGTTCCCGCACACCGGCGCGGCGATGGTGAAGGAGAACACCCGCCGCCCGCTGAGCGCCGGCGCCGAGCCGCTGCCCCGCTGGCGCGCCCTCCTGGACGACGAGGTCGTCGCCAACGGGCTCTTCGCGGCGACCTGCGCGGCCGGGACGCTGCTGCCGGGCCTCGTCCCCACCATCAACCGGCTCTCGACCCGGGCGGTGTCCCGGCGCCGCTACACCGACCTCTCGCACGGCGTGTTCACCTCGCGGCGCCGGGTGCGCTTCCGGGAGATGGAGTACGCGCTGCCGCGCGCCGACCTGCCCGAGGTCCTGCGCGAGGTGCGGCGGCTCATCGACCTCCGCGGCTGGCGGCTGCCGTTCCCGCTGGAGGCCCGCGTGTCCGCGCCCGAGGACGCGTGGCTGTCCCCCGGCCACGGCCGGGCGACGGCCTGGCTCTCGGTCCAGCAGGTCGCGGGCGCGCCCTTCGTGGACTACCTGACGGGTGTCGAGGAGGTCCTCGTCGCCGCGCAGGGCCGACCGCACTGGGGCAAGCTGCACACCCGCACGGCGCGGGACCTGGCTCCCCTGTACCCGCGCTTCGCCGACGCGCAGCGCGTGCGGGAGGCCGTGGACCCGGCCGGGACCTTCGCCAGCGGCCACCTGGACCGCGTCCTGGGTCGTCCAGCGACGGCGGCGGGAGGTGGGCGATCTGCCCGTCCCGGCGGGTCGTGCGGCGACACGCTGCCCGGCCGGCGCCGCGATGTGCCACAGCGGGCGTGATCGAGGCACAATGGGTGCATCATTCACAACTGAGAGTGACACCGAGGAGCGATACATGCCCGCACCTCTGACGAGGCCGACCGGAGGCCGGCACGCCGCCGTCGCCGCCGCCGTGGAGCGCGACGCGCTCGACCACTGGTGGTTCGACCTGAGCGACCGCGACCGCGCTGACGCGCTCCACCTCGCCCCGGGTGACCTCATCCCCGAGCCGATGGCCGTGGGCCTCATGCTCTACGGCGTGGGCGTCGACACCGCGGCGCTCGTCCGGCAGGACGGCGGCCGCCGCGTCGTCCTGCACGCGCAGCCCGGCGTCCTCACCGACTACCTCGACGGCGTGCGCGCGCTGCTCTGACCCGCCCTCCCGCAAGCACGGTTCCGCGAGCACGGTTCCGCAGGCTCGGTTCCGGGGGGCGCGGGACGGGACGCGGCGGTAGCGTTCCCTCCCCCGCCGGGGGCTGGTTCCGGCCCGCCGACAGCGCCTCCCGCGCTGCCCCGCCGCTGCGCTCCGCGAGCGCCCGCGGTACCCGCCGACCGGCCCCGGGACCGCTCGGCCACCGACTCGTCCCGTCCGACGACGAGGCCAGGGGGTCACGTGGAGGTCTCGGCGGTCGTCCTCGTGACCCTCGGCGTCCTGTGCGCCGGCGTCGCCGTCCTCGGCCGCCGCACTCCGCCCGGCCGACGACGGGCCCGCGAACACCTGGCTCTCGGCGCGCTGCTCCTCGTCGTCGCCGGTGCCGCGCTGGGGCTCGCCCCCGCCACGGCCTCCCCGCAGGACCCGCCCGCGACCGCCGGGGCGCAGGGCCTGCGGGGCGTCGCGACGCGCTGCGACGCCCTGCTGCAGCCCTACGCGGTCGTGCCGCAGGGCGACGTCGGCCCGATCGTCCAGGTGCCCTTCTGGACCGGCTACGCGCACGCGCTGCGGGAGCTCGCCGCGGAGGTGCGCCTGCTCGAGGTGCCTCCGCACACCCGGCCCGCCGTCGACGACCTCCTCGCCGCGCTGGACGCCCGCGCCGCGTCGATCGACCTCGAGGTGCACACCGTCGCCGTGGGCGGCTGGGGCGCCCACTCCGCCGCCGCCCGCGCGGGGACGGTGCGCGACGTCGAGCTCGGCATGGCGCTGCGGGCCCTCGGCCTCACGGCCTGCGCGAACCCCTGAGCCCGGTCGGGGGACGAGGCGGAGGGCGAGGGATTCGAACCCCCGAGGACGGGATGATTACCGCCCTAGCGGTTTTCAAGACCGCCTCTTTTGGCCGCTCAGACAGCCCTCCCGGCCACCCGCGGGTGACCCGACGACCATAGCGACCCGTCCTCCGCGCCGGGTGCCGCTCACCCCGGCGCGGTCGGGGCGCGCACGCCTCCCGGCAGACTGGGCCCGTGGCCGTCGTCGTGGTGCTCGGTCTCGGCATCGGCCTGGTCCTGGGCCTGCTCGGCGGCGGAGGCTCGGTGCTCGCCGTCCCCGCCCTGGTCTACGGCGCCGACGTCCCCCTCGCCTCGGCGGTGCTGACCTCCCTGCTCGTCGTCGGCACCTCCTCGGTGACCGCGGTGCTGCCCCGCCGGCGGCTCGTGCAGTGGCGGCTCGCGGCGCTGCTGGCCGCGGCCGGCGTCGCCCCGGCGTTCGCGGGCGCGGCGCTGAACCGGGTGCTCGCCCCCTCGGTGGTGCTCGTCGGCTTCGCCGCGGTCATGGTCGTGGCGGGCGTGCGGATGCTGACCCCGGCGCGGGCCGGGACGGCGTCGTGCGTGCGCGCCGACGGCAGCCTCGACTGGCGGCGGACGCTGCCGCGCGCCGTGCCCGCGGGCCTCGGCGTCGGGCTGCTCACGGGGCTGTTCGGCGTCGGCGGCGGCTTCCTCGTCGTCCCCGTCCTGGTCCTCCTGCTCGGGCTGCCGGCCCCCACCGCGGTCGCGACCTCCCTGGTCGTCGTGGCGCTGAACTCCGCGGCCGGGCTCGCGGCGCACGCGGGCGACGCGGAGGTCGACGCGGGCGTGACGGTCGCCTTCACGGCCGCCGCCGTGGCGGGCTCGCTGGTCGCGGCCCGGCTGGCCGCGCGCGTGCCCGAGGCCCGGCTGCGCCGCGCCTTCGCCGTCCTCGTCCTCCTCGTGGCCGCCCTCGTCCTGGCCGAGAACCTCCTGGGCGCGAGCGCCTGACCCGGACCCCGGAGGTACGCCGGCCGCCGGCCGGGCCGTACCGCGGTCTCATGTGCCCCCTGCGGTCCGCGTGCGAGCCTGAGGGAGGCCCCCGGGTCAGCCGATGACGGCACCCGCCAGGTGGCCTCCCCCGCCACGATCGTTCAACCAGGAGACGAACCGTGACCACGCTGACGTCCGACCCCGCCGTCCCCCGCGACGCGGTCCCGCCGCGCCCCCGCGACCGCGCCGTCGCCGGGTACAAGGACCTCGTCGCGCTGGTCCAGGAGACGGGCCTCATGCAGCGCCGCCGCGGCTTCTACGCCGTGCGCATCAGCACCACGCTGCTGGCGCTGGCGGGCATCGTCACGGGCGTCGTGCTCCTCGGGAACAGCTGGTGGACGCTCCTGCTCGCCGGGGCCCTGGCCCTCGTCATGACGCAGGGCGCCTTCCTGGGCCACGACGGCGCGCACCGCCAGATCTGGGCGTCGCACCGCGCCAACGAGTGGACCGGGCGCGTCTTCGCCTGCCTCGTCGCGGGCCTCAGCTACGGCTGGTGGATGGGCAAGCACAACAAGCACCACCAGGCGCCCAACCAGAAGGGCATCGACACCGACATCGAGAGCGACGTCGTGTCCTTCCACACCGAGGCGGCCGAGGGCCGTCGCGGCCTGCACGCCTTCCTCACCCGCCGCCAGGGCTGGTTCTTCCCGCCGCTGCTGCTGCTCGCCGGCGCCAACCTGCACGTCGACAGCTTCCGCACCCTGCTCGGCCGCAAGGCCCCCAAGCGCCGCTTCGTGGACCTCGCGATGATGGCCGTGCACTGGACGCTGTACGTCGGGTTCCTGCTGACCTTCACGAGCCCCGCCGTCACCGCCGCCTTCGTGGGCGTGCACCTGGCCGTGTTCGGCGTCTCGATGGGTGGCGCGTTCGCCCCCAACCACATGGGGATGCCGATCGTGCCCAAGGGCGTGAAGGCGAACTTCCTCAACCGTCAGGTCGCCATGTCCCGCAACATCTCCGGCGGGTTCGGCATCGACCTGGTCATGGGCGGGCTCAACTTCCAGATCGAGCACCACCTGTTCCCGAGCATGCCCCGGCCGAACCTGCGCAAGGTGCAGCCGATCGTCGCGGCGTTCTGCGCGGAGCACCAGATCCCGTACACGCAGACCACGTTCTTCGGCGCGTACCGCCACATCATCGCCGACCTGAACAAGGTCGGGCTGGCGGCCCGCAACCCGTTCACGTGCCCGCTGCGCGCCGAGCTCGGCCGCTGAGCTCCGCACCGCCCGGCACTCCCGTCCGCAGGGGCCGTCCCACGTCGTGGGACGGCCCCTGCGGCGTCCGCGGGCGCTGCGGCACAGCCCGTTGGGGTAGCGTGCCGCGACCGACCGCCGGTGCACCGGTGACCCCCGAGCAGCAAGAGTGACTCCTGTGGCCAACGCCCTCCGCACCGTCGTCGTCCTGCCGACCTACAACGAGGCCGAGAACATCGCCGGCATGCTCGAGCGGGTGCTCGCCTCACCGGTGGCGCCGGACGCCCTGGTCGTCGACGACTCCTCCCCCGACGGCACGGGCGACGTCGTGCGCGAGGTCGCGCAGCGCCACCCCGAGGGCCGGGTCCGGCTGCTCACCCGCGCCACCAAGGACGGCCTCGGCGCCGCCTACCGCGCCGGCTTCGCCGCGGCGGTCGCGTCGGGCGACTACGACGTCGTCGTGCAGATGGACGCCGACGGCTCGCACCCCGTCACGGCGCTGGAGCCCATGCTCGCTGCGCTGCAGGGCGGTGCGGACCTCGTCCTGGGCGCGCGCTACGTCCCCGGCGGCGCCCTCGACGACGCCTGGCCCTGGTACCGCAAGGCCCTCTCGCGCGGCGCCAACACGTACGCGCGGATGCTCCTGCGGGCGCCCGTCGCCGACCTGACCGGCGGCTTCAAGGCGTGGCGGGCGACGCTGCTGGCCTCGCTCGACCTCGACGCCCTGACCGCCGCCGGGTACGCCTTCCAGATCCAGACGACCCTGGCCGCCATCGAGCGCGGGGCCGTCGTGCGGGAGGTGCCGATCCTCTTCACCGAGCGCACCCACGGCACGTCGAAGATGTCGCAGGCGATCATCGCCGAGGCCATGGTGGCCGTCGTGCGCATGCGCCGGCACGGTTCCGGCGGGGGCCGCCGCCCGCGCTGAGCGGACGCGCCACGGCGTGGATTGCCCACCGCTGCGGCATCTGCCATGGTCGGGCGACAGGTCACACGGCCACCCCGCCCCGCGCGGGGGACCGTGGTCGCACCGGCACCCACGCCGGGGTGACGCGTCCACCCCGCGGGAGGCACCTTGCTGGACGGCGACGCCGACGCGGTCGCGCAGCTGCTGGACCTGGCCCGCGACGTCTTCGGCACCCCCGTGGCGGTGCTCGTGCGCACCGGCTCCCCCGACGGTAGGGCCGTGGTGGACGAGGTGTCGAGCACCCTGCCCCCCGAGGCCACCGGGGACCTGCTCGCGAGCGCCGACCTCGACCGGGTGCCCGGGGCCGAGGTGGTTCGGCCCGACGGTGAACCGCACGGCCGCCTCCTGGGGCTGCCCGCCGGCGACGGCCCGTCGGCCCGCCAGCTGGAGGCCCTCAACGTGGTCGCCGCGCTCGTCGCGGGCGTCCTGCACCACCGCGAGCTGCGCCGGGCCGAGCACGAGCTGCGGCTGGCGTCCCTGGACGCGCTCGTGGCGGGCGCCGGGCGCCTCACGGTGCTGCAGCCCATCGTCGACCTGGCCAGCGGGGCGGTCGTCGGCGCCGAGGCGCTCAGCCGGTTCACCACCGAGGACGGGCAGCCGCAGCGGCCCGAGCAGGTCTTCACCGACGCGCGCTCCGCCGGCGTCGGCCCGGCCATGGAGCGGGCCGCGGTCGTCTCGGCGCTGCGGCTGCTGCCCGCCGTGCCGGCGGGCGTCTACCTCAGCCTGAACGCGTCGTCGCAGCTGCTGCTGGACCCCTGGTTCAGCAGCCTGCTGCTCGCCTCGGACCCCGGGCGCCTGGTCGTGGAGGTCACCGAGCACGACCCGGTGGAGGACTACGCGGCCCTGGCCACCGGCACCGAGGCCCTGCGGCGGCAGGGTGTGCGCCTGGCCGTCGACGACGCGGGGGCGGGGTTCGCGAGCCTGCAGCACGTCCTGCACCTGGCGCCCGACATCGTGAAGCTGGACATCGCCTTCGTGCGCGGCATCGACGCCGACCCGGCCCGGCGCGCCGTCACCCGCGCCCTCGTGGGGTTCGCCTCGGAGCTCGGCTCGACCGTCGTCGCGGAGGGCATCGAGCGCCCCGACGAGCTGTCGGTGCTGCGCGACCTCGGCGTCGCCTGCGGCCAGGGCTACCTGCTCGGCCGGCCCGCCGCCTCACCGTGCTGGGGCGCCGCACCGGCGGACACGCAGGAGATCCCCTCCCTGCCACGCGACAGGGCCCCCTCCGGAGGGAGGGGGCCCTGCTGAGCGCGGTCGGACGGCTCAGAACGTGACGATGCTGAGCGCCCCGCTGCCGTAGCGGGCGATCTTCACCGACAGGTCGAGGCGGCTGCCCGTGCGGGTGGCCATCTCGGTGACGTCGCTGCGCAGCACCTCGCCGGGGGCGTAGGCGGCGTGCAGCTTCAGGTGCGGAGCGCCGGGCACGTTGAACAGCGAGGCCAGGATGTTCAGCACCTCGGCGGCGTTCTCGTGCAGGTTCGTCGGCAGCTCGCCGTCCTCCAGCGCGGCCTCGCTGGCCCCGGGGGGCAGCAGGCCGATGGCGGCACCGGCGTGCGCGGCGAGCGCGAAGTCGAAGACCACGACCGCGGCGGAGCGCAGGTGGTCGTCGACGTAGAGGGCCACGGCCGCACCCGGCGCGCCGCCCACGGAGCAGGGCTTCCCCGGGGTGACCTCGACGTCGCGGCCGAGGAGGTCCTCGAGCAGGTTGCGGATCGCCAGGTTCGACGGCAGCGGGCTGATCACGGTCGTCTCGGTGGTCATCGCCGCATCACCCCAGCACCGGCTTGAGCGCCTCGGCGAACGCCTCGGGCGTGAACGGCTTGGCGATGAGGAAGAGCGCACCGGCCGCGGCGGCCTTCTCGCGCATCTCCTCGGAACCCTCCGAGGTGACGAACCCGAAGGGCACGTCCTGACCGGAGGCGCGGAGGTTGTGCAGCATCTCGATGCCGGTCGCCTCGGGCATGTTCCAGTCGGACAGGACCAGGTCGGGCTGCTCGGACGCGACGGCGTCGAAGCCCTCCTTGCCGTTCTCCGCCTGGACCACGTCCACCCAGTCGTAGCCGGCCTGCCGCAGCGTGCGGATGACGATCTGCCGCATCACGCGGCTGTCGTCGACCACCAGGGCCTTCATCTCTCAGTCCTCCTGTCCGGTGTCCGTTGAAGTGTGCTTGACGTGGCCTGCGACGGCCTGTGCGGGCGCGGCGAGCCAGACGACGAAGGTCAGCCAGTGACCCTGCCAGTTCGCGTCCAGGCGTGCCGCCTGGCGCGCCGCCGAGGACGGCAGCGGCTGGGCCGCGACGATGCCGGGCAGACCCAGCGCCCCCGCGTCCGGCACGAGCGCCTTGACGTTGCCGCCGACGATGTTGGCGATCTCGCCGAGGGCGTCGTAGACGTCCTCGTCGGTGAGCCCCTCGTCCTCCTGCAGGAGGGCGCCGGCGAGCGGGGCCGCGCCGGCCTTCTCGACGACGACGCTGACGAGGCCGGGGCGGGCGCCGGAGATCCCGACGCTGGCGCAGAGCACCGGGCCCTCGATGTCGTGCGGCTCGAAGGCCGGCAGCATCGGCTCGACGTGGCCGAAGTAGGAGGACCACATCGCGTCGACGATCTGCGACAGGGCCTCGTCCTCGACCGCGTCGGGTTCCAGGGGAGCTGTCTCGGTGGACTGGGTCACGCGCCCGCCACCTCCGGCAGCAGGCCCAGCAGCGCGAGCTTCTCCTCGAGCGCCTCCGGGGTGAAGGGCTTGATGAGGTACTCGTGCGCCCCCGCGGCCAGGGCCCGGACGATCTGCCCGTGCTCGGCCTCGGTGGTCACCATCATCATGGTCATGGCCCGGTACTCGCGGTTGGCGCGCACCTGGGTGACGAACGTGAGCCCGTCCATCACCGGCATGTTCCAGTCGACGGTCGCGAGGTCGGGCAGCGGCCCTTCCTGCAGGGCGGCCAGTGCCAGGGCACCGTCGGCCGCTTCCACCGTCTCGTACCCCAGCTTGCGCAGCGCGCCCGCGATGATCTTCCGCATGGCGCGGGAGTCGTCGACGACCAGTGCCCTCATGCCTGACCTCCGTTCTTGGGTCGGTGGACGGAGACCCGTCCGATCAGTTCCCGGTCCCAACCTTCATCGACACCGAGCGTGGTTTCTGCACCCCCGAGGAACAGGTATCCCCCGGGTCGTAGTGCCTTGCGGACCTTGGCCAGGATGCTGCGCTTGGTCTCGAGGTCGAAGTAGATGAGGACGTTGCGCAGGAACACCACGTCGAACTGCCCGAGCCCGGCGAAGGAGCTCGTGAGGTTCAGCTGCTGGAACTGCACGAGCTTGCGGATGGCGTCGTTCACCTGCCACTGCGTCCCGACCCGCGTGAAGTGGCGCACCAGCAGGGGCGCCGGCAGCCCGCGGTTCATCTCCAGCTGCGAGAAGCGCCCCGCCCTGGCCTTGTCGAGGACCTCGGTCGACAGGTCCGTGGCGATGATGTCGGCGCGCCAGCCCTCCGAGAGGAGGGAGTCGGCCAGCAGCATCCCCAGGCTGAAGGGTTCCTGCCCGGTCGAGCAGGCCGCGGACCAGACGCGGATGGACCGCGTCGAGGCGCGGGCCTGCTTGAGGGCGGGGACGACCGCGGTGGAGAACGCCGTGAACGGCGCGCCGTCGCGGAACCACGAGGTCTCGTTCGTCGTGAGGGCCTCGACGATGGCAGTCTGCGCCTTGCGGTCCGGGCGGATCCGCACGCCGTCGACGTAGGCCGAGACGTCGGCCGCACCGGCCGCGCGGGCCAGCGGCACGAGCCGCGACTCGACGAGGTACTCCTTGCCTGCTTCGAGGACGATCGCGCTCTCGCGGCGGACGAGCGTGCAGACCCACTCGAACGCTGTGGCGGTCAGGGCCATGTCACCACCTGCCTGGGGGGGTCTTGACCGGGGGGACGGTCGGTCGGAACGTCGACGGGCGCGTCGACGGGGCGGACGGAGCTGTGGTGGTGCGGGGCGGCAGGGCCGCTGTCCGGGGGCTCGAACCAGCGGGTGCCGCCGTCGCGGGGCGGGGAGGTGAGGCGGCGGGGAGGCGGGGCGGGACCGCCGCCGCCGGGCGGGTAGCGGCGGCGGGGCGCGCGGCGGGAGGCCGGCCCGCGGACCCCAGCCGGCGCTGGATGGCGTCGGGCAGGGAGCCGAGCGGGAGGACCTCGTCGGCGACGCCCTCGCGGGCCACCGCGCCGGGCATGCCCCAGACGACCGAGGTGGCCTCGTCCTGGACGAGGACCTGGCCCCCGGCGGCGGCGACGGCCTTGCAGCCGAGCTTGCCGTCGGAACCCATGCCGGTCAGGACGACCGCGAGCAGCTCCCCGCCGAACGCGGCGACCGCGGAGCGGATCATCACGTCGACGGCGGGGCGGCAGAAGTTCTCGGGCGGTCCCTGGTGCAGCCGCGTGACGAGCTGGGCCCCGCGGCGCACGACCTCCATGTGGTAGTCGCCGGGGGCGACGTAGACGGTGCCGGCCACGACGGCCTCGCCGTCGGTGGCCTCGACGACGCGCAGCGCGCTGACCTTGTCGAGGCGCTGGGCGTAGAGGCGGGTGAACACCGGCGGCATGTGCTGGGTGACCAGGACCGGGACGCCGAGGGTCGCGGGGAGCTTGGACAGCACGCTCGAGAGGGCCTCGGGGCCACCCGTCGAGGAGCCGATGACGAGCGCGCGGGGCGTCGCGGCCGCGGCGGCGCGGCTGCGCACCGCGATGGGCGCGGACGGGGCCGCGGCGACCGGGGCGGCCACCGTGAGCGGCTCGACGAAGTCGGGGACGAGCGCCTTGATCTTGGGGATGAGCTGCTGGCGGACGGACTCCATCGACTCGGCGACGCTGCCCACGTTGGCGGGCTTGGTCACGTAGTCGGACGCGCCGGAGGACAGGGCGTCGAGGGTCGCGGTCGCACCGCGCTCGGTGAGCGTGGAGAACATGACGATCGGCAGGCGCCGGTCGATCCGGCGGATCTCCCGGAGGGTCTCGAGGCCGTCCATGACGGGCATCTCGATGTCGAGGGTGACGACGTCCGGCTTCAGCTGCTCGAGCTTGCCCAGCGCGATCTTGCCGTTCTGCGCGGTGCCGACGACCTCCAGTGCGGGGTCGGACGCCAACACGTCCGTGACGAGCCGCCGGACGACCACGGAGTCGTCGACGACCAGAACTCTGATGCGCTGCCGCACGAGCCACCTGGCCTTCCTGCCGCGGCGTCCGCGCCGCGGGGCGTGCCGCCCGGGCGGGTGGCTCCCCTTCCATCGGCTCCGGGGCGCCGTCCCTGAACCCGGCGCGCCGGGAGCCGCTGCGCCGCAGCCCCGGCACGGGCGCGCACGACCCCCGCGGCCACCGCCCGGAGGGGTGACCGCGGGGGTCGCGGGGTCAGCCGCGGCGGGTGCGGCCGCGCACCGCGAGCGCCAGGGCGAGGACGCCGAGCGCGAGACCGGCCCCGCCGAGGACGCGCGCGAGGACGTCGGGGCCCTCCGTGGAGCCCGTCGTGGTGGCGCCCGCCGTGGTCGTGCCGGTCGTCGCCGCGACGGGCGAGGCGTCGTCGTCGGCGACGGCCGCGGTGGTCTCGAACTCCGGCGCGGGGCTCTCGGGCTCGGCCTCGCCCGGGGCCGAGGGCTCCGTCCAGGAGGACACCTCGCCGTCGGAGTAGGTCTGCACGGTCGGCAGCAGCACCCGGGTGCCCGCGGCGGGCAGCGGGCCGAGGTCCAGGTCGAACTCCTGGAACTGCCCGGGGGCGATGCCACCGCCCGGGTCCGCGGTCCACGTGACGGTGTGCGGCGCCCGGGTCACGGTCGCCCCGTCCGTCGTGACCGGGGTGGGCAGCGGGTCCTCGGTCACCTGGGCCGCCCACCCCGGGACGGGCTTGACCGCCACGAAGGAGAAGGGCGTGTCCTGCGGCAGCGTGAGGACGAGCCGCACCGTGGAAGCCGTGTCGGACTCGTTGGGCACCCGCACCGTCACGACGCTGTAGCCGCCGGCGGCCGTGGTGTCGGGGACGGCGTGCACGTGCGCCGAGGCGGGCAGGGCGGCCCCGACGAGGAGCAGCCCGCCGGTCGCGGTGGCCGCGAGGACGCGCGCGGCGCGGCGCCGGGGGGACGGGGACCGGGTGGGCAGGACGGAGGAGGGCAGGGTGGAGCTGGGCAGGGTCGAGCTGAGCACAGGGGTTCCTTCCGGGGGCGGCGGGGCCGCGGGGTTCGGGGAACCGCCCCACCCCGGCCCGGCCCGTGCGCCTAGGCGGCGAGGGCCCGGACCCGGGGCAGCGGGGCGGGAGGAGCGGGGGCGCGGCCCCCGGGCGGGCCGCGCCGCGGCGAGCGCCGCAGCAGGACGGGGCGCGGGCGACGCAGGACGGGCGCCACCGGGGCGGGCGCGCGGGTGGGCTCACCCAGCAAAAGGTGCAGGGCGGCGGGGACGGGCAGGTGCAGCGGCTGCAGCCACGCCCACCAGGTCCAGACGCCGCGCTCGGCGCAGGCCAGCACGCCGGCCGCGAGCACGGTGGCCACCACGTGGGTGGCGAGCATGATCGCTGAGGGGAGGGCCGCGGACGCGGTGCCGGGCGAGGTCTGGAGCGCGACGGGCGTCCACTCGGCGTGGTGGGCGGCGCCCACGACGGGCACGGTCTCGACCGCGAAGGCGGTGAGGGCGGCGTGGACCCCGGCCTGGCCGGCGCCGAGGGCGACGAGCAGCGCGGCGGGCGACAGGCGCCGGCCGGTGAGCAGCACGGCGGCGCAGGCGGTGACGACGAGCACGGCGCTCAGCAGCAGGGGGCCGGGCAGGACCCCGCCGCCCGCGACGTGCGCGGTGGAGGCGAGCGCGACGACGACGGTGGCCACGGCCGCGGCGCGGACGAGGCGCACCGCACCCCGGGCCGGCGACTGCACCCCGCCACGGTAGGCGAGGCGGTCCGCGGGCCGCCGGGCGGGACCGGTGGTGCGGGTCAGCAGGGTGGGGTCAGCCGGGCACCGCGCCGAGGGTCAGCGCGGGAGGGTCAGCGGGGGAAGGCCGCGTCCCACGGGCGGACGAGGACGTCGCGGGCCTCGCCGGGCAGCAGGTCGGCGACGACCTCGGCGTGCACGACCCCGCTCACGAGGTTCCAGAGGCCCGAGGCGCCGTCGGAGGCGTCGAGGCCGCCGGCGCGGAACGCGCGCACGGCGAGGAGCTGGGCGACGGCCGCGGTGCGGGTGCGCCCGGACAGGTGCACGGCCCAGGACGCCTCGTGGACCGCCCCGGCCCACTCGCCGCCGACGGCGCGGTCGCCCTCGGCCACCGCGCGCAGGCACGCGCGGTCGGTGCCGTCCAGGCACGCGAGGCGGTCGAGGACGGCGGCCACGCCCGCGGGGAGGTCCTCGTGCTCCGGCGCCGCCCGCCCGGCGAGCTCGCGGCAGGCGGAGAGGTAGGGCCCGGCGAGCGCGCGCCGGACCGCGTCGGGCAGCCGGTCGCCCAGGTAGGCGGACACGGCCGCGTCGGCGAGGACGTCGGCGGCGCGTGCGGCCGCCGCGGTGCGCAGGCCGGGGCCGCCCTCGACGGGCACGGTCCACGTCCAGTCCAGGACGTCGTGGTGCACGAGGCGGACGAGGGCGTCGGCGTCGGCGACCGTGCTGGCCTGCAGGACGCGGACCACGCCGGCCTCCAGGCGGTCGGCCACCTCGGGGTCGCCGTGCTCGCGCTCGAGCAGGCCGTTCGCGACGTCGGAGAGCACGTCGCCGATCGGGCGGACCGCGGCGACCGCGGCGTGCACGACCTCCCAGGCCGCGGTGCGGGCGTCGTCGTCGTGGCGGGAGGCGAGGACGTCCAGCTCGGAGGGACCCGCCTGCAGGGCGCGGATGAGGACGTCGGCGGCGGACTCCCCCGCCGGCAGGCGCACCAGGTCGAAGCCCAGCACGGGTGAGCTCACGAGCGAGTAGTGCATGCTGACGCGCCTCCTGGACCCCGGCCCCCCGGTCGGGCGGCGAGAGCCCCACCCTGACACCGGGGGTCGGGCCCGGCGAGGTCGTCTCACGCGTTCGGCCTCACGACTCACGCGGTTGCAGGGACGGACCGCGAACGGGTTGCTCCATCCGGGTGACGGAGCGTCCCCGGACGGCCCCGTCACCCCCGCGCCGCGGCACCCGGGGGACCGCGTGCGGCAACGGGCAGCGCGCCGGGCGGGACGGGCCTACCGTCGGGACGTGGACGTGCAGGACGATCAGGACGGCGACGAGGCCGTGGCCCCCGAGCGGGGATCCGTCGTCGCGTGGGTGCTGGCCGTGGCCGCCGCGGTCCCCGTCGCCGCCGCCGTGGAGACGGCGCGGCGCGTGATGACCGGGGCCCTGGACCGCGTCTACACCGCGACCTACGGCGGGTACCCCTCGCCGTCGGCGGGGCTGCGGCAGCGCTTCCAGTGGCTCATCTCCGAGGTGCCCGTCGGCTCGGCGCTGGTCGCCTCCACCGTCGGCGTGCTCGTCGTGGCGGCCCTGCACCTGAGCGGGCGGGAGCCGGGGCGGTGGCCGCGCGCCGTCGCCGCGGCCGTGGGGGCGGCGGTCACAGTGGCCGGCCTCGGCTTCGCGGCCGCCGTCGTCTACTACGTCGCCCGGCCGCCCGCCTCGACCCCCGCCACGGTCGCCTTCGTGAACCAGTACCCCGCCTTCGTGCAGTTCGCCCCGCAGCTCGCGGAGGTCGCGCTGACGGTGGTGCTCTCGGTGGCCGCCGCCGTCGCGCTGCTGCGCCGGCCCCGCGCGGTGCCCGGGCCGGTCGCGAGCCCGCAGGACGTGGTCCCGCCGGCCGCGGAGGCGGCCCCGGTGGTCGCGGCGCCGGCGAGCGCGCCCGCGCAGGCCTCCGCCGCCCCGCCAGAGCCCGCCCTGCCGGAGCCCGCCCCGCAGGACGCGGTGCTGCGGCCGATCGGTGCGGCCCTGCCGCGGCCGGACGGCGACGACTACGCGCTGTACCGGCGGCCGCAGCCGTGACCCGCGGCCCCGGGGACGACGACGGGGTGACCGGCGACGGCGTGGATCACGGCGAGGTCGCCGGGGAGGACCGGACCACCGGCCCGTGGGGGGCCTGGGTGCTCGTCCTCGCGACGGCGGCGCCGCTGGGCCTCTGGATCGACACGGCGCGGCGGGTCCTGACGCACGGGGTCTTCAACGGCCTGGAGTTCTTCCTCGGGCTGCCGGTGACCACGACGTTCGCGGGGCGCTTCGCCTCGATGCTGGTCACGGCGCCGCCGTCGGCGCCCCTGGGCTGCGCGGCCGTCGGCGTGGGCACGCTCGCGGCGCTCACCGTCGCGGGGCGGCCCGCGTTCCTCGTGCCGGTCGCCCTGGCCCGCCGGGCCGCCGCGGCCCTGGCCGCGCTCACGGCCCTCACCGCCGCGGCGTTCCTCGTCCTCACGGTCGTGTACCTGACGAAGCCGGCCGACCCGCGGACGGACCGCGCCACCGCCTTCGCCCCCGGCACGGCGGACGTGCCCGCCGCGGCCCCGACCACGGGCGTCGCCCTCTTCGTCCTGGCGGTCGGCGTGCTGGCGACCGTCGTGCTGCTGCGCCGGGACGCGGCCCCGCGCCCCGTCCCGGTGGAGCCGGACGCCCCGTCGGCCGCGGCGGCGGTCCCCGCCGCGGACGACTCAGCCCCCGAGGACCGCGCACCCGAGGACCGCGCACCCGAGGACCGCGCCGAGCGGGATCCCGGGCCCGGGGTGCCGGCCGCCGGGCCGCTCTCCGCGGACGCCCTCCCGCGTCCCGGCGCCGACGAGCTCGCCCGCTACCGGCGGCCGCGGTGAAACGGACCAGCTGACGTGGAGCGGCGGCGGTGATCGGAACGCCGGACACCCCCCGGCGGACCCCCGACGCGGCTAGCGTGCGGGGGTGGACGAGCAGCCGGAGGACGACGGACGCGGGCGGGTCCAGGGCGGCCTGGCGTGGGCCCTCGTCGGGGCGACCGCACTGCCCGTCGTGCTCTCGGGCGACGTCGCCCGCCGCGTCCTCGGGGGCGAGCTGGACTACTACTACGGCAACGGGGGCATCGAGCCGGTGACGCTCACGCAGCGGTGGGAGTCGCTGCAGTTCTTCGTGGCCCCCGAGACGGGAACGCTCGCCTCGGCCCTGGGCCTGGCGGTCGTGGCCGCGCTCGTCGTGGCGCGTCGGCCGGGCTTCCTGGTGCCCCCGCGCGCGGCCCGGTGGCTGGCCGTGGGGGTGGGCGCCGTCACCACGCTGGTCGGGCTCGGCCTGGTCCTGGGAACCCTGGCCTACACGGCCCGCGACGTGCCCGACGACGAGTCGGGCCTCACCGCCTCCAGCTCGGTGTCGGACTACCTGACGCTCGCGCCGCACTTCGGGGTGGCCGTGCTCGCCGTGGCGCTCGCGGCGGCCGCGACCGTCGTCCTGCTCCGGCCGCCCCCGCCCCTACCCACGCCCGCGGAGGACGCGGAGCGCGAGCCCGCGGCGGGGGCCCCGGTCTCCGCCGAGCCCGCCGAGCCGATCGAGGCGCCGGCCGTCGCACGCGACGAGGTGCAGCACCGCCCCCTCCGCGAGGAGGCCCTCCCGGGTGCGACCGCGGCGCCGCCCGCCCTGCTCCCCGACGTGCCGCGCCTGGAGCTGCCGCGGCTGCGCGAGGACGACCTCGTCCTCTACCAGCGCCCGCACTGACCGGGAGCCTCCCGCGGACGACGCAGGCCCCCGGCCGTCCCCCCCGAGGGGACGGCCGAGGGCCTGTGCGCGTTCCGTGACCCGACGTCAGGCCGGGGTGGCCTCGAGCTCGAGGACGCGGTCGACGTCCAGGACGAGCAGGAGCGCGTCGTCCAGCTTGTAGGCGCCGCGGATGAGCTCGCGGATCGGGCCCGACAGCGTGTCCGGCGGCGGCTCGAAGCTCGCGTCGGCGGCCTCGATGACGCCACCGATCGAGTCGACGAGCAGGCTCCAGACCTCGTCGGCGGCCCGGACGACGACGTTCATCGCGACCTGGCCCTCCTCGCGGTCCGGCAGCCACAGGCGGCGGCGCAGGTCCAGGGCGGTGACGACCTGGCCGCGGAGGTTGATGAGACCGCCGATGGCGGGCGGGGCGAGCGGGGCGGGGGTGCGGGGCTGCTCGGTGAGCACCTCCTGCACGCGCCGGACCTCGACACCGAACAGGTGCCCGGCGAGGTGGAAGGTGGCGTACTGCGTGGACACGTCAGACCCCCAGGCGACTGGATGCTGCGGCAAGCTCCTTCTGAGCCTGCTCGGTGAAGAAGTTCGGGTCGGCGGCCAGGATCGCGGCGCGCACGTCCAGCAGCTCCGTGACGCGGTCGCGGATGACCGCGGAACCGATCAGGCCCGCGTCGTCGATGTCGCTGTGCGCGTCCTGCCCGGAGACGATGTCGATGATCTCGTCGACGACGATCGCGACGCTGCGGCCGCGGGCCGAGTAGACGACACCGGGGACCGCGTCGAGCTCCGCCGCGCCCCTCGCGCCGCGGGAGGACCCGCCGAGGTGGTGGGACAGGCGGACCAGCGGCAGGATCTCGCCGCGGTAGCGGACGACCTCGCGGCGCCCGACGCGCTCGATGGAGTCGGTCTTGAACTCCTCGAGGCGGGTGACGACGTCGAGGGGGATCGCGACCCGGCGGTTGTCGCCGAGCCCGACCACGAGCAGGCGCTGGCCGTCGGCGACCGTGGAGGCCGCGGCGACCTGCTGGCCGGCGATGTGGTCGAGGCCGTCGGCGCGCATGGTGCGCCGGGCCAGGGACTGCACGTCGAGGATGAGGGAGACCCGCCCGTCGCCGAGGATGGTGGCGCCGGCGTAGCTGCCGATCGCCTTCAGCGCACCGGAGAGCGGCTTGACGACGATCTCCTCGGTGTCCAGGACGCGGTCGACGACGAGGCCGAACCGGCGGCCGTCGCACTCCAGCACCGCGATGACGAGGTTGGTGGGCAGTTCCGCGTCGGCGGGGCGCTTGAGCTCCAGCGCCTCCTCGAGGCGGATCAGCGGCAGCAGGACCCCGCGCAGGCGGTAGACCTTCGCGCCGCCGACGTCCTCGATCGCGTTGGCCATGCGGCCCGTGTCGAGGCTGACGAGCTCCAGCAGGTTCACCTGGGGCATCGCGTAGCGCTGGCCGGCGCACTCGACGGTCAGCGCCGGGACGATGGCCAGCGTCAGCGGGATCCGCAGGCGCCAGATCGTGCCCGCGCCGGGGGTCGACTCGACGTCGACGGAACCGCCGATGCGCTCGATGTTCGTCTTCACGACGTCCATGCCGACCCCGCGGCCGGAGACGTTGGTGACCTTCGCCGCGGTCGAGAACCCCGGCATGAACAGGAACTGCAGGATGTCGTTGGTGGTGAGGGTGTCCAGCTTGGCCTGCGTGAGCAGACCCTTCTGGACGGCCTTCGCGCCGATGACGGCCGGGTCGATGCCCTTGCCGTCGTCGCGGACCTCGACGAGGACCTGACCGCCCTCGTGGGCGGCCCGCATCTTCAGGGTCCCGACCTCGGGCTTGCCCGCGGCGAGGCGGACGTCCGGCGGCTCGATGCCGTGGTCGACGGCGTTGCGGACGATGTGGGTCAGCGGGTCCTTGACCGCCTCCAGCAGCGTGCGGTCGAGCTCGGTGTCGCCGCCCTCCATCTCCAGCTTGATCTTGCGGCCGAGCTGGCTGGAGAGGTCGCGCACGACGCGGGGGAGCTTGGACCACAGGTGGTCGATGGGCTGCATGCGGGTGCGCATGACGCCCTCCTGCATCTCGCTCGCGACGAGGTTCAGGCGGTGACAGGCGCGGGTGAGGTCCTCGTCGCGCAGGGCGCTGGCGCGCTGCAGGATCTGGTTGCGGGCCAGGACCAGCTCGCCGGCCTGGCGGACGAGGGACTCCAGGAGCTCCACGTCGACGCGGATGGTGGACTCGGCGGCGGAACCGGCCTGCGCGCGGGCCGTCTCGGGGGCCGCGGGGGCCTGCTCGGCGGGGGCGGCGGGGACGACGGCGACGGGCTCGGGGACGACCTCGGCGACGGGCTCGGGCACGACCTCGACGACGGGCTCGGGCTCGGCGACCACGGGGGCCGGCGCGGCGACAGCGGCGGCGGGGGCGACGTCGTCGGCGGTGCTGCCGGCACCGTCGGCGGGCGGCAGGACGGGCTCCTCGCCGTCGAGGACGGCGCGGATCGCGGTGACGACGAGGTCGACCTCGACGTCGCCCTCGACGCCGGTCTCCTCGATGCGGTTCAGCAGGGCGCGGACGGTGTCCACCATGCGCAGCAGGACGTCGGTCGTGCTGAGCGTCATGACCATCTGGCCGTCGCGCAGGCGGGCCAGGAGGTTCTCGCCGACGTGGGCGACGGCCTCGAGGCGGCCGAAGGCCAGGAACCCGCTGGTGCCCTTGATCGTGTGGATGGTCCGGAACACGCTGGAGAGCAGCTCGCGGGACTCGGGCTGCTGCTCGAGCGCCACGAGGTCCGAGTCGAGCTGGTCCAGGTTCTCGTAGCTCTCGACGAGGAACTCCTGGACGATCTCGTCCATGTCGTCCATGTGGGCCGCTCCGGATCTCTTCAGGCGTTCAGGGGGTCTGACTGCTCAGTGGCTCCATCGGCACCGCCTCCTCGGACCTGAAACGCCGCGAGGCCGGCTCCCCGGGAGGGGAACCGGCCTCGGCGTGGGCGGTGCGCTCAGCCGCCGGCGTTGAGCCGGGCCAGCGCGGTCTGCACGAGCGTGATGAGGCCGTGCTTGGTGGCGGCCCGGCTGCGCGCGTCGGTGTAGATCAGCGGCACGTGCGCGGGGACGGCGAGCGCGTCGCGGACGGCGTCGAGGTCGTGCTGGGCGATCCCGTCGAAGCAGTTCACGGCCACGACGAACGGGATGCCGCGGGACTCGAAGTAGTCGACGGCGGGGAAGCACTGGTCGAGCCGGTCGGTGTCGACGAGCACGACGGCGCCGATCGCGCCCTTGACGAGGTCGTCCCACATGAACAGGAACCGGTCCTGGCCGGGGGTCCCGAACAGGTACAGCCACAGGTTGCCGGGCAGCGCGATCCGCCCGAAGTCCATGGCCACGGTCGTCGACGTCTTGCGCGAGGAGTTCAGCCCGGCGTCGTCGACGCCGACCGAGTGCTCGGTCATGGCCGCCTCGGTGCGCAGCGGCTCGATGTCGGAGATCGACCCGATGAACGTCGTCTTGCCGACGGCGAACCCGCCGGCGACGACGATCTTCACGACGGTGGGGGCGACGGCCTGCGGCGTGACGGTCAGGCCGGAGCCGACCGCCGTCGCGGAACCGTTCGCCTCAGAGCGAGAAGATGCCATGCAGAACACTCTCCAGGACGCTGATGGTGGACGCGGGTTCGGCGGCCGCGGTGGCCGGGCGCACGCCGTGGACGCGGACGAGGCCCGCCTCGGCGAGGTCGCCGACGACGACGCGCACGACCGCCACGGGCAGGTGCAGGTGCGCCGAGAGCTCCGCGATCGAGAGGTACTGGCTGCGGGCCAGCTCGAGGATCCGGCGGCGTTCCGGGGTATGGGAGACGTCCGGGTCCGCGAGCGCCTCGACGAGCGCCTCGAAGGGCAGGTCCGCCGACGTCGGCCGGGTCCGGCCGCCCGTCAGCGTGTAGGGGCGCACGGAGGAACCGACGCGGTCGCCGTCGAGGTCGACCTCGCGGTGACCGTCGTGGTGACTGTCGGCGGGGTCGGCGGCCCGGCCGCCCGCGGCGGGTCCGGCGGTGCCGGGGAGGGTCACGGCAGTCACCACCGCGCCCCGGCCGGCGCCGAGGTGGGCAGCGCCGCCCGCATCTCCGACACGAGCTGCGGGGTCAGGACGGCCTCGCAGCGCTGCACCAGCATCGCCATCTCGTAGCCGATGAGGCCGACGTCGCAGCCCGCCTCGGCGGAGACGGCGAGGACGGAACCGTCGGAGATGTTGACGAGGAAGAAGAACGAGTCGTCCATCTCGATGATGGCCTGGCGGACGTCGCCGGCGCGCAGCTGGTTGGCGGCGCCGCGGGCCAGGCTGGAGACGCCCGACACGATCGCCGACAGCTGGTCCCCGGACTCGCGGTCCAGGCGGTCGGACATCGCCATGAGGAGGCCGTCGGCGGAGACGACGACCGTGTGCTGGACGCCCGCCGTGGAGCGGACGAAGTTGTCGAGCAGCCAGCTGAAGTCGGCGGCCTCGGTGCTCAGCGCGGTCACTGGGAAGGTCCTCTCCTGGGGCGGGTGGCGGCGGGGGCAGGCCGGGAACTCCTGCGGCGGGCGGGGTCAGTCATCGGCACCGTCGGTGCCGCCGTGCCGGGCTCCGGCCGGCTCGTGCTGAGCCGGTTCGTGCTGGGCCGGTTCGTGCTGGGCCGGCTCCTCCTCGGCCGTCGCGGGGCCGGTGCGGCCCCGCGACACCCCGGCCTGGAACCCCGAGAGCATCGAGCGGACGTCGGCGGGAGCCCGGCGCTGGCGCGACGCGGCGGTCTGCCGGACCGGCGCCGGGGCGGGCAGCGTCGTCGCCGCCTCGCGGCGGACGAGGGGCCGGAGCCCGCTCCCCCGCTCGGGGCTGAAGGCGGGTTCGGGGGCGTCGTCCTCCGCGGGCACCGCCTCGACGAGGGCCGTCCCGGCGGGCGCGAGGTCGGCGGGCTCCTCGTCGGGGGTGTCGTCGGTGGCGGTCTCGGCGGCCTCGGGCTCGGCAGGGGCGAACGGGTCGGCCGTCGCGGCCGCGGGGAACGGCTCCTCGGGCGCGTCGGTCACCTCGAAGGGGACCTCCACCGGCGGCGCGAGCGGGAACGCCGAGGCGAAGGGGGACGGGGCGAACGGGGAGGAGGCGGGGCCTTCCACCTCGACCGGGGCCGGAGCCTCGACGGGGGCGGGGGCCGGCGCGAACCGCCCGAAGAGGCTCGGCGCGTCCGTCGCGGGAACCTCGACGGCGGAACCCTCGGCGGCGGAACCGTCGACGGCGGAGGAGGCCTCGACCGGGATCGCGGTGACGGGCACCTCGGCGGTGGGGACGTCGGCGGCCGGGGCATCAGCGGTGGGGCGGAGCGGAGTCCGGTCGACCGGCGGCAGGAACGGTTCCGCCGGGCGGCCGTCGTTGCGCAGCGCCTCCGTGGCGGTCGGGCGGTGGCGCGCGGTCCAGAACGCCTCGGCCGACGTGCGCTCGGGGGTCGGGGAGTCCCGGACGTGGCGGGGCTTGCGGCCCTGCCGCGGCAGGATGTCCTGCGCCGCAGCCGAGCTGCGCGGCACCGACGGGGTGCGGCGCGGCATGAGGGCGCCGCCGTCACCGGTCGCGACCGGCGTGAACGCCTCACCGGCGAGCTCCGCCAGGTCGGGCAGGACGGGGGCGGAGTCGCTGCCGGGCACGGGGTCCAGCCCGGTCGGCACGGCCACCGGAGCGGCAGGGCTCGACTCGACGGAAGCGGTCTCGACGGGGGCGTCGGCCGGCGCGGCCTTGGTGCGGCCGCGACGCGAGGGCAGCCGCGACCCGCGGCCGGACTTCGCCGAGCCCTTCCCCCGCCCCTTTCCGGGACCCTCCCCAGCCGGTTCGACGACGTCGGGCGCGATGACCGGCGGGACGAGCAGCCCGGCCTCGGCCGCGGTCTCGCGCAGCGAGGCGGACAGGGCGTCGCCGAGCCCGGGGGCGGCGAGGGCGTCGGGGCCGGCGCCCGGGCGCGACGGCGAGCGGCGGGGCAGCGCC
>NZ_VWPY01000050.1 GCF_011839805.1 Kineococcus rubinsiae | reverse complement strand
GCGCAGCGGGGCCGCGGCGGGCGGCGGGACCAGGCGTAGCGCGCGGGCCTCGCGCGGCACGGCGGGGCGGCAGCCCGGGCGGGGCCGCGGGACGAGGGACAGTGGGGCGAGGGCGGTGGCGCTCACGTGCAGAGACCTCCAGCTCGGGGCGCCGGTTCGAACGGGTGTTCGATCCGACTCCGCAGTTGTACCACCTGTGCAGCGGTGGTGGTCAACCCCGCATTCCTGACGGGGCGACGTGCCGGAGGCTGCCACCCGGGTACGACACGACCCCTCCGCGAGCGGGGCCGGCGTCGTGCCGGGACCGCCTCAGGCGAACCGGCGGGCCGAGCGCTCGCGCGCCCGGGCCGCCTCGACCTCGCGGTCGCGGGGCGCCGCGGTGGTCACGAGGGAGGCCAGGAGCTCCTCCGTCGCGAGCGCGACGGCGGCGACCGCCCGGTCGAAGGCCTCGGCGTTGCGCTGCGAGGGAGCGGTGGAGCCGGACACCTTCCGCACGTACTGCAGGGCGGCGGCGTGCACCTCCTCCCCCGACGCGGGCGGGGCGAAGTTGTGCAGCTGGCGGATGTTCCGGCACATGCCTCGAGGGTAGGCACCGCGCCCCGCTCCGGCGAGGGAAGACCGCGACACGTTCGAACAGGTGTTTGATCTTCCGCACCGCGACTGGCTAGCGTGGTGCGTGGACTCCGGGCCCTGGAACGGACCTGGGACGAGGAGCTCGAGGACGAAGGAGTGGGACGTGGCCGCAGGAGTGGACGACACCGCAGGCGCCGGGGGGCGGGCGTCGGTGCACCAGCTGCCGGACGGGCCGCTCGACGCGGCGGGACTGACGCCGCGCCAGCGCCTGGTGCTGGAGTGCATCCGGGACGCCGTCGAGCGCCGCGGGTACCCGCCCAGCATGCGCGAGATCGGCACCGCGGTCGGCCTGACGAGCCCGAGCAGCGTGGCCCACCAGGTGAAGGCGCTGGAGCGCATGGGCCTGCTGCGCAAGGACCCGCGCCGTCCGCGCACGCTCGAGGTCGTCGCGCCGCCCGCGGCCGTGCCGGCCTCCGCCATCGGCGTGGTCACCGCCGACGACCCCTCGGGCGCCGACGACCGGCCCTCGCCGACGTGGGTGCCGCTGGTCGGGCGCATCGCCGCCGGTGGGCCGATCCTCGCCGAGCAGCTCGTCGAGGACGTCTTCCCGCTGCCGGCCCAGCTCGTCGGTGCCGGGCAGCACTTCATGCTGCGGGTGGTCGGGGACTCGATGGTCGACGCGGCCATCTGCGACGGGGACTGGGTCGTCGTGCGCCAGCAGCCGACCGCCGAGAACGGCGACGTGGTCGCGGCCATGATCGACGGCGAGGCGACCGTGAAGGTGCTGCAGCGCAAGGACGGTCACGTCAAGCTGCTGCCGCGCAACCCCGTCTACGACCCCATCGACGGCGACGAGGCGACGGTGCTCGGCCGCGTCACCGCCGTCCTGCGCAGCCTCTGAGCCCCTCCACCTCGCCCGGACGCCGCCCCTGCGCGGGCGGCGCCGGCGCGGTGGTGGCCGCGCCACCTCCCTCGGTCGGCCGATGGGCCGGCCGGCCGGGCTCAGATCGCCGCGCCGACCACCAGCTCGACGGCGCTCTCGACCGCGAGGCGCGGGGTGGTCAGGACGGGCACGGACAGGTCGCGCAGCAGCGGGGCGGCCCCGACCATGCTCGCCTGGGCCAGGACGACGACGTCCACCCGCTCGCGGCTGCCGAGCACGGCCCGGCGCACGGCGTCGGCCACGCCCGTCGCGTAGGTCAGCAGGTCCCCGTCCTCGAACGAGGACCACGTGTCGTTGCACTCGACGTCGACGAGCTCGACGTCGCGGCCGAACTCGGCGGCGCACTCGCGCAGCAGCGGGTGGACGGTCGCGGCCGCCTCGTCGAGGGAGTTGACCACGGCGATGCGGCGCCCGGCCCGCACGGCCGCCTCGGCCATCGGCCGGTCCACGCGCAGCACGGGGATCCCCGCGGCGCGCCCCACGGCCTCGGCCTGCGCGCCGATCGTCGAGCAGGTGCACACGACGACGTCCGCGCCGTCGCGCAGCAGCCGCCGCAACCGGTCCTCGACGGAGGCGCTGACGGCCTCGACGCCGTCGCGGCGGGCCGCGGTCAGCAGCCCCGTGTCGACCAGGTGCGCCTCGCGCAGGCGCGGGTCGCGCTCGGCGAGGATCGTGCGGAAGGCGCGGACGTGCGCGTCCGCGGTGTGCAGGAAGCCGATGGTGCCCACGTCCGGAGCATGGCACCCCGGCCGGGCGGGCGTCTGCCGGTCCCCGGCGAAGTTCACCCCGTCGCCGCGCAGCTCTGCGTCACGTCCACCCACTCCTCGTGCCCGTCAGGGGGCCGGTGGGGTCTGTGCGAGCCGGCGCAGCGCCTCCCGGGCGACCTCGGGTGAGGTGGTGGGCCAGAAGTCCGGCAGCGTGTCGCGCAGGAAGCCGCCGTAGCGCGCCGTGGCCAGGCGGGCGTCCAGCACCGCGACGACCCCGCGGTCGCCCGTGGCGCGGATCAGGCGGCCCGCACCCTGCGCGAGGCGGACGGCGGCGTGCGCGGCGGAGACGGTGAGGAAGCCGTTGCCGCCCGCGGCGTCGACGGCCTTGGCCCGCGCGGACATCAGCGGGTCGTCGGGGCGGGGGAACGGGATGCGGTCGATGACCACCAGCTGGCAGGACTCCCCCGGCACGTCGACGCCCTGCCACAGCGACATCGTCCCGAACAGGGACGTCCCCGGGTCGGCCGCGAAGGTGCGCACGAGCTTGGGCAGGCGGTCGTCGCCCTGGCACAGCACGGTGCGCCCGGTGCGGCGGCGCACCTCCTCGGCCGCCTCCTCCGCCCCGCGGCGGGAGCTGAACAGGCCCAGCGTGCGGCCGCCGGCCGCGTCCACCAGGGCGGCGAGCTCCTCGAACACGGCCTCGGAGGCTCCGCTGCGCCCCGGCGGGGGCAGGTGGCGGGCGACGTAGAGGATGCCCTGGCGCGGGTAGTCGAAGGGGCTGCCGACGTCGACACCCGTCCACGGCGCCTTGTTCCCCGCCGACGTGCGCAGCCCGAAGGCGCCCGCGACGGCGTCGAAGGACCCGCCGACCGCGAGGGTCGCGGACGTGGCCACGACGACGCGCTCGGAGAAGACGCGCTCGCGCAGCAGCCCGGCCACCGACAGGGGTGCCACGTGCACCGAGGGCGCCCGCGCCGCGGCCCCGGGGCCGCCGGCCGTCACCCAGGCGACGTCGTGGTCGGAGTCGTCGCTGAGGCGGTCGGCGACGGAGAAGACCTCCTGCAGGGCCGCGCGGGCGAGCTGGCGGGCCCCGCGGTTCTCGGGGTCCTCCTCCTTCAGCGCGCCCTCGGTGGCGTCCTTGAGGTCGGTCAGGGCCGTGCGCGAGGCGTCGCGCACGCTGGTGACCGCCAGGCGCAGGGGCTCGGGCCAGCGGTCGAGGCGGCCCGGGGCCGCGTCGTCCAGCGCGGCCTCCAGGGCCACGGTCGCGTCGTCGAGGGCGTCGGCCACGATGCCCGCGGAGCGCCGCAGCCGGCGCGAGGCGGCGTGCAGGACGGCGGCGGACAGCTCGGCCGTGGCGACCGCGGTGACGCGGTCGGCGAGCTCGTGGGCCTCGTCGACCACGAGCACGTCGTGCTCGGGCAGCAGCTGGCCGCCCTCGAGCGCGTCGATGGCCGTGATGGCGTGGTTGGTGACGACGACGTCGACCGTGCGGGCCCGGGCGCGCACGCGCTCCGAGAAGCACTCCGCCGCGACGGGGCAGCGCTGCGCGCCCAGGCACTCGCGCGCGGACACCGAGAGCTGCCGCCAGGCGCGGTCGCTCACGCCGGGGTCGAGCTCGTCGCGGTCGCCCGTCTCCGTCGTCTCGGCCCACTCCCGCAGGCGGACGACGTCGCGGCCGAGCCGGCCCGTGTCCGCCCCGGAGTCCGAGGTCGGGGCGCCGACGTCGAACAGCGCCCCCTCGTCGGCGGGGAAGCCGCCGTCGAGCTTGTTGCGGCACAGGTAGTTCGCGCGCCCCTTGAGCAGCTCCCACGTCGGCGCGCGGTGCACCAGCGGCGTGAGGGCCTCCGCGACGCGCGGCAGGTCGCGGTCGACGACCTGGGCCTGCAGCGCGAGCGTCGCCGTGGTCACGACCACGGTCTTGCCCGTCGTCACGGCGTGGGCCACGGCCGGGACGAGGTAGGCCAAGGACTTGCCGGTGCCCGTGCCCGCCTGCACCAGCAGGTGCCGGTGGGTGCGGACCGCGTCGGTGACCTCCTGGGCCATCCGCTCCTGGCCCTCGCGGCGCTCGCCGCCGAGGGCCTCCACCACGACGCCGAGGAGGTCGGCCGCCTCGCGGCTGCCGACCTCCTCCCCCGTCGCGGGGCCGTCGGGCGTGGTCGTGGTGCTCACGCCTCCATCGTCCCCGAGATCAGGACCCGGCGCGGACGTCGTCCACCGGACCCGGCCGTCCCCACCGTCGCGCGCGTCAGGCGGTCGCGGCGCGGAAGGGGTCCAGGTCCGCGGCGAGCCGCGGCCGGACCCGGACGCGCATGCGCGTCCCCGCGTCGGTGTGCTCCTCGGTCAGGACCTGCCCCGTGGTGTGGGCGCGGTGCACCAGGTCACCGCGCTCGTAGGGCACGCACACGTCGAGCTCGACGTCCGGGACCGGCAGCCGGCCGGCCACGAGGGCCCGCAGCTCCTCGACGCCCTGGCCCGTGCGGGCCGAGACGGCGATCGAGCCGCGCTCGCGCCGCAGCAGGCGCTGCAGCACCTCCGGGTCGGCGGCGTCGGCCTTGTTGATGGCCACCAGCTCGGGGACGTCCTGCGCGTCGACGTCGGCGAGGACGGCGCGCACGGCGGCGAGCTGCCCCTCCGGGTCGGGGTGGGACCCGTCGACCACGTGCAGGACGAGGTCGGCCTCGGCCACCTCCTCCAGCGTGGAGCGGAACGCCTCGACGAGCTGGTGCGGCAGCGAGCGGACGAAGCCGACCGTGTCGGTCAGCGTGTACGGCCGGTTCTCGGGCGTGAGCGCCTTGCGCACCGTCGGGTCCAGGGTGGCGAAGAGGGCGTCCTCGACGAGGACCCCCGCCCCGGTCAGGCGGTTGAGCAGGGACGACTTGCCCGCGTTGGTGTAGCCCGTGATGGCCACGGACGGGATCGAGCGGGTCAGGCGGACCGAGCGCTTCTCGTCGCGGGCGGTCTTCATGCCCGTGATCTCGCGGCGCAGCTTCGCCATCCGCGTGCGGATGCGACGGCGGTCCAGCTCGATCTTCGTCTCACCGGGACCGCGCGAGCCGATCCCCGCACCGGCGGCCACGCGGCCACCGGCCTGCCGGGACATCGACTCGCCCCAGCCGCGCAGGCGCGGCAGCAGGTACTCGAGCTGCGCGAGCTCGACCTGCGCCTTGCCCTCCCGGCTCTTGGCGTGCTGGGCGAAGATGTCGAGGATCACGGCCGTGCGGTCGACGACCTTGACCTTGACGATGTCCTCCAGCCCGCGGCGCTGGGACGCGGAGAGCTCGCCGTCGCAGATGACCGTGTCGGCGCCCTCCTCCGCCACCAGGTCGGCGAGCGCCGCCGCCTTGCCGGCCCCCAGGTAGGTGGCCGGGTCGGGCGTGGCCCGCCGCTGCAGGACGCCGGCGAGCACGTCGGAGCCCGCCGTGGCCGCCAGCGCGGAGAGCTCCTGGAGGGAGACCTCCGCCTCGGCGTGGGTGGAGTCGGCCGAGGACCAGACCCCCGCCAGCACGACGCGCTCGAGGCGCAGCTGCCGGTACTCGACCTCGGTGACGTCGGTGAGCTCGGTCGACAGGCCCGCGGCCCGGCGCAGGGCGCGGCGGTCGGCGAGGTCGAGCTGGTCGCCGTCGAACGCGGAGCGCTCCTGGGTCGCGGGTGCGTCGGCCTCGACGTGCCCGGACAGGATGCGCGCGAGTGCGCGGTCGAACTCGGCGTCCGAGACGCGCTCGGGCTCGGCCGCCGGGACGGCGCCCGGCTCCTGCGCGGCGCTGCGAGCGTCGGAGCTCCGCTGCTCCTCGGCGGCCTGCTGGGCCTCCGCGGACGCTCGGCTGTAGCGCTTGTTCATGGACCTCCTCGGTCGGTACCGGGACGCGACCGCACCGGACGGTGCTGCTGACGTCGTGACCCAGCGTCTCAGTCAACGATCGCGACGGCGACGCTATTTCAGCGTGGCGGCCGCCCGGCGCGCCCGTCCACAGCCCCCGAGGTCCACGGACCGCGGGGCCCGCGCGGGCCACCTACCCTGTCCGCGTGAGCACGACGGACGGCGAGCACTACTTCACGGCCCGGCCCGCGACGGCCGACGAGCGCCGGGAGCTGCACGTCACCCTGGCGGAGCGCGAGCTGGTCGTCACGACCGCCCGCGGGGTGTTCAGCGGCGACCGCGTGGACCGGGGCACGGGGGTGCTGCTGCCCCTCGTGGAGCCCGACGACGAGGCGGAGGGTGACGTCCTGGACCTCGGCTGCGGGTGGGGGCCGATCGCGCTGAGCCTCGGCCTGGCCCAGCCGAAGCGCACCGTGTGGGCCGTGGACGTCAACGAGCGGGCCCTGGACCTCGTCCGCCGCAACGCCGAGGCCCTGCGGCTCGACGTGCGGGCGGCGCTGCCCGACGACGTCCCCGCGGACCTGCGCTTCGCCGAGATCTGGTCCAACCCGCCGATCCGCGTGGGCAAGCCCGCGCTGCACGCGCTGCTGCAGCGCTGGTGCACCAGGCTGCTGCCGGGCGGGCAGGCGCACCTCGTCGTGCAGAAGAACCTCGGCGCGGACTCCCTGCACGCCTGGATCGCCGACGGCGGGGTGCCCGACGTCGACGTCGAGCGCACCCTCACCGCCCGCGGCTTCCGGGTGCTGACCCTCACGAGGCGCTGAGCGCGCTCCCCGCCGGGGCCGCCAGGAGGGTCTCGCCGATCGTGCCCTGCGCGACGAGGACCGCGGGGCCGGTCAGCCAGACGGTCCCGGCCACGAGGCTCGAGCCCTCGGCGACGGACACCACGAGGTCCCCGCCCGGCACCTCGACGCGGTAGACGTCGGGCCCGCCGGCGCCGGCCCAGGCCCGCACCGCGAGCGCCGCCGCGCACGCGCCCGTCCCGCACGAGCGGGTCTCCCCCGAACCGCGCTCGTGCACGCGCATCCGGACGTCGCCGATGTCGGCCACCGCGTCACCCGTCACGTCGACGCCGAGCAGCGGGACGACGAGCTCGACGTTGGTGCCGTGCGGCGGGACGGGGTCGACCTCGGGGGCCACCGTGAGGTCGGCCTGCTCCAGCTCGGCGGGCTCGGCCAGCGCCACGACCGTGTGCGGGTTGCCCAGGTCCAGCGACAGGGCGGGGCGCACGACGCCCAGGCCCACGACCGCGACCAGCGCGTCGGAGCCGTCGGCGAGCGCCTGCTCGCCGCCCGTGAGCCGCCACGCGCCCATGTCGGCGGTCCAGCGGCCGTCGGGCTCGCGGCGCAGGCGCTTGACGCCCGCCCGGGTCCCGACGCCGAACCAGCGACCGTCGCCCGCCTCGGCGGGCAGGAAGCCCTCGCTCAGCAGCAGCTCGGCGAAGACCCGGACCCCGTTGCCGCACATCTCGGCCAGGGAGCCGTCGCCGTTGCGGTAGTCCATGAACCACTCGGCCTCGGCGGCGACGTCGGCGCCCTCGGGCAGGGCGGCGCTGCGCACCACGCGGATCAGGCCGTCGGCCCCGATGCCGGCGCGGCGGTCGCAGATGCGGGCCACCTCCTCCGCCGTGGGGGTCCAGGCGCCGTCGGGGTCGGTGACGAGGACGAAGTCGTTCTCGGTCCCGTGGCCCTTGGTGAAGGGCAGGGCGCCCACCCCCACGGGCGCGTCGGGGGCCGGGGCCGCCTCGCGGGAGGACGACGGGACGGTGCCGGCGGTCTCGGTGCTCACGCGGGGGAGCCTACGGCGCGCTCCTGGGCGTCCAGCAGCTCCTCGACGGCCGCCGCGAGGGCGTCCGGGTCGCTGCCGTCGGGGGCGGGGAGCCAGTGCACCCGGGGGTCGCGGCGGAACCACGACTCCTGCTTGCGGGCGAAGCGGCGGGTCAGGCGCGCCGTGGCCTCCGCGGCCTCCTCGAGGGTGCCGTCGCCGTCCAGGGCCGCGAGGACCTGCGCGTAGCCGAGCGCGCGCGAGGCGGTGAGCCCCTCCCGCAGCCCCTGCTCCGCCAGCCGCCGCACCTCCTCGACGAGGCCCGCGTCCCACATGCGCCGCACGCGGGCGTCGATGCGGGCGTCGAGCTGCTCGCGCGGCACGGCGAGGCCGACCTGCAGGGCGGGCCGGACGTAGCGCGGCTCGGGCAGCGACGCGGCGAACGGCTGCCCGGTGAGCTCCCCGACCTCCAGCGCGCGCACGGTCCGGCGGCCGTTGGACGGCAGGATCCGCGCCGCCGCCTCCGGGTCCCGCTCGGCCAGGAGGGCGTGCAAGGCGACGGCGCCGCGCTCGGCGAGCTCCGCCTCGAAGCGGGCGCGCACGGCCGGGTCGGTGCCGGGGAAGCGCAGGTCGTCCAGCGCGGCGCGCACGTACAGCCCGGACCCGCCGACGAGCAGCGGCGTCCGCCCGCGCCCCTCGACGGCCGTGAAGGCCGCGCGGGCCTGCTGCTGGTAGCCCGCCACGTCCGCCGCCTCGCTCACGTCGAGGACGTCGAGGAGGTGGTGCGGCACGCCGCGCCGCTCGGCGGGCGTCAGCTTGGCGGTCCCCACGTCCATCCCGCGGTACAGCTGCATCGCGTCGGCGTTGACGACCTCGGCCCCGCCGGCGAGGCGGTGCGCGAGGGCGACCCCCACGTCGGACTTGCCCGACGCCGTGGGGCCGACGACCGCCACCACGAACGGCCGGTGATCGCATGTCGAGTGGCCCACCGCGGCATCGTGGCAGACAGTGGGGCACCCTCTGGAACGCCAGAGCAGGCCAGCAGTCAGCAGGAGGAGATCACCGTGGGAACGCTCGACTACCTGAAGAAGGCGGCCGAGGAGGCCGTCACCAAGGCCGGGGCCTTCGCCGCCGAGCACAAGGGCACCGCGACCGGTGCGCTGGACAAGGCCGCCACCTTCGTCAACGAGAAGACCGACGGCAAGTACGCCGACACGGTCGCCAAGGCCGCGGGCGCCGCGCACACCGGCGTCGGGAAGGTCACCGGCGCGACGGCGTCCGCGACCCCCACGACCGACCCCGGCACCCCCATGACCGGCGGGGTCGCCTCCGACGGCACGCCCATGACGGGTCCGCGGTGACCATCCCGACGACGCCGCCGTCCTCGCCCGAGCCGCCCTCGCCGGTGCCCGCCCCGGGCCGCCCGGGTGAGCCGCTCGTGCCCGAGCCGGGCCCCGAGCCCGCACCGGCGCCCGAGCCGTCGCCGGGCCCGATCCCGCTCTAGGCGGTCCGTCCCGGCGCCCTGCGGTCCCGCCTCAGCGGGTCCGCAGGGTCGGCAGGCCCAGCGTCACGGGCCGGGGACCCGCCGCGGCGGCGGGTTCCGGCGACGCCTGCCGCGCCAGCCAGGCGTCACCGGCGCGCGTGCGCCGCAGGGCGTACGCCGTCGTGTCGTCGGCCTCGAGGTAGTGCGGGGCCCCGCGGGTGATCGTCACGGTCGCCACGTCGCCCGGGCGCGGCACCGGCGCGCCCGCGGGCACGCTGAAGTGCACGAGGCGGTTGTCGGGGGCCCGGCCCGAGAGGCGCTGCGTCGCCGCGTCCTTGCGCCCCTCCCCCTCGGCGACGAGGACGTCGAGCGTGCGGCCCGTCAGCGCGCGGTTCTCGGCGTAGGCGATCTCGTCCTGCAGGGCCGTGAGGCGCACGTAGCGCTCCTGCACGACCTCCTTGGGCACCTGGTCGCCCATCGTCGCCGCGGGCGTGCCGGGGCGCGGGGAGTACTGGAACGTGAAGGCGCTCGCGAAGCGGGCCTCGGCGACGACCTCCAGCGTCTGCTGGAAGTCCTCCTCCGTCTCCCCGGGGAACCCGACGATGATGTCGGTGGTGATCGCGGCGTCCGGGATGCCGGCGCGCACGCGGTCGATGATCCCGAGGAAGCGGCTGCGGCGGTAGGAGCGCCGCATCGCGCGCAGCACGCGGTCGGAGCCGGACTGCAGCGGCATGTGCAGGCTGGGCATGACGTTCGCCGTCTCCGCCATGGCGTCCACGACGTCGTCGGTGAAGCTCGACGGGTGGGGGCTCGTGAACCGGACGCGCTCGAGGCCCTCGATGCCGCCCGTGGCGCGCAGCAGCTTGCCGAACGCGAGCTTGTCGCCGAACTCGACGCCGTAGGTGTTGACGTTCTGCCCGAGCAGCGTCACCTCGAGGACGCCCTCGCCCACCAGCGCCTCGATCTCGGCGAGCACGTCGCCCGGGCGACGGTCCTTCTCCTTGCCGCGCAGGCTCGGCACGATGCAGAAGGTGCAGGAGTTGTTGCAGCCCACGCTGATGCTGACCCACGCCGCGTAGGGCGACTCGCGCCGGGTGGGCAGCGTGGAGGGGAAGACCTCCAGCGACTCGAGGATCTCGACCTGCGCCTCGGCGTTGTGCCGGGCGCGCTCCAGCAGCGTCGGCAGGGACCCCACGTTGTGGGTGCCGAAGACGACGTCGACCCACGGCGCCTTGCGGACGATCTCACCGCGGTCCTTCTGCGCGAGGCAGCCGCCGACCGCGATCTGCATGCCCGGCCGGCGCTCCTTGACGGGCGCGAGGTGGCCGAGGTTGCCGTAGAGCTTGTTGTCCGCGTTCTCGCGCACGGCGCACGTGTTGAACACGACGACGTCGGGCTCCGCGGGCACCGGCGAGGCCGTCCCCTCCGGGCCGGGGACCTCGTCGAAGCGGACGTAGCCCGCGTCCTCCAGCAGGCCCGACAGGCGCTCGGAGTCGTGGACGTTCATCTGGCACCCGAAGGTCCGCACCTGGTAGGTGCGCGGCGGCGCCTGACCTCCCGGGGCGCCGGCGGTGGCGGGGGTCGCGGCGAGGTCTCGCGAGGCGGTGGGGACGGTCGGCGTGCTCATCACGGTCAAGGGTAGGTCACCGCCCGCACGTCACGCTCGGATCACGATCTGCACGGCGCCGCGGCCATTACCTGGTCAACCTGCGAAGGGCCTGTACGTTCTGGCCCCATGAGTGACCAGCAGCGGTCCACCCACGCCGGCGCGAGCCCGTCGGGGCGGCGCCCGCTCGTCGTCCTGGAGGGCGTCGACAAGCACTTCGGGGCGCTGCACGTCCTCAAGTCCGTGGACCTGACCATCGCCCACGGCGAGGTCGTCGTCGTCATCGGCCCCTCCGGCTCCGGCAAGTCCACGCTGTGCCGCACGATCAACCGGCTCGAGACGATCGACGGCGGCCGCATCACCATCGACGGGGCGGACCTGCCGGCTGAGGGCAAGGAGCTCGCGCAGCTGCGGGCGGACGTCGGCATGGTGTTCCAGTCGTTCAACCTCTTCGCGCACAAGACGGTGCGCGAGAACGTCACCCTGGGTCCCGTCAAGGTCCGCGGGGTCCCCGCCAAGCAGGCGAAGGAGCGCGCCGACGCCCTCCTCGAGCGCGTGGGCGTCGCCTCGCAGGCCGACAAGTACCCCGCCCAGCTCTCGGGCGGGCAGCAGCAGCGCGTCGCGATCGCGCGGGCGCTCGCCATGGACCCCAAGGTCATGCTCTTCGACGAGCCGACCTCCGCGCTGGACCCCGAGATGATCAACGAGGTCCTCGACGTCATGACGGGTCTCGCCAAGGACGGCATGACCATGGTCGTCGTCACCCACGAGATGGGGTTCGCGCGCCGCGCCGCCGACCGCGTCGTCTTCATGGCCGACGGCGAGATCCTCGAGGACGCCGAGCCCGAGACCTTCTTCACGGCCCCCACGCACGAGCGGTCGAAGGACTTCCTGTCCAAGATCCTCACCCACTGACGCACCCGTACTCCCCGCGGCGAGACGGCCGCGCCCCGCACGACCGAACCTCAGGAGGACCCCGCATGACGCGCACCCGGACGACCCTCACCGCCACGGTCTTCGTGGCCGCCCTGACCCTGGCCGCCTGCGGCAACGAGGGCTCCCCCACCACCGGGACGGGCGGCGGCGGGTCCGCCAGCGGCGACGCGGCCCCCAGCTACGCCGTCGCGAGCGACGTCGCCATCACCGGCAGCCCGACCTTCGACAAGATCAAGGCCGCCGGCAAGGTCCGGATCGGCGTGAAGGCGGACCAGCCCGGCATCGGCCTCAAGGACGCGGCGTCGGGGCAGTACGCCGGCTTCGACATCGAGATCGCGAAGCTCATGGCCGCGAAGCTGGGCTTCGCGCCCGACGCGATCGAGTACACGGAGACCGTGTCCGCCAACCGCGAGCCCTTCCTGCAGCAGGGCACCGTCGACCTCGTCGTCGCCTCGTACACGATCAACGACAAGCGCAAGGCCGTCGTGGACTTCGCCGGGCCGTACTACATCGCCGGGCAGGACCTCCTGGTGGCGAAGGACGACACGAGCATCACCGGCGTCGACGCGCTGTCGGGCAAGAAGGTCTGCTCGGTCGAGGGCTCCACGCCCGCGACCCGCATCCGCGACGAGCACCCCGAGGCCACCCTCGTCACCTTCGACACCTACTCCAAGTGCGTCGAGCAGCTCACCTCCGGGTCCGTCGACGCCGTCACCACCGACGACGCGATCCTGCGCGGGTACGCGGCGCAGCAGCCCGACGTGCTGAAGGTCGTCGGCGCGCCGTTCAGCGAGGAGCCCTACGGCATCGGTCTCGCCAAGGGCGACACCGCGCTGCGCAACGCCCTCAACGACGCCATCGAGGCCGCGGTCTCCGACGGCGACTGGAAGAAGGCGTACGACTTCACCCTGGGGGGCAGCGGGACCGACCCCGAGCCGCCCACCGTCGACCGCTACTGAGCGGTCCCCCCGACCGGGCGGTCACCTCAACGACGCGGTGGCCGCCCTCAGCAGTCGATGTCCCCAGCAGTTCCCCGCCGACGGCACGCGCCGCCGGCAGCAGGACCGTCCGCAGTCCCCCGCGTGCGCCCCTTCCCCAGCGCACGGACCACGACAGGAGACGACGTGCAGGTCATCGTCGACAACCTCGACACCTTCGGGCGCGGGGTGTGGGGAACGGTGGTGCTGTTCCTCTGGGCCACCGCGGGTTCCCTGGTCTTCGGCACGCTGCTCGCGGTGCTGCGGGTGGCGCCCAGCGCCGCGATGCGGGCCGCCGGGACCGCCTACGTCAACCTGGTCCGCAACACGCCGCTGACGCTGATCATGGTGTTCTGCGTGCTCGGCCTGCCCATCCTGCGGATCACCTTCACCGACGCGGTCGGGACGCAGTTCCGGATCTACGCGATCCTCGCGCTGGTGGCCTACACGTCCTGCTTCGTGTGCGAGGCGATCCGCTCGGGGATCAACACGGTGCCCGTGGGGCAGGCGGAGGCGGCCCGCGCGATCGGGCTGCCCTTCGGCCAGGTCCTGTCGCTGGTGGTGCTGCCGCAGGCCGTGAAGGCCGTCATCCCGCCGCTGGGCAGCGTCCTCATCGCCATGCTGAAGAACACCTCGATCGCCTCGGCCGCGAGCAACTACGAGCTGATCTCCGCCATGCGCAACCTCATCGAGCAGAACGGGAACGCCGTGATCGCGATCCTCCTGGGCATCACGGTCGCCTACGTCCTGCTGGTCGCCGTGGTCTCCGTGGTGATCGCCCTCCTCGAGCGAGCGGCGGTGACGGTGTGACCAGCGTCCTCTACGACGCCCCCGGGCCCCGCGCCCGGGCGCTGAACCGCGTCCTGAGCGTCGTCGGCCTGGCGATCGTCGTCGGCGTCGTCGCCTTCGTCGTGTGGCGACTGCAGTCGGCCATGCAGCTGACCGGCGCCAAGTGGAGTGTCTTCTCCTACACCGACATCCAGCGCGCCCTGCTGCGCGCGTGGTGGGCGACGATGAAGATCGCCCTGGTCGCCATCGTGCTGTCGGTCGTGCTCGGCGCGGTGCTGGCGGCGCTGCGGCTGTCGACGGTGCGGGCGCTGTCCCTGCCGGCGACGGTGCTCGTGCAGTTCCTGCGCGCCCCGCCCGTGCTGCTGATGATGTTCTGGTTCTTCTACGGCGCCAAGGGCGCGATCCCCGTGTTCTGGTGCGGCGTCCTGGGGCTCACCCTGTACAACGGCGCGATCATCGCGGAGATCCTCCGCGCCGGGGTGCGGGCCCTGCCCACCGGCCAGCGCGAGGCCGGCCTGGCCATCGGGCTGTCGGCGGGCCAGGTGACCTGGACGATCCTGCTGCCGCAGGCCCTGCGCTCGATGCTGCCGTCGCTGCTCGCGCAGGTCGTCGTCATCCTCAAGGACACGGCGCTGATCTACATCCTCGGCTACTCCGAGCTGCTGCGCTGGGGCACCGGCCTCGGCACGCAGTACTTCAACCTCGTGCCCGCCACCCTGGTCATCGCGGCCGTCTACATCGCGACGAACTCGATCGTCGCGGGCGCCGCGAAGCTGCTGGAGCGGCGGTTGTCCACGACGAGCCGGACGACGCGCACGGCCGCCATGCCGGGGATGCCCGAGCAGGTGGGCAGCGGCGCGGTCTGAGCCCGCGGCTCAGCTCCCCGACCGCGGCGAGACCCGCGCGCGCAGGGCGTCGGCGAACGTCCGGCCCGCGCCGACCGGCCGGAACGCCCGCGCCGCGGCGGTGAGCGCCGCCTGCTCGTCCGCGGCGAGGTCGAGCTCGGCGGCGGCCACGTTGAACTCCAGCTGCTCGACGCTCGAGGCGCCGGGGATGACGACCACCCGCGGCAGGCCGAGCAGCCACGCCAGCGCCACCTGGGCGGGCTTCGCGTCGTGCGCGGCCGCGACCTCGCGGACCGCGTCGAGCAGCGAGGCGCCGCGGCGGAGGTTCTCGGCCGAGAAGAGGGGGTTGAGGGCGCGCATCCCGCCCGGGCGGTGGTCGGCGTCGTACCGGCCGCCGAGGAAGCCCTGGGCCAGCGGCGACCAGGCCATGACGATGCGGTCCTCGCGCTGGGCGAAGGGCACGAGGTCCTCCAGCGGGCCGGGGTGGGCCAGGGAGAACTGCACCTGGTTGCTCACGACCGGCTGCCCCAGGGCCGCGTCGGCCTTGCGCCAGCGGGCCAGGGAGTAGTTCGAGACGCCGACGGCGCCGATGCGCCGCTCGTCCAGCAGCCGCCGCATCCCCGGCATGATCACCGTGTCAGGGAACAGCGGGTTGGCCTGGTGCACCTGGTAGAGCGGGATGCGGGCCAGCCGCAGCCGGCGGGCGCTGCCGTGGGCGCGGGCATGCACCACGGCCGGCAGCGGCGCGACGGGGAACACCTTGCTCGCGACCACGACGTCACCCCGCTCGTCGCCGAGCGCGGCGCTGAGGATCCGCTCGCTGCGTCCCGTGCCGTAGACCTCGGCGGTGTCGAAGAGGGTGACGCGGAGCTCGCGGGCCCGGCGGACGATCGCGTGCGCGGTCCCGGACTCGTACTCCTGCCCGTAGCCCCACTCCCGGGAGCCGAACTGCCAGGTGCCGAGACCCACGCGGCTGACCGGGCCGAGACCGTCGACGTCGAGGAAGCGCATGGCATCAGTCTCCGTCGCCCGGCGACGGGGCGCCCACCGGCCCTCTTCGGCTTCGGCTCCCGACAGGCACCTCCGGGCGGGGCCTAGGGCCCAACCGGGCCCCGGTCCCACCGCGACGGACCTGCGCTCCGGCGCCGCCGCACCCGGTCCGGGACGCGTCAGTCGTCGAGCGGTTCGCCCGTGACCTCGAGGTCGAGCGCCTCCCGCACCAGGCGGAACGCCAGACCGGCGGAGTACCCGCGACGGGCCAGCGCGCCCGTCAGGCGACGCTGACGACGGGCCGGGTCCATGCCGCGGGTGGCCGCGAGGGGCCGCCGGAGCACCTCGCGGGCCGCGGCCTGCTCGGAGGCGTCGGTGACCTGGGCCAGCGCCTCCGCAGCCGTGTCGTCGTCGACGCCCTTGGTCCGCAGCTCCTGCGCGAGGGCGCGCCGCGCGAGCCCCCGCGAGCGCTGCCGGGTGCGCACGAGCGCCCCCGCGAACGCGGCGTCGTCGACGAGGCCGACCTCCTCGAGACGGTCGAGGACCGCGTCCGAGACCGGCCCGGGGACGTCCTTGGCCGCCATCTTCTCGGCCAGCTGAGCGCGGCTGCGGGGAGCCATCGCCAGCTGCCGCAGCGCGACGGCTCGCGCCACCTCGTGCGGGTCCTGCTCCGGGGCCCTCGTCGCCTCCGGAGCCGGACCGCCGCGCTCCCGTCGGCTCAGAAGTCGACCTTCTCCTCGGCCGCGGCCTCAGCCGGGGCGTCGAGGCGGGCGCCGATGCCGAGCTTCTCCTTGATGCGCTTCTCGATCTCGTCACCGAGATCGGGGTTGTCGCGCAGGAAGGCGCGGGCGTTCTCCTTGCCCTGACCCAGCTGGTCGCCCTCGTACGTGTACCAGGCGCCGGCCTTGCGGACGAAGCCGTGCTCGACGCCGAGGTCGATGAGGCCACCCTCGCGGGAGATCCCGAGGCCGTAGATGATGTCGAACTCCGCCTGCTTGAACGGCGGGCTCACCTTGTTCTTGACGACCTTCACGCGGGTGCGGTTGCCGATCGGCACCGTCCCGTCCTTCAGGGTCTCGATGCGGCGGACGTCCAGGCGCACGGAGGAGTAGAACTTCAGCGCCTTGCCACCCGTGGTCGTCTCGGGCGAGCCGAACATGACGCCGATCTTCTCGCGCAGCTGGTTGATGAAGATGGCGGTCGTGCCGGAGTTGCTCAGCGCACCGGTGATCTTGCGGAGCGCCTGCGACATGAGCCGGGCCTGCAGGCCGACGTGGCTGTCGCCCATCTCGCCCTCGATCTCGGCGCGCGGCACGAGCGCGGCCACCGAGTCGATGACGATGACGTCGAGCGCACCGGAGCGGATCAGCATGTCGGCGATCTCGAGCGCCTGCTCCCCCGTGTCGGGCTGGGAGACGAGCAGCGCGTCGGTGTCGACGCCCAGCTTCTTCGCGTAGTCCGGGTCCAGGGCGTGCTCGGCGTCGATGAAGGCGGCGATGCCGCCCGCGCGCTGGACGCTGGCCACGGCGTGCAGGGCCACGGTCGTCTTGCCGGAGGACTCCGGGCCGTAGATCTCCACGACGCGACCGCGGGGCAGGCCACCGATGCCGAGCGCGATGTCGAGGGCGATGGAGCCGGTGGGGATGACTTCGATGGGCGGGCGAACTTCGTCGCCGAGCCGCATGACCGAGCCCTTGCCGAACGCCTTGTCGATGTTCAGCAGAGCGGCGTCGAGGGCCTTCTCGCGGTCCGCAGGAGCGGGCATGTCCTCACCTCAGGTGTTGGGGCGGCCGGCTCCCCGGACGGGGATGGGCCTGGCGTGTCGTCGGTGCGTCCGACCTCAGGAACGTTAGGACCCGCCTCCGACACGGACCCCGCGGAGAGCGGGACGTGTGCACGACGGGAGCCTCGGCGCCCCTGTGGACCCCACGAGGATATCCGTACAAGCGTTCGACGGGGAGCTCCCGCCGCCCGCGTGTCGCGCGCGGCGCCGGGAGCCGCCCGCAGCGGCGGCGCTACCGTTCGGCCGACACCGCCGTCCGACCCAGGAGCAGCCCCGTGAGCACCACCCCCACCCCCGGCACACCGCAGCTGCTCGACCCGCGCGCCGCCGCGCTCCTGGACCCGGGCGCCGTGCTCGAGCAGCTGGGCACCGGGACCACCTGGGCCGAGGGCCCCGTGTGGGTGCCCGCGCTGGACGCCCTGCTCTACAGCGACATCCCGGGCGACCGGATCATGCGCTGGGACGCGGCCGGCGGGCTGCGCGTGCACCGCGACGGCGTCGAGTTCACCAACGGCCGGACCCTGGACCACGAGGGCCGCGTCATCGCCTGCTCGCACGGGCGCCGCGCGGTCGAGCGCACCGAGCACGACGGCAGCACGACCGTCCTGGTGGGCTCCTACGCGGGCAAGCGGTTCAACTCCCCCAACGACGTCGTCGTCGCGGCCGACGGCGCGATCTGGTTCACCGACCCCGCCTACGGCATCACGGTCGAGGTCGAGGGGCACGAGGGCTTCCGGGAGTACGGCGACAACTGGGTCTTCCGCTACGACCCGGTCACGACGGAGCTGCGGCCCGTGGTCACCGACGTGGAGGAGCCCAACGGGCTGGCCTTCTCCCCCGACGAGTCGCTGCTCTACGTCGCCGACACCTCCGCCGCCCCGGTGCCGGTCGGCGGGTCGCACCGCCTGATCCGGGTCTACGACGTGCTGACCGGCACGCACGGCGGGCGCGGCCCCGGTGAGGTGCCGTCGGGTCCCGTCGTGAAGAACGGGCGGGTCTTCGCGGAGATGGACCGCGGCCTGGCCGACGGCTTCCGGGTCGACGTCGACGGCAACGTCTGGACCTCCAACGGCGACGCGATCAGCGTCTTCACCCCGGACGGGACGCGCCTGCTCGACCTCGTGGTCGGCGAGGTCGTCGCCAACCTGTGCTTCGGCGGGGCCGACGGGTCGGAGCTGTTCGTCGCGGCCTCGACGAGCCTGTACCGGATCCCCACGCGCACGCGCGGCGCCGACCTCTGGTGGCTGCGGGCCTGAGCCGCGGGGTCAGCCCCGGCGGCGGGCCGCCTTGTCGCGGCCGAGGCGGCGCTCGGGCGGCACGTCGAGGGCCTCGCACAGCGCGAGCCAGATGACCTTCGGGTCCTCCCCCGCGTCCAGGGCGGCGTCCGGCGTGCGGTCGCCCAGCGCCAGCAGCACGTGGTCGGCGGCCAGGGAGCGGCCGTAGGCGCTCCCGAACTCCTCGTCGACCAGGGTCCAGAACTCGCTCACGCGCATGGCGGGAGCTTGGCACGCCGGGGGCTCCCGCTCGACCGCTGCCCGGCCGCGGGCACGTGTCGGAGGCGGGTGGTGTGATGACCGCATGACTCCGCCGCGCAGGTCCGACGCCGTCCCGGAGTCACCGACCACCGCGGCCGCCGGCGCCGACCTCCCCCTCGACGCCGACACCGTGCTGGGCCGCTTCTCCCCCGCGACCCGCGCCTGGTTCACCGGGGCCTTCGCCGCCCCCACCACGGCCCAGCTGGGCGCGTGGGACGCGGTGAGCCGGGGGCAGCACGCGCTCGTCGTGGCCCCCACGGGGTCCGGCAAGACCCTCTCGGCCTTCCTCTGGGCCCTGGACCGCCTCGCGGGCGAACCGGTCCCGGAGGACAAGGACCTGCGCTGCCGCGTGCTGTACGTCTCCCCGCTGAAGGCCCTCGCGGTCGACGTCGAGCGCAACCTGCGCAGCCCGCTGACGGGCATCCGCCAGGCCGCGCAGCGCCTCGGCCTGCCCGTGCCGGAGGTGCGGGTCGGGGTCCGCTCGGGCGACACGCCCGTCGAGGAGCGCCGCGGCTTCACCCGCAACCCGCCCGACGTCCTCATCACGACGCCGGAGTCGCTGTTCCTGCTGCTCACCTCCAAGGCGCGCGAGCAGCTGCGCGGCGTGCGCACCGTCGTGCTGGACGAGGTGCACGCCATGGCGGGCTCCAAGCGCGGCGCCCACCTCGCCGTCTCCCTCGAGCGCCTCGACGCCCTCGTGCAGGCCGCCGGCGGCGAGCCCACGCAGCGCGTGGGGCTGTCCGCCACCGTGCGGCCCGTCGACACCGTCGCGGCCTGGGTCTCCGGCGGGCGGCCCGTGAGCGTGGTGCAGCCGAAGTCGGAGAAGCAGTTCGACCTGCGCGTGGTCGTCCCCGTCGAGGACATGTCCGACCTGGACTCCTCCGGCCGCGGCCCGAGCAGCGACGACCTCAGCGGCCAGGCCGCGGGCGACCCGCGCCGGGCGAGCATCTGGCCGCACGTCGAGGAGCGCATCGTCGACCTCGTCGCCGAGCACCGCTCCACGCTCGTCTTCGCCAACTCCCGCCGGCTCTCCGAGCGCCTGACCGCGCGGCTGAACGAGGTCTGGGACGAGCGGCTGCACCCGGAGGAGGCCGAGGCGACCCCGCGCGACCCGGCCCGCCCGGCCCCGCGGGCGCCGGCGGAGCTGATGGGCGGCGCGGACGCCTCCCGCAGCGCCCCGCCGATCCTTGCGCGCGCCCACCACGGCTCGGTCTCCAAGGAGCAGCGCGCGCTCATCGAGGAGGAGCTCAAGGCCGGGCGCCTGCCCGCGGTGGTCGCGACGTCGAGCCTGGAGCTCGGCATCGACATGGGCGCCGTGGACCTCGTCGTCCAGGTCGAGTCGCCCCCGAGCGTGGCCAGCGGCCTGCAGCGCGTCGGGCGCGCGGGCCATCAGGTCGGTGCCGTCTCGCGCGGCGTGCTGTTCCCCAAGTTCCGCGGCGACCTGCTGCAGACGGCCGTGGTCGTCGAGCGCATGCGCGACGGGCGCATCGAGGAGCTGCGGATCCCGGCGAACCCCCTGGACGTGCTGGCCCAGCAGATCGTCGCGATGGTCGCCATGGACGAGTGGACGGTGCCCGAGCTGCACGACCTCGCGCGCCGCGCGACCCCCTTCGCCACACTCAGCCGGGCGGTGCTCGACGCCGTCCTCGACATGCTCTCGGGCCGCTACCCCAGCGACGAGTTCGCCGAGCTGCGCCCGCGCCTGGTGTGGGACCGCGTCACCGACACCCTCACCGGGCGCCCGGGCGCGCAGCGCCTCGCGGTGACCAGCGGCGGCACCATCCCCGACCGCGGCCTCTTCGGCGTCTTCCTCGCGGGCGGCGAGGGCCCCGGCCGGCGCGTCGGCGAGCTGGACGAGGAGATGGTCTACGAGTCCCGGGTCGGCGACGTCATCACCCTGGGCTCCTCGGCCTGGCGCGTGGAGGACATCACCCACGACCGGGTGCTCGTGACCCCCGCCCCCGGGCAGCCGGGGCGCCTGCCGTTCTGGCACGGCGACGCCCTCGGCCGCCCCGCGGAGCTGGGCCGCGCCCTGGGCGCCTTCGTGCGCGAGCTCGGCGGGCTCGACGGCGGCTTCGGCGGCGACGCGGCCCGTGCGCGCGTCGCGGCGGCGGGGCTGGACGCCTGGGCCACCGACAACCTGCTCGCCTACCTCCTGGAGCAGCAGGAGGCCGTCGGCGTCGTGCCGGACGACCGGACGATCCTCGTCGAGCGCTTCCGCGACGAGCTGGGCGACTGGCGCATCTGCATCCACTCCCCCTTCGGCGGCCAGGTGCACTCGCCGTGGGCCCTGGCCCTGGGCGCCCGGATGCGCGAGCGCTTCGGCGTGGACGTCCAGGCGATGCCCGCCGACGACGGCATCGTCCTGCGGCTGCCCGACCTCGACCTGCCCGACGGCCAGGCCCCCGACGTGGCCGACCTGGTGATGCTGGAGCCGGCCGAGGTCGAGGAGCTCGTGACCGCCGAGATCGGCGGGTCGGCGCTGTTCGCCTCCCGCTTCCGCGAGTGCGCCGCGCGCGCCCTGCTCCTGCCCCGCCGGCAGCCGGGCCGGCGGCAGCCGCTGTGGCAGCAGCGCCAGCGCTCGGCGTCCCTGCTGCAGGTCGCCAGCCGCTTCCCGAGCTTCCCGATCGTGCTCGAGGCGGTCCGGGAGTGCCTGGCCGACGTCTTCGACGTCACCGGCCTGCGGCAGCTGATGACCGACCTCGGCGCCCGCACCGTGCGGGTCGTCGAGGTGGAGTCGCAGCAGCCGTCGCCCTTCGCCCGCGGGCTGATGTTCGGCTACGTCGCGCAGTTCCTCTACGAGGGCGACTCGCCGCTGGCCGAGCGCCGCGCGGCCGCGCTGGCGCTGGACCCGAGCCTGCTCGCGGAGCTCCTGGGCCGCGGCGAGGGGGCGGCGCTGCGCGACCTGCTCGACCCGGACGCGGTGCAGCGCACCGAGGACGAGCTGCAGCGCCTCGTGCCCGAGCGCCGCAGCCGCGACGCCGAGGACGTGGCCGACCTGCTGCGCGTGCTGGGCCCCCTGACCACCGCGGAGGTGGTCGCCCGCAGCGGACGCGACAGCTCTGCCTTCGACGCCGCACCCGAGGAGGGCGACGCACCCGCGGCGCCGCGGCCGGAGGTGGCGCCGCTGCCCGAGGGGGAGGTAGCCCGCTGGCTCGTGGGCTTGGAGGACGCGCGCCGGGTGATCCGCGTGCGCATCGCGGGCGAGGAGCACTGGGCCGCGATCGAGGACGCCGGGCGGCTGCGCGACGGGCTGGGCACGCCCCTGCCCGTCGGCATCCCCGAGGCCTTCACCGAGCTCGTCGCCGACCCGCTCGGTGAGCTGTTCGGCCGCTACGCCCGCACGCGCGGCCCCTTCACCGTGGTCGACGCGGCCTCGCGCTTCGGCGTCGGCCGCGCCGTGGCGCACGACGCGCTGCGGCGCCTGCAGTCCGGCGGCCGCCTCGTCGAGGGCGAGCTGCGCCCCGGCGGGACGGGGCTGGAGTTCTGCGACGCCGACGTGCTGCGCATCCTGCGCCGGCGCTCGCTGGCGGCGCTGCGCGCCGACGTGGAACCCGTGCCGCCGCTGGACCTGGCCCGGTTCCTGCCCGCCTGGCAGGGCATCGGCACCGGCCTGCGCAGCCGGCTGCGCGGGGTGGACGGCGTCCTGCGGGCCGTCGAGCAGCTCGCCGGGGCCGTGGTGCCCGCGAGCGCGCTCGAGCCGCTGGTGCTGGCCAACCGCGTCGAGGGCTACCAGCCCGCGATGCTCGACGAGCTCATGGCGGCCGGGGAGGTCCTGTGGGCGGGGCACGGGAGCCTGCCCGGCGACGACGGGTGGGTCTCCCTGCACCCGACCGACCTGGCGCCCCTGACCCTGCCCACCCCGGACGAGGGGCCCGGCGGGGCGGCCGACGGTCCCGACACCGAGCTGCACCGCGCGGTGCTCGCCGCCCTGGACGGCGGCGGCGCCTACTTCTTCCGGCGCCTCTCCGACGCCGTCGGCTCCACGGACGACCCCGGCCTGACCGCGGCGCTGTGGGACCTGCTGTGGGCGGGACGGATCACCAACGACACCCTGGCCCCGCTCCGGGCCCGGCTCGGCTCGGGCCGCGGCGGGGCGCACAAGGCGAAGAAGGCCGCGCCGCGGGCCCGCTACGCGCGCTACGGGGCGCGGCGACCGGGTGCGGGAGCCGGCCTGCGCGGCGGGGTGGAGATGCCGTCGCGCACCGGCCCGCCGTCCGCGGCCGGGCGCTGGTCCCTGCTGCCCGCCGTCGAGCCCGACCAGACGGTGCGCGCCCACGCCACGGCCGAGGTCCTGCTCGACCGCCACGGCGTCCTCACCCGCGGCGCGGTGATGACCGAGCGGGTGCCGGGCGGGTTCGCGGCCGTGTACCGCGTGCTGGCCGCCTTCGAGGAGGCCGGCCGGGCGCGGCGCGGGTACTTCGTCGAGGGGCTCGGCGCCTCGCAGTTCGCGACCGCGGGCGCGGTCGACCGGCTGCGCGACGCCGCGCGCCCGGTGGGGGGCGGGCGGCGGCCCTCCGACCGCCGCGAGGGGCGGGAGGACGCCGGCCCGGGTGCGCTCGTGCTCGCGGCCACCGACCCGGCCAACCCCTACGGCGCCGCCCTCGGCTGGCCCGAGCGCGAGCAGGTGGCGGCGGGGGCGACGGGCCACAAGCCGGGCCGCAAGGCCGGCGCGCTCGTGGTCGTCGTCGACGGCGACCTGGTGCTCTACGTCGAGCGCGGCGGCCGCTCGGTGCTGTCGTGGTCGGCGGAGCCCGCCGTCCTGCAGCCCGCCGCCGACGTGCTCGCGCTCGCGGTGCGCGACGGCGTGCTCGGCAAGCTGACGGTGGAGAAGACCGACGGGACCGGCGTGCTCGAAGCCGACTCCCCGCTCGGCCACGCGCTGGAGTCCGCGGGCTTCCACGCCACCCCGCGCGGGCTGCGGATCCGCACGTGACCCGCAGCACGACGACGGGACCCGGGGCGGCGACCCGCACCTACGGGGTTGCCGTCTCGGGCGGCACGACCGAGGAGGGCGGTGCCGGTGCCCGAGGGTGACGTCGTCTGGCGGACCGCGCGGCGCCTGCACCAGGCGCAGGCGGGGCGGGAGGTGACCGCGTGCGACCTGCGCTGGCCGAGCCTGGCGACGGTCGACCTGACCGGGCGCACGGTCGTCGAGGTCGTCAGCGCGGGCAAGCACCTGCTGACGCGCCTCACCGCGACCGACGACGAGCCCGCCGTGACCCTGCACAGCCACCTGCGCATGGAGGGCTCCTGGTACGTCGAGCGCACCGGGGAGCGGGACGGGCGGCGCTCGGCCAGCGGGATCCGCGCGGTGCTCGAGAACGCGGAGTGGACCGCCGTCGGGCACAAGCTCGGCATGCTCGACCTCGTCGCGACCGCGCACGAGGACGAGCTCGTCGGGCACCTGGGGCCGGACCTGCTCGGGCCGGGGTGGGACCCGGTCGAGGCCGAGCACCGGCTGCTGGCCGACCCGGGCCGCGCCGTCGGCGAGGCCCTCCTGGACCAGCGCGTCCTCGCGGGGGTCGGGACCTTCTACCTGGCCGAGGCCTGCTTCCTGGCGCGGCTGACGCCGTGGACGCCCGTGCGGGACCTGCCCGACCCGGCCAAGCTCATCGACCTGGTGCACCGGCTGCTCGACGTGAACAAGGAGCGGGTCGACCAGGTGACGACAGGCGACCTGCGCCGCGGCCGGCAGAACTACGCCCACGCCCGCTCGGGGCTGCCGTGCCTGCGCTGCGCGGGGACCGTGCGCGTCGCACCGGTGGGGGTGCCCCCGCAGGACCGGACGGCGTTCTTCTGCCCCGGCTGCCAGGTCGGCCCGACGCCCACGGACGACGGTCGTCCGCAGCGTCCTCTGGGCTCGTCGAGGCGCAGCGGCGCGGCTCCGGCGTACCGCACCCGGCGCTGACGTCGGCAGTGCTCGCAGCGCGACGTCCCCGGGCCGTCAGGTCGCGAGGCGCACGTCTTCATCGCTGAGGCGTCGTGGTCGCGCGGATCACAGGGCCGCAGCCGGCCGAGGCCGACCGCACGCAGCACCGGCCGGATGAGAGCCGGTGCCGCGGAGGGACGTCAGGCCGCGGGCACCAGGCGGCGACGCAGGATGAGCTCGAGCTCGTCGGGGAGGCCGTCGAGCTCGACGGAGAACTCGCGGTGCTCCTCGGCCGACAGCCCCGCCACGGCGGAGTCGACGGCGGCCGCGGCGTCGGCGGAGTGCTCCGCCGCGGCGGTCCCGTCGGCGTCGGCGCTCTGGTCGGGGAGGTCGGCCTCGGTCAGGGGCACGAGGGCCGGGACGGCCACGGGGGCCGGCGGCGGCGTGATGAAGCCCTCCGCGGCGTAGGGGCGGCGGACGCCCTCCTCGTGCGCGATGCGGCGGGTGACCTCGCCCATGACGCGGGACAGCGGGACCTCGAGAGCGGAGCAGATGGACGCCAGCAGCTCGCTGGACGCCTCCTTCTGACCGCGCTCGACCTCGCTGAGGTAGCCGAGGGACACGCGGGCGGTCGAGGAGACCTCGCGCAGCGTGCGCTGCTGACCGCGGCGCTCGTCACGCAGCACGTCACCGATGGTGCGGCGGAGCACGACCATGCGACGGCCTCCCTCGGGTGGTCGAGAGGGCAGACCTCGCAGTGCCGTCTGGGGGACCGGCACTCCTCGGTGGCTGCCTGTAGTGGTGTCTCCACCGTACCCCGCGGTACGCGGAGCGGTCTTGGCGGGAGAGGAGTTGCGCACGATCAGCTCAACTCTCGGAAGGCACCGGGTGTTCCGGACGCGACGCAGGTCACGGGCGCTGAGCCGGGGCGGCCCGGGCCCGTTCAGCGCAGGGCGAGGACGGCCATGACCTCGGCCAGCGCGCGCTCGACGGAGGCGGCGCGGACCTGCGCCCGGTCCCCCGCCAGGGCGAGGAGCCGGTGCCGCGCGCCGCCCGGGAGCCAGTCCGCGGCGATCCCGAGGTACACGGTCCCGGCCGGGTGCCCGTCGGCCGCGTCGGGGCCGGCGACGCCCGTCGTCGCCACGGCGAGGTCGGCACCGAGCACGCGCCGGGCGCCGCACGCCATCTGCTCGGCCACCTCCCCGTCCACGGGGCCGGTGGCGGCGAGGCGGTCGGCGTCGACACCCAGCACGGCCGCCTTGAGCTCGGTGGCGTAGGCGACGACCGCCCCGCGGACGACCGTGGACGCTCCGGGCACGTCGACCAGGGCCGCGCACACGAGCCCGCCCGTGAGCGACTCCGCCGTCGCGACCAGCACGCCCGCCGCGCGGAGGGCGGCCACGACCTCCTGCGGGGTCACCAGTGGGCCGTCCGCCACGGGCTCCCGCACCGACTCGTCCAGCACCGACTCGTCCGGCACCGTCTCGTCCGGCACCGTCAGGCCCGGCCGCGGGCGAGGCGCCACGCCACCACGAGGTACTCGCGCGCCGTGACGAGCGTCAGCACGACGGCGACGACCATGACCACCTGCGCGACGACGTGCAGCGGGCCGCCCAGCGGCAGGACGTAGAGGCCCAGCGCCACGGACTGCACGACGGTCTTGACCTTGCCGCCCTTGCCCGCCGGGATGACCCCACGGCGGATGACCAGGAAGCGCGCCACGGTGACCAGGACCTCGCGGGCGAGGATCAGGACGGTCGCCCACCACGTGAGGTCGTCCTGCAGGGACAGGACCACGAGCCCCGCCCCGATGAGCGCCTTGTCGGCGATGGGGTCGGCGATCTTGCCGAAGTCCGTGACCCGGTCCCAGCGGCGCGCGAGCTGCCCGTCGTAGCGGTCGGTGATGATCGCCGCGAGGAACGTCGCGAAGGCGGCCAGGCGCCACCCGGTGGACGTGCCGCCCTCGTGGGCGAGGAAGTACACGAAGAGCGGGACCGCGACGATGCGGAGCACGGTCAGCGCGTTGGGCAGGTGGAGGCGGTGCGCAGTGCGCCACTCGAAGCCGGCGCCCGCCCGGGGGCTCACGCGGGCACCGTCGCGCGGGCTCCCAGCGGCTCGGCGAGCAGGTCGGCGCCGGCTGCTCCGGTGACGCGGGCCCGGACGATGTCGCCCACCGCGACGGTGACGCCCGGGGGCAGCTCCAGCTCGGTCTCGCCGTCGACGTCGGGGCCCTGGTGGGCGGCGCGGCCCGTGACGTGCGCGTCGCCCTCGGCGTCGACCACGGCCTCCACCAGCACCTCGACGACCTCGCCGAGGCGGTCCTCGGCGCGCTGGGCGACGAGCTCCTCGACGAGGCGGGAGACCCGGTCGGCGCGCGCGGCGACGACCTCGTCGGGCAGGTGCCCGTCGAGGCCCTCGGCCTCCGTGCCGTCCTCGTCGGAGTAGGGGAAGACGCCCGTGACGTCCAGGCGCGCCTGCTCCAGGAACGAGCACAGCTCGTCGACGTCGGCCTCGGTCTCGCCGGGGAAGCCGACGATGACGTTGGAGCGCACACCCGCGAGGGGCGCCCGCTGCCGGACCTGGGCGAGGAGGTCGAGGAACGGCTGGGTGCCGCCGAAGCGGCGCATGCGGCGCAGCACGGTCGGCGAGGAGTGCTGGAACGACAGGTCGAAGTAGGGCACGACGCCAGGGGTCTGCGTCAGCGCGTCGAGGAGGCCGGGGCGGACCTCGGCGGGCTGCAGGTAGGAGACGCGGACGCGCTCGATGCCGTCGACCGCGGCGACCTTCGGCAGCAGGGCCTCCAGCGCGCGCAGGTCGCCCAGGTCCTTGCCGTAGGAGGTGGTGTTCTCGCTGACGAGGAACACCTCCTTCACGCCCTGCTCGGCTAGCCAGCGGGCCTCGGCGAGGACCTCGTCGCCCGGCCGGGAGACGAAGGAGCCGCGGAAGGCGGGGATGGCGCAGAACGTGCAGCGGCGGTCGCAGCCCGCGGCGATCTTGATGGGCGCCCACGGCCCCGTGCCGAGGCGGCGGCGCACCACGCGCGGTCCGCTGGCGGGGGCGAGCCCCTCGGGCAGCTCGGTGAGCACCACGGGGGCCGGTGCTGCCGCGGCCTTCGCCGCCTGCCGCGCGGCCGGCGCCAGCGGCAGCAGGCTGCGGCGGTCGCGCGGGACGTGGGAGGCCGGCTTCGCGCCGTTGAGGATGCTCTCCAGGTGGGTGGAGAGGTCGGCGTAGGAGTCGAAGCCGAGCACGGCGTCGGCCTCGGGCAGCGACTCGGCGAGCTGGTTGCCGTAGCGCTCGGCCATGCAGCCCACCGCCACCACGGCCTGCGTGCGCCCCGCCTCCTTGAGGTCGGCGGCCGCGAGGACGGTGTCGATGGAGTCCTTCTTCGCCTGCTCGACGAAGCCGCAGGTGTTCACGACGGCGACGTCGGCCCCGTCCGCGTCGTCGACCAGGGTCCAGCCGGCGTCCGCGAGGCGGCCGGCGAGCTCCTCGGAGTCCACGTCGTTGCGGGCGCAGCCGAGGGTGATGAGGGCGACGGAACGGTCAGGCACGTCGGTCAGGGTACGTGCCCCGCGGGCCCCCGCGTGCTCCCTTGTGGCGCGACCCCGCCCGCCGGGGCGCTCGCTCAGGCGCCGGGGCGCTCGCTTAGGCGCCGCGGACCCGGGTCGGGGCCGGGGAGGGCACCCGGTGGATCTCCGCGACCTCGGGCGGGCCGGGCTCGGGGTGGGCCTCGCCCCCGTCGAGCGTGGGCGTGCGCTCGGGGACGGGCTCGTGGCCCGCGTCGTCCAGCAGGGCCCGCATGGGCCGCGTCGGGCGGAACCAGCCGCCGTCGGGCGGCAGCGCCGTGAGGCGGGTGCGGCCGAGGGAGACCTGGAACGCCCCCGGCACGTCCTCGAGGTCGATGAACTCGATGAGGGGCGACTCCTGGGCGTAGCCCGCGACCTCCGCGAAGGACAGCACGACGCACCGCACGCCGGCGCGGTGCAGCTCCTCCAGCGGGCCGAGGAAGTTGCGCCCGTCCCCGCTGGCCACGACGACGCGGCGCAGCCGGTGGGAGGCCTGCCGCTCGGCGATGTGGCGGAGCATGGCGTCGTCGACGTCGTCCTCGGGGTGCACCTTGGGGCGCGCGAAGACGGAGTAGCCGAAGCTGCGCAGCGCCTCGATCCAGCCGCGCAGCGACACGGCGCTCGTGGGGTGCACGTTGGTGAACACGCAGCCCTCGACCTCGTGGTCGGCGGCCTCGGACAGGAACCACCGCGCGATGGCGTCGAAGCGGGGCCGGTCGGAGGACGCGGGACGCGATCCGAGGATCGCGGACAGCGTCATGTCGACGTTGGGCGCGTCCCACACGAGCAGGTCGAGGTCACGCCGGGACGGCTCGTGGGGGCGGGGCACATCCATGCGTTCAAGTTACACGGAGAGTCACCGCTGTGCGACGCAGTGGTGGCTCTCCGTGACGTGTCGTCCGGGACGTCAGCCGCGGTCGGTGAGCTCCCAGGCGTCCTCGCCCGGCTCGTCCGACTCGACCTCCTCCAGCGCCGCCATCCGGGCGCGGTTGGCGTCGCGCACGAGGTCGATCGGCTCGTCCGTCCCGGCGGGCGGGCCCGCGGGCACGTCGTCGCCGCGCATCAGCGCGAGCGTCCCCGGGAGGTCCTCGGCCCGCACCAGGACGTCGCGGGCCTTCGACCCCTCGCTGGGCCCGACGACCCCGCGCGACTCCAGCAGGTCCATGAGGCGCCCCGCCTTGGCGAAGCCCACGCGCAGCTTGCGCTGCAGCATCGAGGTCGAGCCGAACTGCGTGGTGACCACCAGCTCCGTGGCCTGCAGCAGCACGTCGAGGTCGTCGCCGATCTCCTCGTCGACCTGCTTCTTCTGCGCCGGGGCGACGACGTCCTCGCGGTAGGCGGGCTGCAGCTGCGACTTCACGTGCGAGACGACGGCCTCGATCTCGCTCTCGGTGACCCACGCCCCCTGCACGCGCATCGGCTTGCTGACGCCCATGGGCAGGAAGAGCGCGTCGCCCTGCCCGACGAGCTTCTCGGCGCCCGGCTGGTCCAGGACGACGCGGGAGTCGGCCAGCGACGACGTCGCGAAGGCCAGCCGGCTCGGCACGTTGGCCTTGATGAGCCCGGTGACGACGTCGACGCTCGGGCGCTGGGTCGCCAGCACCAGGTGGATGCCGGCGGCGCGCGCGAGCTGGGTGATCCGCTGGATGGACGCCTCGACGTCGCGCGGCGCGACCATCATCAGGTCCGCGAGCTCGTCGACGATCACCAGCAGGTAGGGATAGGGCTGCAGGACGCGCTGGCTGCCCGGGGGCGGCGTGACCTTGCCCGCCTTCACGGCGCGGTTGAAGTCGTCGAGGTGCTTGAAGCCGTAGGCCGCGAGGTCGTCATAGCGCACGTCCATCTCGCGCACGACCCACTCCAGGGCCTCGGCCGCCTTCTTGGGGTTCGTGATGATCGGCGTGATGAGGTGCGGGATGCCCTCGTAGATCGTCAGCTCGACGCGCTTGGGGTCCACGAGCACCATGCGGACCTCGTCGGGCGTCGCCCGCATGAGGATCGAGGTGATCATGGAGTTCACGAAGCTCGACTTGCCGGCGCCCGTGGCGCCCGCGACCAGCAGGTGCGGCATCTTGGCGAGGTTGGCCACGACGTAGCCGCCCTCGACGTCCTTGCCGACGCCCATGACCATCGGGTGCTCGTTGCGCGTGGCGACCTGGCTGCGCAGGACGTCACCCAGCGACACCGTCTCGCGGTCGGTGTTGGGGATCTCGATGCCGATCGCGGACTTGCCGGGGATCGGCGACAGGATCCGCACGTCGGCGCTCGCGACGGCGTAGGCGATGTTCTTCGACAGCGCGGTGACCCGCTCGACCTTCGTGCCGAGGCCGAGCTCGACCTCGTAGCGCGTGACGGTCGGGCCGCGGGAGAACCCGGTGACCTTGGCGTCGATGTCGAACTGCGTCAGGACGCCGGACAGGGCCTCGACGACGCGGTCGTTCGCGGCGCTGCGGGCCTTCGGCGGCGTGCCGGGGTTCAGCGCGGCGTCGTCGGGCAGCGAGTAGGTGATGTCGCCCGCGAGCGCGAGCTGCTCGATGCGCGGCGGCATCGGGGTGTGCGGGGGCGCCTGCAGGTCCTTGGGCTGGCTCGCCGGCACCGAGGAGCCGACGACCTCCGGCACCCGGTGCGCGGCGGCCCCCTCGTCGTCGGGGTCCTCCTCGGTGCGCGCGACGGCGGACGGCACGTCGGAGGGGACGGGGCGCTTCTCCCCCGGCCGCGGGCGGCGGCCCTCGGCGGGGTCCGCGGGGTCGGTGTCGGCGGCCTGGACGAAGGCCTCGTCGCCGGGGCGCGCGACCTCCTCGGCCTCGGCGGCGGCGCGGCGCCGGCGGCGCGGGGTGGTCTCCGCGGCCTCGGGGCGACCGTCCCCGGGTGCCGCGTCGTGGTCGCGCGGGTGGTGCGTAAGCCGCTCGTAGCCCTCGCGCAGGCGCACCGGGATCGCGTGCACGGGCGTCGCGGTGACCACGAGGAGCCCGAAGAACCCGAGCAGGACCAGCAGCGGCACCGTGACCCACGTCGTGAGCGCGCTGGACAGCGGCACCGAGGCCAGGAAGCCGATCATGCCGCCGGCGTCGGTGACCGCGGCGGCGCCCGCGGCGCCCGTCGGCGACGGGGCCCCGGCGGCGAGGTGCACCAGGCCGGAGGCGGACAGGACCAGCGCCGTGGTGCCGACGACCGCGCGGGTCGTCGTGCGGGTGTGGTCGGGGTGGCGCAGCAGGTGCACCGCGAGGGCGAGCAGGACGACCGGCAGGGCGAGGGCGACCTCGCCGAAGGTGCCGGCCACGACGGCGTGGATGACGTCGCCCGCGCGGCCGGTGAGCCCCCACCACTCGCGGGCGGCGACGACGATCGCGAGCGCCAGCAGCGCGAAGCCGACGCCGTCGCGGCGCAGCTCCGGGTCGAGGTCGCGCGCGCCGGTGCCGATGCGGCGCGCTCCCCCGCCGACGACGTGGGCCAGGCCCATCCACACCGAGGACACGGCCCGCACGGGCCACGGCGGGACGGTGCGCACGGGGGCGGGCGCGGGGCGGCGGGTTCCGGCAAGACCGTGACGGGCATGACCGTGCTCGGCCTGCCCCCGGCCGGCTCGGTGGTCGGCGGCTCGATCGAGTACGGGGGGACCGACCTGCTGAGGCTGTCGGCGCGGCAGCACAACGCGCTGCGCGGGGACCAGCTG
>NZ_VWPY01000049.1 GCF_011839805.1 Kineococcus rubinsiae | reverse complement strand
GCCGCGGGCTGCGCGGGGGCCGGCGGGGTGGGGGTCGGGGCGACGGCCGCGTCGGCCTCCCCGACGACCCCCGCGCCCGTCAGGTGCACGGCCCCGGGGGCCGGGACCATGCCGAGCTCCGCGGCGGCGGCGGCGAGGTTCTGCGGCGCGGACAGCGCGGCCAGGGCCTCGTCGGCCGCCTGCTGCTGGTCGGCGAGGGCCGAGGACTCCACCTGGCGGTCGGTGATCTGGTACGCGTCGCCGGCGATGGCGATGTTCGTCATGAGCAGGCCGAACAGGCCGAGGGTCAGCAGCAGGACGCAGGCAAGCGGCAGGGGCACCCGAAGCCGCAGCGCGGCGGGCGGGGTGACGACGCGCAGCGCGGGGCGCTCGGGGCTCGTGACCTCGGGGCGCGCCCGGTTCACGCGGACCGGTGCGTTGCGGGCCGCGATGAGGGGCTGGCTCATTCCCGGGTCCTTCCGTCGCTCGTGCCGTTCTCGTCCGGCGGTGGGGGGTCGTGGACAGGTGCGGGACTCGACCCGCGGTGACGCCCGGGCCGGGGAGGCCCGGCCCGCCGCGGGATCCGGCCCGACGCCGCGGCGCCGTGCTCACGATCATCGGCGGGCAGCCGGACGACGGCACGAAGGCGCGCCGACGCCGAGCGCGGATTCTCGGCGAGTTCCGCCTCGTCGGCGGTCTCCCCGGAACGGGTCAGGAGTTCCGCGCGCGGTCCGGTCCCCGGTGGGGCGACCGGCATGTCCGGCGGTGCGGTGCTCGTGGAGAGCTGCCGCAGAACGGTTTTGGCGATGCGGTCCTCGAGGGAGTGGAACGTGAGCACGGCCAGGCGGCCGCCGACCGCGAGCCGCTCGAACGCGGCCGGCAGGGCGCGCTCGACGACGCGGAGTTCGTCGTTCACCTCGATGCGCAGCGCCTGGAACGTGCGCTTGGCGGGGTTTCCCCCGGTGCGCCGGGTCGCCGCAGGAACGTTGGCGCGCACCAGGTCCACCAGCCGTGCAGAGGACGTGAAGGGTTCCCGCTCGCGCTCGCGCAGGACGGCCGAGGCGATCCGCGGGGCGAACCGCTCCTCGCCGTAGACGCGCAGCAGGCGCGCGAGGTCGCTGTGGGAGTAGGTGTTCAGGACGTCGGCGGCCGTCGGCCCCGTGGACGTGGCGTCCATCCGCATGTCCAGGGGCGCGTCGCGGGAGTAGGAGAAACCCCGCTCGACCTCGTCCAGCTGCAGGGAGGAGACGCCGAGGTCGAAGAACACCGCGTCGACCGTCTCCAGGCCCAGGCCGTCCAGGACCGCGGGCAGGGCGTCGTGCACCGCGTGCACGAGGGTGACCCGGTCGCCGAAGGCCGCGAGGCGGCGGCCGGCGAGCTCGAGCGCCTGCGGGTCGCGGTCGATCCCGACCAGGCGCGTGGTGGGGCTGCGGCGCAGCAGCTCGGCGGCGTGGCCGCCCATGCCGAGGGTCGCGTCCACGGCGACGGACCCGGGGTGCTGCAGCGCGGGCAGCAGCAGCTCGGTGCAGCGCTCGAGCAGCACCGAGCGGTGCCGGGCGCCGACCTCGAGCTCGAGCTCGGGGTCGGGGAACTCCCCGCCGGCGCTCGCCTCGGTCACGTCCCACCCCCCTGCTGCCCTGTCACCGCACCGGTCCCGCCGCCTGCCCGTCCCGGGGTCTCCCCCGGTCCGCCCCTCCCGCCGCTCTCGGCGGTCCCGCACCCGTCCTCGTCGTCCCGCCCGCACACCGTGGTCCCCATCCGCTCCTCGCCCCCTGGTCCGGGCCTGGCGCCGGGGAAGTGGCGTCAGGGCCGGGCCCTGGAGGTCGGAGCGGCTGGAGGCCGCGACCTGCGGTGCTCCGCCCACCCTCGACGTGGGGTCGAGGGTCAGGCTGGTCAGACGATGCCCGGCAGCACCTCCTCCGACTGGTCGGAGAAGGGCTGCTCGGCGGCCGCGAGGTAGGTCTCCCACGTCGGGAGGTCCCAGAGCTCGACCCGCGCGCCGGCACCGATGACGGCGACGTCGCGGTCCAGACCGGCGTAGGTGCGCAGGACCGGGGGCACCGTGAAGCGCCCCTGCTTGTCGGGCGTCTCGTCCGAGGCCCCCGACAGGAAGACGCGCAGGTAGTCGCGCGCCTCCTTGCGGGTCAGCGGCGCCTGCCGCAGCTCCTCGTGCATCCGCTCGAACTCCTGCATCGGGAAGAGGTAGAGGCAGCGTTCCTGCCCTCGCGTGATGACCAGGCCGTCCGAGAGCTGCTCGCGGAACTTCGCGGGGAGGATCAGGCGGCCCTTGTCGTCCAGGCGCGGCGTGTGGGTGCCCAGGAACACGCCACACCCCCGGCCGGATGGTCTGTCAGCGACCCTTCTGGCCCGCTGTCCTCCACGGTACTCCACTTCGCTCCACCGTCAACTGCCGATGACCGAGAGTGACCGGCCGGTCGACCCATCGCTGCAGGTCAGGGCGGTGGAGGGCAGTGGAGGGCGGGTCCCGTGCGCGCGACTCCTCCACTGCGTGTTCACGCCGCGGGACCACGCGGAGGCACCGGAGGGGCTCGCAGCGGGGTCCGGACAGGGCCGAACCGGCGTCCGGACGGGGGTGGAGGGGCGGAGCGGGCACGCGGTGGGGCACAGTGGGGCGCGGTGGTCGAGCCGGTCAGCCGGCTCGGCCTGACGAGGACGCGTGCCCCGGGTGCGTGCTCCCCTGGAGAGACGAGGGCCAGTGACCACGACGAGCGCACCGCCCGGCAGCTACGACGCGGGCGGGGGGCGGGCGCAGCAGCCCGCGCCCGACGCGCCGCCGAGCGAGGCCGAGCTGCCCGCCGCGCTGGAGCGGCTCACCGCGACGGCCGACACGCTCGCGCGTGCGGTGGACCAGGTCATCCAGGGCAAGGACGAGACGGTCCGCCTGGCGCTGACCGTCCTCTTCGCCGAGGGCCACCTGCTGGTCGAGGACGTGCCCGGGGTCGGCAAGACGATGCTGGCGAAGGCCCTGGCGCGCTCCATCTCCGGCACCGTGCGGCGCATCCAGTTCACCCCGGACCTGCTGCCCTCGGACGTGACGGGCTCCAGCGTCTGGAACCAGGAGCGCGGCGAGTTCGAGTTCCGCCCCGGCGTGGTCTTCGCCAACGTGGTGATCGGCGACGAGATCAACCGCGCCTCGCCCAAGACGCAGTCGGCCCTCCTGGAGTGCATGGAGGAGGGGCAGGTGACCGTCGACGGCACCACGTGGGGCCTGCAGCGGCCCTTCATCGTCTTCGCGACCCAGAACCCGATCGAGATGGACGGCACCTACCCGCTGCCGGAGGCCCAGCGCGACCGGTTCATGGCCCGCATCTCCATGGGCTACCCGTCCGCGGACGCCGAGCTGACGATGCTCTCCCAGCACGGCCAGACGCAGCCGCTGGACCGGCTCGGGCCCGTCGTCGACGTGAGCGAGGTGCGGGCGCTGACGCAGGCCGTGCGCGGCGTGCACGCGGCCGAGGCGCTCAAGCAGTACGTCGTGGACCTGGTGCGGCGCACCAGGTCCCACCCCGACCTCCGGCTCGGGGCGTCACCGCGGGCCGCGCTGCACCTGCTGCGCGCCGCGCGGTCGCGGGCCGCGCTCGACGGCCGCGACCACGTGCTGCCGGACGACGTGCAGGCCCTCGCGGTGCCCGTCGTGGCCCACCGGCTGCTGCTGACCGCCGACGCCCAGCTGTCGGGACGCGACGGTGCGGACGTCGTCCTCGACGTCCTGCGCACCACCGCGCTGCCCTCCCCCCGGTGACCCCGCCGCGCGGTCCCCGCCGCCCGTCCCCGCGGCCGCTGCGGCTGACGCCGCGCGGGTGGACGGTCGGCGTGGTCGCGGTGGTCACCCTGGTGGGTGGGCCGGTGCTCGGTCAGCGCGACATCCTGCGCATCGGGGTGCTGCTGGCCGTCCTGCTGGGCGTCGGGGCCTCCGCCGCGCTCCGCTCGCGCAGCAGCCTCACCCTCGAGTCCAGGTCGAAGGTCGGCTTCGTCGAAGCCGGCAACCCCGCCCGCGTCCGCCTGTCGGTGCGGGGCACGGGGCGCACGACCGGCGCACGCCTGCTCGTCGAGGACGACGTCCCGCTGGCCCTGGGCGGCACGCCGCGGCTGCCCGTGCCCACCCTCGCCGACGGTGAGGTCCTCGACCTCGACCACACCCTGAGGTCGGACGTCCGCGGCTCGTTCCCGATCGGACCGGCCGTCCTTCGGGCGCGCGACGTCCTGGGCCTCACGGAGTCGAGCCAGGTCCTCGGCGACCCCGTCGTCATCGACGTCCTGCCCCGCGTGCACGAGCTGACCGAGCTGACCCTCGGCGACCTCGGCGGCTCCCGCGGCTCCTCCGCCAGCGCGTCGGCCACCACGTCCCCCGACGACGCCTCGATCCGCGAGTACCGCGTCGGCGACGACCTGCGGCGGGTGCACTGGCGCTCGACGGCCCGGCGCGGGCAGGTCATGGTCCGCTCCGACGAGCACCCCGGCCGCCCCGACGTGCTGCTGCTGCTCGACGACCGGCTCAGCGGCCACCGCGGGGCGGGCGCCGCGTCCTCGCTGGAGTGGGCCGTCAGCGCCGCGGCCTCCGCCGCCGTGCACCTGCACCGGCGCGGGCACCACGTGCAGCTCCTGCACGGCGGGCAGGTGGAGCCGGTGCGCGAGCTGGACGAGACGTCCGCTGTGCGCTCGCTGCTGCGGTCGCTGTCCCGGCTGACCCCCGGGCCGCCCGACAGCCTCTCCCGCTCCGTGGCCGCCCTCGGCCGCGCCGACTCGACGCTGCTGGTGGCCGTGCTCGGCGACGTCGACGTGGAGGACGTCCGGCCGCTGATGAGCGCGCGCCCGCTCGGCGCACCGGCGCTGGCCCTGCTGCTGCGCACGCGGGAGTGGGACCCGGCGCACCGGCGCGGGGGCACTCCGCCGGCGCCGGACGCCGACCCCGAGCGCGGGCTGCAGCGCGCGCAGCTCGTCCTGGCGCGCGCCGGCTGGCGCACGGCCACCGCCTCCCCGACCGACGCCCTGCCCGACGTCTGGGCCCGCCTCGCCCGGGTGGGGGCCCGCGCACCCGTCGCGGCCCCCGACGTCCGTGACGCCCTCGGCTGAACGGCCCGGGCGCGCGGCACCCGTGGCCGCGAGCGCGCCCGCGCCGGGTGACACTGGTGTCCGGGGACCGTGCCCGGCCTCCCGCGCGAGGACCGGGCACCCGACCGTGCAGAGGGGACGACCGTGACGCGAAGTGCGCGCACCGCGTGCTGGGCGGGCCTGGCGAGCGCCGGAGTGGTGCTGTCGCTGCGGCCGCTGGTGGTGACGTCGGGCTGGCTCGTGCCGGCCCTGGCCGTGGTGGCCGCCGTGACGGGCAGCGGCATCCTGCTGCGGGCACTGACCCGCCGCACGGGCGTGGCCGTCCTCGGGCAGGTCCTCGTCCTCCTCGTGGCGACCCTCGTCCTCTTCGGCGGCGGGACGACCCTGCTCGGCGTCGTGCCGACGCCCGCGACCCCGGGCCGCTTCGTGCAGCTCGTGGGCGACGGGATCCAGGTCGTGCAGCGCTACAGCGTCCCGGCCGTGGACCTGCGCGGGCTGCGCCTGCTGCTGGTGAGCGGGGCGGGCCTCGCGGCGCTGGCCGTGGACCTGCTCGCGGTGACCCTGCGCCGCCCCGCGCTGGCCGGGGTCCCGCTGGCCGCCGTCTACGCGGTGCCGCTGGCGCTGGCGCCCGGCGGGTCGTCGGCTTCCGCGTTCCTCGTCGCGGCGGTGCCCTACCTCGTGCTGCTGGCCGTGGGCCGGCGCCGCAGCGGCTGGCCGGCCGCCCTGCACGGCGTGCGCCGCGCGGGCACCGGGGCCGTCACGGCCACCACCGGCACCTCGGCGCGCTCGGCTGCGGGGGCGACGGCCGGAGTCACCGCCGTCGTCGCCCTGCTGGCGGCCGTCGCGGTCCCCGCGGTGGCGCCCGACCTGGACGAGCGGCCCCTGACCATCGACACGGGCAGCGGCGACACCATCGCCGTCATCAACCCGATCCTCAACCTCAAGGCGAGCCTCGGCGCCCGCTCCGACGCGACGATCTTGACCTACCAGACCGACCAGCAGGACCCCGCGCCGCTGCGCATCGTCACCGCCGACGTGTTCGACGGGGAGACCTGGGCGCCCAGCACCGGGGGGGACATCCCCCGCAGCCAGCGCGTGCAGGACGGGCTGCCCACCGCGCCCGGGCTCTCCGACGCCGAGCGGGCGCAGGCCGTGCCCCACTCGACGCAGATCTCCGTGCGCGGGCTGGACCAGACCTACCTCCCGCTGCCCTACCCGGCCGAGCGCGTCGCCATCGCCGGCGACTGGCTCTACGAGGCCGAGAGCCTCAACGTCGTCGGCGACGGGGAGACGACCCGCAACCGGCGCTACACGGTGACCCACCTCGACGTGGAGCCCACGGAGGACGAGCTGCGCACCGCCGCGCCCGCCCCGGACGAGCTGCGCGAGAAGTACACGGCCCTGCCGGACGACCTCCCCCAGAGCGTCCGCGACGCCGCGGTCCAGGTGACCCAGGGCGCCCGCGACCCCTACGAGCAGGCCGCGGCGCTGCAGCGGTACTTCCGCTCGACCGGCGGCTTCACCTACTCGACCTCGGCCCCCAACGACGGCGGCTCCAACGCGGTCGCGACCTTCCTCGCCGAGAAGACCGGGTTCTGCGTGCAGTTCGCCTCCGCGATGGCGGTGATGTCCCGCTCGCTCGGCATCCCCGCCCGGGTCGCGATCGGCTTCCTGCCCGGCGAGGAGGTGGCCGACGGCAGCTGGCGGATCAGCGCGCAGGACGCGCACGCCTGGCCGGAGCTGTACTTCGAGGGCACGGGCTGGGTCCGCTTCGAGCCGACCCCCGCGACGCGCACCGGTCAGTCGCCGTCCTACAGCGTGCCCGCGGCACCGCTGCCCACGCCCACCGCGAGCGCCTCGACGGCCCCCGCCCTGCCGCAGGCGACGAGCGCGGCGCCGACCGCCTCCGCCAGCGCGACCAGCTCCGCCGCCGGCGGCGCGGGCGCCGACGCGCAGCGCTCCGCCGCCGACCGCTTCCTGGCCCTGCCGTGGGGCTGGATCCTCGGCGGGCTGCTGGTGCTGCTCGCCCTGCTGCTGCCCGTCACGAGCAGCGCCCTGCTGGCGCGGCGGCGCTGGTCCCGCGCGAGCGGCACGAGCGGTGCCGCCGAGGCGGCCTGGGCCGACCTGGAGGACCGCACCCGCGACCTCGGGGCCCGCTGGGCGCCCTCGGACACGCCGCGGCAGTCCGCCGCCGCCGTGGAGTCCCTCGTCGCCCTGCCCCCCGAGGCCGTGGAGGAGCTCACGCGCCTGCGCCGGGCCGTCGAGAGCGCCCGGTTCGGCGCGGGGTCGATGACCGCCGCCGGTCCTGGCACCGATGCGTCGAGTGGGGTGGCGTCGGGCGGGGTGGCGACGCTGGAGCGGACGGCGACCGCGCAGGCGCGCGTCGTGCGCAGCCAGGTGGACCACGTCGTCGCGGCGATCTCCGCGCGCCGGCCCCGCGTGCCGCGCTGGCGCGCGCGCTGGCTCCCCTCCGCGGGGACGCGGGCGCTGCTGCGGTGGTGGGACCGGAGCTGACCTCCGGCTCCACCCGGTCTCCCGGTGCGCCGGGCGGCCACCTCTTGCCCATGACCCCTCGCGTACGGCCGTCGCTCCACCGCGGGCGTGCAGGTGGGTCCACCACGCCGCGGTGAGGCGCCGCCGCGTGCGGTGAGGGTGAGCGCGGGGACGGCGGCAGCCCTGGGGGGCGGCGTGGTCCGGCGTCCCGGCGCAGCGGGAAGCGCCCGAGCGGGGGTCCGCGCCGGACCACGACGCGGGAGCGTCACGGCGACGTGGACGCGGGAGCGTCACGGCGACGTGGACGCGGGGGCGTCACGTCGGCGTGACGGCGCGAGCCGTGACGGGCGGCAGTTCGGAGGAGGGCGTCCGGAGGCGACCTGCGAGCACCGGTGCGCGCAGGCGGGCGGACAGAGTCCGGGGGTCGGCTCTGAGAGCCGGGTCTCTGCGAGGTCGGGGTCTAGGAGGTCACCACTGGTTGCGGCGCCGGTCCCAGCGCTGCTCGAGCCGCTCCATGAAGGAGCCGCTCTTGCGCGACCGGGCGGGACGCGACGTGGGACGGGGAGCACCCGCGGTGGGCGGGGTGGCTGCCCGGGCGTCCGTCGTGGCCTTCGCCGGCGAGAGGGCCCAGAAGGCGCCGGCGAGCATCACCACGAAGCTCGCCGCCCCCAGCCAGGTCTGACCGCTGCTGACGGCGATGACCAGCAGCACGAGGCCCACGACGACGGCGACGATGCCGACGAGGAGGCGCCTGCGCGCAGCTCGGCCCTGGCGGGAACCCCGCATGGCGTTGGCGAACTTGGGATCGTCCGCGGACAGCGCACGTTCCATCTGCTCGAGCAGACGCTGCTCATGCTCGGAGAGCGGCACCTGTACCTCCTGGCGTGCGCATGGTAGGTCTCAAAGGATATGTCCCCGCGGGCGTGGACGAAACTCGGCTTACCACATCGTCACCCACCGGCAGCCGGTTCGTCTGGCGGTCGGGGTCGCTCACCCCCACCTGGAGCCAACGGACGGGGACGGCCGAGTGGTTCCGGGGGTCAGCAGCGTGGCCGGTCTCACACTTCCGGCCCCGAAGCGGGCGCTCGCGCGGTCCACCGCGTCGTCGGCCTCGCGCCACCCCTGGGGGCGTTCGCCGAGCACGAGCTGGTGGGTCCGGGTGGAGGCGTCGACGAGGCCCTCGAGGCGGACGCCGACCAGGCGCAGCCGTGCCCGCTGCAGGCCGAGGGCGTCGTAGAGGTCGCGGGCCGTCGCGTGCACCTCGCGGGTGACGTCGGTGTGCTCGCGCAGGGTCCGGGACCGGGTGATCGTCGTGAAGTCGGCGAACCGCACCTTCAGCACCACGGTGCGCCCCGCCATCCCCGCCGACCGCGCGCGCGACGCTGTCCGCTCGGCCAGGCGCAGCAGCTCGCGGTGCACGACGTCCGGGTCGTCCACGTCGCGGGAGAAGGTCTCCTCGCTGCCGATGCTGCGCTCGGGGGCGGTCGCGACGACGCGGCGGGCGTCGCGGCCCCACGACAGCTCGTGCAGGTGCTTGCCGGTGGCCTCGCCGAGCCCCCGGCACAGGGTGGCCAGCGGGGTGTGGGCGATGTCGGCGACGGTGCGCAGCCCCAGGCGCTGCAGGGTCTCCTCGGTCCGCTCGCCCACCCCCCACAGCGCCCCGACGGGCAGGGCGTGCAGGAACGCCACGGTCTGCGCGTGCGGCACGACGAGCAGGCCGTCGGGCTTGGCGCCGCCGGAGGCGAGCTTGGCGACGAACTTGCTGGAGGCCACGCCCACCGAGCAGGTGATCCCCTGCTCGTCGGCGATCCGGTCCCGCAGCAGCTGCGCGATCGCCGCCGGGTTGCCGAGGCGGCGCACCGCCCCGGAGACGTCGAGGAACGCCTCGTCGAGGCTGAGGGGCTCCACGACGGGGGTGACGGAGCGGAAGACCGCCATGATCCCGTCGGAGATGCGCGCGTAGTCCTCGTGGTGCGGGGGCAGCACGGTGGCCACGGGGCAGAGCCGGCGGGCCCGGCTCATGGGCATGGCGGCGTGCACCCCGTAGCGGCGGGCCTCGTAGGTCGCCGACAGGACGACCCCGCGGTTGCCGCCCCCCACGATGACCGGCGTCCCCCGCAGCTCGGGGTGCCGCAGCAGCTCGACGGAGGCGTAGAAGGCGTCCATGTCGGCGTGCAGCACGGTGCAGCCGGTGTCGTCGTCGGAGTCGATCCCCCAGCCCTCGGCCGCCGGGCGCAGCTGCCGGCGGCTCACGCGACGGCCCCGCGGGGGGACCCGGTGAGGCCGGACGCGACGGCGGGCACCGCGAGGACGGACACGACGGCGGGCGCCGCGAGGACGGGCACGCCTGGGGCGCGCGGAGCGGAGACCGAGGCGGCGCCGGTGGGCGCGCCGGGGTCAGCGCCGGGCGTGCAGGTGCAGGTGCCCCGCGAGCCCGAGGAGCTCCGGGGACCGCGCGGCGACCCCTTCGAGCTCGCGCAGCAGCGCCACGTCGGCGTCGGACTCGGTGCTCGCCGGGGGCACGACGTCGCTGAAGGTCCGCGTCCCCTCGACCTCGGTGACGGTGAACCCGGCCTGCTCGGCCAGGGCGGTGGCGGTGGTGCGGTCGAAGCGCCGGCGCAGCGGGTCGCCCGCGCTGGAGCGGTGGTCGGGGTCGGACAGGACGTGCAGCGCCTGCGTGAGCTGGCCGGCCAGGGCCCGCGAGAGGACGGTTGCCGGCCACTGCGCGACGAGCAGGCTGAGGTGGCCGCCCGGGCGCAGGGTCCGGTGCGCGGCGGCGAGGGCCGCCGACGGGTCGTCGACGACCTCGAGCACGCCGTGGCACAGCAGCAGGTCCGCGCTGCCCTCGCCCAGCAGGCCGGGCAGGTCGGTCGCGTCGCCCTGCAGCGCGCGGACCCGGCCGGCGAGGCCGGCCTCGACGGTGCGGCGCTCCAGCGCGGCGAGGGCGTCGGGGCTGGGGTCGACCACGACCACCTGGTGGCCGAGGGCGGCGACGCGCACGGCGAGACCGCCGGTGCCGCCGCCCAGGTCGACGACGGAGCGGGGACCCTCGCCCCCCTCGGCGAGGAGGCGCTGCACCCCTTCCCAGAGCACCGTCGACGTCCGGGGGCGGCTGCGGTCCTTCGCCACGCGTTCCTCCAAGGTGCTCCGGACCGCGGGGGCGACGGCGGTCTCCCCGCCGGGGGGCGCCGGCCCTGGTCCGGGCTCCACCCTAGACACGGGCGGGAACCGGCCCGCGCAGCCCGCGCCGGGGTGCGGGAGGCCGCGGTCACCACCCCGAGCTCCCCTGGCTGGAGTGCCACAGCTTGCGCGGCGTGCCGTGGCGGTGACCCGTCCCCGCGGGGGTCCCGGCGGGGGTCCCCGCGGCCTCCGTGGACGGGTCCGCGGGAGCGGTCGCCTCCCCGGCGGCGGCCTCCACCGGCTCGGGGGTGCTGCGCCGGGCCATCGACCGGGAGTTGCGGGTGTCCTCGCCGGGCGGGCGGACGTCGGCGTAGGGCGACTGCCGGAAGCCGCTGGCGTGCACCAGCACGCGGCGGCTGCCCATCCCCCCGGCCCGGCCGTGCTCCTCGGCGTGCGCCGCGGGGTGGGCGCGGTCGCCCATCGGGCCACCGCCCACGGGGGGCCGGGAGACCACGGGCCGCGACGAGCGGCTGGCCGCGGCCCCCGCGACGGCGGCCGCGGAGTCGTAGCCCGGCACGGGGGCGGCGTCGATGATCGCGCGCACGGCGTCGATCCCCCCGCTGCTCCAGGCGTCCCACAGCGCGGGCAGCTCCCACGCGCCGGTCGCGCGCATCGACACCCCGCGCGGTCCGGTGCGGCGCAGCACCCCGCGGACCACGAGGAGCCAGGAGTGGAAGACGGTGGCGGCGTAGGGGCCCTGGGCGTCCTCGAAGAAGGTCGCGTCGAGCGGGCCCGTCGTGTCGTCGAGGGTCAGGAAGACGACCCGGCGCCCCGAGCGGACCGGCGGGGTCTGGGTGGCGACCTTGACGCCCGCGACGAGCAGCTCGCTGGAGCTGCGCTGCCGCAGCAGGTCGCGCGCCGAGGTCGTGCCCAGCGCCCGCAGCAGCGGCGCGTAGAAGTCGACGACGTGCGCGCTGGCGTCCAGGCCCAGCACGTCGATCTCCGCGCGCACGCGCTCGGCGCCCGTCATCTCGGGCAGGCCGCTGGGGACCACCTCCTCCGGGGCGTCGCCCAGGTCGAGGGCGAGCTGCACCGTGGTGTCGTGGTGGTCGGCCCCGCGGGGCGCGCGCGACTGCCGGGAGGCGGCCTCGCGCACGTCCGTCGCGGCGCCAGCGCCGCGGTCCACCGCGGCGCGCGAGCGGCGCGGGGCGGGCGCCCCGGCCCCGCTGCGGGTCCAGCGGTCCAGCTCCGCGACCTGCAGCAGCAGGTCGCGGCGCGTCGTACGGCCCCGGCGGGCCGGCGGGGTGCCGGCGCGGCCCACGGGGCGCAGCCCGTGCAGGGAGTCCACGGCCCCGGCCAGCACGAGGCGCTCGGCGATCGGCCGCGAGGGCCGGGCCCGGTGCCAGAGGTCGGCCAGGGAGCGGTAGGGCTGCCCCGCGACGATCCGGGCGACCTCCGCCTCGGAGATGCCCTTGACCTCGGCCAGCGACAGCCGGATCCCGTACCCCGTGCCGTCGGCGATGCCCTCGCCCAGGCCGTCGGGGTTGCGGACCGCCTCGCCCACCTCCCAGGGGTTCAGCAGGCCCTGGGTCGGGCCGCGCCCGCGGTGCGCACCGTCCCGGTACCCGTCCTCCCGGTCGCCGGTCTCCCGGTCCCCGTCGTCGGCACCCCCGTCGTCGCCACCGTCGTCGTCCCCGTCCGCGGGGCCGTCCGCGTCCAGGCGTTCGACGCGGTAGGTGTCGCCCGAGGCGTTGACGTCCAGGCCCAGGACGGCGATGCCGAGGTTGCGGGCGTCGTCGAGGATCAGGCGCTTGGGGTACATGCCCGGGTCGTGGGTGAGGACCCCGGCGAGGAACGCCGCCGGGTGGTGCGTCTTCAGCCAGGCCGACTGGTAGGTCGGCAGCGCGAAGGCGGCGGCGTGGGCCTTGCAGAACCCGAACGAGGCGAACGCCTTGAGGACCTCCCAGATCCTCTCCACCGTCTCGGCCGGGTACCCGTGCTCGAGGGCGCGCTGCTTGAACTGGGGTTCCATCTCGTCCTGGCCCGCGCGGGTCCCGAGGTGGCGGCGGTACTCGTCGGCCAGCGCGAGGTCGTGCCCCGTGGTGGCCTGGATGAGCTCGATGACCTGCTCGTGGAACACCACGACGCCGTAGGTCTGCTCCAGGACGTGGCGCAGCCGGTCGTCGAGGTACTGCGGCGCGGACCAGCCCTGCCGGGCCCGCAGGAAGGGGTTCACCATGTCCGACTTCACGGGCCCGGGCCGGAACAGGGAGATGTCGATGACGATGTCGGCGAACGTCGACGGCGCGAACTTGCCGACGAGCTCGCGCTGGCCGGGCGACTCGATCTGGAAGCACCCCAGGGTGCGCGCGGACTGCACGAGGCGGTAGGTCGCGGGGTCGTCCAGGGGGACCTGGGAGCGGTCGTCGAGGTCGACCTGCTCGCCGTCGACGCGGGCGACCTCCTGCACCGCGTAGGCCATCGCGGACTGCATGCGGATCCCCAGGACGTCGAGCTTGAGCAGCCCCATGTCCTCGACGTCGTCCTTGTCGAAGTGGCTCATGGGGAAACCCCGCCAGCTCGCCTCGACGGGGGTGCGGCGCAGCAGCCCGGGGTTCGACAGCACCACGCCGCACGGGTGCAGGGCGATGTGGCGGGGCAGGCCGTCGAGGCGCTCGACCAGGTCGAACAGGACGTCGAGGCGCTGCTCGCCGAGCCCGCTGCGGCGCAGTTCCGGGAGCTCGGCGATGGCGCTGCGGGCGTCGCGGGCCCGCAGGTGCGGGAACGCGGTGGCGATCGCGTCGACCTCGACGGGCGGCAGGCCCAGCGCGGCCCCGACGTCGCGCACCGCGTGGCGCACCCGGTAGGTGTCCATCATCGACACGCACGTCACGCGCCCGCCGCCGAAGCGGTCGAGGACCGCTTCGTAGACCTCCTCGCGGCGGGCGGCCTCGACGTCGAGGTCGATGTCCGGCAGCTGCCCGCGCCGGGGGTTGAGGAACCGCTCCATCAGCAGGCCGTGCTCGAGGGGCTCGACCCCGGAGATCCCCAGCAGGTGGTTGACGACGCTGCCGGCCCCGGAACCCCGCGCCGCGACCCGGACCCCGAGCTCGCGCGTGAGGTCGCAGACGTCGGCGACGGTGAGGAAGTAGGTCGCGAAGCCCACCGACCGGATGATCGCGAGCTCGTCGTCGAGGCGGCGGCGCACCGCGGCCTCCCGCTTGACGTCGGCGCCCGGGTAGCAGCGGTGCAGGCCCGCCTCGCTGCGCGCGCGGAGCACGGCGTCCGGGTCGTCGCCGTCGGCGAGCCCGAGCGCGGCGTGGTCGGGCAGGTGGTGCAGGCCCATGCCGAGGTCCGCGCGCGGGTCGAGGCGGGCGCGGGCGGCGAGCTCCGCCGTCGCGGCGAGCAGGTCGCGGGCCGCCGCGAGGGCGTCCTGGCCGCCCGCGGCCCGGGCCACGTCGACCGCCGTGCGCACCATGTCGGCGGCGGGCAGCAGGTGGCCCTGGCCCGTGGTGCGGTCCAGGTGCCGGGTGTCCAGCGGGACGAGGCGGCGCACGGCGTCCAGCAGGTCGGCCGTGGGGGCGCCGTCGGGGTCGGCGTAGCGCACGGCACCGGTGAGGACGGCGGGCACGCCCGCGGCGCGCGCCAGGGCGAGCATCCTCCCGGCGTGCTCGGCGCTGGCCGGGGTGTCCTGCGGGCCGTGGTGGCAGACGACCTCGACGTGCAGCGACCCGGCGGGCAGCGCCTGCTGCCAGCGGCGCAGGACGGTGGCGGCGAGGTCGTCGCGGCGGGCGAGGACGGCCCGGCCGACCTCCGAGGCGGGGCCCAGCAGCACCGCGAGCGCCGGGGCGCCGTCGGGGGCCGCGGCGTGGGCCGCGACGAGCTCGAGGGAGCTGACCGGGCTCCCGCGCTCCCCCGCGAGGTGGGTGGCGCTGACGAGCTCGCACAGCGCCCCCCAGCCCTGACCGGCGCCGGCGTCGCCGAGGGCGAGCACGGTCGCGCGGGGCAGGCGGGGGTCGACCGTGGCGCCACCGCGGACGGGGGTGCGGCGGTGGGCCGCGACGGAGGGGTCGGCCCAGGCGGGCAGGCCCGCGACCAGGCCGGTGGCGGCGGTGGCGAGGTCCACGCCGAGCACGGGGGCGAGCCCGGTCTCCTGGCAGGCGCGGACGAACTTCACGGCGCCGTACAGGCCGTCGCGGTCGGTCAGCGCGAGGGAGGACATCCCCAGGTCGGCGGCGCGGGCGACGAGGGCCGCGGGGGTCGAGGCGCCGTAGCGCATCGAGTACCCGGAGGCGACGTGGAGGTGGGTGAAGTCGTGCGGGTCCAGCGGGCCGGAGGAGCTGAGCCGGCTGTGCGGGCTGGACGGGAGGTGCGGGCTGGACATGTGGTGACGTCCTCTGTCGAACGCGCCCGGGGGAAGGACGGAGCGGCAGCGGTGCGGTGGTCTGCCCGGCGGAGCCGGGCGGGGGGCGGGGCCCCGGGGGTGCGCCGGAGGGCGCGCTCGCGTCAGCCGGCCAGCGGCTGCAGGCGCGTCAGGCCGAGGGCCGACTCCACCACGTGGTGGAACTGCTCCGCCTCGTGCAGGAGCGCGTCGGCGGAGGGGAGGTCGACGAGACCGTCCCGGCCGGCCTCGACCGCGGCGCGGCGGCCGGCGGTGGCGGCGAACAGCGCCGCCCAGGGCTCCAGGTCGGGGGCGATGCGCGGCAGCATCTCCCACACGCTGCGGGGACCGCCCCGGCGCGGGGAGGTGGGCCGGCCGCGCACGGCGACGACGGCGGCCCCGGCCCGCAGCGCGGCGAGGTGGGCGTGGACGTAGCGCTCCCCCGCGTCGTCGCTGCCGAGGGCGGCCCGCAGCTCGGCGTCGGAGCGGTCGAGCAGGTCGAGCGCGGCGCTGGTGAGGGGGGCGCGGGTGGAGGGGTCACGGGTGTCGAGCGCGGTGGTCATCGGGAGCTCCTCGCTGCAGGGGGGTCGTGCCGGGGACGGGGTGGTGCCGCGTCAGTCGCTGACGCGCAGCAGCTGCCACTCGTCCTCGGGGACAGGTGTAGCCGGGACCTCCGACACGGCCGCCGTGCCGGGGCGGGCGGGGTGGGCGAGGTCGTAGACGCCGACCACGCCGGCGCGGCCGGCGCTGGCCTCCACGCGCCACACCACGCGCTCCAGGACGCCGACCTCCAGGACGCGGCGGACGGCCGTGCCGACGCCGCCGGAGGCCGGTGCGGTGCTCGCGGGGGCGTCGGCGTCACCGTGGACCGCCGCGACGGCCGAGTGCTCCCACCAGGCGCTGCGCTCGCGCCAGTGCGAGAGCACGTCGCGGACCACGTAGAGCCGTCCTCGCCAGAGGAACTGCACCGGGACACCCTCCGCGCCGTCCTGGACACCGGACCGCACGTGGATCGTGTCGGAGAACCGTCGCACCACGCCTCACCCCTCCTCATCGCCGCACCGTTCCGGGGCGGGCCCCGGGGAGTCGGCGAGCCGGGGGAAGCGGCTCGCGACGACGCGCTCGGCGGCGCGGGCGCGGGAGCTTCCCCTCTCCCTCGCACCGCGCCGCCGAGCGGTCGCAGAGTGATCGAACACGCGTTCGAACACGTTCTGGAAGGTACACCACGAGGCCCTCCGGCCGTCAACGGGAAGCGAGGGCCGATTCCACGCAGAGTCGCCGAACGTCACGCACGGTGGCGACCTCGCGCAGCGGTGGCGGGACCGGGCACCTAGGGTCGCGGGCATGGCACGCAGGGCAGGCACCGCCGGGCGGGCGGACGGTGACGGACGGCGAGGAGCGTTGCGCCGCAACGCCTCCGATCCTCCCGCGCCGGACGGGCCGGCGACGGGCGACGCCGAGGTCGAGGACGGCCTCGTCGTCACCCGGGTGGACGACGCGGGGCCGCAGGCGCCCGTCCTGCTGCTGGTGCACGGCCTCGGCAGCGCCTCCACCGGGTGGGCCCTGGTGGCACCGGAGCTCGCCCGCGACCACCGCCTCGTCCTCGTCGACCTGCCCGGCCACGGCGGCAGCCCCGCGCTGGACGCGGCCGGCGCCATGACCCCACCCGAGCTCGGCCGCCGGCTGCTGCGGCTCGCCCGCCGGTGCGCCGACGGGGGCCGGGCCGTGCACCTGCTGGGGCACTCCCTCGGCGGCTGGGTCGTGCTCGAGGCCGCCGCCGACGACGGCGCGGGAGCGGGGGCGGACGGGCACCGGGCGGTCGTCGCGAGCGTCACCGCCCTGGCCCCCGCGGGCCTGTGGACCCGGCCGCGGCGGCGCCCGCCCCTGCTGCCGACGGGTCAGCAGCTCGCCCGGTGGGCGGGCGGGCTGCCCCCGGACGTCCTGGGCACGCGCCTGGTGCGCACCCTCGCCTTCACCGCGACCAGCGCCGCGCCGCGGGCCCTGCCGCCCGAGGTGGCCCGCGACGCCCTGGCCGCCGTCGCCGGGGCCCCCGGCTACGCCGCGGCCGACGCGGCCCTGGCCGCGGGCGCCTTCACGCGCGCCGCCGACGTGCGGGCCCCGGTGCTCGTCGTCGTCGGGGCGCGCGACCGGATCCTGCCGCCGCGCCACCTGCGGGCCGACTGCGCGCCGACGCAGGCGCGGTGGGTGCGGCTGGAGCGGTGCGGGCACGTGCCCGCGTGGGACCGCCCGGACGACGTCGTGCGGCTGGTGCGCGAGCAGGTCGCCCGCGGCGAGGAGGCGGCCGGTGGGGCGCTGGGCCCGGCGGGAACGTAGGGTCGCCGACGTGACCCCCGCCGCCCCGGCCTGCGTGACCCTGCACCTGTGGACCGTTGCGCCGCAACGGGTCCCGGCCGCCCTGACCCGGATGGCGCTGGACCGCGTGCACCTGGCCCGCACCCCGGGCGCCACCTTCGCCAAGATGCTGGGCACCGGCGACGGGCGCACCTTCACCGTGCGCGACGCCGATCCGCTGCGCTGGGCGGCGGTCGTGGCGTGGGACTCCCCCGACGCCGCCGACGCCTTCGAGACCTCCCGCACCGTCCGCGCCTGGGGGCGGCTGGCGTCCGAGCGCCTCGCGGTGCGGCTGCGGCCGCTGACCAGCCGCGGGCGGTGGTCGGGGCGGGAGCCCTTCGGCCCCGCCGACACCACGGCCGCCCTGGCCCACGAGGGGCCGGTGGCCTCGATCACCCGCGCCCGCCTGCACCTGCGGCGCGCGGCCTCCTTCTGGTCGGCCGTCCCGCCGGTCTCCACCGAGCTCGGCGGGGGCACCGGGCTGCGCCTGGCCCTCGGCCTCGGGGAGGCGCCGCTGGGCTACCAGGGGACGTTCTCGCTGTGGGACGACACCGCCGCGCTGCGCCGCTTCGCCCACCGCGGCCCCGCCCACCGCGACGTCATGGCCCGCACGCCCACGGAGGGCTGGTACGCCGAGGAGCTGTTCGCGCGGTTCGCGGTGCTGTCGGTGCAGGGCAGCGTCGGCGGGCGGAACCCCCTGCTCGACGCCGTCGCCGGCTGAACCCCCACCGCTCTGCGCGGGACCAGGCCCGGGAGGCCGTGTCGTCGCGGGTCCCTAGAGTGAGCCCGTGCTCCCCGACCTCGGCCGGCTGCTGACGGGCGCCCTCACGGGGGCCGCCGTCCTCAGCCAGGTGGCCCACCCGCTGCTGCGCGGAGAAGCGTTGCGGCGCACCACCATCGGCTCCGTCGCCCTGTTCTCCGGGGCGTCGCTGGCGGACGCGGCCCGGCGCGGCGGACCGGGGCGGGCCGCGCTCACCCTGGGCGTCGCGGGCGGGCTGGGCCTGATCGCCGAGGCGGTCGGGACCCGCACCGGCCGGCCGTTCGGGCGCTACCGCTACGCGGGGACGCTGGGCCCGCAGGTCCTGCACGTGCCCGTCGTCGTGCCGCTGGCCTGGACGATGGTCGCCCACCCCGCCGTGCAGCTGGGGCGCCGCCTCGCCCGCCACCGCACGGGCGCCGCGCGCGACGTCGCCGTGGTCGGGGCCGCCGCGTGGACCCTGGCGAGCTGGGACCTGTTCCTGGACCCGCAGATGACGGCGGCCGGGCACTGGTCGTTCAGCACCCCCCACCCGCACCTGCCGGGCCTGCCCGGCATCCCGCTGTCGAACTACGCCGGCTGGGTCCTCACGGCCGTCGTGATCTGCGCGGCGCTGCACGCGGTCGTCCCGGAGGACACCGCGCGCAGGAACACCGATGACGAGGACACCGCGGCCGGGGCCAGCCAGACCGTGCCCGGCTGGCTGCTCGGCTGGACCTGGCTGGGCTCCACGCTCGGCAACGCCGTCTTCTTCCGCCGCCCGGCCGTCGCGGCGTGGGGCGGGCTCGCGATGGGCCTCACCGCCGCGCCGTACCTGCGCAGCGTGCTCGCCGACCGCCGGCCCGGCCGGTGAGCCGCACCGCGACCGCGCTGCGGGCCCTGACGTGGGCGGGCTCCGCCGCGGCGACCGCCCTGACCGCGCACTCGCTGCTGAACGCGCGGTCCCTGCGCCGGCCGTCGGTGGAGCCGCCGGCGGCGCAGGAGGTGCTGAGCGTCCTGCTCCCGGTGCGCGACGAGGAGGAGCGCGTCGGGCCGTGCCTCGCCGCCCTGCTCGACCAGGTGTCCGCGGGCGCCTACGAGGTGCTCGTCTACGACGACGCCTCGCACGACCGGACGGCCGACGTGGTGGAGGCCATCGCCGCGGGCGACGCCCGGGTCACGCTGCTGCGCGGGGGACCGCTGCCCGCGGGCTGGCTGGGCAAGCCGCACGCGTGCGCGCGCCTGGCGGCCGCGGCGCACGGCGACGTCCTGGTCTTCGTCGACGCCGACGTGGTGCTGGCCCCGCACGCGCTCGCCGCGGGCACGGACCTGCTGCGCAGCACCGGCCTGGACCTGGTGTGCCCCTACCCGCGGCAGGTCGCGCTGACCTGGAGCGAGCGCCTGGTGCAGCCGCTGCTGCAGTGGTCCTGGCTGACGACGCTGCCGCTGCGCGCGGCGGAGGTCTCCCCCCGCCCGTCGCTGGCCGCCGCGAACGGGCAGTTCCTCCTCGTCGACGCCCTCGCCTACCGCCGCGCGGGCGGGCACGCCGGCATCCGCACCGAGGTGCTGGACGACATCGCCCTGCTGCGCGCCGTGAAGGCCGCGGGCGGCAGCGGCGGGGTCGCCGACGGCACCGACCTCGCGACCTGCCGCATGTACGGCAGCTGGGCGCAGCTGCGCGAGGGCTACGCGAAGTCGCTGTGGTCGGCGTTCGGCAGCCGCCCCGCGGCCGCGGGCGTCGCGGCCGGGCTGCTCCTGAGCTACGTCGTGCCCCCGCTCGCCGCCCTCGGCGGTTCCCGCGTCGGCGCCGCCGGGTACCTCGCGGGCGTCGTGGGTCGCTACGCCGCGGCCGAGCGCACGGGCGGGCGCTCGCTGCCGGACGCCTTCGCGCACCCGGTCTCCGTCGCGCTGCTCGTCGGCCTGCTGGGCGACTCGTGGCGCCGCCGCGGCCGCGGCGCACTGCAGTGGAAGGGACGTCGTCTCGCGTGAGCGCCACCAGCACGGACCGCCGCACCCCGGGCCCCCGCACGGCCGGCCCCCGCCGCGTCGTGGTCGTCGGCGCCGGCCTGGGCGGGCTCTCGGCCGCGGCCCGGCTCGCCGCCCTCGGTCACGAGGTCACGGTCTGCGAGCAGGGCCCGACCGTCGGCGGCAAGCTCGGCTGGTTCAGCCGCGACGGGTTCTCCTTCGACACCGGCCCCTCCCTGCTGACGCTGCCCGCCGTCCAGCGCGACCTCTTCCTCAAGACCGGCGCCCCGCTGGAGTCCGTGCTCGACGTCGTCGCGCTGGACCCGGTGGCGCACTACCGCTTCGGCGACGGCACCGAGCTCGACCTGCCGGGCGGCGGCCTGGCGCAGGTCGCCGCGGCTCTCGACGAGGCGCTGGGCGGCGGCGCGGGCGCGCAGTGGACGGCGTTCCTGCAGCGCGCGGCGGCGATCTGGGACGTCGCGCGCGAACCGTTCCTCGAGTCCCCGCTGCAGGGGCCGCGGACCCTGCTGCGGCTGGCGCGCAGCGCCTCCGACGTCCGCACCGTCGCGCCCTGGCGCAGCCTGCGCGGCCTCGGCCGCCGGTACCTCACCGACGAGCGGCTGCGCGTGCTGCTGGACCGCTACGCGACCTACTCCGGCTCCCACCCCGCCAAGGCGCCCGCCGCCCTGGCCACCGTGCCGTTCGTGGAGCAGTCCTTCGGCGCCTGGTACGTGCGCGGCGGGCTGCGCGGCCTCGCCGAGGCGGTCGCGGACCGGGCCCGCGAGCTCGGGGTGGAGATCCGCACGTCCTGCCCGGTCGAGACCGTCCTGACGCGCGCGGGCCGGGCCAGCGGGGTGCGTCTGGCCGGCGGAGAGGAGCTGCCCGCCGACGTCGTCGTGTCCGCGGTCGACGCCGCCCAGCTGTACGAGCACCTGCTCCCCCGGCCCCGGCTGCGGCCTTCGCCGCGGCGCCGCTCCTCCTCGGGGTTCGTCCTGCTGCTGGCGCTGGACGGGCGCACGCCCGGGCTGCGGCACCACACGGTGCTGTTCCCGCGCGACTACGAGGCGGAGTTCACGGCGCTCGCCGCGGGGCGGCCCGTGGAGGACCCGACGGTGTACGTCAGCGCCCCCGACGACCCGGCGCTGCGCCCCGACGAGGACAGCGAGGCGTGGTTCGTGCTCGTCAACGCGCCCGTGCACGACCCGGGCGGCCGCGCCCCCGGCGGCACCGACTGGCGGCAGGAGGGCCTCGCGGAGCGCTACGCCGACCGCGTGCTGGAGATCATGGCCGAGCGCGGGCTCGACGTCCGCGACCGCCTGCGCTGGCGCGAGGTCCGCACGCCCGCGGACCTCGCCGAGCACACCCGCAGCGACGGCGGGGCCATCTACGGCACCTCCAGCGACGGGGCCCGCTCGGCGTTCCTGCGCCCCGCGAACGCCTCGCCCGTCCCGGGCCTGTACCTGGTCGGCGGGACCTCCCACCCCGGTGGCGGCCTGCCGCTCGTGGGGCTCTCGGCCCGCATCGTCGCCGACCTCGTCGGGCCCGCCTGACCCCCGCCCCGGACGGTGCGCCCGCCCGGGCAGGCGCCTCAGCCGAGGCGGCGCGAGAGCGCGATCCAGAGCTGCACGAAGCCGACGACCCCGAGGGCGGCCCACACGGCCGTCCCGATCGTCGCCCAGCCCACCTCGGGCACGATCGCGGTGGCCGCCGCGGTCGCCGCCGCGATGGAGATGCGGGTGGGCCGCTCCGCGACCGTGACGACCCCCACCTCGGTCACCCCCAGGCCCTGGCCCCGCGCCCGCACGTACTCCTGCCACTGCGCGAGCCCCCCGGCCAGCAGCGCCAGCCACGCCGGCGCCCCGCACCCCCAGAGCACGACGGCGCAGGCCGCGTCGCCCAGGCGGTCGCAGGCCGCGTCGAGCAGCGCCCCCCGGCGGCCCACCCGGTCGGAGATGACGGCGACCGCGCCGTCGAGGTTGTCGAGCAGACCGGAGACGGTGAGCACCGCGGCCGCCAGCACCGCGCCGGCCCCGCCGGGACCGGCGCGCACGGCGAGCACGCCCGCCACGACGGACCCCACGGCCCCGGCCAGGGTCACGGCCGCCGGCGGGACGCGCAGGGCCGCCAGCGGGGCCGCCACGGCGTGCACGCCGGTGAGCCAGCCCCGCACGATCGGAGTGGGTGCGGCGCCGCCGTGCAGCGCCGACCACCGCTGCAGGTACGTGTCGCGGTTCACACGCCGAACCTAGGGGGCGCGCGGGCCCACCGGCGCGGGCGGGGCGGCGCCCCCGCAGGCGGCGGGGCGGGCTAGCAGGTCGCTGGAAGCGTGCTTACAGTTCGCCTGTGCCGCCCACGCCCCCTGCCCCGCGCGCGAGCGTGCAGACGCTCGACGAGACGACCGCGCCGCCGACCACGTCGGCCGCCGGACAACGGGGGCTGCGCGACCGCGTCGAACTCGTGCTGACAGAGTTCCTGGAGGAGCAGGCGGCCGTCCTGGAGACCGTCAGCCCCGACTGCTCGCCGATGCTCGACGCCATCGCGACCCTGCTCTCGGGCGGCAAGCGCCTGCGTCCGTCGTTCTGCTACTGGGGCTACCTGGGGGCTGGCGGCAGCGACGAGGACGACATCGTGCAGGCCGCGGCCGCGCTGGAGCTGTTCCAGGCCGCCGCGCTGATGCACGACGACGTCATGGACGACTCCGACACCCGCCGCGGCCAGCCCGCGGCCCACCGCCGCTTCGAGGCGATGCACGCGCAGGCGGGCTGGGCCGGCAGCGGCAGCCGCTTCGGCCTCGCGGGCGCCGTCCTCGCCGGTGACCTCTGCCTGTCGTGGAGCGACGAGCTGTTCGCGCGCGCCGGGTTCGCCCCCGAGGCGCTGCTGCGCGGGCGCACCGTGTTCAACACCATGCGCACGCAGCTCATGGGCGGGCAGTACCTCGACATGCTCGAGCAGGCCTCCTGCGCCCAGCAGGGCGCGGCCGGGGCCGTCGAGCGCGCCCGCCGCGTCGTGCGCTTCAAGAGCGCGAAGTACTCCATCGAGCACCCCCTGCTCCTGGGTGCCCGCCTCGCCGGTGCGGACGAGGGGCTCGTCGCGGACTACTCGACGTTCGGCCTCGCCCTCGGCGAGGCGTTCCAGCTGCGCGACGACGTCCTGGGCGTCTTCGGCGATCCCGGTGAGACCGGCAAACCCGCAGGCGACGACCTGCGCGAAGGGAAGCGGACCGTGCTCATGGCCTACGCGGTGGCCTCGGCCACCTCCGAGCAGGCCGAGGTGGTCGAGCGGCTGCTCGGCGACCCGGACCTGGACACCGCGGGGGTGGAGCAGCTGCGCGAGGTCCTCGTGGACACCGGGGCGCTCGCCGGGGTGGAGGCCCTCATCGCCGAGCAGGTCGACGTGGCGTGCGAGACCCTCGACGCCGCCGCGCTCACCGAACCCGCCCGCGCCGCGCTGCACGAGCTCGTGGTCGCCGCGACCACCCGCCGCTCGTGAGCCGCGCCACGCGGACCCTGGACTGGCTGCCCGGCCGCACCCGCCGAGTCGAGGGCGCCACGGACGACGTCGTCATCGTCGGGGCGGGCCTCGCGGGGCTGTCCACCGCCATGCGCCTGGCCGGCGCCGGGCGCAACGTCACGGTGCTCGAGCGCGAGGACGTCCCGGGTGGTCGCGCCGGGCTGTCGGTCAAGGACGTCCCGGACGGGCAGTACCGCTTCGACACCGGCCCGTCGGTGCTGACCATGCCCGACCTCATCGCCGACTGCTTCGACTCCCTCGGCGAGGACATGCACGACTGGCTGGACCTCAAGCCCGTCGACCCGCTGTACCGCGGCACGTTCGCCGACGGCTCGAGCCTGCAGGTCTCCGCCGACGTCGAGCGCACCGCGCAGGCCATCGAGGAGCTCTGCGGGGCCGCCGAGGCCGACGGGTACCGGCGCTTCGTCGCCCACGTCGGCAACCTGTACCGCTACGAGATCCGCGACTTCATCGACTCCAACATCGACACGCCGCTGGACCTGCTCAAGCCGAACCTGGTGCGGCTGCTGGCGGCCGGCGGGTTCAAGAAGATGGCGCCGGAGGTCGCGAAGTACCTCAAGGACCCGCGCACGCAGCGGATGTTCTCCTTCCAGGCCCTGTACGCGGGCGTGTCCCCGTTCGACGCGCTGGCCCTGTACTCGGTCATCGCGTACATGGACACCGTCGCCGGGGTGTTCTTCCCCAAGGGCGGGATGCACGCGATCCCCACGGCCATGGCCGCGGCGGCCGAGAAGCACGGCGTGACGTTCCACTACGGCACCGAGGTCGCCCGCGTGGAGCGCACCGGCCGCCGCGCGACCGGCGTCATCACGACCGACGGGCGCCGGTTCGCCGCGGACGTCGTCGTGCTGAACCCCGACCTCCCGGTCGCCCACCGCGACCTGCTGGGCACCGACCCGTGGCGCGTGCGGCACCTGACGTACTCGCCGTCGTGCTTCCTCATGCACGTGGGTTCCAGCGCCGACTACCCCGACCCCGTGCACCACTCCATCCACTTCGGGGCGGCGTGGGAGCAGGTGTTCGACGAGCTCGTGGACGGCCGCCTGATGAGCGACCCGTCGATCCTCGTCTCGCGCCCGACGGTGTCGGACCCGGGCCTCGCGCCGGCCGGCAAGCACGTCTACTACGTGCTGTTCCCGACGCCGTCGCTGGCCGCCGGGTCCTCCCCCGTCGACTGGGACCGCCTGGCTCCGCGCTACCGCGAGCACGTCATGGAGGTGCTCACCGAGCGCGGCTACCCGGGTTTCGACGGGGCCGTCGAGGTGGAGGACGTCATCACGCCCGCGGACTGGGAGCGGCAGGGCATGGAGGCGGGGGCGCCGTTCGCGTCCTCGCACCTGTTCCGCCAGACCGGCCCGTTCCGCCCGGGGAACCTCTGGGGCGACAACGTGGTGTTCGCGGGCTCCGGCACGCAGCCCGGCGTCGGCGTGCCGATGGTCCTCGTCTCCGGCCGGCTGGCCGCCGAGCGCATCACCGGCAGGGACCGCAGCTACCGCTCGCGCGCCTGGCGCTGACGGGCACAGCGCTGGCGAAACGGCGCTGACGAGCACGACGAGGGGCGCCCGGGTGGACCCGGGCGCCCCTCGTCGTCCCTGCGTCGTTCAGACGGCGTGGTTCAGGCCGGCAGTTCCCGCGGGGCCGGCCCGGAGTACGCCGACAGCGGCCGGATGAGCGAGTTCGAGGCCCGCTGCTCCATCACGTGCGCCGTCCAGCCCGTCACGCGGGCCGCGACGAACAGCGGCGTGAACATCGGGGTGTCGAAGCCCATGAGGTGGTAGGCGGGGCCCGAGGGGTAGTCGAGGTTCGGCAGGATGTTCTTGCGCGACGTCATGGCCGCCTCGAGGGCGTCGTAGAGCTCGACGACGTCGTCGCGCCCGGCCGCGTCGGTGAGCCGCTGCAGCGCAGCGCGCATGGTCGGCACGCGCGAGTCGCCCGAGCGGTAGACCCGGTGCCCGAACCCCATGATCTTGCGCTTCTGCGCCAGGGCGGACTCGAGCCACGCCTCCGCGCGCGCCGGGGAGCCCTCCCCCAGCCCGATCTCCTCGAACACGTCCCACACGGCCTCGTTGGCCCCGCCGTGCAGGGGGCCCTTGAGCGCGCCGACCGCCGCGGTGACCGCGGAGTGCAGGTCGGCCAGCGTGGAGGTGACGACGCGCGCCGTGAACGTCGAGGCGTTGAAGGAGTGCTCGGCGTAGAGCACCATCGAGACGCGGAACGCGTCGACGACCTCGGCGTCGGCCTCCTCGCCGAACGTCGTGAAGAGGAAGTTCGCGGCGTGGTCCAGGTCCTCGCGCGCCGCGACGGGTTCCAGGCCGCGGCGGCGGCGCTGGGTGCGGGCCACGACCGTCGGCAGCGCCGAGAACAGCCGCTGCGCCTTGGCGAGCTCCGCGGCCGGGCTGGAGTCCGCGGCGTCGGGGTCCAGCGCCCCGAGGACGCTGACGGCGCTGCGCACGACGTCCATGGGGTGGGCGGTCGGGGCGAGCTCGTCGACCACGCGGGCGACCCGCGGGTCGAGCTCGCGCTGTCCGCGATCGGTGGCCGCGAACTCCGCGCGCTCGGCCTCGCTCGGCAGCTCCCCCGTCCACAGCAGCCACGCGACGTCCTCGAAGGAGCAGTGCGCGGCGAGGTCCTGCACGGGGTAGCCGCGGTAGAGCAGCGAGTTCGTCGCGGGCTCGACCTTGGAGATCGCCGTCGTGTCGACGACCACCCCGGCCAGGCCCTTGTGGATCTCCGGTGCGGCGGCCGGGGTCTGCTCTGCCGCGGTGTCTGCGGGCATGTCGCTCCTTCGCGAGGTTCGGGTGCTGGGGGGACGGGCGCTCAGGACGAGCGGTTGCCGTCGAGGCTGAAGTCGAACACCGAGGAGTCGAACTGCCCGTACTCGGCGTAGTCCAGGAGGTCGTAGAGGTCGGCGCGGGTCTGCATGGAACCCACCTCGGGCGCCAGCGTCCCCTCCGCCGCGAGGGTGTCCAGGGCGCGGACGGCCGCGCCCATCGCCAGGCGCAGCAGGGACACCGGGTGGATGACCATGGCCACGCCCGCGTCGCGCAGCTGGGCGTGGGTGAACAGGTCGCTGCGCCCGAACTCCGTCATGTTCGCGAGGACGGGGACGTCGACGGCGGAGCAGACGGCCTCGAACTCCGCGAGGTCGGCCATCGCCTCGGGGAACACCGCGTCGGCGCCCGCGTCGACCAGCGCCTTGGCGCGGCGCACCGCCGCGTCGAGGCCCTCGATGCCGCGGACGTCGGTGCGGGCCATGACGACGAGGCCCGGGTCGCGGCGCGCGTCGACGGCCGCGCGGATGCGGCGCACGGCGGTGGCCTCGTCGACGACGGACTTGCCCTCGAGGTGCCCGCAGCGCTTGGGGTTCACCTGGTCCTCGACGTGCAGGCCGGCGACGCCCGCGTCCTCGAGCGCCTGCACGGTGCGCGCCACGTTCAGCGGTTCACCGAACCCGGTGTCCGCGTCGACGAGCACGGGCAGGTCGGTGGCGCCGGCCACCTGGGCGGCGCGGCCCGCGACCTCCGACAGCGTCGTGAGGCCGATGTCGGGCAGGCCGAGCTCCGCGGACATCACGGCGCCGGAGAGGTATACCCCCTCGAAGCCCTTGCGCTGCACCAGGCGGGCGGACAGCGGGTTGAAGGCGCCGGGGAAGCGCAGGAGCTCCCCGCTCGCGAGGCCCGCGCGGAACGCGGCGCGCTTGGCGGCGGGGGTGGTCGTGGAACCGAGCATCGCGGAACTCCCTCTCAGAACAGGCCGGTGGGCAGGTCGACGGTCGCGAGCCGCTCCGGCGGGGCGACGACGCCGAGGTCGCGCACGCCCGCGGCGTCGAGCTCGGGCAGCCGCCGCGCGAGGTCGAGGAACCGGTCGATCTCCGCGGCCCCCAGCACGTCGGTGGCCAGGGTGCGGAGCTTGGCCTCCTCCTGCGCGCGGCCGAACGGCGCCGCCCCCAGGGGGTGGGCGTCGGCCACGGCGATCTCGTCGACCACGACGGAGCCGTCGGTCAGGGTGATTTCGACGCGGCCGCCGAACGCCTTCACGGCCGGGTCGGTGGAGTGGTAGCGCGCCGTCCACGCCGGGTCCTCGCGCGTCGTGGTGCGCTGCCACAGCGCCACGGTGTCCGGGCGGCCCGCGCGCTGCGGCGCGTAGGAGTCGACGTGGTGCCACGCGCCGTCCTGCAGGGCCACGGTGAAGATGTACGGGATCGAGTGGTCGAGGGTCTCGCGGCTCGCTGTCGGGTCGTACTTCTGCGGGTCGTTGGCGCCGGAGCCGATCACGAAGTGCGTGTGGTGCGAGGTCGAGATGACGATCGAGGCCACGCGGTCGGGGTCGCCGAGCTCGGGGCGGGCGCGGTGGAGGCGGCGGGCCAGGTCGATGAGCGCCTGCGCCTGGTACTCCGCGGAGTGCTCCTTGGTGTAGGTGTCCAGGATGCTCCGCTTGGACTCGCCGGGCTCCGGCAGCGGGACCTCGTAGGCGGCGTCGGGGCCGTCGAGCAGCCACGCGATGACGCCGTCCTCCCCCTCGTAGATCGGGGCGGGGCTGGTCTGCCCGCGCATCGCGCGGTCCACCGCCTCGACGGCCATCTTCCCGGCGAAGGCCGGGGCGTGCGCCTTCCACGTCGAGATCGCGCCCTTGCGCGACTGCCGGGTCGCCGTCGTCGTGTGCAGGGCCTGCCCGATGGCCTGGTAGACGGTCTCGGTGGGCAGGCCGAGCATCGTCCCGATCCCCGCGGCCGCGGACGGCCCGAGGTGCGCGACGTGGTCGATCTTGTGGGCGTGCAGGCTGATCGCCCGCACCAGGTCCACCTGCACCTCGTAGCCCGTGACGATGCCGCGCAGCAGCGTCGCGCCGTCCAGGCCGAGGTGCTGGGCGACCGCGATCATCGCGGGCACGTTGTCGCCCGGGTGGGAGTACTCGGCGGCCAGGAACGTGTCGTGGAAGTCGAGCTCGCGCACGGCGACGCCGCCGGCCCAGGCCGCCCACTCCGGCGACACCGCGGTCCTCGTGCCGACGACGATCCCGCCCGCCCCGCCCGTCGACGGCGGGTGGGCCAGCGCCTGAGCGCGCGCCGCGACGACGGGGCCGCGCAGCAGCGAGGCCGCCGCGACGGCCGCGTTGTCGATGACCCGGTCGGCCACCACCTCGGCGACATCGGCGTCGACGGCGACGGGGTCGGTCGCGACCTCGGCGAGACGCCAGGCGAGCTCGGACTCGCGGGGCAGACCGGCATCGCTGCGGTGGACCCGGACGGGGTGCGTCTTCACGCGGAGACCTCCTGGGGACGGGGGGCGGGGGCTTGTGGCTCGGCGGGGACCGGTGGCTCTGGGGGGACCGCGTCGTCGGCCGCGGTGACCGCGGCGAGGAACTGCCGGCGGCTGCGGTGCAGGTGCACGTGCACGGCGTGCGCGGCCAGGCCGCCGTCGCCGGCGGCGACCGCCTCGGCGATGAGCTGGTGCTCCTCGGCCGCGTGGCGCAGGCGGACCGGGTCGTGGCGGGCGAGGCGGCGCACGCGCACCAGGTGGGTGCGCACGGTGGCGAGCGCCGCGACGAGGTGGGCGTTGGCGACGGCCGCGTCCAGGGCGGCGTCGAACTCCCCGACGAGGTCGTAGTAGCGGCGCAGCCCGTCCTCCCCGGCCTCCACGAGGGCCGGCGCGTCGCCGAAGCGGGCCGCGAGGGCCGCGAAGACGGCCGGGTCGCCGCGGCGGGCGGCCAGGCGCACGGCCTGCTCCTCCAGCGCCTCCCGCACCTCGTACAGCTCGTCGACGCCGACGGCGGACAGCCGCGTCACGACGAGGCCGCGGCCGGGCAGGGGCGCGACGAGACCGTCGGTGAGCAGGCGCGCGAACGCCTCGCGGACGGGGGTGCGGGAGACGCCGAGGCGGACGCTCTGCTCGACCTCGGCCAGGACGGTCCCGGGGGCGAGGACGCCGTCGAGGACGTCGGCGCGCAGCCGCGCGTAGGCCCGCTCGCTCGCACGCACGTCAGCCCCTCTCGCCGTCGATCGGGACTCTGCATGCACAGCGGCCCGGAACGAGGCCGATCCTCGCACGGCGCCCACGGCGTGACCAGGCCTGTGCATGCACGGGCGGTGAACAGCGGGGGGCGGTGCGGCCGACCGCGGGCGCCGGGCATGATTCCGGCGGTGAGCACCCGCGACCTCGACGCCGCCGCCCGGACCGATCCGGCCCTGACCGACCCCGGCCTGCGCGCCGCCTTCGAGCAGTGCCGGCGGCTGCACGCCGAGCACGGCAAGACGTACTACCTCGCGACGCTGCTGCTGCCGCCCGCCAAGCGGCCCTACGTCTGGGCCCTGTACGGCTTCGCCCGCTACGCCGACGAGTTCGTCGACTCCCTCACCCACCCGGACCCGCAGGCGCTGCTGACCTGGGGCGACGCCTTCCTGGCCTCCCTGGACGCGGGCGGCGACGGCACCGAGCCCGTGGGCCGCGCGATGGCGGCGACGATGCGGCGCTGGGACGTCCCCCGCGCCCACGTCGAGGCGTTCCTGGAGTCCATGGGGATGGACATCGACGTCACCGACTACGCGACCTACGAGGACCTGCGGCACTACATGTACGGCTCCGCGGCCGTCATCGGCCTGCAGATGCTGCCCGTGCTCGAACCCGTCGCCCCCGGCGCCGAGGAGCCCGCCCGCGCCCTCGGCGAGGCGTTCCAGATGTCCAACTTCATCCGCGACGTCGGCGAGGACCTCGACCGCGGCCGCGTCTACCTGCCGCTCGAGGACCTCGCGGCGCACGGCGTGACGAAGGAGGACCTCTTCGAGGCCCGCCGGAGCGGGCGGATCACCCCGGGCATCCGCGCGCTGCTCGCCTTCGAGGTCGCCCGCACGCGCGAGCTGTACGCGCAGGCCGAGCCCGGCATCGCGATGGTCCACCCGACCAGCCGGGACTGCCTGCGCACGGCCTACCTGCTCTACGGCGACATCCTCGACGCGGTCGAGGCGGCCGGCTACGACTCGCTCACCCGGCGCGTCGCCGTCGGGATGCCGCGCCGCCTGGGCGTGGCGCTGCCCGGGCTCGCGCGCGCCCAGGCCGCCCGCCGTCGCGAGCGGCGCTGGCAGACCGCCTGAGCCGGCGGGCCGGGAGAGCCCGGGGTCAGGCGGCGTCCGGGCGCAGGCCGACGGCGTCGTGGCGCCAGAAGACGTCCGGGTAGACCAGCGTGCCGGTCATCCACGGCTCGTGGGCGGGCAGCGGCAGCACCTGGAAGGCGACCTCCGGCACGCGCAGCGACGGGCGCCGCAGGCCGAAGTCCGCCCCGGGCAGGAAGCCCAGGCGGGAGTAGTAGCGCGGATCGCCCTCGAGCAGCACCATCGGCACCCCGCGCCCGGCGGCCTGGCGCACCCCCGCGTCGACCAGCGTCGCGCCGATGCCCCGCCGCTGGTGGTCGGGGCGCACGCCCAGGGGGCTGAGGACCTGGATGTCGACGAGCCGCCGCGGGGCGTCGAGCAGGGCCGGGGTGAGCATCACGTGCCCGACGACGGCCCCGTCGGCCTCGGCGACCCAGGACCCGCCGATCTCGGGCGTGATCGAGGTCCGCAGGTCGTCCACCAGGTCGGCGACGACGAGCCCGTGCTCGTCGCCGAAGGCCAGCAGGTGCAGCTCCCGGACCGGTCCGTGGTCGCGGGGTTCCTCCGCGCGCAGCAGCATCCCGGGAGCGTAGGAAGCGCGCAAGATCCCGGCTACGCGATTTCCGCGGGGCCGGGAAGGCGGGCGGGCCGGCTAGAAGGAGAGGGCCTGCGCCCGGCGCCGGACCTCGGTCTTGCGGTTGGCCTGCATGGCCTGGACCGGGGTGCCGGGCAGGCTCTCGTCCGGCGTGAAGAGCCAGCGGATGGTCTCCACGTCGTTGAAGCCGGAGTCCAGCAGCACCGAGAGGGTCCCGCGCAGGTGCTGCAGCGGGCCCTCGGGCGTGCAGAAGTCGGCGGGGACCATGACGATCTTGCGCTCGGTGCGCCGGACGGCCAGGAGCTGACGCTCCTGCAGCATCCGGCGCACGGCGCCCGCGTCGGTGCCCATCCGCTCGGCGGCGTCGGGGACGTTCAGCCAGTCGGGGACGAGATCGTCCAGTTCGTCGCCCTGCTCGCGGGCGATGTCGGCTCGGAGGGGTGCGACCACGCACCAAGCCTGCCACTGCCGGGAGGCTCCGCGCGACACCCCGCCCCACGTCCCCCCGTGCGACGCAGGTCTCACGCAGGGTGGGCGGGCTGCTGGGCGTCCGCTGGGATAGCTTCCCGGGCAACACCCGTCACCTCCAGCAACATCGTCACCGCCAGCACCACCGGTCCCGGCTGCCCCCGGTGCACCGGCGGACCCGAGCCCCCCACGAGCCCCGAGCCCCCACGAGCCCCGAGCGCGGAGGACCCCCCGCATGGCCGACAGCCGAGACGACACGACCCTCGAGCAGACGCACGAGCACGCCCCCGACGCGGCGCCCGCCGAGGACGGCTCCCGCCGGCGCCACCGCTGGCTGGCGGCCGCCCTCGTCGGCGCTGCCGCCCCCGGCCTCGTGCCCGCCGCGCAGGCGGCGGCCGCCACCCCGGCC
>NZ_VWPY01000048.1 GCF_011839805.1 Kineococcus rubinsiae | reverse complement strand
GCGCCGGGCCGCGGCCCGGGTCGAGGCCGCCGCCGCGGCGCGGGTGAAGGCGGCGGCCCGCCGCCGCCCGGGCTCGCCGCTGGCCACCTCCCTCGTCCTGGGCCTCGCGCTGCTGGCCGCCGGGGTCGTCGTGATCGCGGGGCAGCTGCTGCCCCTGCCCGGTGACGCCGTCCCGCTCGCGCTCGTCGCCGCGGTCGCCGTCATGGGGATGGGCGCGGTGGTCGCCGGGCTGCGGGGCCGCCGCACCGCGCTGCCCGGCCTGGCGACGCCCCTGGCGCTGCTGGCCATCGCCGCCAGCGTGCTGCCGGCCGGGGGCGGGTGGCAGTGGGAGGTCGACCAGCAGTGGGCCCCGACGCCGGCGTCCCTGCGGGAGGTCCCCGACAGCGCGTCCGTCGTGGGCCGCCTCGCCGTCGACCCGACGGGTGTGGCGACGGTCCCCGGGCGGGCGTCGGCCACCGTCGCGGCCGGCCGGCTCGACGTCCTCGTCCCCACGGGCGGCACGGTGCTCGTCGCCGCGCGGGTGGGCGCCGGCACCATCCGCGTCGAGGACTCCCCGCAGGTCGTGCCCGTCCTGGGCGCCGGCCAGGGGACGGCCGGGACGACCGCCGGCGGGTTCGACGTCGAGCGCGTCTACGCCGTCGGTCCCGAGGCTGCGGCCGTCGCCGCGGCCACCACCGTGCGCGGCGACGACGTCGCCGACTGGACGGTCCCCGCGGACGCCGGGACGGTCCTCACCGCGAGCACCTGGGCCGGCGAGATCCGCGTCGCCGCCCCGTCCAGCCGACTGCTGCAGGAGGACTGAGATGGACCCCGTCGACGAGCCGCACCGCTCCGACCGCACCGGGGCCGAGGACCTCACCCGGCCCGTGCCCGTGCCGCCGCCCTCGGTCCCGCCCCGTCCCCGCACGGTCGACGTCGGGGCCGTCCTGAGCGGCCTGGTGCTGCTCGCCGTCGCGGCCGGCGTCACCGCCCGCGAGGTGACCGGCACCACCTGGGACTGGCGGTGGAGCGCCGCCGGCGTCCTGCTGCTGTCCGGCCTCTGCGTCGTCGTCGCCGCGGTCGTCGCGGCCCTCGGGCAGCGCCACCGCGCCGGCGGTCGCCGTCCTGCCGGAGGAGGGGCCCCGCGGTAGCGTCGCCGCCGTGGAGACGCTGCAGGACGGGGTCCGTCGCGAGTCCGGCTGGGGCCGCACGGCCGACGGGACGCCCGTCGGCCGCTGGGTCCTCGACGACGGCGCGGTCGAGGTGGCGCTGGTCGAGCACGGGGCCCGCGTGCAGTCGGCGCTGGTGCCGGACCGCGAGGGCGAGCGCGCCGACGTCGTGCTGGGTTTCGGGGAGCTCGCGCCCTACGCGGGCAAGGGCCGCTCGTTCGGCGCCACGGTCGGCCGCTACGCCAACCGCCTGGCGCGCGGGCGCTTCCGCATCGAGGGCGTCGAGCACGCCGTCCCCGTGACCGACCGGGGCAACGCCCTGCACGGCGGGCTGCGGCCGTTCTCGGAACTGCTCTGGACCGCGCACCCGGTGCACGGCCGGCGCGGCGTCCGGTTCTCGCTGCTCAGCCCCGACGGGGACAACGGGTTCCCCGGCGCCCTGTCCGTCCACGTCAGCTACGTCCTGCACGACGGCGCGCTGAGCGTCGAGACGGTCGCGACGACCGACGCGGCGACGGTGCTGAACCTCACCAACCACACGTACTGGAACCTCGCGGGCGAGGGCAGCGGGACGGTCGACCCGCACCTGCTGCAGGTGGACGCGGAGACGTTCCTGCCGGTGGACGACACGGGCCTGCCGACCGGGGAGTTCCGGGCGGTGGCGGGGACCCCGTTCGACTTCCGGGCCCCGACGCCGATCGGGTACCACGTGCAGGACGACGACCCGCAGCTGCTGGCGGCCAAGGGCTACGACCACTGCTTCGTGCTCGCCGACGAGCCGGGCGGGGAACGTCCCGCGAGCCGAGCGGCGCGGGTCGTGGAGGAGGTCTCGGGCCGCACGCTGGAGGTGTGGACCGACCAGCCGGGCCTGCAGGTGTTCTCCGGGGGCGGCCTCGCCGGGACCCTCGTGGGGAAGTCCGGGACCGCCTACGGCCCGCGCAGCGGCCTCGCCCTGGAGGCGCAGGCGCTGCCGGACTCCCCGAACCGCCCGGAGTTCCCGAGCACCCTCCTGCTGGAGGGCGAGGAGTTCCGCTCCGTCACCGAGTTCCGGTTCGGCTGGGCCTGACCGCCGTGCGCGGCGGCCGCGCCGGAGGGTTCGACCCCACCGGCGCGACCGTCGAACGCTCGTCGTCAGACGGTGTGGTGACCGGCCGGGGTGCCGCCCGGGGCGACCCCGCCGACGTGCAGCTGCCAGTCCTCGATGAGGTTGGCGCGCCGCAGGTCCTCCTCGAAGTCGATCTCCACGGCGGCGAACTCGGAGATGTCGACGGGGTGGACGCGGACGCCGCGCCCGGAGATCGCGGTCTCGATGCCCCGCTCGAAGTAGTCCGTGTCCTCGCAGGCGCGCAGCTGCTCGATGAGGACGGCCTTGTCGGTGGAGGAGACGTAGTTGATCCCGACGGCCTCGCCGAGCCCGCCGACCACGGTCTTGGACAGCTCCTTGACGAAGCCCTCCGCGTCCACCGTGTACTTGACCTCCTCCTCGCCGACGACCGCCGTGTCGACGCAGACGAAGCTCTCGTCGCGCTCGAGGAACGGGGTGACCACCTGCAGGAGGCGGGGGTCGAAGACGACGTCGCCGTTCAGCCACAGGACGCCGCCGCGGTGGGAGGTCGTCAGGGCGCGCAGCAGGCTCTTGCTGGTGTTGGTGCGGTCGAACTCCTCGTTGTAGGCGAAGAGCAGGTCCGGGACGGCTTCCATGACCGTGGCGGCCTTGAACCCGACGACGGCCGTGATCGGCACGTCGCGGCCCAGGACGGCCCGCAGGTTGTCGACCTGCTGCTGCATGATCGAGCGGCCGTCGCGCAGGGTGGTCAGCGGCTTGGGCAGGGGACGGCCGAGGCGCGTGCCCATGCCGGCGGCGAGGATGGCGACCTGGACGTTCACGGGGAGACCTCCGTCGGGGGGAGCAGGGCGAGGACGCGCGCGGTGGCGTGGCCGTCCTCGCGGTGGCAGAACGTCTCGCGGAACCGCGCGTAGCGGTCGGCGTACGTCGTGGTGACGGTCGCGATGTCCGCGACCGCCGCGATGACCTCGTCGGAGGTGGTCAGCAGCGGGCCGGGGGCGATCTCCGGGAAGTCGAAGTAGAAGCCCCGCAGGTCGTCGCGGTAGTGGTCGAGGTCGTAGGTGAAGTACACGATCGGCTTGCCCGTCACGGCGAAGTCGAACTGCGTCGAGGAGTAGTCGGTCACCATGAGGTCCGCCGCCAGGTAGAGCTCGGCGATGTCCGGGTGGAACGACAGGTCCAGGACGCCGGGGAGGTCGACCGTGTCGAGGGCGGCCGAGACCATGTAGTGCAGCCGCAGCAGCAGCACGTGGTCGTCGCCCAGCTGCTCGTGGAAGCGCTCGAGGTCCAGCCGCAGCGAGAAGTCGGGGCCGGGGCCGAACTTCTCGTCGTCGCGCCAGGTCGGCGTGTAGAGGACCGCGGTGACGCCCTCGGGGACCCCGAGGGCGGCGCGGGCCTTGGCCCGCCGCTCGTCGCGGTCGGGTGCGCTGAGGACGTCGTTGCGCGGGTAGCCCGTCTCGGACAGGGGGCCCGCGTAGCGGAACGCCTGGCGCAGCGGCCCGGTGCTGGCCGCGTTCGGCGAGAGCAGGTGGTCCCAGCGCGCGATGTCGTGGTCGAGGCGCGCGAGGCGTCCCTCGGGTGCGAACAGCACGTCGTGGTGGATCGTCTTCAGCGGCGTGCCGTGCCAGGTCTGCAGGTAGAACGTCGTGGGCGCCTTGTCCCAGTCGAGGTCGAGGTGCGTGTTGGAGACCACCACGTCGGCGGACTCGAGGGCCGCCACCGCGTCGGGCGAGTCGATGTCGACGGTCGTCGTGCCGGCCGGGAACCCGTGCGCGTGCGCCGGGGTGGACAACCAGACGTGGTCGATGTCGTCGCCGCGGGCGACGAGGGCCTCGTGCAGGGCGCGCGGGTTGTCCGAGTAGCGCCCTTCGAAGCTGTGGTAGGTGATCTTCAATGCTCTCCTCGTGCTCGGCCAGGGGGTGGAGCCAGTGCCTCGACTCCGACCCTGGGCGGAGCCCCATGATGGGGGACCGCGGTCGTCTTCGCCCACCCCCCGTGACGAGGAGGCAGCGACAGGGCCGTTTCGACGAACGACGGTCGCTGTGCGTCACGAGCAAGCTCGTCCGAGCTGTTCGGCGGCCGCCTCGGCCTGGACCCCACGGGCGACCGGTGGTGCGTCGCGACCGGCCCGGCAGCCACGCTACCTCCCCGCGCGGGCCGCGCCGCCGCGTCCGGGGCAGGACCACCCGGACGCGCGGAGGCCCCGCAGCGCGGGTGCGCTGCGGGGCCTCGAGGTCGCGGACGGGGTCGTTCCCGACGACCCGTCCTCTCAGCGGGCGGACTTCCCGCCCTCGCGGGTGCGCCGGCCGCGACGGCCGGCTGCGCGGGACGCCCCGCGCAGCGCCCGCGAGGTGACGCTGGGTCCCTCGGCGCGCTCGAGCCGGTCCGCGATGTTCGTCAGCGCCCTGGCCCCGAGCGGCACGGCGACCGACGACGTCAGCCAGCGGCGGACGCCGTCGGGCAGCCGGGCTCCCACCGGGTGTCCCCGCTCCCCGGTCTCGCTCAGCCCTTGAAGACGTCCTTGACGTCCTCGACCGTCTTCTTGGCCTCGGCGGAGGTCTGGTCCGCGCGGCCCTCGGCGCGCAGCTCCTCGTTGCCCGTGGCGCTGCCGGCGCCCTCCTTGGCCTGCCCGACGAGCTTCTCGGCGGCGTTCTTGGCCTTGTCGGCGATGCTCATGGTGGGACTCCCGTCCTCGCGCACCGTCACGGTGACGGTGTCAGGAGGGCAGAGCCCCCACCCGCGCCGATCGTCACGCGCCCGGTGGCGTGAGCTGCCTCACACGCTTCCCGTCGGGGGTGACACCGTGCCGCGTGCCTCGCGGGTCCCCCCACCGGACCGCGGTGCCGCTCGGCCGCTCAGCCCATGGTCCGCGCGCCGTCGATGCTCTCGCGCAGGACGTCGGCGTGCCCCGCGTGCTGGGACGTCTCCGCGATGACGTGCAGCAGCACCCGGCGGGCCGACCACCGGGCGCCCGGCTCGAACCACGGGGCGGCCGGGAGGGCCTGCGAGACACCGAGGTCGGGCAGGGTGCGCACCAGGTCGTCCGTGCGGGCCGCGACCTCGGCGTAGCGGGCCAGCACCGCCTCCAGGGTGTCCTCGGGCGTCATCGTGAACCCGTCCGCCCAGTCGTCCCCGCCCGTGCCCATCGCGGCCGCGCCGACGACGAGGAAGCGCGCCCACTGGTCCTCCGTCGTGGCCACGTGCTTGACCAGGCCCCCGAGCGACAGCGCGCTCGCCGTCGGCCGCAGCCGCGCCTGCTCCTCGCTCAGGCCCCGCACCGTGAACGTCAGGAACCAGCGGTGGCGGGCCAGGGACTCCAGGAGGTCCGCCCGCTCGCCGGTGCTCGTGGTCGTCGTCGTGGTGGTCATCGTGGGCTCCTCCGTCGCGGGCCGGCCCGGCGCCCCGTGCGCCGTCGAGGACCACGCTAGGGACGGCAGGTGCCAGTTCCTGGCCGCAATCGAGAGCAGCATGGGGGCATGGCCGGGACGGGTGCGCGGATGCTGCAGCTCATGTCCCTGCTGCAGACGTCGCGGCACTGGGCGGGGCGCGACCTCGCCGAGCGCCTCGAGGTGTCCCTGCGCACGCTGCGCCGCGACGTGGACCGGTTGCGGGAGCTGGGCTACCCCGTCGAGGCCCGCCGCGGCGTCGACGGCGGGTACCAGCTGCGGCCCGGCACCTCGCTGCCCCCGCTGGTGCTCGACGACGACGAGGCCGTCGCGCTCGCCCTGGGCCTGCAGGCGGCCGCGCAGTCGGGTGTGGAGGGCATGGCCGAGTCCTCGGTGCGGGCGCTGGCCAAGGTGGTGCCGGTCATGCCGCGCCGACTGCGCCACCGGGTCGAGGCCCTGACGCAGGCGACGGCCCGCGCACCCTGGTCGGGCCACGGCGCGGCGGTGGACCCGGGCGTCCTGACGGCCCTTGCGCAGCTCTGCCGCGACGCCGAGCGCTGCACGCTGGCCTACACGACGCGCGACGAGCGCACGGGCGAGCGCCACGTGGAACCCCACCGCCTCGTGCCGCTGGGGCGCCGCTGGTACCTCGTGGCCTACGACCTGGACCGCGGCGACTGGCGGACGTTCCGCCTCGACCGGGTCGCCGCGGCGCGGTCGTCGGGGGAGCGCTTCGCCCCCCGCCGGCTGCCCGCCGACGACGTGACCGAGTTCGTCCGCGCCGCGACCCGCGCCACCCCCACGGCCGCGGTGATCACCGCCACCGTGCAGGCGCCGGCCGGGGAGGTGCGCACCCGCACGGGGCGCTGGGCCACCGTGACCCCGCTGGACGAGCGCACGTGCCGGGTCGACGTCCCCGTGGACGGCCCGGAGTGGGCGCTGCTGGTCCTGGGTATGACGGGTGCGGAGTTCACCGTCGAGTCCCCCGACGACCTCCGGGACCACCTGCGGCAGTGGGGAGAGCGCTTCGTCCGCGCGGCGGGGCAGGTCCCGGCGCCGGCGGGTGGGACGCTCCCGGGGGCCGGCGGCTGACGTCGCCGGGGCGGCGGGTGCCGCCACGTCCAGCGCGGGGAGTCGTCGTGTTCACGAGGAGCCTGGGTCCGTCGAGCGAGCTGCGCCCGCTCGAGGTGTGGCACGCCGAGGAGTTCGCGGACCACCTCGACCGGGCGCGCGAGCACGTCCGGCCCTGGGTGGGGCCCTCCTTCGTGACGGACACCGTCGAGGGGGCGCGCGCCACGCTGCGCCGCTACGCCGACGGCGCGGCCGCCGACGGTGCGCGCCTGGTCGGGATCTGGCGGTCGGGCGTCCTCGTGGGCGGCGTCATGTTCGTGTCCTTCAGCGCCGCCGCCGGCGTGTGCGAACTCGGGTGCTGGCTCGAACCCGCCGCGGAGGGCGAGGGTCTCGTGACGGCCGCGGCGTCCGTCCTCCTCGCCTGGGCGCTGGACGAGCGCGGCCTGCACCGGGCCGAGTGGCGCTGCCGCGCCGACAACCTCCGCAGCGCGGCAGTCGCCCGCCGGCTGGGGATGACGCTGGAGGGCACCCTCCGCGAGGCCTGGCCCGTCGGCGGCGTCCGCCACGACCAGCAGGTGTGGGCCGTGCTGGCGACGGACCGCCGGGACCGCGCCTCCGCGCCGGCGGGCGCGCCGACCGCCTGAGCGTGCCGCCTCACCCCGCGGCGGACTCCAGGACCTCCTTCAGGCGGGCCAGGTCGGCCGTCACCAGGCCGGTGTCGCGCTCGAACTCGGCGTCGTCCATGCCGGGCGCGCGGCGCAGCGTGAACACCACCTCGCACCCGTCGCCGTCGACGATCGCGCGCAGCGGGACGTGCACCTCCGCACCGGTCGGGGTCAGCACGTCGTGGTCGAGCACGCCGAACGCGTTGCGCGGCGCGAACCTGATCCGCGCCCGCCCACCGGGCGTCTCGACGAACCACTCGCCGTCCACCTGCTCGACGGCACGGCCCAGCCCGGGCGACCAGCGCGGCAGGTTCGAGGGTTCGACGACGAAGTCGTAGACCTCCTGCACCGGCCGGTCGACGTGGACGCTGAGGTGCCGCGACGGCGTGGTCATCCGGTCACGGTGGCACCGGGGCGTCACGCCGTCCAGGTCCCCCGCCGGGTCCGGGGCCGGGCCCGCGGCTTCCCGGCCGAGCGGGCCCGCGGGCCGTGAGGCACGCTGAGGCCGTGACGCAGCCGCCGCCCGCCCCCGGGCGCCCGCACGACCCGAGCGCCGACCGCCTCCTGGGCGCCGAGACCGTGGTGACGATGGACGCGGACCTCACCGTGCTCCCGCGCGGGGGAGTCCTGCTGCGCGGCAACCGCATCGCCGCCGTGGGGGACTACGAGGCGCTGCGCCGCGAGCACCCCGCGGCGGCCGCGGAGTTCCTCACCGGGCGCCTGCTCATGCCCGGCCTGGTGAACACCCACCACCACTCGGGGCTGCTGCGGGGGACCGCGGAGCACCTGCCGGTCTGGGAGTGGCTGCGGCGCCACATCAACCCGATGCACCGCGTCCTGACGGCCGAGGAGGCGGAGGCCGCGTCGTGGCTCTGCTACGCCGAGGGGCTGCTCGCGGGCACCACGACGGTCGTGGACATGTGGCGCTACATGGACCGCAGCGCCGACGTGGCCCGCCAGCTCGGCAACCGGCTCGTCACCGCCTCCTACGTCGGGGCCCACCCCGACCACGACTACTTCGACACCCTCGACGACAACGAGCGGCTGCTGCAGGACCACCACGGCGGGGCCGACGGCCGCGTGCAGGTCTGGGTGGGCCTGGAGCACCTGTTCTACGCCGACGAGGCCGGCCAGGCGCGGGCCGTGGACCTCGCGCGCCGCTACGGCACCGGTTTCTACACGCACTGCAGCGAGTCGGAGACGGAACTCCCGGAGTTCGCGGAGCGCTACGGCAAGCGCCCCGCGTTCGTCCTCGACGACCTGGGGTTCTTCGAGTCGCCCGCCGTCCTGGCCCACGCGGTGTGGCTGGACGAGGCGGAGATCGAGCTCGTCGCCCGCCGCGGTGTCGGGGTGGCGCACAACCCGGTGTCGAACATGAAGCTGGTCAGCGGGGTCGCGCCCGTCGCGGCGATGCTGGCCGCGGGCGTCGCGGTGGGGCTCGGGACGGACGGGGAGAAGGAGAACAACAACCTCGACATGTTCGAGGAGATGAAGGTCGCCTCGCTGCTCGGCAAGCTCTCCTCGGGCGACGCGGCCGCGATGGACTCGTGGACGGTGCTGCGGATGGCCACGACGGGCGGGGCGCGCGCGATGCGGCTCGACGGCGACGTGGGGTCCCTCGAGGCCGGCAAGAAGGCCGACCTCATCGCGGTCCGCGCCGACACCCCGCGCACGACGCCGTACTTCGACGCGGGCCCGCACGCCAACGTCCACCACAACCTCGTGCACGCCGTGCGGGGCGGCGACGTCGACCTCACGGTGGTCGACGGGCAGGTGCTCGTGCGCGACGGCCGCCTCGTCACGGCGGACCTCACCGAGATCGTCGACCGCGCCCGCCGCGCCGCACCCGGGCTGTTCGCCCGGCGCACGGCCTGGCTCGCCGAGCACGACCTCTCCGACAGCCCGTTCGGCTGAGGGGGCACCGGTGCCCGAGGGGGACAGCGTCCTGAAGGTCGCGCGCAAGCTCGACGCCCGGCTGCGCGGATCCGTGCTGCGCCACAGCGACTTCCGCGTGCCGCAGCACGCCACCGCGGACCTGTCGGGGCTCGCGGTGCTCGGCACGGTCGCGCGCGGCAAGCACCTGCTGACGCGGTTCGAGGGCGGCACGACGCTGCACACCCACCTGCGCATGGACGGCGAGTGGACCGTCCTGGCCCCCGGCAAGCAGCTGCCGCGCCGCCTGGTCCCCGACGTCCGGATCCTGCTCACCACGACCGTCGAGGGCCGTCCCGGCCCGACGGCCGCGGCGCTGCGGATGCCGGTCGTCGAGCTGCTGCCCACGGCGCAGGAGGGCGACGCCGTCGGCCACCTCGGGCCCGACGTGCTCGCCCCGCACCCCGACGTGGACGAGGCCGTGCGCCGGCTCGCGGCCCAGCCCGACCGGGGCATCGCCGCGGCCCTGCTCGACCAGCGCAACCTCGCGGGCCTCGGCAACCTCTGGGTCAACGAGCTGTGCTTCCTGCGGGGCCTCGACCCGTGGCGGCCCGCGGGCACGATCGACCTGCGCCGCGCCGTGGACCTGGCCGTGCGGATGCTCCGCCACTCCGTGGACGTCCCCGGCGCCTACCAGGTCACCACGGGCGACACGCGTCCCGGCCGGTCGCACTGGGTCGCCGGGCGGGCCGGGAAGCCGTGCCTGCGGTGCGGCACGACGATCCAGGTCGTCGCCGAGGTGCCGGGCGACGCCGAGCAGCGCCGTACGTGGTGGTGCCCGCGCTGCCAGCCGTCGCTGACCGCCGCCTGAGCGCCTGCTGCGCCGACGGCCGACACGGGGGAGTGAACGGCGGGGGGCACCGGGGTTCCCCGCGGAGCGGCCCGGTGAACTCTCGGTGACCTCTGCCCGAGGGGGGCCGGGTGGCGCCGGAACGGCCGCACGCGCGACCTAGGGTTCGAGACGTCAGCACTCCGCCGCACGGAGAGGTCGTCATGGCGACCCTGCAGCAGACCACCGGTCCCTCCCGGATCACCGGGCGCGTGACCGTCAAGACCCACCGCCCACCGGCCGATGCTGAGCGGGAGGTGTACGCGAAGACGCCGCCGTCCCCGACCGCCGTGGACCAGCCGGCCGAGACGCGCACGCAGGACCGGATCCGGGGCTCCGTCCCGGGTGGCGGTCGGACCGCGGTCGGGGCCTGGGAGGGCATCATGGTGCAGGGCGCAGATCCCGCGACGGCGCGGGGCACGGCTCGGCAGCACCTGCGGGAGGGCCACGACACCGACGTGAAGCCGCTCCCCGCATGACCCCGGCCACGGCCCGCCGCGGGCCGCTCGTCATCGCCCACCGCGGGTACTCCGCGGTGGCTCCCGAGAACACCCTCGCCGCCTTCGAGGCGGCCCTGCGGGCGGGCGCGGACCTCCTCGAGCTGGACGTCCACCTCTCCGCCGACGGGGTGCCGGTGGTGGTCCACGACCACACCCTCGACGCGACGACGGGCGTCTCACGGGCCGTCGGGGACGTCTCGACGTCCGACCTGTCGCACGTCGACGCGGGCGTCTGGTTCTCCGAGGCCTACGCCGGCCAGCGCGTGCCCACCCTCGCCGAGGTGCTGCGGCTGACTGCCGACCACCCCGGGGCGGGGCTGCTCATCGAGTTCAAGGGCCGCTGGGCGCCCGCCTCGGTGGCGGTGGCCGCCCTGATCGTGGCGGACTCCGGCATCGCCGACCGCTGCGTGCTGCAGAGCTTCGACCGCTCGACGGTCGCCGCCCTGCGCGACTGGGCGCCCGACGTGCGACGGGCCCTGCTCGTCCTGCGGCCGGAGGAGGACCCCGCGGCGCAGGCCAGGACCCTCGCCGCGGACCTCGGCGTGATGGCGTGCAACCCGCACGTCGCGGCCGTCGTCGCCTCGCCCGAGGTCGTCGGCGCCTTCCACTCCGCGGGCATGCAGGTCTTCACGTGGACCGTGGACGAGCCGGTGCTCTGGGCCGAGGTCCTGCGCTCGGGCGTCGACGGCATCATCACGAACGACCCCGCCCGGCTGCGCGGCTACCTGGACTGCCGGGAGCTGCGCCTCACGCAGGACCTGCCCGTCGAGGACCGCGACGTGCTCGCGCGGCGGGCCGTCGTCCAGGGCGGGCGCTCCCACCCGTCGCCCGCCGAGCTGCTGCGCCGCAGCGCACCTCCCGCGACGCCGACCGTCGTCTGACGTCCCGCCCGGCCCCGTCCGCCGGGCGGTCGCCCGTGGCGGTCAGCGACCGGGGAGCGTCGCCAGCGACTGCGAGCGCTGCCGCAGGAGCTCGGCGTAGGTGCCGTCGCGCTCGGCCCACCGCAGCCGCCGGGCGGCCTGCACCACCACCTCGCGCGGGGTGGGGTCCGCGCCGAGGAGGTCGACCACCTCGTCGAGGAACGCCTCCAGCGGCAGCGCCGCCGGGTTGACCAGCTCCTGCCCCGCGGTCGCGACCGCCGGGGGCACCAGCTCGGTCACCTGCACCCCCGTGCCCTCCAGCTGCGCCCGCAGCGCCTCGGTGTAGGCGTGGACCCCGGCCTTCGACGCCCCGTAGCTGGCCATGAGGGGGAACGGCAGGAAGGCGATGCCGGAGGTCACGGTGATCACGTCGCCCGCCCCGCGGCCGAGCAGGTGCGGCGTGAAGGCGTCGAGGACGCGGATCGTGCCCAGCAGGTTGACCGCGATCGTCGTCTCCGCGGCGGCGGCGTGGGCGGGGTCGCGCAGGTCCTCCAGGAGCATCACCCCCGACATCGTCACCACCACGTCGAGGTCGGGGTGGCGGGTGAGGACCTCGTCGCGGGCGCGCTGCACGCTCACGTGGTCGGTGACGTCGATCCGGACGGTCTCGAGGCTCCCGTCGCCGGCGACCCGGCCGGGGTCGCGCCCGCCGACGACGACCGTGCTGCCGGCCGCCGCGAAGCGGCGGGCCAGGCCCAGGCCGATGCCGGAGGTCCCGCCGACGATGAGGACGGTGCGTCCGCTGATGTCCATGTCGATCCCCTGCTCGCTGAGGTGAGGTGCCCGACCAGCGTCGGCTCCCGCGCCGCGGGGAGGCAGGCCCCCGCCGGTCCGGGGAGTGGCAGGACCCCTTCCGGTCCCCGGCGCGGCCCGCGGGCGGAGCTAGCGTGGGCGGGGTGGAGGAGAACCGGCTGGGCGAGTACCTGCGGGCCCGGCGCGCCCTGGTCAGCCCGCAGCAGCTGGGCCTGCCCGGCGGCGCGCGCCGCCGGGTCGCGGGCCTGCGCCGCGAGGAGGTCGCCCTCCTGGCCGGGGTGAGCGCCGACTACTACCTCCGGCTGGAGCGCGGCCGCGACCGGAACCCGTCGCCGCAGGTGCTCCAGGCGCTGGCGCGGGTCCTGCAGCTCGACGACGTCGAGACGGCCTACCTGCTCGACCTCGCCCGTCCCCGACCGCGCACCCGCCCGCAGCGGCGCACCGAACGCGTTCCCGCCCGGCTGCACCACCTGCTGGCCGCGCTGGACGTGCCGGCCTTCGTCGAGGGCCGCGCCTTCGACGTCCTGGCGTCGAACCCCCTGGCCCTGGCGCTGTCGCCGCGCCTGCGGCCGGGGGAGAACCGGTTGCGCTCGCTGTTCCTCGACCCGGCCGAGCGGGACTTCCACGAGGACTGGGAGGCGGTCACGGCCGAGTTCGTCGGCGCCTTCCGCCAGTCGGTCGGCGTCTCCGCGACCGACCGCGCCGACGTCGTCCACGACCCCCGGACCGTCGAGCTCGTGGGGGAGCTGTCGCTGGCCAGCGGGCGCTTCCGGGCCCTGTGGGACCGCCACGACGTCCGCGACCTCCGGGGCGGGACGGTGACCGTCGCCCACCCGGTCCTCGGGACGCTGCGGCTGCACCGGGACAAGCTGCCCGTCGAGGACGTCCTGCTCGTCGTGTACTACCCCGACGCCGACAGCGGGAGCGCGGAGAAGCTGCGGCTGCTGGCGTCGCTCGCGGCGACGAGCGCCGCGGCCGCCGGCGGCGACGAACCGTCGCCGGGTTCCCGGTCGTCGTAGGTTCCCGCCGTCGTGGGTTCCGGGCCTGCGGACCGGGAACCCGCGCGGGCAGGACCTTGCCGCCCGTGCCGGAACCCTGGAGGCTGAGCTCCCCGTCGCTCCGGAGGAACCCATGGGCAAGCTGGTCTACGCCGCCAACACCTCGCTGGACGGCTTCCTCGAGGACGAGGACGGCGCCTTCGACTTCGCGGAGCCGGACGAGGAGGTGCACGCGTTCTGGAACGAGCACGAGCGCGCCGTGGGCACGTCGCTCTACGGCCGCCGGATGTACGAGACGATGCGCATCTGGGAGGACGACGACTGGCTGGTGGGGGAACCGCCCGTCGTCCGCGAGTACGCGGAGATCTGGCGCGACGCCGACAAGGTCGTGTTCTCCTCGACGCTCGAGCAGGCGCCGACGGCGCGCACGAGGATCGAGCGGACCTTCGACCCGGAGGCGGTGCGGCAGCTCAAGGAGGGTTCCCGCTCCGACCTGAGCATCGGCGGCGCGACGCTGGCGGCCGAGGCGTTCCGGCACGGGCTGGTCGACGAGTGCGTGCTGCTCCTCTGCCCCGTGCTCGTCGGCGGCGGGAAGCCCGCGCTGCCCCGGGGGGTGCGGCTCGACCTGGAACTCCTGGAGCACCGGCGGTTCGGCAACGGCGCCCTCTACGTGCGCCACGCGGTGCGGAACCCCCGCTGACGGCTGCGGTTCCGGCGCCGTCGTCAGGAGGACTCGTCGTCAGCGCGCCCCGTCGACCATCCGCAGCAGCACGGCGTTCAGCGTCGCCGCCTCCGCCTCGCTGAGGCCCAGCAGCTCGGGCCGGTTCGCCCGGCGCACCTCCGGCCACACCACCGCCAGCAGGTCGTGACCCGCGGGGGTCAGGGCCAGCGGGTTGCGCCGGCCCTTGGCGCGCTCCGCCTCGCGGGCGACCAGCCCGCGCTCCACCATCCCGTCCAGGACCCCGCTGATCGACTGCGGTCGCACCAGCACCTCGCGGGCCAGCTGCGCCTGGGTGAACGCGGCGCCGGTGGCCAGGTGGGAGAGCACGCCGAACTGCACGGGGGAGAGCCCGTGCTCGGCGAACACCTCGGTGAGGTCGCGCTGCGCCCGGTGCGCGGCGCGGATCAGCGACCACGTCACGAGAGCGTCGATGTCCTGCCCGGTCAACTCCACGGCCGACTTGCCTCCCCCTGCGTCGCGGGTCATTCTTCCATCAACAGGTTCCTGCTACTTGAGTGAGGCTGACGTGCCGACACCCACCACCCTCGAGAACCCCTCTCCCGACCGCGCCGACGCACCGGGACGCCTCCTCGTGACCGGGGCGACCGGTGACGTCGGCACCGCCCTCGTCGACGAGCTCGTCGCGACGGGGACGCCCCTGCGCGTCCTGTGCCGGCGCCCCGAGCAGGTGCGCCGCTTCGCCGGGCGCGGGGTCGACGCCGTCCTCGGCAGCTTCGAGGACGGCGACAGCCTGCGGGCGGCGGCCCGCGGCTGCGAGCAGCTGTTCCTCAACACCCCGCCCGGGCCGCAGCAGTTCCGGCAGAACCGCGACGCCGTCGACGCGGCCGTCGCCGCCGGCGTGCGCCACGTGGTGAAGGTGTCCGCCTCCGACGCCAACCCGCGCTCGGACATCCCGTGGGCCCGCGACCACGGCCTCGCCGACGAGCACCTGCGGCGCAGCGGTCTGGCCTGGACCGTGCTCAAGCCGGGCGCGTTCACGAAGAACCTCCTGGTGGAGGCCGCGGCCGTCCGCCGGGGCTGGCTGCCGCAGACCAGCGGGCACGGGGCCACGGCCTGGATCGACGTGCGCGACGTCGCCGCGGTGGGCGCCCGCGTGCTCACCGACCCGGCGCTGCAGGGCGGTCCCGGCGAGGACGGCCGGGTGTACCGGCTGACGGGTGACCGCCCCCTGTCCTACCCCGAGGTCGCCGGCGTCCTGACGGCCGTGCTCGGGCACCGCGTGCGCTACCTCCACGTCCCCGCGCCCGCGTTCTACGGCGTGCTGCGCGCGACAGGCGTGCCCGCCTGGCAGGCCCGGGGCCTCGTGCACCAGTTCGTCCAGGTGGTGCGCCGCGGGCAGGACGACGGGCGCCTGTGCAGCAGCGACGTCCCCGACCTGCTCGGCCGGCCGGCGATCACGGTCGCCGACTTCGCCCGGGACCACCGCGCGGCGTTCGTCGCGGCGTGAGCCCGGCGCGGCGGGGCGCGTCAGGAGGCCCGGCGCGTCAACGCGCGGCGTGGAGGTGGTGCAGCAGGAGGGCGGTCTGCGCCCGGGTGATCGCGTGGTCGCCGTCCAGCGTGAAGCCCAGCGCGCGCTCGGCGTGGGCGAGGCGGCCCGCGATCGAGGAGTGGTGCAGGTGCAGCTGCACCGCGGCGGCGCGGTGCGAGCGCGTGCGGCACACCGCGGCGAGGGTCGCGAGCAGGCCCCGGCCCCCGGCGCGGCCGCCGAGCTCGGTGAGGGCCCGCACGTCGGCCAGGCCGCGCGCGACCTCCCCCGGCACGGTCGCGAGGGCGGTCAGGGCGCCGAGCTCCTCGTGCGACACGAGCCGGTCGTCCCTCGTGCCGTGCAACCCGGCCGCCGCGAAGCGCAGGGCGACCAGCGCCTGCGACCAGCCCAGGGCCGCCGACGCCGGGGAGGGGACCTCCCGGGTCGCCGCGGTCGTCGCCTCGTCCACGAGGTCGTCGGGTCGCAGGCGCCCCCCCTGCACCAGGAGCGCCTCGACGTCGCCGGCCCCGGCCCGCCGCAGCACCCCGGCCCGCTCCGCGAGCCGGGTCGCGAGCTCCCCCGTGCCGCCCCCGGCGACGGTGACGACCTGCACGCCCGCGTCCGCGCGCAGCCCCAGGTGCAGCGCGGCGCGCGCCCGCTCGCCGTCGTCGGCGGTCGGAGACAGCAGCAGCTGGACGAGGGCCTGCTCGCCCGCGGCCGGGCCCACCTCCGCCGGGGGGAGCGCCGCCTCCCGGCGGCGAGCGGCGCGGTGGGGTCCGACCGCCCGGGCGAGGTGCTGCACCAGGAGGGCGTCGAGCGGACCGGCGCTCTCGCGCTCCAGCCAGAGGCGGGGGCCGTCGTGCGCCGGCCGCGGGGTCAGCAGGCGCCCGTCGGGGGCGACCCGCAGGGACGCACCGCCCGGGTCGTCGAGGCCGACGACGCACTCGGCGAGGGCCGCGGCCGCGCGCAGCAGGCCCGTGAGGTCGCTGTGCCGGCGGCGCAGCGCGTCGACGGTGGCGGCCAGCCGTGCGGCCGGATCGGCGTCGGCCCGCAGCATCGACAACGTCACCAGCAGCGGCTGCATCGTCGCAGCGCCTCCTGTCGGTCGGCCTCGTCGCGTCGTCGCGACCTCCGCAGCCTACGGCGGTGACCGCGCCGCGGGGGAGTTCCGAGAGCCCCGTCACCTGCGGTGCGCAGGGGTGACGGGGCTCCCGGTCCGGCTCAGCGGGCGACGACGTCCTGCAGCGTCGCCCGGGCGCCCCTGGCGTGCAGCGACGCCAGGGTCGCGGTGAACTCCGCGACGAACCGCTCGTCGTCGACGAGGTCGCCGAACAGGGTCCGGTCGGCGATGAACGCCGTCGGGTCCTCGCCCTGGCGGCGGGCCGTCGCCGTGAGCTGGGCCGTGAGGCGGTCCTGCACGGTGATGGGCTCGCCCGCCTCGTCGACGCCCTCGGCGTAGCGGGCCCAGCTCGCCACGACCGCGGCCGCGCGGTGGAACTCCCCGCCCGTGGCCAGCTGGTGGCGCACCACGGGCAGCAGCCACTTCGGGATCCGGTCGGAGCTCTCGGCGCACAGCCGGGCGACGGTGTCGCGCACCTCGCCGTTGGAGAACCGGGAGATCAGCTCGTGGCGGTACTCGTCGAGATCGATGCCCGGCACCGGGCTGAGCGTCGGCGTCCCCTCGCGCTCCATGTAGGCGAGCAGGAACTCCGCGAACAGCGGGTCCTGCGCCACCTCGTGGACCAGGCGGTAGCCCGCGAGGTAGCCGAAGTAGCACAGCGCCTGGTGGCTGGCGTTGAGCAGGCGCAGCTTCATCAGCTCGTACGGCCCGACGTCGGCGACGACCTGCACGCCGGCGTCCTCGTAGGGCGGGCGGCCCAGGACGAAGTCGTCCTCCAGGACCCACTGGACGAACGGCTCGCAGACCACGGGCCAGCCGTCCTCGATGCCGAAGGACTCCCGCACCTCCGCGCGGTCGGCGTCGGTCGTGCCGGGGGTGATCCGGTCGACCATCGAGTTCGGGAAGGTGACGTGGGCGTCGATCCAGGCCCCGAGCTCCGGGTCCTTCAGCGTGGCGTAGGCGACGAACACCTGGTGGGCGACGTGGCCGTTGCCCTGGATGTTGTCGCACGACATCACGGTGAACGCGGGGACGCCGCGGTCCCGGCGCCGGCGCAGGGCCTCGGTGACCAGGCCGAAGGACGTGCGGGGCAGTGCCCCCTCGGCCAGGTCGGCGACCACGTCGGGGTTCTCGGCGTCGAACTCGCCGGTCACCGCGTGGATGTTGTAGCCGCCCTCGGTGACGGTGAGGGACACGATGCGGATCCGCTCGTCGGCCATCACCTCGATGGCGGCGTCGGGGTCGTCCGGGGCGAGGGTGACGTCCAGGATCGAGCCGACGACGCGGGGTTCGCGGCTGCCGTCCGGGTCCTTGAGCACCAGCGTGTAGAGGCCGCCCTGCTCCTGCAGGACCTCCTTGATCCGCGCGTCGTGCGGCAGGACGCCGATCCCGCGGATGCCCCAGTCCAGGGCCTTGCCGTCGTTCATCAGCCGGTCCAGGTACATGGCCTGGTGCGCGCGGTGGAACCCGCCCACGCCCAGGTGCACGATCCCGGGCGTCACGGCGCTGCGGTCGTAGGCCGGGACCGGGACGGACCCGCCGATGGTGGCGAGGTTCTCCGGCGACAGGGGTGTCGCTGCGGTGGTCGACGTCACTTGACGGCTCCGAGGGAGAGGCCCTGCACCAGCTTGTCCTGCGCGGCGAACCCCGCGACGAGCACGGGCAGCGAGACGGCCGTCGCCGCGGCGCACAGCTGGGCGAGGAACAGGCCCTGGCTGGTGACGAAGCTCGTCAGGAAGACGGGCGACGTGCCGGCGATGGTCGCCGTCAGCGTGCGGGCCAGCAGCAGCTCGTTCCAGCTGAAGATGAAGCAGATCAGCGAGGTGGCCGCGATCCCCGGCATGGCCACGGGCGCCACGACGGTGACGAGCGTGCGCAGCAGGCCGGCGCCGTCGATGGAGGCGGCCTCGAGGATGTCGACCGGCACCTCGGCGAGGAACGAGCGCATCATCCAGACCGCGATCGGCAGGTTCATCGACGTGTACAGCAGGACGAGCAGCCAGATGTTGTCCAGCAGCCCGGTCTTCTGGGCGAACAGGTACAGCGGCAGCAGGCCCGCGACGATGGGCAGGAACTTGGTCGAGAGGAAGAAGAACATCACGTCGGTCCACTTCTCGACCGGACGGATGGACAGCGCGTAGGCGGCGGGGATCGCCAGGCAGAGCACGATCAGCGTCGAGACGACCGAGGCCATGAGCGAGTTCAGCAGCGGCGCCTCGGGCCCCGCGGACAGGAACGAGCGGTAGCCGTCGAGCGTGAGCCCCGCGGCGATCGACGGCGGGTTGGTCGCCGCGTCGGTCTCGGAGTGCAGCGACGTCAGCACCATCCACAGGACCGGGGCGACGAACAGGAAGCCCACGATCCAGGCCAGGAGGCTGAGCAGCGGCTTGGGCGGCTGCATCGAGCGGGCCTTGCGCTCCCGCCGCGTGGTGGCGACGTGGGCGGTGCGGACGGGCGCGGTGGCGGTGCTCATCGCGAGACCTCCTCCTTGAACATGGACGACACCACGCGCAGGGCGAAGGTCGCGATGATGATGGTGCCGATGACCACGACGATGCCCATCGCCGAGGCGAGGCCGTACTCGTGGGCGGAGAAGAAGGTCTGGTAGATCGTGTACGGCAGGTTGGCCGTGCCGAGCCCGCCGGAGGTGATGGTGAAGACGGCGTCGAAGTTCTGGACGATGTAGATCGACCCGAGCAGGCCGCCGAGCTCCAGGTACTGCCGCAGGTGCGGGAAGGTCTGGTAGCGGAAGATCTGCCAGGCGTTGGCGCCGTCCATGCGGGCCGCCTCGACGACGTCGCCCGGCTTGGACTGCAGGCCGGCCAGGATGATCAGCATCATGAACGGCGTCCACTGCCAGATCAGCGCGGCCTCGATGGCCAGCTTCGGCCCCTCGCTCAGCCAGTCGGGCTGCGGCGGGTTGTCGCTGCCGAAGAGCCGCCAGATCGAGGTGAGCAGGCCGTTGAACAGGCCGTAGCTCGGGTTGAACAGCGCGTGCTTCCAGAGCAGGGCCGCGGCGATCGGCACGACGAGGAACGGCGCGATCATCATGGTGCGCACCGCGCCGCGGCCGAAGAACTTGCGGTCCAGCAGCAGGGCGATGAGCAGGCCGAGCACCAGGCTGACGAGGACGACGGTCACCGTGATGACCAGCGTGTTCCACACCGAGGCGCGCAGGTTGGCGTCGGTGAAGACCTCGACGTAGTTGCTGATGCCGGCGAAGCCGCGCCGGTCGGGGCGCAGCGAGTTCCAGTCCAGAAACGAGATGACGATCGTCACCACGAAGGGGAGCTGCGTCACCACGATCGTGAAGAGCAGGGCCGGCATCAGCGGGGCCCGGCGGGCCCAGTCGGCCGCCTTGCGCGCGGACCCGGCGGGCCTGCCCGGCGGCGGCGTCTCGGCGGGGGTGGGGGTGAGGGCGGTGCTGCCCGGACTGCTCATGGGGGGTCCTCCGACGTCCTGCGTGCTGCAGCCGTTGGTGCGGGGGTGGCCGCGTGCGGGGGGACCCGCCGACGGCGTGGGAACGGCCCCGCCCGCGATCAGCGGGCGGGGCCGGGTGGGGATCAGCTCTTGTAGACCTCGGAGACCTGCTTCTCCGCCAGGGCCTGGCCGTCGTCGAGGGCCTTCTCGACGGTGGTCTGGCCCGCGATGGCGGAGGAGACGCCCTGCGAGACCTGCGTGCCCAGGTTCGCGAACTCGGGGACCGCGACGAACTGGATGCCCGCGGCCGGTCGCTTCTGCACACCCGGGTTCGACGGGTCGGCCGCGTTGATGGCGTCCTGGGTGGCCTTGTAGAACGGGGCCGCGGACTGCTGGTACTCGGTGTTCTCGTACGTCGAGTTGCGCTTGCCGGCGGGCACGCTGGCCCAGCCGACCTTCGAACCCACGAGCTCCTCGTACTTCTGGCTGGAGGCCCAGGAGATGAACTTCCAGGCGTCCTCCTGCTTCTTGGACGCCTTCTGCACGCCCCACGCCCACGTGTACAGCCAGCCCGAGGAGTCCGTCTTGTTCACCGGGGCGGCGACGTAGCCCATCTTGCCCGCGACGGGCGAGCCCGTGGCGTCGAGCGATCCGGCGGCCGACGTCGCGTCGTACCACATGGCGACCTGGCTCTGGGTCATGCCGTTCAGGCACTCGGTGAAGCCGGCCTGCGGGGCGCCGGGCTCGCCGTGGGCGCGGACGAGGTCGACGTAGAACTTCGTCGCCTCGACGAACTCCGGGGCGTTGACCTGGGCGTTCCAGTTCTCGTCGAACCAGGTGCCGCCGAAGGTGTTGACCACGGTGGTCAGCGGGGCGAAGACCTGGCCCCAGCCGGGCTGGCCGCGCAGGGCGATGCCCTTCATGTTCGGCGCCGCGCCGTCGAGCTGGGCCGCGAAGTCCGCGATCTCCTGCCAGGTCGGCTTCTCGGGCATCTGCAGGCCCTTGGACTCGAAGATGTCCTTGCGGTACATGAGGAACGAGGACTCGCCGTAGAAGGGCTCGGCGTAGACCTTGCCGTCCTCACCGGTCAGCGCGGTGGCCAGTGGGGCCAGGATGTCGTCCTGCCCGAAGGCCGAGTCGCCCGAGATGAAGTCGTCCAGCGGGGCCAGCCAGCCGAGCTTGGAGTAGAACGGCACCTCGTAGTTGGAGATCGACGCCACGTCGTACTGACCGGCCTGGCTGGAGAACTCCTGGCTGATCTTGTCGCGCACGTCGTTCTCGGGCAGCACCGTGTAGTTCACCGTGATGCCGGTGTCCTTGGTGAAGTTGTCCGCGGTGAGCTTCTGCAGGTCGATCATCTGCGGGTTGTTGACCATGATCACGCTGATGCTCTTGGCGTCGCCGCCACCCCCGCCGCCCCCGCCGGTGGTTCCGCCGCCGGCGCCCGAGCAGCTGCTCAGCAGGGCCGCGCCGCCGAGGCCACCCAGTCCGGCCATCGCTGCACGACGGCTCACGCCCCGGGTCTCGCTCTGACGTCCGGTCATCGTCCCCTCCAGTGTCTTCATCGACAGGTCCCAGGTGCTGGAGCCGGTTCCGCGCTCCGCTGGGGTGGCCCGTTTGCCATTCGCTCATGTGAGCGGGCTACTCTCAGCTGTGCAGATCGTGACCTGCGCCACGGAGCTTGTCAACTCTGCGAGCGTCGCCGTCCCCGGACCGAAGGAGGTCACGCGGTGAGGAAGACTTCGAGCTCTGCCGCCCCTGGTGCCGGGGCGGCGCCGCCCGCCGGACCGAGGAGGAACCCGTGAGCCGTTCCCCCGCCCGCGGGTCCGCGTCGGTCAGCGGCCTCGCCCTGGCGGCCGCCGCGGCGCAGCGCTTCTACGTCGAGAACCTGACGAAGACGGAGATCGCCAAGCAGCTCGGGGTCAGCCGGTTCAAGGTCGCCCGGCTGCTGGCCGACGCGCAGGAGGCCGGCCTCGTCCAGATCCGCGTCCTGGCCCCGCCCTCGCTCGACGCCGAGCTGGCGGAGGCGCTGCGCACGCGGTTCGGGGTGCCGGCCGCGTTCGTCCTGCGCGCCGCGGAGGACACCGTCCTGGGGCAGCGTCGCGCCGTGGGCGTCTTCACCGCCGGCCTGCTGCAGGAGGTCCTGGCCCCCGAGGACGTCGTCGGGCTCGCCTGGGGCCGCGCGATCTCCGTCGTCGCGGCCTCGGTGCACGCCCCCCTGCGGTGCCGCTTCGTCCAGCTGTCCGGGGCCCTGCCGCGCCCGGACGTGGAGGAGAGCGCGGTCGACCTCGTGCGCCGCGTCGCGGCCGGGACCTCGTCGACCGCGGTGACGTTCTACGCCCCGCTGGCCGTCGCGGACGCCGCGACCGCCGACAGCCTGCGCGCGCAGTCGGGGATCGCGGAGGCGCTGGCCGAGCACGAGCACCTGACGAAGGCGGTCGTCTCGATCGGGGCCTGGACGTCGGGGGAGTCCACCGCCCTGGACTCCCTCGAGGCCGGCGACGCGCGCGTGCTCGCCGACGCCGGCGCGGTCGCGGAGATCACCGGGGTGCTGCTCGACGCCGCGGGGAGGCAGGTCCCGGGCCTGTCCGACCGGGTCATCGGGATCACCGCCGAGCAGCTGCGCCGCACGCCCGACGTCATCGCCATGGCCACAGGCGACGCGGACCTGCGGGCCGGGGCGGTCGCGGCCGTCCTGCGCAGCGGGCTGGTCTCGGCGCTCGTCACGCACGCCGGGCTGGCCCGCCGGGTGCTGGAGGTGCCCGACCCGGCGTCCTGACCGCTCCTCCCGCCGTGGTCATGCAGGTACCACCTGCACGACCACGGCGGGGTGGGGGGTCAGAAGCCGCGGACCTCGTGGGGCTCGTACGGCGCCTCGAGCTCGGCGACCTCGTCGTCGGTGAGGACGAGGTCGACGGCCGCGACCGCGTCGTCGAGGTGGTGCGGCTTGGTCGCCCCCACGATCGGCGCGGTGACCACGGGGTTGCGCGCGACCCAGGCGAGCGCGACCTGCGCGCGCGGAACCCCGCGGCGCTCCGCGACCCGGGCGACCGCGGCCGCGATGTCCGCGTCGGAGTCGCGGTACAGGCTCTTGCCGAACTCGTCCTTCTCGGAGCGGTTCGTCGACTCGTCCCAGTCGCGGGTCAGCTTGCCGCGCGCCAGCGGGCTCCACGGGATGACGCCGATGCCCTCGTCCGCGCACAGCGGCAGCATCTCCCGCTCCTCCTCGCGGTAGAGGAGGTTGTAGTGGTCCTGCATCGTGACGAACCGGCGCCAGCCGTGGGCGTCCTGCAGGTGCAGCGCCTTGGCGAACTGCCACGCCCACATCGACGACGCCCCGAGGTAGCGGACCTTGCCCGCGGTCACGACGTCGTCGAGCGCCTGCAGCGTCTCCTCGAGCGGGACGCTCGGGTCGAACCGGTGGATCTGGTAGAGGTCGATGTAGTCGGTGCCGAGGCGCCGCAGGCTGTTGTCGACCTCGCTGAGGATCGCCTGCCGCGACAGTCCGCCACCGTTCGGGCCGGGCCGCATGCGCCCGTGGACCTTCGTCGCGATGACGACCTGGTCGCGCGGGACGGCCTTGAGCAGGACGTTCCCGACGATCTCCTCGCTGGAGCCGTTGGAGTAGACGTTCGCCGTGTCGTAGAAGGTGACGCCCGCGTCGAGCGCGCGGTGCAGGAAGGGGGCGCTGTCCGCCTCGGGCAGCGTCCACGGGTGCCCGCCGCGGTCGGGGTCGCCGTAGCTCATGCAGCCCAGGCAGAGCCGGGACACCTCGAGGCCGGTGGAGCCGAGCTTCACGTAGTCCATGCGCCGATCCTCACGGACCCGGGCGGGGTCCGCTCGCTCAGGCCGGCGGTCCGGGCGCCCGGGCCAGCAGGACCGCCTGGTCGTCGCCCTCCGCCCCGCGGGGACGGCGCACCAGCCGGCACACCTCCGCGAGGCCGACCGCCGCCAGGTCCCCGGCGACCTCGTCCGCGGTGACCAGGTGGCGCTCCAGGACGACGTCGTGGCCGAAGCGGCGGTAGACCGCACCGACGTCGCGGACCCCGTGCCCGGACTGGAACGCGACGACGACGTGGCCGCCGGGGCGCAGCACCCGCGCCGCCTCCGCGAAGAGGCGCCGGTGACCGGACGGCGGCGTGTGGATGGTCGAGTACCAGAGCACGACCCCCGCGAAGGAGGCGTCGCCGAAGGGCAGGTCGGTCAGGGAGCCCACGGCGAACCGGACGCCGGGGTTCTCGCGGCGCGCCACCGCGACCATGCCCGGGGACAGGTCCACCCCCTCGACGAGGCAGCCGCGCTGCGCGAGGTAGCGGGTCAGGCGGCCCGTCCCGCACCCGGCGTCCAGGACCCGCGCGCTGCCCTGGCCCTCGCCCTCGTCGTGGTTCTGGACCTGACCGGTGACCGCCGCGGCGAAGGCGTCGAGCACGGCCAGGTCCAGCGGCGCCTCGGCGCGGGTGTCCGGCAGGTGGGCGGCGTAGTCCTCGGCGACGGTGTCGTACGCGTGCCGCACGCCCGAGGGGTCGGAGGTGTCCACCGGCGACACCCTGCCCCGTGCGGGCGCGCCACCGCACCCCGGACGGCGCCTAGACGATCGTGTACCCGCCGTCGATGACGAAGGACTGCCCCACGACGTAGCGCGCCGCGGGGGAGAGCAGCCACGCGACGAGGCCCGCGACGTCCTCCGGTTCGCCCATCTCCCCGGTGGGGATGCGCGAGCGCCAGAACGCGCCCATCTCGGGGTTGGCGTCGATGAACTGCCGGGTCATGTCCGAGGCGATGTAGCCGGGGGACACCGCGTTCACCCGGATCCCCAGCGGGATCCACTCCACGGCCAGCGACTTCGTGAGGGCCTCGACGGCCGCCTTGGACGCGTTGTAGGACGCCTGCGGCTGCGGGACGTTGACGATCCGCCCGGACATCGAGGCGATGTTCACCACGGCACCGGGGGAGCCGGCCGCGACGCACGAGCGCGCGAAGGCCTGGCACGTCAGGAAGGTCCCGGTGAGGTTCACCGCGAGCACGCGGTTCCACTCCGCGGGCGTCACGTCGATCGCGTCGCGGGCGTGGGTGATGCCGGCGCAGTTCACGAGCAGGTCCGGCGGGCCGAGGGTCTCGGTCACCGTGCGGAACACCGCGTCCACCGAGTCCGGGTCGGTGACGTCCAGGCTCGTGCCGAGCGTCGTGACGTCCGCCTCGGCGCCGAGCTCCGCGGCCACCTCGGCCACGTCGGGGTTCAGGTCGCCGAGCGCGAGGTTCGCCCCGCGGGTCGCGAGCTCGCGGGCGATGGCCAGGCCGATGCCCCGGGCGCCGCCGGTGACGACCGCGGTCCGGCCCTCGAGGTCGGTGGGGGAGGTGCGCGCCACCCCCGTCACCGCCGCTGGGAGGCGTGCGAGGCGGCGAGCAGGTGGTCGCCGACGAACCGCCGCGCGTGCGCCGCGAGGTCGTCGCCGTCGTCCCAGAGGTTGCGCCAGATGGCCAGGTCGTTCGAGAGCCCGCGCGAGACGACCGCCGAGGAGAAGCTCTCGAACGTGATCGGGCCCGTGTAGCCGATGTCCAGCAGGGCGTGGAAGAACGCCGGGAAGTCGAGGTGCCCGGAACCCAGGTACCCGCGGTGGTTCTCGCCGATGTGGACGTAGCCGAGGCGGTCGCCGACCTCCAGCACGGGGCGGACGAGGTCGTCCTCCTCGATGTTCATGTGGTATGTGTCGAGGTGGATCACGAGGTTGTCCTCGCCCACGTCGTCGGCGAGGCGCAGCGCGTCGTGGGCGGTGTTCACCACGTTCGTCTCGTAGCGGTTGCAGATCTCCAGCCCGAGCGTGACCCCGCGCCCGCGCGCCTCCTGCGCCGTCTCGCGCAGCACCCGGACGACGTTCTCCCGCCCGCCCGGCGTGAGCGGGGCGGAGTACTTGCCGAGGGCCGAGTACAGGGCCCCCGCGAGCATCGTCCCGCCGAGACCGGCGACGACCTCGAGGGAGTCCATGAGCAGCTTCGCGCCGCGGTCCACGACGGCCGGGTCCTCGCTGGAGATGTCCGCGTCGAAGGCGAGCCCCCGCGAGCAGGCCACGGCCAGGCCGTGCTCGGCCAGCAGGGCCTTCGTGCCGGCCACGTCGAGGCTGGTCGAGTCGTGGAGGGAGAACTCCAGCAGGTCGAAACCGGCTGCGGCCGTGCGGGTGACGGCCCGCTCGATGTCCTCGGGGCTCAGCCCCCCGGCCCAGACGAGGGCGTGGCAGCCCAGGGGGTTGGCGGGGCGGGGCAGGTCGGGCACGGCAGTCTCCTCGTCGTCGAGCTCCTGTCGCCGCGACCCTACTCACGCTCACGGCGAACACGGAATTGAGCCGTGTGCACTCAGGTTGATGCCGTCGAAGGCGCTCAACCGAGAGCGCCGACGAGAACGAGGAGAACATCGTGAGCACCCAGTCCTGGGCGTCCGTCCGCAGCGGTCGCGACGCGCAGTTCACCACCCCGTTCGACACCCTGGTCCGGACGGCGTTCGCGCCCGTCGCGGTCCGCACCGTGCCGAGCGGCCGCCCCGTCCCCGCGGCGGAGGTCGTCCGCGACGGTGACGACGCGCTCGTCCGCCTGGACCTGCCGGGCGTCGACGTCGCGGCCGACGTGACCGTCGAGGTCGACGGCGAGCGGCTCGTCGTGCGCGGCGAGCGCAAGGACATCCGCGAGGAGTCCCAGCGCGGGCGCGGCCTGCGGGAGGTCCGCTACGGCACCTTCCGCCGCGTCTTCACGCTGCCGACCTCCGTCGGGGCCGACGCCGTGAGCGCCACCTACGACGCGGGCGTCCTGACCGTGCGCGTCGCCGGCGCGCACGCCACCACCCCGGCCCGCCGCATCGAGGTCACGACGGCCGCACCGGTCGCCGTGAGCGCGAGCGGCACCGAGGGCAGCGACAGCAGCACCGCCACCGAGGCTCCCTCCGCCGAGTGATCCCCGGGTGAGCGAGGGCTCCGTGCGGCTCAGCGGCCGTTGAGCCGCACGGAGCTCGACAGCAGGGCCGCGTGCACGAACGCCTGGGGCAGGTTGCCCCGCAGCTGCCGCTGGGAGACGTCGTACTCCTCGGCGAGCAGCGCGGCGGGACCGCACGCGGCCCGGTTGCGCTCGAAGAAGCGGAAGGCCTCGACCTCGCGGCCGGCCGCGAACAGCGCCTCAGCGGTGATGAACCCGCAGAGCACGAACGCCCCCTCGGTCGAGCCCAGCGGCATCGAGTCGGGGGAGTAGCGGTAGACGTGGTGGTCGACCACGAGGTCGGCGAGCACCCCCTCCAGCGTCGCCGTCGTCCGCGGGTCGTCCACGGGCAGCGCGCCGTGCAGGGCCGGGCGCAGCAGGGCCGCGTCCACGCCGGGGCGGTCGGGGCTGCGCTGCCACCGGCCCAGCTCGGGGTGCAGCGAGGTCCGCGACGTCTCGGCGAGGATCGCGTCCGCCAGCGCCGCCGTGCGCGCCGCCTGCCCGGGCGGCACCACGGCCGCGACGCTGCGCAGCCCGGCCACGCACTCCAGCCGCGAGTGCGTCCAGACGTCGTCGTCGATCTCCCAGATGCCCGCCTCGGGCTCCCGCCAGCGCGCCTCGACGGCTGCGACCGCCACCGTCACCGCGCGCGCCCCGTCCGCGTCGAGCCGGTCGTGCTCCGCGGCCGCGGCCAGCAGCTGCAGGACCACCCCGTAGACGTCGAGCTGGAACTGGTCGCGCACGTGGTTGCCGGCGACGTCCCAGCCGCCCGGGTAGCCGGGCAGGCCCGTCGAGCGCTCCTCGGGCACCGGTGCGCCGTGGACCGTGTAGGCCGGCACCAGCCGGTCGCCGTCGGCGAGGACGCGGGCGACGACGAAGCGCACCAGGGTGTCGAACAGCGCGAGCGGCGTGCCGCAGGCGGCCATCGCGAGCCCCGCGTAGCACTGGTCGCGCACCCACGCGTAGCGGTAGTCGTAGCTGCGCCCGTGCTCGGCGTGCTCGGGCAGCGACATCGTCGCGGCCGCGACCATGCCGCCGGAGTCCGACGTCAGGCCGCGGACCACGGCGTAGGAGTGCCGCGCGTCCACGGGGGCGACGGAGTGCGGGACCTCGGGCACGGCCTCGCTCCAGGTGTGCGCCGTGGACTCCCACGCGTGGTCGGGGTCGACGGGCTCGTCCGGGACGGCCGTGCCGACCTCGAGGACGAGGTCGTGCTGGTCCCCGGCCGGGACGGTCAGCGGCATCCGCAGCACGCCGTCGCGCACGACCGCGTCCGCCATCCCGCTGATGCGCACGTGCAGGTCCCCGGTGCGGCCGTGCCAGCGCCCCGCGTCGTCGCGGCGCAGGCTCCGGAGCGCCTGCGTGCCGAAGCGGGCGCGCAGGTCGAGCACCACCTCCACCTCGCCGTCGCCGATCGCGGCCACGATGCGCCGCAGCACCACGGCGCGCCGCGGGTCGCTCGGCATGGCCAGGGTGTCGCGGCACTCGACCGTGCCGTCGCCGCGGCTGGTCCAGCGGTGCCGGAAGATCAGCGACCCGTCCTCGTAGCCGCCGCCCCAGACGAAGGGGTGCGTGGGGGTGACCGCGAAGACCCCGCGGCCGCCGAGCAGGGCGGACAGCACGGCGTCGTCGTGCCAGTCCGGCGCGCACAGCCACACCATGTCCCCGCGCGGGCCGACCAGGGCCCCGCGGGCCCCGTCGGCGATGAGCGCGTAGTCGCGCAGCACCTGCGGCGGGAACTCCCGGGCGAGCTCGCGGGCGGTGGAGGCGCCGCTCACGAGGTGGGGGCGGCCAGGCCGGTGGTCAGCAGGACCTTCCCGACGTGCTGGGACTCGGTCAGCACGGTGTGGGCGCGGGCCGCCTCGGCCAGCGGCAGCCGGTCGGCGACCACGGGGCGCACGACCCCGTCCGCCAGCAGCGGCCACACGTGGTCGCGCACGCTCGCGACGATGGCGGCCTTCTCCGCCAGCGGCCGGGCGCGCAGCCCGGTGGAGTGGATCGAGGCCCGCTTGGCCATGAGGACGCCCAGGTCGAGCTCGGCCGTGCGCCCGCCCTGCATCCCGATGACGACGAGGCGGCCACCCGTGGCGAGCACCTCCACGTTGCGCTGCAGGTACTTCGCGCCCACGACGTCGAGCACGACGTCGGCGCCGCGCCCGTCGGTGGCGGCGCGGACGGCCTCGACGAAGTCGTCCTCGCGGTAGTTCACGAGCACCTCGGCGCCGAGCTCGGCGCACGCGGCGAGCTTCGCGGCGGAACCCGCGGTCACCGCGACGCGCGCCCCGACCTGGCGGGCGATCTGCACGGCCATCGTCCCGATGCCGCTGGAACCGCCGTGCACGAGCAGCAGCTCGCCGGGCCGCAGCGCCGCGAGCATGAAGACGTTGCTCCACACCGTGCACGCGACCTCGGGCAGCGCGGCCGCGTCGACGACCGTGACCCCCTCGGGGACCGGGAGCAGCTGGCCGACGGGCACGGCGACCTTCTCCGCGTAGCCGCCGCCCGCGAGCAGCGCGCAGACCGGCTCGCCCACGCTCCACCCCGTGACGCCCTCACCGAGCGCGGACACCCAGCCGGAGACCTCCAGGCCCGGGTGCTCGGGCGCCCCGGGCGGCGGGGGGTAGTGGCCCTCGCGCTGCGACAGGTCGGCGCGGTTGACGCCCGCGGCGGCCACGTCGACGAGGACCTCGCCGGGGCCGGGCACCGGGTCGGGCAGGTCGCTGAGGGTCAGGACGTCGGGGCCGCCCGGCTCCCGGATGGTGATCGCGCGCACGCGGCGACACTACGTCCGGCCAGGCCCGTCCGCGCTCCCGGTCCGGCGCCGGTCCAGCACCGCGCGCGCCGCGGCGAGGTCCTCGGGGGTGTCCACGTCGAGGGCCTCCTCGGCGCTGACGTCCACCTCGGCGACGCGGCCCGCGAACAGCGCGCGCAGCGGCTGCCCCGCCACGGCGGGCAGGCCCGCGAGCCGGTGGCGGACGGCGGCGGTCCGGTGGGCCGAGAGCAGGGGCTGGCGCCGCCCGCCGGGGTCGACGCCCACCGCGACGTCGACGCCGGGGGCCGCCGTCCGCAGGGCCCGCACGAGCCGCGGGACCGCGGCGGCCGCGAACGGGTGGTCCCCGCCGAGGACGACGACGACCCCGGTCCCGACGAGCTCCAGCCCGGCCGCCACCCCCGCGAGCGGACCGCCGCCCGGCGGCTCCTCGCGCACCTGCCGCACCCCGGCGGGCAGCGCCCGGGGCGGCCCGACGACGACCACGGGCAGGCCGGCGGCGAGCAGGTCGGCGACGAGGGTGGGCAGCGGGCCGGCGTAGGCCACCGGTTCCAGCAGCTTGTCCGCCCCGGGCCGGTGCCGCGCGAAGCGGGTGCCCTCGCCGCCCGCCAGGACCAGCACGGTCACGGCGTCGGCGGAGCTCACCCGGGGAGTGTGCCGCGCGGGCGCCCCCGCCACCGACTCCGTCGCAGAGCTGACACATGAAGTGACTGTGTGTCACTGTCAAGGGGGGCGCGCCACGGGTGGCTGGGCCGATCGGGCGAATCCGGTGACGCACCCGCGCTCAACCCGGAGGCATGAGGTGCCGATGGGCCGGGTGACGTCCCCACCCGACGGTGGTGACCCTCGTGCGTACGGAAGGTCGACATGCTGCGGAACCTGAGCATCAGAGCGAAGCTGCTGGTCCTCCTCGTCGTGCCGCTGCTCGTGCTGCTCGGCACCGCCGTCGCGGTCAACGCGCAGCAGCTCTCGACCGTGCGCGAGACCCGCGACGCCGCCCGCTTCGCCGCGACCAGCGACGAGGGCGCCACCTTCCTCGTCGCGCTTCAGCGCGAGCGCCTGCTCAGCGTCCAGCTGCTCGCCGGCTCGGACGCGGTCACGGCCGCGGACCTCGACGCCGCGCGCCGCCGGACCGACGCCGCCGACACCGCGCTCACCGCCGCCCTGGCCGAGGTGGAGCTCGACGCCGGCACCGCGACCGCGGCCACCGCCGTCCCGCCGCGGCAGCTGCAGCGCGTCCGCGCGAGCGTCACCGGCGGCAGCACCACCGCCGCCCAGACGCTCGGCGGCTACAGCGCCCTCGCCGACGACTACGCCGACCTGACGCTCGCCGTCGCCGACGACACCGCCGACCGCGACCTGGCCCGGCGCCAGGCCGCCGCCGCCTCCCTCGCCCAGCAGGGCGAGGCCGCCTCCCGCGAGCAGGCCGCCGGCCTGCTCGTCCTCGCGGGCCTCGGCACCGCTGAGCTCGGCCAGGCGCGCAGCGCCGCCGTCGCCCAGCAGGACGTCCTCGCCGCCCAGGCCCGCCGCCTGCCCGCCGGCCTCACCCGCTCCGTCGACGCCGTCCTCGCCGCCCCGGACACCGCCGCCGCCCGCGCGAGGGTGGAGGAGGCCCGGGCCACCTTCACCACCGCCGGCGACGGCGTCCCCGCCCTGGACGCCCAGCAGTGGCTCGACGACTCCTCCCGCCTCGTCGCCGGCCTGTCCGCCGCCGCGGCCGTCGTGGCCGACGACGTCACCCGCGTCGCCGACGACCGGGCGGGCGCGGCGCTCCGGACCTCCGTCCTGCTCGCCCTCGCCAGCCTGCTGGTCGTCGCCCTGGCCGTCCTGCTGGCCACGACCGTCGCCCGCGACATCGCCGGCCGCCTGCGCCGCGTCGCCGCCGCGGCCGTCCGCGCCCGCGAGGAGCTGCCCCGCGCCGTCGAGCGCGCCGGCGCCGACCGCGACCCCGCGGACGCGGAGCTCGTGCGCGTCGCCGACGGCGGGACCGACGAGCTGGGCCGCCTCGGCGCCGTCATCGACGACCTCGGCGCCACCACCCTGGGCATCGCCCGCGACCAGGCCGCGCTGCGCGACTCGATCGCCGAGACCTTCGTCAACGTCGCCCGCCGCGACCAGACGCTGCTGGCCCGCCAGCTCGCGTTCCTGGACCAGCTGGAGCGCGACGAGACCGACCCGGGCACCCTCGAGGACCTCTTCACCCTCGACCACCTCGCGACCCGCATGCGCCGCAACGCCGAGTCCCTGCTCGTCCTGGCCGGCATCACCACGGGCCGCCGCCTGCGCCGCGCCCTGCCGCTGAGCGACGTCATCCGCACCGCGGCCGGGGAGATCGAGCACTACGACCGCATCGACCTGTCCCTGCGCGTCGACCCGCCGGTGGTCGGCCACCTCGCCCTCACCGTCTCGCACCTCGTGGCGGAGCTCCTCGAGAACGCCACGCACTTCTCCGACCCCGGCAGCCGGGTCGTCGTCAGCACCAGCGAGGACGAGCGCGGCGTCGTCGTCGCCATCGCCGACTCCGGCCTCGGCATGGACGCGGACGAGATCGAGCAGGCGCAGCAGCGCATCTCGGGCGGGCGCGCCAGCGAGTTCGTCGGCGCCCAGCGCCTCGGGTTCTTCGTCGTCGGCCGCCTCGCCGGCCGCCTCGACGTCGACGTGCACTTCGACTCCGTCGAGGGCGAGGGGACCACGGTCACCCTCGTCCTCGGGCCCGCGCACTTCGTGCCCGGCAGCGTGAGCGCCGGGCAGCCGGAGCTCCGCGCCCTGGACGCCGCACCCTTCGCGGACGCGGGATCCTCTGTGGACGACGGACCCGCTCTCGCGCAGCCGGTCGCGCCGCCGGCGCTGCCCGACGCGCTCACCGCCGCGGCCGCGGTGGACGCCCCGCCCGTCGTCTCGCCGCCCGCGCCCGGCACGCCCTCGGCGCTGCCCCGCCGCTCGCCGTCGCGCC
>NZ_VWPY01000047.1 GCF_011839805.1 Kineococcus rubinsiae | reverse complement strand
GGACGAGGCCGCCCGCACCCGCCTGCTGGCCGCGGCCGCGCGCCTGGACGCCCGCGCCCCCACGTCCTCCGGCGCCGCCTGGACCGCGCTCGGCGCGGCCCTGCTCGACCCCCGGGGGACCCCGCTGTCCCCCTGCCGCCCCGCCGGCTGAGCCGCTCCGGCCGGTCCACGCCGCCGGACCCCCCGCGCGCCGCCCCTGGCAGGATGGCGCTCCCCCAGGAGGCGACGAGCAGGAGGACGACGTGGCGCTGCGCAGCGACCGGGAGGACACCCGGGCCCAGGAGGAGGCGCTGCGGGCGGCGCGCGACGCGGCCGCCGACGTGCTGGCCGACCTCGCGGCCGAGGCGAGGTCGCTGGGCAAGGCGTACGCGGCGCGCTCCGTGCGCATCCCCGAGGGCTCCGCGCTCGCGGGGCTCGTGGACGCCGCCCGCCGCGCCGAGGAGGCCGTCGACATGGCCGCCCACGACCTGGCGACGGCCCGCGGCGAGGACGCCTGAGCCCTGCCGCGCGGCGGCACGGCAGGGGCTCGACGTGCGGGGGCGGGGCGAGGGGCGGAGAGTCGTCGTCGTCATGATCCCGATCCGAGCGAGGACTCCCTGATGGCAGACGACCGAGAGGCCGGCCGCGCGGCCGACGAGCACACGACCACGAAGGTCGTGATGATCTCGATCGTCGCGGCGATCGGGGGGTTCCTCTTCGGCTTCGACACCTCCGTGATCAACGGCGCGGTCGAGGCCATCAACGGGCAGTTCAAGCTGAGCGGGTACCTGGCCGGCTTCGCCGTGTCGTGCGCCCTGCTGGGTGCCGCGGTGGGCGCCTGGTTCGCGGGCCGCATCGCCGACCGGTTCGGGCGCAAGGCCGTCATGGTCGTCGGCGGGCTCCTCTTCGCCATCGGCGCGGTCGGCTCGGGCTTCGCGTTCGCGACGTGGGACCTGATCATCTGGCGCGTCATCGGCGGCCTGGGCGTGGGCGTGGCCTCCGTCATCGCCCCCACCTACATCGCCGAGGTGGCGCCCGCCTACATCCGCGGCCGGCTCGGCTCGCTGCAGCAGCTGGCCATCACGGTCGGCATCTTCGCGGCCCTGCTCTCCGACGCGTTCATCGCCAACACGGCCGGCTCGGCGTCGGAGACGACGTGGGGCGGCCTCGAGGCGTGGCGCTGGATGTTCCTCGTCGGGGTGATCCCGTCGCTGGTCTGGGTGTTCCTGGCCCTGCAGGTGCCCGAGTCCCCGCGCTACCTCATCGCCCAGGGCGAGACGCAGAAGGCCACCGACGTGCTGCGCGAGGTGCTCGGCACCCGCAGCCTCGAGGCCCTGCAGCGCAAGGTCAACGACATCCGCCAGAGCCTCAAGCGGGACGACGAGCCGAGCCTGCGCGACCTGCGCGGCCCGCGCTTCGGGCTGCAGCCCATCGTCTGGGTCGGGCTGCTGCTCTCGGTGTTCCAGCAGGCCGTGGGCATCAACGTGATCTTCTACTACTCCACGTCGCTGTGGCAGGCCGTCGGCTTCGACGAGTCCGACGCGCTGACCACGTCGGTCATCACCTCGGTCACCAACGTCGTCGTCACGTTCGTCGCCATCGCGACGGTGGACAAGATCGGCCGCAAGCCGCTGCTGACGTTCGGCTCGGCGGGCATGTTCGTGTCGCTGACCATGATGGCGATCGCCTTCTCGCAGGCCACGGGCACCGTCGAGAACCCTTCCCTGCCTCAGCCCTGGGGCGTCATCGCGATCATCTTCGCGAACCTCTTCGTCATCTCGTTCGGCGCCACGTGGGGGCCGGTCGTCTGGGTCCTGCTGGGCGAGATGTTCCCCAACCGGATCCGCGCCGCGGGCCTCGCCGTCGCGGCGGCCGCGCAGTGGCTGGCCAACTTCGCGATCTCCACGAGCTTCCCGAAGCTCGCCGAGGCGGGGCTGCAGTTCGCCTACGGCCTCTACGCCGTGTTCGCCCTGCTGTCGTTCGTGTTCGTCCGCAAGGCCGTGCAGGAGACCAAGGGCCAGGAGCTCGAGGACATGGGCGCCGAGTCCGGGACCCCGAACCGCGCCTGACCATCCCCTCACTCCACCGAGCCCGTCCCCTCCGTGATCATGCAGGTAATCCCTGCAAGATCACGGAGGGCGGGGGGGTCAGGAGTCCGACTGCTCCTTCATGAGGCGCCGGATCTCGGCCTGCTCGCGCTCGATCTTCCCGCCCCAGTGGATCGCGGCCCACCAGATGAGGGCGAAGACGACGCCGATGCCGAACATCATCGGGACCCAGAACCCGGACGCGATGATGACGGCCTGCAGGACCCAGCCGAGCGCGTAGCCCGAGGGCCGGCGCAGCATCCCGGCGCACAGCACGCACAGCACCAGCAGGATCCCGCCCGCCACGAGCGACGTCGTGAGCCCGACGTCCGAGAGCCGGCTCGCGACGAGCGTCGCGAAGAACACGACGAGCGCCTCGGCCGCCAGCGCCGTCGCGGCCAGCGTCCGCTTGGTGGACCTCACGAGGTCCGCCCCAGCAGCTGCCGCACGTCGCCCGCGAGGACCACGGAGCCCGCGACGAGCACGCCCGCCCCGGAACCACCGTAACCGCCGCCCGCACCGCCGTCGGCCTCGGCGAGGTCGACGGCCATCGTGAGGGCCTCGTCGAGCCGGTCGGCCTGGTGCACCCGGTCCTCCCCGAACACGTCCTCGGCCACCTCCGCGAGCTCCGCGACGTCCATGGAGCGCGGCGAGGAGGACCGCGTCACGACGATCTCGGCGAGGACGGGTTCGAGGGCCTGCAGGACGCCCTCGACGTCCTTGTCCCCCGCGACGCCGACGACCCCCACGAGCCGCGTCAGCGTGAAGGCCTCCGCGACCGCCGCGGCGAGCGCCTGCGCGCCCCCGGGGTTGTGCGCGGAGTCCACGAGGATCGTCGGGGAGGACCGCACGAGCTCCAGGCGCCCCGGCGACGTGACGTCGGTGAGCGCCCCCTCGACGAGCCCGGGCACCAGCGTGGTGCCGGGCAGGGCGAGCAGGGCCTCGGCCGCGCTCAGGGCGACGGCCGCGTTCTGCGCCTGGTGCGCGCCGTGCAGCGGCAGCAGGACGTCGGTGTACGTCCCGCCGCGCGTGCGCAGCGTCAGCAGCTGCCCGCCGACGGCCAGCTCGCGGGTCACGACGCCGAAGTCGACGCCCTCGCGCACGAGGGAGACGCGCTCGGCGGCGGCCTTGGCGAGCAGGACGCCCTCGGCCTCCTCCTCCTGCGCCGCGAGGACCACGGTGGCGCCGTGCTTGATGATCCCGGCCTTCTGCCCGGCGATCTCCTCCAGCGTCGAGCCCAGCCAGGCCTCGTGGTCCATCGACACGGGCGTCACGACGACGACGTCGGGGACCACGACGTTGGTCGTGTCCCACGTCCCGCCGAGGCCCGTCTCGATGACGGCCACGTCCACGGGCGCGTCGGCGAAGGCCGCGAACGCCATGACCGTGAGCACCTCGAAGAAGCTCAGCCGCGGCAGGCCCTCCTCGGCGGCGCGCGCGTCGAGGATGCTCACGACGGGTTCCACGTCGTCCCACGCGCGGACGAACGCCGCGCGGCTCACGGGCTCCCCGTCGATCGAGATCCGCTCGGTGACGTCGACGAGGTGCGGGCTGGTGAAGCGGCCCGTGCGCAGGTCGTGCTCGCGCACGAGGCGCTCCACCATCCGCGCGGTCGACGTCTTGCCGTTGGTGCCGGCGAGGTGCACGACCCGGTAGCTCAGCTGGGGGTCGCCCAGCAGCGCGCACGCCTCGCGCACCCGGTCGAGGCTCGGGTGGATCTTGTGCTCGGGGTTGCGGGAGAGGATCCCCGCCACGACGTCGTCGAAGCGGGGGTCGTCCTCCTGCGGGCGCTGCCGGGCCGCGCGCACGCGGTCCATCTCGGCCCCGCTGCTGCCGTCGCGGCGCGGCGGCTCCGAGGCCTCCCCCGCGTCGTCGTCGTCGCGCTCGTCGTCACCCTCGAGGGGACCGTCGAGGAACCGGTCCCCGAACTCGTCGTCGTCTCCGCTCACCGCTGCTCCGCCTTCTCCACCTGGATCCGGACCTCGTGGCCCTCGACCGTCCCCACCAGCGTGGCCGCCTCGCGGGCGAGCACGTCGGCGGACCCGGCCGAACCGAACTGCTGGGCCAGCGTCTCGTCGATGACGAGGTGCTGGTGCGCGACCACCGCGGCCCACACGGGACCGTCCGCGGCCACCGTGAGGCGGATGCGGTCGGAGACGTGGAGCCCCGCGTCGCGGCGGGCCTGCTGCACGAGCCGGACGACGTCGCGGGCGATGCCCTCGGCGGCCAGCTCGGGCGTGACCGCGGTGTCGAGGACGACGAAGCCGCCGCCGGGCAGGGGGGCCGTGGCGCGGCCCGTGTCCTCCCCCTCGACGACGAGCGTGCGCTCGAACTCGCCGTCCTGCAGCGCGATGCCGCCCGCGACGACCGTGCCGTCGGGCTGCTCCTGCCAGTCGCCCGCCTTGGCGGCGCGGATGGCGGTCTGCACCTCCTTGCCGATGCGCGGGCCGGCGGCGCGCGCGTTGACCGTGAGGCGCTCGACGACGCCGAACTCGGCGATGCGGTCCGGCGTGCCGAGGGCGACCTCGCGGACGTTGACCTCCTCGGCGACGAGCTGCGCGAAGTCCTGCAGCGCCGACGGGTCGGCGTCGAGGACCTCCAGGCGCGTCAGCGGCAGCCGCACGCGCAGGCCGGCGCCCTTGCGCAGCGACAGGGCCACCGAGCAGACCGCGCGGGCGCGGTCCATGGCGGCGACCAGCGCCGGGTCCGCGGGCAGGTCCACGGGGTCCGGCCAGTCGGCCAGGTGCACCGAGCGGCCACCCGTGAGCCCGCGCCACACCTCCTCCGCGATCAGCGGCAGCAGCGGGGCGACGAGGCGCGTCGTCGTCTCCAGCACCGTGTGCAGGGTGTCCAGCGCGGCCTTCGCCTGCTCGGACTCGCCGTCCCAGAAGGCCGACCGCGAGCGCCGGACGTACCAGTTCGTCAGCACGTCGAGGAACTGCCGCACGCTCTCGCAGGCCCCGGCGATGTCGTACGCCTCCAGCTGCGCCGTCACGCCCACGACCGTGTCGTGCAGCTTCGCCAGCACGTAGCGGTCGAGCACCTCGGTCGAGCTCGTGCGCCAGCGCGGCGTGTGGCTCGACGTGGAGGAGTACAGCTGGAAGAACTGCCACGTGTTCCACAGCGGTAGCAGGACCTGCCGCACGGAGTCGCGGATGCCCTGCTCGGTCACGACGAGGTTCCCGCCGCGCAGGACGGGTGAGCTCATGAGGAACCACCGCATGGCGTCGGAGCCGTCGCGGTCGAGCACCTCGTTGACGTCGGGGTAGTTGCGCAGCGACTTGCTCATCTTGCGGCCGTCGTCGCCCAGCAGGATCCCGTGGGACACCGCGGTGCGGAACGCCGGCCGGTCGAAGAGACCGGTCGCGAGCACGTGCACGTTGTAGAACCAGCCGCGCGTCTGCCCGATGTACTCGACGATGAAGTCGCCCGGGTAGTGGCTCTCGAACCAGTCGCGGTTCTCGAACGGGTAGTGCACCTGGGCGAACGGCATCGAGCCCGAGTCGAACCAGCAGTCGAGCACCTCGGGGACGCGGCGCATCGTCGAGCGGCCCGTCGGGTCGTCCGGGTTCGGGCGGGTCAGCTCGTCGACGTGCGGGCGGTGCAGGTCGGCCGGGCGCACGCCGAAGTCGCGCTCGAGGTCGTCGAGCGAGCCGTAGACGTCGACGCGGGGGTAGGCCGGGTCGTCGGAGGTCCACACGGGGATGGGGCTGCCCCAGTAGCGGTTGCGGCTGATCGACCAGTCCCGCGCGCCCTCCAGCCACTTGCCGAAGGACCCGTCCTTGACGTGCTCGGGGACCCAGGTGATCTGCTGGTTCAGCTCGACCATGCGGTCGCGGATCTGCGTGACCGCGACGAACCAGCTCGACACCGCGCGGTAGATCAGCGCGTTGCCGCAGCGCCAGCAGTGCGGGTACGGGTGGTCGTAGGTCTCCAGGCGCAGCAGCAGCGCCCCGCTGAGCACGCCGTCGCGCAGCGTGCGGGAGATCTCCTTGTTGGCGGCGAAGACGTGCAGGCCCGCGAAGTCGGGGACCTCGGACGTGAACGTGCCGTTGGAGGCGACGGGCACGACGGGGACGATGCCGGCCGCGTCGGTGACGAGCTTGTCCTCCTCGCCGAACGCGGGGGCGATGTGCACGACGCCCGTGCCGGAGTCGGTCGTCACGTAGTCGGCGGCCAGCACCTGGTGGGCGTTCTCGCGGCCCGCGAAGTAGTCGAAGGGCGGGGTGTAGCGCACCCCCAGCAGGTCCTCGCCGCGGTAGCGGCCGACGACCCGCTCGGCCGCGTCCTCGCCCAGCTCGCGGGCGTAGTGCGCCAGGCGCGCCTCGGCCAGCAGGAAGCGCCGGCCCTCGTGCTCGCCGCTGCCCTCGACGACGACGTAGTCGAGGTCGCGGTTGACGGCCATGGCGAGGTTGCTCGGCAGGGTCCACGGCGTGGTCGTCCAGATCAGGGCCAGGACCCCCGCCAGCTCCTCGTGCCCGCCGTCGCCCGTGAGCCGGAACCCGACCGTGACGGCCGGGTCCTGCCGGTTGCGGTAGACGTCGTCGAGGCGGGTCTCGGAGTTGCTCAGCGGGGTCTCGCAGCGCCAGCAGTAGGCCAGCACGCGGAAGCCCTCGTAGATCAGCCCCTTGTCCCACAGCGTCTTGAACGCCCACATCACCGACTCCATGTAGTCGGTGTCGAGGGTTTTGTAGTCGTCCTCGAAGTCGACCCAGCGGGCCTGCCGGGTGACGTAGGACTCCCACTCACGCGTGTACTTCAGCACCGAGGTGCGGCAGGCGTCGTTGAACCGGGCGACGCCCAGCTCCTCGATCTCGGACTTGTGGGTGATCCCCAGCTGCCGCTCGGCCTCGACCTCGGCGGGCAGGCCGTGGCAGTCCCAGCCGAAGCGGCGGTCGACCTGCTGCCCGCGCATGGTGCGGAAGCGCGGGACGACGTCCTTGACGTAGCCCGTCAGCAGGTGGCCGTAGTGCGGCAGGCCGTTGGCGAAGGGGGGGCCGTCGTAGAAGACGAACTCACCCGCCGCGCCGCCCCGGCGCGCCTCGACGCTCGCCTTGAACGTGCCGTCGGCCGCCCAGGACTCCAGGACGCGCTGCTCGATCTCCGGGAACCGGGGCCCCGAACCGGGGGTCGCCGTGGTCTGCTCGCCGGTCGTCGCGTCGGACACCGGGTCGGACACCGCGTCGGACATCGTCCACTCCTCGCACAAGTGCATCAGCCACCTGCGAGGACGACTCCCGCCGGGTCCGGCGGTGCCGCGGTACCACCCCGCTTGCCATCGACCCCGGACCCCGGCGCACCGGGGGACGGCGACGACGACCGCTCGTCGTCCGGCTGTCACGGGCCGGACCCGTCCGGTTCTACTCAGGCCGCGGACGGCCCGTTCTTCCGGAGGCTCGCCGGTGATGGCCGGGTCGACGCCTGTGCGCCGAGTCTAACCGCGCCGCCCCGCCGGGGCTTCCCCGTTCCGGCGCGGCCCGCACCACCACCCCGGCGCGCGCAGGGCCCGCCCCCGGACGGGGACGGGCCCGGAAGGCGGGGCGTCAGCGGCCGAGCTCGACCTGCGCGGCCGCGACCGCGTCCTCCTCGACGTCGACGCTCGTCGCGACCGGGGCGTAGCCCGCCGCGGTCAGCGTGTACTGCCCGCCGGGCAGGTCGTCGAAGGAGTAGGCGCCCTCGTCGTCGGTGACCGCGGCGGCGACGACCTCGCCCTGCGCGTCGACGAGGGTGACGGAGGCCTCGCGGACCCGGCGGCCGTCGCTCGCGGCGACCACGGTGCCCGCCAGGCGCCCGCCGCCGGTGAGCTGCAGGTCGCAGGCCAGGCCCCCGCTGTCGGGGATCTCCACGCCGCGGGCCAGCGGGCGGTGCGCGTCGCTCTGCGCCGTCAGCACGAAGCTGCCGCCGAGGAGCTGGGCGAAGGCGTAGCCCCCGGCGGCGTCGGTGCGCGTGGAGCCCACGACCTCGCCGGTCACGTCGGTCAGGGTGACGAGGGCCCCCGCGACGGGCGTGAGCGCGCCCGAGGCGGCGTCGCGGCTCTCGACGCGGCCGGCGATCGAGGCGCGCCCGGACAGCAGCACGTCCCGGCGCACCGAGGTGCCGCCGACCGCGACGAGCGTCGCGGACGGCTGCACGTGCGCGGCCGCCACGATGAGCAGGTACGTGCCGCCGGTCGGCAGCGCGAGGGCGTAGGAGCCGTCGGGGCCGCTGGTGGTGCGCGTGACCTGGCGCCCCGTCTTGTCGGTCAGCGTCACGACCGCCCCGGGCAGGGCCCGGCCGCCGTGCTGCCGCACGCTCCCGGACACCGTGAGGCCGACGTCGCTGCGGACGCCCTGCGCGGGCACCCGGGCCGCGGGGACCTCGGCCGCCGTCTCCTGAGCTGCCGTCTCCTGAGCTGCCGAGTCCGGAGCCGCGGGGACCGGCTGCTGCGCGCGGTGCGCGCCGCGCGGGGTCGCGGCGGTCGGGTTCGCGGCGGTCGGGGCCTCGGCGGGGACCGCGACGGAGGCGACGTGCGCGCCCTCCCCCGGGGCGTCCGCGCCGGCCTCGTCGGGCACGCCGCGGCGCAGCAGCAGGAAGGACGCCACGGCCCCGCCGGCGAAGATCCCGGCCGAGATCCAGAACGCCGTGTGGTAGCTGGCCAGGGTCGCCTCGGCGAGCTGCTCGGGCGAGGGCGCCCCCGCGACGTTCTCGGCGATCCAGTCCGAGGCCGCGGTGCCCGCGAAGGCGCTGAGCAGCGCGGTGCCGATCGAGCCGCCGATCTGCTGGGTGGTGTTGGCCATCGCCGAGGCCACCCCGGCGTCGTCGGCGCGCACGCCCTGCGTCGCCGTGGCCATGGCCGCGGAGAACACCAGGCCCAGGCCGAGGCCCTGGACGATGAGGCCCGGCAGGATCGCGGAGGCGTAGGCGGAGTCCAGCTCGATGCCCGTCAGGAGCACCATGCCGACGGCGGCCAGCAGCATCCCGGCGCTGATGACGGGCTTCGGGCCGACCCGGGCCAGCAGGGGCCCGCCCAGCAGGGCCGCGGCGACCGAGATGGCGCCGATCATCGGCAGGAACGCCAGGCCGGTCTGGACCGGGCTGTAGCCGAGGCTGTTGGACATGTAGTACGTGAGGAAGAGGAAGACCCCGAACATCCCCGCGCCCGTGACGGCGAGGGCGACGAGGGAGCCGCCGCGGTTGCGGTGCAGCACGATCCGCAGCGGCAGCAGCGGGTGCGCCACGCGGCTCTGCAGGACGGTGAAGACCACGAGGACCACGAGGCCCGCGACCAGGAAGCCCCACGTGCTCGGGCTCGACCAGCCGTCTGACTCGGCGTTCGCCAGGCCGTAGACGACCCCGACGAGGCCGAGGATCGCGGTGACCGTGCCCCACCAGTCGAGGACCGGCCGCTCCTTGGAGCGGTCGTTCGTCAGCAGCACGACGCCGGCCGCGACCGCGACGACGGCGAGCGCGACGTTGATGTAGAGGCACCAGCGCCAGGAGAGGTGCTCGGTCAGCAGGCCGCCGAGCAGCAGCCCGATGCCGCCGCCGGCCCCGGCCACGGCCCCGAAGATCGAGAACGCCTTGGTCCGCATCCGCGGGTCCGTGAAGGTCGTGGTCAGCAGCGACAGCGCCGCGGGGGCGAGCATCGCGCCGAAGGCGCCCTGCAGGGCGCGGGCGACGATGAGCGTCCCGAACCCCTCGGCGGCCCCGCCCAGTGCGGAGGAGGCGGCGAACCCGACCAGGCCCACGAGGAACATGAGCTTGCGGCCCAGCAGGTCCGACAGGCGCCCGCCCAGCAGCAGCAGGCTGCCGAAGGCCAGCGCGTAGGACGTGACGACCCACTGGCGGTCCTCGTCGGAGAAGGCGAGGTCCTGCTGGGCGGTGGGCAGCGCGATGTTCACGATCGTCGCGTCGAGCACGACCATCAGCTGCGCGAGGCAGAGGACCGCGAGCACGATCCACTTCGCGCGGTGCGATCCGGTGTCCGTCGCGTCGGCGGAGCCGCCGTCGCCGGCGACCGCCACGGGGGCGGGGGTCTGCATGGGGAGGGCCTCCTGGTGACGCGGAGACTTCTTCTCCGCTTCGACGCAGACTAGCACCGGAACTTGAGTCGGCGCCTCCGCTTCCGCGGTCTACCCTGGACGGGTGAGCGAACGACTCCCCCGCGCCGACGCGGGACCGCCCGGGCCGCCGGCCGCCGGTGCGGGACCGGCCGACACGGCGCGCCCGCTGCGCCGCGACGCCGAGCGCAACCGCCGGCGCCTGCTCGACGCGGCCCGCGACGTCTTCGCCGACCGCGGCTTCGCCGCGACCCTCGACGACGTCGCCCACGCCGCGGGCCTCGGCGTCGGCACGGTCTACCGCCGCTTCCCCGACAAGGACGCCCTCGTCGAGGCGCTCTTCGAGGAGCGCATCACCGGCCTGGTCGAGCTGGCCGAGGAGGCGGCGCGGGCCGAGGACGCGTGGGAGGGCCTGGCCGGGTTCCTCGTGGCCTCCAGCGAGCGGATGGCCGAGGACCGCGGCCTGCGCCAGGTCGTCATGTCCCCGCACCACGGCCGCGCGGGCGTGGCCCTGGCCCGCAGCCAGCTCGCGCCCCGCGTGGAGGGGCTGCTGCGGCGGGCGCAGGAGAGCGGCCAGCTGCGCCCCGACGTCGCCGCGAGCGACGTCGTCACGACCCTGGAGGCGGTGCAGGTGGCGGCCGAGATCGGTGGCACGGCCCACCCGGAGCACTGGCGCCGGCTGTTCGCCGTGCTGCTGGACGGCCTGCGCTGCCCGCCCGGCGGGTGCGCCGCCCTGCCGGGCCGGCCGCTGGACGAGGAGGAGCTCGCCGAGGCCATGGGCCGGCGCAAGCACGGACGCCGCGACTGAGCCCCCGCCCGGGCGGGCCGCTGCGCCGTCCGGGCAAGTACCTGTCACCGCCGGTACCGCATACCTGGGCCCGCCGCGTAGGGTGGCGGCGGACCGGCTCGACGAGCCCGGTCCGTCACCGACGAGGAGGTCCCGTGACCCGCACCACCCGGAACGTCGTGTTCGCCGACGGCGTCCGCACACCCTTCGGCAAGGCCCGCCCGGACGGTCTGTTCGCCGACACGCGCGCCGACGACCTGGTCGTCGCGTGCCTGCGGGAGCTGCTGCGCCGCAACCCGTCCCTGCCCCCCGAGCGCGTGGAGGAGGTCGCCGTCGCGGCGGCCACCCAGACGGGCGACCAGGGCCTCGTCCTCGGCCGCAGCGCGGCCCTGCTCGCCGGCCTGCCCGTGACGACGCCCGGGTACGCCATCGACCGCTGGTGCGCGGGGGCCATGACGGCCGTCACCACCGTCGCGGCGAGCATCGCCGTCGGGGCGCTCGACGTCGCCCTCGCCGGCGGGGTCGAGCACATGGGCCATCACCCGCTGGGCGCCGGCATGGACCCGAACCCGCGGTTCCTCACCGAGCGCATCGTCGACCCGGACGCCCTGGACATGGGCAAGACCGCCGAGTCGCTGCACGACCGGTTCCCGGCCCTGACCAAGGACCGCGCCGACGCCTTCGCGGCCGCCAGCCAGCAGAAGTTCGCCGCCGCCGTCGCCGCGGGGCAGGTCGCCGCCGACCTCGTCCCCGTGGCGGTCCGCGACGCCGAGGGCGCGTGGGGCCTCGCGAGCGCCGACGAGCTCGCCCGCCCCCAGACCACGGTCGAGGGGCTCGCGAACCTGCGCACCCCGTTCCGCCCGCACGGCCGGGTCACGGCCGGCAACGCCTCCCCGCTGACCGACGGCGCCACGGCGTGCCTGCTGGCCGCCGAGGACGTCGCGGCCGAGCTCGGGCTCACCACGCGGATGCGGATGGCCGGCTTCGGCTTCGCGGGCGTCGAGCCCGAGGTGATGGGCCTCGGGCCGATCCCCTCGACCGAGAAGGCGCTGCGGCACGCGGGTCTCGGCATCGAGGACATCGGGCTGTTCGAGCTCAACGAGGCCTTCGCGGTGCAGGTGCTCTCCTTCCTCGACCACTTCGGCATCGCCGACGACGACCCCCGGGTCAACCGCTACGGCGGGGCCATCGCGATCGGCCACCCGCTGGCCGCCTCGGGAGTGCGCCTCATGACCCAGCTGGCCCGCCAGTTCTCCGAGCACCCCGAGGTCCGCTACGGCGTCACCGCGATGTGCGTGGGCCTCGGCCAGGGCGGCACCGTCGTGTGGGAGAACCCGCACCACGCCGACTTCGTCCCCTCCCCGGCCGGCACCGCCTCCGGGTCCGACACGGCAGGAGCCCGCTGATGCCCACCCACGTCCGGCTCGTCGACCTGCCCGGCGGCGCCGGCCCGCTGGCCCTGCTGACCCTCACCTCGGGCGACCCCCGCCGCCCCGCCACGCTGGGCGCGGAGTCGCTGGAGGCCTTCGACGCGGCCGTCACCGCGGCGCAGGGGCTCGTGGAGACCGCGGGCGTCGTCGCCGTGGCCGTCACCGGGGCGAACGGCGTGTTCTGCGCCGGTGCGGACCTCGGTGCGGTCGCGTCCGTGCACGACCGCGCGCTCAGCGAGGAGCTGGGCCGCCGCGGGCACGCGGTCCTCGGCCGCCTCGGCACCCTGGGCGTGCCGACGTTCGCCTACGTCAACGGGCTCGCGCTCGGCGGCGGCCTCGAGACCGCCCTGAACTGCACGTACCGGACCGTGTCGACCGGCGCCCGCGGGCTCGGGCTGCCCGAGGCGTACCTGGGCCTCGTCCCCGGCTGGGGCGGCTGCTACCTGCTGCCGCGCCTGATCGGCCCGGCCGCGGCCGTCACCGTCGCGATCGAGAACGCGCTGGCCAACAACCGCAGCATCGACGGGCCCGCGGCCCTGCAGCTCGGCATCGCCGACGCGGCGTTCGCGCCGGCCGACTTCCTCGTGGAGTCGCTGCGCTGGACCGCGGGCGTGCTCCGCGGCGACGTCGTCGTGCCGCGCCCGGACCACACGGGCGACGCCGCCGCGTGGGACGCCGCCGTGGCCCGCGGCCGGGCCGTCGCCGACGCCCGCGTGCACGGCGCGGCCCCCGCCCCCTACCGGGCGCTGGAGCTCATCGCCGGGGCCCGCACCGCCTCGCGCGAGGAGGCCTTCGCCGCCGAGGACGCGGCCCTGGCCGACCTCGGCGTCTCCGACGAGCTGCACGCGGGCCTCTACGCGTTCACGCTCGTGCAGCGCGCCGGCAAGAAGCCGCAGGGCGCGCCGCCCGCGGAGCTCGCGCGCAAGGTCACCAGCGTGGGCGTCGTCGGCGCCGGGCTGATGGCGAGCCAGCTGGCGCTCCTGCTGCTGCACCGCCTCCGGGTCCCCATCGTGCTCACCGACGTCGACGACGCGCGCGTGGAGAAGGGCGTCGCATTCGTCCGCTCGGGCGTCGACGAGCTGCTGGCCAAGGGCCGGATCACCTCCGACACCGCGAACCGGCTGCGTGCGAACGTGTCCGGGTCCACCGACAAGGCCGCGCTCGGGCTGGCGGACTTCGTGATCGAGGCCGTGTTCGAGGACCTCGCGGTGAAGCAGCAGATGCTGCGCGAGCTCGAGCCGCTGCTGCGCGAGGACGCCGTCATCGCCACGAACACCAGCTCGCTGTCGGTCTCGGCCATGGCCGGGGTGCTCGAGCACCCCGAGCGCTTCGTCGGGTTCCACTTCTTCAACCCCGTGGCCGTCCTGCCGCTGGTCGAGGTCGTGCGGACCCCGCAGACCGACGAGGCGACGCTGGCCACGGCGTTCGCCCTGGGCCGCAAGCTGAAGAAGACGTGCGTGCTCGTCAGCGACGCCCCCGCCTTCGTGGTCAACCGCGTCCTGACCCGGATGTTCGACGAGGTCATGCGGGCCGTCGACGAGGGCACCCCGCTGCTGGAGGCCGACCGCGCGGTCGACCCGATGGGGCTGCCGATGTCGCCGCTGCGCCTGGCGAGCCTCGTCGGCCCGGCCGTCATGCTGCACGTGCACCGCACGCTCGCCGGCGCGTTCCCCGACCGCTACCGCGTCTCGGACAACCTCGAGCGCTGGGTCGAGGCCGGCAGCCCCGACCTGGTCTCGCGCAAGGGACCCGTCGCGCTCACGGGGGCCGAGCAGGGCGTCGTGCAGCAGGGCGACGCCCCCTCGACCGCGGAGGAGGTCCTGGTCCGGGTGCAGGACGCCCTCGCCGACGAGATCTCCCGGCTGCTCGCCGACGGCGTCGTCGCGCGACCGCAGGAGGTCGACGTGTGCCTCGTGCTCGGCACGGGCCACCCGCTGTTCACCGGCGGCATCACGCCCTACCTCGACCGCACGGGCGCCAGCGAGCGCGCCACCGGCCGGCGCTTCCACGAGGTCGGCGCCTTCTAGCCCGGCCGTCCCGGAACACGGGAGGGCGCCGCGCGGTCCGCGCGGCGCCCTCCTGCTCGTTCCCCGGGCCGGTCCTCAGGCCGCTCCTCAGGGCGTGCCCGCAGCCCCCGCCGTCCCGGCCGCCGCCGGCAGGTCCGGCGCGGTGATCTTCCGCTTGAGGATCTTGCCGGTGGCGCCCTTGGGCAGCTCGTCCACGAGCCACACCCGGCGCGGGTACTTGTAGGCCGCGAGCGCCGCCTTCACGTGGGCCTGGAGCTCCTCGACCGTGGTGGTCGCGCCGGGGCGCAGCACGACCGCGGCCCCGACCTCCTCGCCCAGCAGGGCGTCCGGCACGGGCACGACGGCGGCCTCCGCGACGGCCGGGTGCTCGTAGAGGACCTCCTCGACCTCGCGCGGGTACACGTTGTAGCCCCCGCGGTTGATCATGTCCTTCTTGCGGTCGACGATCGTGTAGTAGCCGTCCGCGTCGCGCGTCGCGAGGTCCCCCGTGGAGAACCACCCGTCGGCGTCGATCGCGACGGCCGTGGCGCCGGGGTTGTTCCAGTACCCCGTCATGACGTTCTCGCCGCGCACGACGATCTCGCCGATCTCCCCCTCCGCGCTGACGCTGCCGTCCGCCGCGCGCAGGCCCATCTCGCACCCGCGGACGGGGACGCCGATCGTGCCGGCCCGGCGCTCGCGGTCGGGGAGGTTGAAGGAGGCGACGGGTGAGGTCTCCGAGAGCCCGTAGCCCTCCAGGACCGCGCAGCCGAACTTCTCCTCGAACGCCCGCAGGACCTCCACGGGCAGCGAGGCCCCGCCGGACACGCACTGCCGCAGGGAGCTCAGGTCGTACTCGGACGCCGTGGGGCAGTTGAGCATCGCCGTGTACATGGTGGGGACGCCCGCGAAGTACGCCACCCGGTCGCGCTGCATGACGGCCAGCGCGGCCTCCGGGGTGAAGCGCGGCAGCAGCGTCAGCTGGGCGCCCGCGACGACCACGGTGTTCAGGGCGCAGGTCTGGCCGAAGGCGTGGAACAGCGGCAGCGCACCGAGGATCACCTCGTCGCCGCCGAGGTTCGCGAGCGTCTCCTGGCTCGTGACCGCGTTGCTGCGCAGGTTGCGGTGGCTGAGCTGGGCCCCCTTCGGGGCGCCCGTGGTGCCGGAGGTGTAGAGGATGACGGCGGTGTCGCCGTCCGCCGCGTCGTGGATGCGGGGGTCGGGCTCCACCCCGGCCAGCAGCGCCGCCGTGCTCGCAGGCTCGACGACGACGAGGCGCGTGGCCGCCCCGACCGCGCCGGCCTGCGCGGTGTCGGCGACGCCGTGCCACACGAACGCCAGCACGGCGCCGGAGTCGGCGAAGTAGTGGGCGACCTCCCGCGCGTGCAGCAGCGGGTTCATCGGCACGACCACGCCCCCCGCGCGGAGGATCCCGTAGTAGAGGACGGCGAAGTGCGGGACGTTCGGCAGCATGAGCGCCACGCGGTCGCCCGGCTGCACGCCCTCCGCACGCAGGTGGGCGGCGGCGCGCGCGCTGGCGTCCTCGAGCTGCGCCCAGGTCAGGACGTGCTCGTCCAGGCGGATCGCGGGGCGGTCCGGCCGGGTGCGGGCGTGCTCGGGGAGGAAGTGGGCGAGAGTGGTCATCGGTGCTCCTGCAGGCGTCGTCGACTAGCAGCTGCTCGGAGTCTCACACACGGGCCGTCCCCGCGACGGCCGGGCTCCGCCGTCCGGGCGAGCTCGGCCACAACGCCTCCGCGGACCGTCACCCTCTGCCACTCTCAGACACATGTTCTTGCAGACAGTCACCACAACCGACTCGGCCGCGATCGCCGGCGTCCTCGTCGCGTCGCTCATCAGCACGGTGGTGACGTACCTCCTCGTCACCCTGCCGCTGTACGGCGTCCTCAAGAAGGCCGCCCACCCCGACGCCCCGGCCTGGGGTGCCTTCGTCCCGGTCTACAACACCTACTGCCTGCTCAAGGTCGTCGGCCGCCCGTGGTGGTGGCTCCTGCTGCTGCTCGTGCCCGTGGTCAGCTTCGTCGTCCTGATCGTCGCCTACCACGACCTCTCCCGGTCCTTCGGCCACGGAGCAGGGTTCACGGTGGGCCTGGTGCTGCTGTCGCCGGTCTTCCTCTTCATCCTGTGGCTGGGCTCCAGCCGCTACCAGGGGCCCGCCGCCGCGCAGGGCGTCCGGCCCAGCTACGCCTGACCCCGGCACCGGACGGGGAGGGGACGACCCGGCGCGGCCCGGCCGCGGTCGTCGCCGGGCCGCGCCGAGTCTTGCGATGATGGGGGCATGTCCGACGCTCGCACCCGCACCGCCCCCTCGTCGTCGGCCGGCACCGCGCCGGCCGGCCCGCCGCCGACGGCACCCGGCGTGGTCGTCCCCGACCGCCCGACGGTCGACGGCCTCGAGGACCGCTGGTCCCCCGCCTGGGCCGAGCAGGGCACGTACGCCTTCGACCGCACCTCCGAGCGGGCCGACGTCTACTCCATCGACACCCCGCCGCCGACGGTGTCCGGGTCCCTGCACATCGGGCACGTGTTCAGCTACACCCACACCGACGTGGTCGCGCGCTACCAGCGCATGCGCGGGAAGTCGGTGTTCTACCCCATGGGCTGGGACGACAACGGCCTGCCCACCGAGCGCCGCGTGCAGAACTACTACGGCGTGCGCTGCGACCCGTCGCTGCCCTACGAGGCGGGTTTCGTCCCGCCCGAGAAGGCCCCCAAGAGCGACCGCGACTTCGTGCAGGTCTCGCGGCGCACGTTCGTCGAGCTCTGCGAGCGGCTGACCGCCGAGGACGAGCAGGCGTTCGAGGCCGTGTGGCGCCGCCTCGGCCTGTCGGTCGACTGGTCGCACACCTACTCCACGATCTCCGCGCCGGCCCGCGCGACCGCCCAGCGCGCGTTCCTGCGCAACCTCGCCCGCGGCGAGGCGTACGCCGCCGAGGCGCCCACGCTGTGGGACACGACGTTCCGCACCGCGGTGGCCCAGGCCGAGCTGGAGGACCGCGACCGCGAGGGCGCCTACCACCGCATCGGCTTCGCCCGCCCCGGCGCCGAACCCGTGTTCGTCGAGACGACCCGGCCCGAGCTGGTGCCGGCGTGCGTGGCGCTCGTGGCCCACCCCGACGACGAGCGGTACCAGCCGCTGTTCGGCACCACGGTGCGCTCGCCGCTGTTCGACGTCGAGGTGCCCGTCCTCGCCCACCGCCTGGCCGACCCCGCCAAGGGTTCCGGCATCGCGATGATCTGCACCTTCGGCGACGTCACCGACGTGACCTGGTGGCGCGAGCTGCAGCTGCCGACCCGCGCCGTGCTGGGCTGGGACGGCCGGTTCCAGCGCGAGCTCCCCGCGTGGATCGCCGGAGGCCCGGGCGAGGCCCTGTGGGGCGAGCTCGCCGGCACCACCGTGCACACCGCGAAGGAGCGCATCGTCGCGGCCCTCGTCGAGTCCGGGGACCTCGTCGGGGAGCCGAAGCCGATCGTGCACCCCGTGAAGTTCTACGAGAAGGGCGACCGCCCCCTCGAGATCGTCACGACCCGCCAGTGGTACCTGCGCAACGGCGGCCGCGACGAGGCGCTGCGCGCGGCCCTGCTGGCGCGCGGGGCGGAACTCGCCTGGCACCCCGAGCACATGAAGCACCGCTACGACAACTGGGTCTCGGGCCTCAACGGCGACTGGCTCGTCTCCCGCCAGCGGTTCTTCGGCGTGCCGTTCCCGGTCTGGTACCCCCTCGACGAGGACGGGACCCCCCGCTACGACGCGCCCGTCCTGCCGGCGGAGGCCTCGCTGCCGGTCGACCCGGCGTCGGAGCCCGCGCCCGGGTTCACCGAGGACCAGCGCGGCGTGCCCGGCGGGTTCGCGGCGGACCCCGACGTCATGGACACGTGGGCGACCTCGTCGCTGACCCCGCAGATCGCCGGTGGCTGGGAGCGCGACGAGGACCTGTTCTCGCGCGTGTTCCCCATGGACCTGCGCCCGCAGGGCCAGGACATCATCCGGACCTGGCTGTTCTCCACGGTCGTGCGCGCGCACCTGGAGCACGGGGGCCTGCCGTGGGGGCGGACCGCCCTGTCGGGGTGGATCCTCGACCCGGACCGCAAGAAGATGAGCAAGTCCAAGGGCAACGTCGTGACGCCCATGGCGCTGCTGGAGGAGTTCGGCTCCGACGCGGTCCGCTACTGGGCGGCGACCGCGCGCCTGGGCACCGACGCGACGTTCGACACCGGCCAGATGAAGATCGGCCGCCGGCTGGCGATGAAGCTGCTGAACGCCTCGAAGTTCGTCCTGGGCCTCGGGGTCCAGCGCGGCGACGTCGCCGACCGCGACGCCGTGACCGACCCCCTGGACGTCAGCACGCTGGCGAACCTCGCCGTCGTGGTGCGCCAGGCGGGCGAGGCCTTCGAGCGCTACGACCACGCCACCGCGCTGCAGGTCACCGAGCAGTTCTTCTGGACGTTCTGCGACCAGTGGGTCGAGCTCGTCAAGGACCGCGCCTACGGCGCCCGCGGGGAGGCGGCGGCCGCCTCGGCGCAGGCCACCGCGGCCATCGCCCTGCGCACTCTGCTGCGGCTGCTGGCCCCGTTCCTGCCCTTCGCGGCCGAGGAGGTCTGGTCGTGGTGGCAGGACGGTTCCGTCCACACCGCGCCGTGGCCCGAAGCCGCCGAGCTCGGGCCGGCCGGCGGGGCGGAGGACGCGCTGGGCGTGCTCGGCGCTGCGGCGCAGGCGCTCTCGGCGCTGCGCAAGCTGAAGAGCGAGGCCAAGGTCTCGCAGAAGACCGAGCTCGCGGCCGCGACCGTCCACGGCCCGGCGGACGTCCTCGCGGACGCGCGGCGCGCCGAGCACGACGTGCGGGCCGCGGCCCGCGCCGCCTCGCTCACCTGGGCCGAGGTGCCCGCCGTCGAGGGCGAGCAGGCCGCCGCGCTGCGCGCCGAGGCGGAGATCGCCACCGCCGACGCCTGACGGGTCCTCGCGCGGCGGGGCCGCCCGCTCGACGGCAGGCGGGTCAGCCGACCGGCTGGGCCGGCACCCCCGGGGTGCCGGCCCGCTCGGCGCCGGCGCCCTGCTCGTCCGCGCCGTCCGCGCCGGCGAGCAGCACCCGGTCGCGGCCGTCCGCCTTCGCCCGGTACAGGGCGGCGTCGGCGCGGCGCACCAGCGAGGCCGTGTCCTCGTGGTGGTCCCACTGCGCGACGCCCGCCGAGAACGTCTGCCCGGCGGGGGTCGCGGGACGCAGGGCCGCGACCGCCGCGGCGGCCGCGGCGGCGTCCAGCCCGGGCAGCAGGACGACGAACTCCTCCCCGCCCCAGCGGGCGAGCACCGCGTCCGCGCCGGCCGTGGCCACCGTCAGCGCGCTCTGCCACGCCCCGCTCGCCTCGACGAGCAGCCGGTCGCCCGCCTGGTGGCCGAAGGTGTCGTTGAACGCCTTGAAGCGGTCGAGGTCGAGCATGACCAGCGACAGCGGGGTGCCGTCGCGCTGCGCCCGCGCGCGCAGCCGCTCCAGCTCGGCATCGCTGGAGCGCCGGTTGGGCAGCCCCGTCAGCGCGTCGCTGCGCGCGAGGGCGGCGAGCTGCCCAGCCTGCTCCTGCAGGTGGTGCACCAGCCCCGACATGCGGAGCACGACGAGCAGGAACAGGACCACCGAGCTGAGCGCCACGGCCCAGGCCTCGAGGTCGAGGTGCAGGGCCAGCTGCAGCACGAGCGTGCCGGGCGAGAGCAGGCTGGCCGCCGTCAGCGCCGCGAGCCGGCCGCGGGTGAACGCCCAACCGGCGGGCGGCCCGTGGTCGGTGAGCCCGCGCATCGACGGGTGCAGGGCCGCGGCGGCGAAGAGCAGGTAGCTCAGCGTCCACAGCGACGTGAGGATCCCGCCGCCGTCGTCGGCGGTGAGGCTGACGAGCTGGTAGGCGCTGTCGGCCACCAGCATCGTCCCGGCCGCGGCGACGAGGAGCCGGAACGCGGTGCTGCGGCCACCGGTCGTGGTGAGCAGGCGGACCAGGAAGGCGAGCAGCAGCACGTCGCCCAGGGGGTAGGCCGCGCCCAGCACCCGGGCGAGGACGGAGTCGTCGACCGCGGCGAGCGTCGGCCGCATGAGGAACGTCCAGCTCAGCAGGCAGAAGCCCACCGTGAAGATGGCGCTGTCGATGAGGCCCTCGCGGTCGCGGCCGCCCTGGCGCGCGCGCACGAACTGCCAGCAGCCCGCGGCCAGCAGCACGTAGGCGGACAGGTAGAGGGCGTCGGCCGGCGACGGGAACGGGTCGACGTCCCAGACCCACACGTACAGGTCCCAGAGCACGTCGCCGGCGACCCACGACGCGACCCCGGCCGTCAGGAGCCACCACGCGAGCGGGCGGCGGGGGCGGTTGCGCACCACCCCCACCGCCATCGCCACGACGAAGGCGACGCTCAGCGACGCCGCGTACGCGTCGCGCCCCGCACCGGCGGGGACGACGGGCACGAGGAGGGCGAGGACGCCGCCGAGACCCAGGAGGATCCGCAGCGGTGCCGGCAGACGCGAGCGCATCCTCCCTGCGTCGGCCCGCCGGGCGGCCACCCTGAGGCCCCGCCGCCCGGTCGGCCCAGCGCCCGCGTCGCCCGCGTCGGTCCTAGCGCTCGACGTCGCCGCGGATGAAGGCCTCCACGGCGGCGCGGCCCTCGTCGTCGGGCATCTGCTGCGGCGGCGACTTCATGAAGTACGCGGACGCGGACAGCAGCGGGCCGCCGATCCCCCGGTCGAGCCCGATCTTCGCGGCGCGCACCGCGTCGATGATGACGCCGGCCGAGTTGGGGCTGTCCCACACCTCGAGCTTGTACTCGAGGTTCAGCGGGACGTCGCCGAACGCGCGGCCCTCGAGGCGGACGTAGGCCCACTTGCGGTCGTCGAGCCACTGCACGTAGTCGCTCGGGCCGATGTGCACGTTGCGGGTGCCGAAGTCGGCGTGGACGTTGCTCGTGACGGCCTGCGTCTTGGAGATCTTCTTGGACTCCAGCCGGTCGCGCTCGAGCATGTTCTTGAAGTCCATGTTGCCGCCGACGTTCAGCTGGTAGGTCCGGTCCAGCTGGATGCCGCGGTCCTCGAGCAGCTTGGCGAGGACGCGGTGGGTGATCGTCGCGCCGACCTGGGACTTGATGTCGTCACCGACGATGGGCAGCCCCGCGTCGGTGAACTTCTGCGCCCACTCCGGGGTCCCCGCGATGAAGACGGGCAGCGCGTTGACGAAGGCGACGCCCGCGTCCAGCGCGCACTGCGCGTAGAAGGTCGCGGCGTCCTGCGATCCGACCGGCAGGTAGCAGACCAGGACGTCGGCCTGCGCGGCGCGCAGCGCGGCGACCACGTCGACGGCCGGCGCGGCGGACTCGGTGATGGTCTCGCGGTAGTAGCGGCCGAGGCCGTCGAGGGTCGGGCCGCGCTGCACCGTGACGCCCAGCGGCGGCACGTCGCAGATCTTGATCGTGTTGTTCTCGCTCGCGCCGATCGCGTCGGCCAGGTCCGTCCCGACCTTCTTGTCGTCGACGTCGAACGCGGCCACGAACTCGAGGTCGCGGACGTGGTAGTCGCCGAACATGACGTGCATCAGGCCGGGCACGGTCGCCGTCGGCTCCGCGTCGGCGTAGTAGTGCACTCCCTGCACGAGGGAGGCCGCGCAGTTGCCCACGCCGACGATCGCGGTGCGGATCGGTGCCATCAGGGTTTCTCCCCATCTGTGTGGTTCCCGGGCAGCTGCTGCCCGGGGTCGTGCGGTCCCGCCGCCGGCGGGGTCGTGCCGTCCTCGACGCCGGGGACCGCGGCCGGCTGCCGCTCCTCGGCCTGGATGAGGCCGTCGAGCCAGTCGACCTCGGCCCGGACGGTGTCGAGGCCGTGGCGCTGGGCCTCGAGCGCGTAGTCGTCGACGAGGGCCTGCGCGCGCTCGATGGAGTGCGAGAGCTGCTCGAGCCGCTCCAGCAGCCGCGCCCGGCGGCCCTGCAGGATGCGCAGCCGCGTGCGGGGGGCGACGCGCGTGAACAGGGCGAAGCGGACCCCGAAGGCGTCGTCCTCCCAGGCGTCCGGCCCGGCCTCCTCGAGCAGCTGCCCGAGGCGGTCGCGGCCGGGTGCGGTGATCGCGTAGGTGACCCGGGTGCGGCGGGGCGTCACGGTGCCCGGCACGCGGGCCTGCGTCGTCTCCTCGACCCAGCCCGCCGTCTGCAGCTGCCGCAGGCAGGGGTAGAGCGTGCCGTAGGAGAGCGCCCGGAAGGCCCCGAGCCGCAGGTCGAGCCGGCGCCGGACCTCGTAGCCGTGCAGCGGTCCGTCGGCCAGCAGGGCGAGCACGGCCAGCTGCAGGGAGTCCGCCCGTCGTCGCACCACGCCGGCCTCCTCGTCGTCGTCCGATGCATCGGTTCGATGCATCGGCGTGAACCTACGACACGGACGCCGCCGCGTCGACACCGACCCGCCGGGGCCGGGGGCGGGCAGGCGGCGGGAGGGGTCGCGGTGTGGATCACGGGCGGCCCGGGAGGCGGTAGGTTCGGCTGATGGTGACCGGACCCGGAGAGCAGCTCGAGCGGGAGCTCGCCGTCCTCCTGCGCAGGTCGCGGGCGATCTCCCGGGAGGTGGCCCGCTCCGTGCACCCGGACCTGGAGTCGGAGGCGTACAGCCTCCTCGTGCGCCTCGACGACACGGGCGACGCGCGTCCCTCGGACCTCGCGGCCTTCTTCGGCATCGGCAAGCCGACGCTCAGCCGGCAGGTGCAGATGCTCGAGCGCCTCGGGCTCGTGGAGCGCACGGCCGACCCCACCGACGGTCGCGCCGTGCGGCTGACCCTCTCCCCCACGGGCCTCGAGCGGGTCCACGCCGCGCGCCAGGCGCGCCGCGAGCGGCTGCGGGAGCGGCTGCGCGACTGGAGCCAGGACGACATCGCCCAGCTCGCCGGCCTCGTCGGCCGCCTCAACGCGAGCCTCTAGCCCTTCCTGACCCCGTCGGAGTACCCCTGCGCCCGCAGGGAGTTGCATGCTGCAACCATCTGCGAGTACGGTTGCTTGCACACACCAACTTCGATGCGAAGGTCGACATGGCCACACCCCACGCCTGTGCCGGGCTCGTGGACGTCCTCCCGGGCCTGCTGCGGGCACGCCGCGCGATCGTGGGCAGCACCCCCGCTCCCTCCACGGCGACCCTGGCCGCCGTGCACGAGAGCGGCACCCCCCGCGTCTCCGAGGTCGCCGAGACCCTCGGTCTCGACCTCTCCACGGTCAGCCGGCAGGTGACCCACCTGCGCCAGCGCGGTCTGCTCACCGCGGTCCCGGACCCGCAGGACGGCCGCTCCCAGCGCCTCAGCCTCACCGAGACCGGCGTCGCCGAGCTCAGGTCGCACCGCCGGCACCTCGTTGACACCCTTGTCGCGAGGCTCGCCGACTGGGACGACGCGGAGATCGACCTGCTGGCCCGCCTGCTGGACCGCCTCGCCCGCGCCGGCGCCCCCGCCGGGACGGACGCTCCGTGCGCCGAACCCGACGCGTGCGGCCCGCGCGCCACGGCCCCCGTCACCCCGACCCCGCCCGGTCCCCACCCGGAGCACCACCTGCAGAGGAACGCATGACCACCACCGCACCGGCCCACGCGCAGCACGTCGCGCAGCAGGCGCCGCAGAAGATGTCCCACGCGCAGGTGCTGGAGGCCCTCTCGGGCCTCCTGCTCGGCATGTTCGTGGCCATCCTGTCGTCCACCGTCGTCTCCAACGCCCTGCCGACGATCGTCAAGGACCTGAACGGCACGGAGTCCGGCTACACGTGGGTGGTCACCGCCGCCCTGCTCGCCACGACGATCTCGACCCCGATCTGGGGCAAGCTCGCGGACCTCTTCAACAAGAAGGTCCTCGTCCAGATCGCCCTGGTCCTGTTCGTCGTCGCCTCCGCCGTCGCGGGCCTCTCCGTCAACATGGGGATGCTCATCACGATGCGCGTCTTCCAGGGCATCGGCGGCGGCGGGCTCATCGCCCTCGCGCAGGTCATCCTGGCGACGATCGTCTCCCCCCGGGAGCGCGGCCGGTACTCCGGCTACCTGGGCGCGACGTTCGCCCTCGCGACCGTGGGCGGGCCCCTCATCGGCGGGGTGCTGACCGAGCACCTGTCCTGGCACTGGTGCTTCTACGTCGGCGTCCCCTTCGCCGTGCTGGCGTTCATCGTGCTGCAGTTCAAGCTGAAGCTGCCGCAGACCGCGCGCCGCGAGGTCCACATCGACTACCTCGGCGCGACCCTGCTGGCCGCCGGCATCTCCGCGCTGCTCATCTGGGTCTCGCTCGCCGGGCAGCAGTTCGACTGGGGCTCCTGGTGGACCGTCGGCCTCGTCGCGGGCGGTGTCGTCCTCCTCGCCCTCGCCGTGCTCGCCGAGAGCCGTGCGAAGGACCCGATCATCCCGCTGCGCTTCTTCCGCAGCCGCACCATCACCATCGCCGCGCTCGCCAGCCTCTTCGTCGGCATCGGCCTCTTCACCGCGACGATCTTCCTGAGCCAGTACTTCCAGCTGGCGCGCGACGAGACGCCGACCATGTCGGGCGTCAAGACCATCCCGATGATCCTCGGCCTCGTGCTCTCCTCGACGATCGCCGGGCAGTTCATCACCCGCACCGGCCGCTGGAAGGCCTGGGTCATCGCGGGCGGCATCCTGCTCACCGCGGGCCTGGGCCTCATGGGCACCATCGAGTACGACACGAACTACTGGATCGTCGCCCCGTGGATGGCCCTCATCGGCCTCGGCGTCGGCATGATGATGCAGAACCTCGTGCTCGCCGTGCAGAACGTGACCGCTCCCGAGGACCTCGGCTCGGCCAGCTCCTTCATCGCCTTCACCCGGACCCTCGGTGGCGCCATCGGCGTCTCGGCGCTCGGGGCGGTCCTCAGCCACCGCGTCGCCTCGCACCTCGAGACGGGCCTCACGGCCGCCGGCATCCCGGCCTCCGCGCTGGGCGCCTCCACCACCGGCATCCCGGACATCGACGCCCTGCCCGTCCAGGTCCGCCCGATCGTGCAGTCCGCCTACGGGTCCTCGATCGCCGAGGTCTTCCTCATCGCGGCCCCGTTCGCGCTCGTCGCGCTGCTGTTCACCTTCTTCTTCAAGGAGGTCGCCCTGCGCGGCGCCGGGGGTGCCGCAGCCGCCGAGGCCGCCGTCACCGCGGCGCCCGCCGACGTGAGCGCGGGCGTGCCGACCGGGGGCACGACCACCGGCGGGACCAGCGAGACCGTCGCCAGCACGACCACCGGCGGCACCAACGGCACCGTCAACGGCACCGCCCGGGCGGCCCTCGACGGCACCCCCCGCGGCGCCGCCACGGCCGCGTCCTCGACGCGCTCCGACGCGGGCCTCACGGTCTCGGGCACGGTCCGCCGCCACGACGGCCGGGCGCTGACCGGCGCCGTGGTGACCCTCGCCGACCAGACCGGTCAGCAAGTCGCCCGCACCACCAGCGGGGACGACGGCGACTACGTGCTGGCGCTGCCGACCGGCGGGACCTACCTGCTGATCGTCGCCGCCGCGCACGTCCAGCCGTCCGCGACCCTCGTGCCCGTCGGCAGCACCCCGGTGCGCCAGGACGTCGTCCTGGCCGGCCGCGCCGCCGTCACGGGGCAGGTCGCCACCCGCGACGCCGTCTCCGACGCGGTGGTCCCCGTCCCCGGCGCCCTCGTGACGCTGACGGACATCACGGGCGAGGTCGTCGGCTCCACCCGCAGCGACGGCAACGGCGGCTACGCCTTCGCCCAGCTGATGGGCGGCTCCTACGTCCTCACCGCGCAGAGCGACGCCCACCGCCCGCTGGCCCGCAGCGTCGAGGTGCCCGACGCGGGCAGCCTGACCTGCGACCTGCAGCTCACCGGCGGCGGGCGCCTGACCGGCACCGTCATCGCCGCCAGCGACGGGCGCCGGGTCCGCGAGGCCTCGGTCACCCTCGTCGACGCCGAGGGCGACGTCGTCGCCGCGGCCGTCACCGCCGAGGACGGCACCTACTCCTTCGAGGACCTGGCGGGCGGGCACTACACGCTCACCGCGTCGGGCTACGCCCCGGTCGCGACCAGCGTCGACGTCGAGGAGGACAGCGTCGCCGCGGCGCAGCTGGAGCTCGGGAGCCGTCGCGCATGACCTCCTCCCCGGACGCCAGGCTGTCCTCGTCCCGCACCGGTGCCGCCACGGGCGGCACCGGCACGGGGCGGGTCCTGACCCGCGAGGGCTGGCCCGTCGCCGGCGCCTCCGTGACCCTGCTCAGCGCCGAGGGGCGCCAGGTCGCCCGCGCCGTCAGCGCGAGCGACGGGTCGCTGACCCTCACCGACGTGCCGCCGGGCCCGGCCACCCTCCTGGTGGCCGCGCCCGGGCACGACCCGAAGGCGAGCACCGTCGTGGTGCCGCCCGGGTCGTGGCCGCTCGGTGACCTGCGCCTGGTGCGCCACGGCGCCTCCCCCACCCCCGCCCCGGGGATCTGGGTGATCGACGCGGCGCACTCCTCGGTCACGGCCACGGCCCACCACCTCGGGCTGTCCGCGGTCCACGGCCGGTTCACGTCCTTCGCCGGGGCCATCACGGTGCCCGACGACGTGAGCCGGTCCCACGTCGAGGTCGACATCGACGCCACGTCGATCGACACGGGCAACCGCCAGCGCGACGACCACCTGCGCGCCGCCGACTTCCTCGACGTCGAGCAGCACCCCCGCCTCCGCTTCGCCTCGACGGGGCTGACCCGGGGAGACGGCGGCGTGTGGCTGCTCGACGGGGACCTGACCCTCCTGGGCACGACCCGGCCGGTGCAGCTGCGGATGGCCTACAACGGCTCGGGCCCCGACCCGTGGGGCGGCACGCGCGCGGCCTTCTCCGCCACGGCGGAGCTGCACCGCGACGACTTCAAGATGAACTGGAACCAGGCCATCGGCGTCGGCGTGACCGTCTTCGGCACGACGCTGAAGGTCGCCATCGACATCGAGGCGCTGCTGCAGCCGACCTGACCGGCCCCGGCACGACGAAGGGCCCGTCCCCCCGGGGGGACGGGCCCTTCGTCGTCGCGGGTGCGGCTCAGGCGGACTTGTCGCGCCGCTCGCGCGGGGTCTTGCGGACGGGCGCCTCGCGGGGCACCAGCGTCGGGTTCACGTTCTTCAGCACGACCTCGCGCGTCACGACGACGCGGGCGATGTCGTCGCGGCTCGGCACGTCGAACATCACCGGGAGGAGGACCTCCTCGATGATCGCCCGCAGGCCGCGGGCCCCCGTGCCGCGCAGGATGGCCTGGTCGGCCACCGCCTCCAGCGCGTCGTCGGTGAACTCCAGCTCCACGCCGTCCAGCTCGAACATGCGCTGGTACTGCTTGGCGAGGGCGTTGCGCGGCTCCGTGAGGATCCGCACGAGCGCCTCCTGGTCGAGGTTCTCGACCGAGGTGATGACGGGCAGGCGGCCGATGAACTCGGGGATGAGCCCGAACTTCATGAGGTCCTCGGGCATGACCTCGGAGAAGGTCATCGCCGGCTTGGCCGCGGTGGAGCGCAGCGCGGCCCCGAAGCCGAGACCCTGCTTGCCGGAGCGCGCCTCGATGATCCGGTCGAGGCCGGCGAAGGCCCCGCCCACGATGAACAGCACGTTCGTCGTGTCGATCTGGATGAACTCCTGGTGGGGGTGCTTGCGGCCCCCCTGCGGCGGCACGCTGGCCGTCGTGCCCTCGAGGATCTTCAGCAGCGCCTGCTGCACGCCCTCGCCCGAGACGTCGCGCGTGATCGACGGGTTCTCGGACTTGCGGGCGATCTTGTCGACCTCGTCGATGTAGATGATGCCCGTCTCGGCCTTCTTGACGTCGTAGTCAGCGGCCTGGATGAGCTTCAGCAGGATGTTCTCGACGTCCTCGCCCACGTAGCCGGCCTCGGTGAGGGCGGTCGCGTCGGCGATGGCGAAGGGGACGTTGAGCATCTTCGCCAGCGTCTGAGCCAGGTACGTCTTGCCGCAGCCCGTGGGGCCGATCAGCAGGATGTTGGACTTGGAGATCTCCACCGCGTCCTCGCGGCCCTTGGTGGGCTCGCCGACCTGGATGCGCTTGTAGTGGTTGTAGACGGCCACGGCGAGGGACTTCTTCGCCGAGGACTGGCCGATGACGTACTGGTCGAGGAAGTCGAAGATCTCCTTCGGCTTCGGCAGCTCCACCAGGCCCAGGTCGTTGGCCTCGGCGAGCTCCTCCTCGATGATCTCGTTGCACAGGTCGATGCACTCGTCACAGATGTAGACGCCGGGACCGGCGATCAACTTCTTGACCTGCTTCTGGCTCTTGCCGCAGAAGGAGCACTTCAGCAGGTCGCCACCGTCTCCGATGCGTGCCACCGACGATTCCTCTCCTCGTGCTCACGACGCGCGGACCGGGGCCGCGAGGGCCCCCGTCCGTGCGTCACCTGCCGTTCACGCTACCCGGCGCGGGGACCGGGATCCGACTCATTAGACGCCCCCGGGGGGTCCGGTGCCAGACCGGCCCCCCGGGAGACACCCGGGCGAGTGACGCTGAAGCTACCGAGGGGTGACGCTGAGCGACGCCTTGCGCGTCTGCAGCACCTCGTCGATGAGGCCGTACTCGACGGCCGCGTCGGCGGAGAGGAACTTGTCGCGCTCGATGTCGGCGCGCACCTGCTCGACGCTGCGGCTGGAGTGCTTCGAGAGGGTGTCCTCGAGCCACTCCCGCATGCGCAGGATCTCCTGGGCCTGGATCTCCAGGTCGGAGGCCTGGCCGTAGTCCCCGCCGGACATGGCCGGCTGGTGGATGAGGATCCGCGAGTTGGGCAGCGCGAACCGCTTGCCCTTGGCGCCGGCCCCGAGCAGGACCGCGGCGGCCGAGGCCGCCTGGCCCATGCAGTACGTCTGGATGTCCGGACGGATGTACTGCATCGTGTCGTAGATCGCCGTCATGGCGGTGAAGGAGCCGCCCGGCGAGTTGATGTACATGATGATGTCGCGGTCGGTGTCCTGGGACTCGAGCACGATCAGCTGGGCGATGATGTCGTCCGCCGAGGCGTCGTCCACCTGCACGCCGAGGAAGATGATGCGGTCCTCGAAGAGCTTCGTGTACGGGTCGCTGCGCTTCATCCCGTAGGACGTGCGCTCCTCGAACTGCGGGAGCACGTAGCGCGCCGAGGGGGCGTGCAGCGGCGGGCGGTCGCCGAACGGGCGGGGCGTGGCGTCCATGGCGTAGCGGTCCTCCATCGGGTGGCCGTTCGAGGGCAGGTAGGGGTCACGCACCGGTGCCACCACCACCGGTGACCTCGCTGGAGCGCCCGACGACGTGGTCGATCAGGCCGTACTCCTGCGCCTGCTCGGCCGTGAACCAGCGGTCGCGGTCGGAGTCGCGCGTGATGGTCTCGAAGTCGCGCCCGCTGTGCTGGGCGATGAGCTCGGCCATCTGCTTCTTCGTGAGGATGATCTGCTCGGCCAGGATCTTGATGTCGCTGGCGGAGCCGCCGAGGCCACCCAGCGGCTGGTGCATCATGATCTTGGCGTGCGGCAGGGCCGAGCGCTTGCCCGGAGCCCCGGCGCAGAGCAGGAACTGCCCCATCGAGGCCGCGAGCCCTGTGGCGATCGTCGCCACGTCGGGCTTGATGTACTGCATCGTGTCGTAGATCGCCATGCCCGCGGACACCGAGCCGCCGGGCGAGTTGATGTAGAGGTAGATGTCGCTCTCGGGGTCCTCGGCGGCCAACAGCAGCATCTGCGCGCAGATGGCGTTGGCCATCTCGTCGCGCACCTCGGTGCCGAGGAAGATGATCCGCTGCTGCAGCAGCCGCTGGTAGACGTTGTCGTCGAGGCCCATCCCCGGCTGCGGGCCGCGGGCCTGCGGCGGCGTCACCAGTCCCGGTGCGCTCATGAACTCGCTCACGCTGTCTCCTGGCCCTTCCTGGGGTCGACCACCCCGGGTGTACCGGGGGCCGGCGGGGAGGCCGCCGAACTCGATCGACCCTAACGCGGGGCACCGACGCCCCACGTGGCGGACCGTTCCTTTTCGCTGTGGGCGCACGGGCCGCGCTGCCCGTGCGCCCACCGCGAGAGGGGTCCTCAGGCCTTGCTGTCGCCCTCGGCGGTGTCGTCGCCGGTGGCCGGCGCCTCGTCCGCGGGCGCCGCCGCGGCGTCGGCCGCCTCCTGCGCGTCGTCGCCCGTGGGGTCGACGGTCTCGCCGGACTCGTCCGTGCTCTCCACGACCGTCTCCCCGCTCTCGTCCTCGTCCGAGCCCACGAGCTCCTCCAGGTCCACGGCGTTGCCGGACGCGTCGGTCACGGTGGCCTTCTCCATGGCGATCGCCAGCGCCTTGCGGCGGCGGACCTCGGAGACCATGGCCGGGACCTGGCCGGCGCCGTCCATCATCTGCACGAACTGGTTGGGCTCCATGCCGTACTGCTGCGCCTGGCCGACGAGGTACTCGACGAGCTCCTCCTGGGCCACGCCGACCTCCTCGCGCTCGGCGAGCGCGTCCAGCAGGAGCTGGCTCCGGATCGCCTGGCGGGAGCTCTCGGTGACCTCGGCGCGGTGCGTCTCGTCCTCGAGGCGGTTCTCCTGCTCGAGGTGGCGGTGCACCTCGGCCTCGACGAGGGACTCGGGCACGGGGACGTCGACGACCTCGAGCAGCTTCTCCAGGACGCGGTCGCGCGCCTGCAGGCCCTGGTCGAACTTCTTGGTCTGCTCGACCTGCGAGACGAGGTCGGCGCGCAGTTCCTCGAGGGTGTCGAACTCGCTCGCCATCTGGGCGAAGTCGTCGTCGGCCTCGGGCAGCACGCGCTCCTTGACCGACTGCACGGTCACGGTGATCTCGGCGTCCTGGCCGGCGCGGTCGCCACCGGCGAGGGGGGCCGTGAAGGTCGTCGTGGCCTCGGCCGAGAGGCCCGTGAGGGCGTCGTCCAGGCCGATGATCATGTTGCCGTTGCCGACCTGGTACGAGATGCCCTTGGCGGTCTCGATCTCCTCGCCGCCGATCTCGGCGCGCAGGTCGATCGAGACGAAGTCGCCCTCGGCGGCGGCGCGGTCGACGCCGGTCAGGGTGCCGAAGCGCTCGCGCAGCGAGGTCAGGCGCGCCTCGACGTCCTCGTCGGCGACGGCGAGGTCGTCGACGGTGACGGCCAGCTCGGAGAGGTCGGGCAGCTCCAGCGTCGGGCGGACGTCGACCTCGACGGAGAACTTCAGCTCACCGCCGGTCGCGGGGTCCGGGACCTGGTCGACGTCGACGGTCGGCTGGCCCAGCGGCACGTAGTCCGTGGCCTCGATGGCCTGCTGGTAGAACTTCGGCAGCGCGTCGTTGACGGCTTCCTGCAGGACCGCGGCGCGGCCGAAGCGCTGGTCGATGACCCGCGCCGGCACCTTCCCCTTGCGGAAGCCCGGCACGGTCACCTGGCCGCCGATGGTCTTGTACGCCGCGTCGAGGCTGGGCTTCAGCTCGTCGTAGCCGACCTCGACGGTCAGCTTCACCCGGGTCGGGTTGAGGGTCTCGACGTCGCTCTTCACAGCGGGGATCTCCTGGGGTCTCTCCGCCGCGGCGGAGGTCGTGGTCAGGCGTGCGGGCAGGGGAGGACCCCTGGGGTGACCGGGAGATGCTAGCCGCCCCGGGAGCGCCTGCCCCGGTGAGACCGGCGGCGCGCGTGCTCGAACGCGCGTCCACCGGCGGTGTCCGTCGGGGTACCCGGATTCGAACCGGGGGCCTTCCGCTCCCAAAGCGGACGCGCTACCAAGCTGCGCCACACCCCGCGCACCCACCGGTCGGCGGGCACCTGAGCAGGCTACCGCCCGGAACCCGGTAGGCTGGTCGACGACCTCGGGCCCCGGCCCCGGTGGTGCCCCCGGGCGCCGTCGGAACCGGTCCGGGACGTCCGCGGGTGTAGCTCAATGGTAGAGCCCCAGTCTTCCAAACTGGCTACGCGAGTTCGATTCTCGTCACCCGCTCCGTGCCCGTCCCCGCCCGGCCCGCGCCGCCCGCGGCGGGGCCAGCGCCCCCGCCTCCTCCCCCAGCAGCTCCACGACCGCCGCCAGCTGCGCGGGCGTGACGTAGGAGGGGTTGCTCCCGGCGGCCATCCGCACCACCTCCGCGTCGCGGAACGCCGGGTCGTCGACGAGGTCCGCCCGCGGCACCCCGCGCCGCAGCCGGCGCAGCTCCACCTCCACGCTGTCGCGGCCCTCCTCGTCCAGGCGGGGCGCCGCCACGACCGTCCCCACGGCCTGCACACCGGGGTCGGCGCGCCCGCTCAGCCACAGCAGGCACGGCTGGCCGGGGGCCATGAGGGAGAGCCGGTAGGTGGGGCGCACGCAGCGGTGCAGCCGCCGGGTCGTCCCGGGCTCCCACCCGCCGGGTGCCGCGGGCGGCAGCGTCGCGGACTTCAGCAGCCAGGCGCCGACGTCGCCGGTGGTCAGGCGGGAGGGGCTCACCGGCCCAGCGTGCAGCGCACCCGGGACCCGCGCCAGCGCCGCCTCTGCCAAGCTCGCCCGGTGCGCTTCCCGTCACCGCTGACGCTGCCCGTCCACGTCGTCGTCGCCCCCGACAAGTTCAAGGGGTCGCTGAGCGCCGCGGAGGTGGCCCGCTGCGTCGCCGAGGGGGTGCGCTCCGGCTTCGAGCAGGCGCGCGGCGGCGCCCCGGACGACCTGGTCACGACGCTCGTGCCGCTGGCCGACGGCGGCGAGGGCACGGTCGACGCCGCCCTGGCCGCGGGCTGGCGGGCGCTGCACGTGCGGGTCGCGGGGCCGACCGGCGAGCCCGTCGACGCGGTCCTGGCGCGCGACGGCTCCACCGCGCTCGTGGAGATGGCGCAGGCCTCGGGCCTGGACCGGCTGCCCGGCGGCGTCCCCGCCCCCCTCACGGCGAGCACCCGCGGCACGGGTGAGCTCGTGCGCGCGGCCCTGGACGACGGCGCCCGCGACCTCGTGCTGGCGGTCGGGGGCAGCGCGTCCACCGACGGCGGGGCGGGGCTGCTCGCGGCGCTCGGCGCCCGGTTGCTCGACGCGCACGGGCGCGACCTGCCCGACGGCGGCGCGGCCCTGGCCGACCTCGACCGCCTGGACCTAAGCGGCCTGGACCCGCGGCTGACGACGGCGCGCTGGGTGCTCGCGGCCGACGTCGACAACCCGCTGCTCGGCCCGCGCGGGGCCGCCGCCGTGTTCGCCCCGCAGAAGGGTGCGAGCCCCGCGCAGGTCGCGCAGCTCGACGCGGCGCTGGGCGTCTTCGCCGACGCCCTGGCCCGCGAGAGCGGCCGCGACGCGCGGGAGGCGCCCGGGGCCGGCG
>NZ_VWPY01000046.1 GCF_011839805.1 Kineococcus rubinsiae | reverse complement strand
CCCCGGCTCCCGCGCCCGCTCCGGCTCCCGCGGAACCGGTGGCGCAGCCGTTCGGCGCCCCGTTCGTGCCGGCCCCGGCGCTGCCCCGGCGCAGCCGCGTCGTCGCCCCCGACTGACGCCCCGACCCCCGCGCGCGGCCGGGCGCCGCGTCCCGGCTCAGGAGCAGTTGGTGACGACCGCCTCGGCGCTGACGCTCGACAGGCCACCCAGCACGATCTCGGCGCTCAGCTGGCTGTCCACGACGTAGTCGTAGATCGGCACCGGCGTGCACGTCGAGCGGACGAGCAGGATCGGGGCCTCGTTCACCGCGGCGGCCGGGACCCCCGCGAGCGCATCGGGGAAGTTCTCACCGGTCGCGACGAGCGCCGTGGTGGCGTCGGGGAACACGGTCGTCGCGACCGCGGCCGCGGTGCCGTAGCGGTCGTCGCCGGCCAGGCGGCTCACGTCGGTCGGGTCGCTCACGTGGGACGTGAGGGTCGCGGCGACGCCCTCGCCGACCGACGCCGTGCCGCCCACGACCAGCGCCGCGTCGAAGGTCTTGCCCTGCAGCCACGCCGCGACCGGGGCCGGCAGCGCCGCCGGGTCGGTGATCATCAGCGGGACGCCTCCCGCGGCGGCGGCCGCGCCCCCGGACAGCGCGTCGGGGAACGTGTCGCCACGCGTGAGGACGACGCCCGTCGGCGTCGGGAAGAACCGCTGCGCCACGGCGACCGCGGTCTCGTAGCGGGTGGCGCCCGCGATGCGCTCGACGGTCGCGCCCGGGGCCGCGGCGCGGATCGCGGTCAGCACGGGCTCCGAGACGCGCCCGGCGCCCCCGACGACGTAGACGGTCGTGGGGGCCAGGCGCGTGAGCTCCGCGGCGGCGGCGGGCGCCAGGCTCGCGGCCGGGGTGAGCAGCAGCGGTGCGTCGAGGGACGCGGCGGCGGGACCGGCCGTCAGGGCGTCGGCGGCGGACTCGCCGCTCGCGACGAAGACCGAGGACCCGGCCGAGGGCGCGAAGGACCCCTGCGAGATGACGGCGGCCGTGGCGTAGCGGTCCACGCCGGCGGCCTGGACGATGCCGATGTACGGGAACGGCGTGCCGATCTTCGGCGTGATCGCCGGGAAGGGCGCGGGCGTCGCGGCGGAGGCCGCCCCCACGCCGAGGGCGCCGCCGCCGAGGAGGGCCGCGGCCGAGACCGCGGCCAGGGTGAGCCGGCGTGCACTGCGCATGGGGTTCCTCCGCTCGGCGGCGGACCACGTCGGTCACCGTCCGCGGCCGACCCTAGGTGACCGCCGGGGCGGACCGAGGAGGCTGGACGGCCCGTGACCCGACCGGCTCAGCCGCGTGTCGCAGTGCGACGCAGGGCCACCGCAGCGTGCGGCCACCGGGCCGCGCGGGCCGGCAGCAGCGGCCGCAGCGCGCGCGTCACCACCCGGACGAGGGCCGCGCCGGCCCGCCGACGGGGGGTGGCGGGGAGGCCGTACTGGGCGGCCACGCTCGGCGGGAGCAGGTCCGCGGTGACGGCCCGCGCGACGGCGGCCACGCCGGGCACGGGCGGTGCGGTGCGCAGCCCGAGGACGTCGCGGGCCACGGCGCGGGCGGCGTCCGTCACCTCCAGCCGGGCGACCGCGTCCTCGTAGTAGGCGCGGAACTCGGCGTAGCCCGCGGGCATCACGGCGTCGCTCACCCCGAACAGGCGGCCGAAGGGCTTCATCTGCTGCCAGTACGCCTCCCGCAGCGCCGCCGGCACGGGCCGCCCGGCGTAGCGGCCGACCGCGGCCAGCGCCATCTCGACGAGGGTGGCGTGCACCCACAGCGCCAGCTCCGGGTCGTTCGCGCGGTACGGCGTCCCGTCCGGGGTCGTGCCCCGCACGCGGGCGTGCTGCTGCCCGACGGCGCGGGCGGCGGCGCGGCCCTGCTCGGTGTCGCCGAAGGCGATGGTCAGGACGGCCTGCAGCGTGCCGAGCAGGCGGTGGGCGGGACCCGCGCGGTAGTCGCTGTGCTGCGCCACGCCGGCGGCGACCAGCGGGTGCGCCACCTGCAGCAGGACGGCGGCGGGGCTCCCGAGCAGGACGGCGCGCTCACCCGCCACGGCCCACAGCGCGTCGTGCGGGTCGCACACGCCGGCGTCACCGGGCCGGCCCGGTCCGGGCGGCGGCGGGAAGATCGAGCGCAGGTCCAGGCGCGGGACGCCGGACCTCCGGGTGGGCGCGGGGCGGGCGGGGGCGGGGACGTCCACGGGCCCAGCCTCACCCGATCGACCGGGGACCGCACTCCTGGCCGGGGCGCTGCTCCGTTCGGGTGGCCCCCGCGCGCCCGCCCGACGGGCTCTGCCTAGCCTCGGCCGCGCCGGGCGCGACGGAGCGACCGGCGGGGGAGGACCGACGATGTCGTCGACGAGCACCACACCGGGCCGGGCGGGGGACGCGCGGCCGCCGGGGCCCGAGCGGGGCCGCGGGTTCCGGCCGGACGTCGAGGGCCTGCGGGCCGTCGCGATCGTGCTGGTCCTGCTGTTCACCGCGGGGGTCCCCGCGTTCGGCAGCGGCTTCACCGGCGTCGACGTCTTCTTCGTCATCTCCGGCTACCTCATCACCGGCCTCCTCGTCCGCGAGGTCGAGGCCACCGGCACCGTGTCCCTGGCGGCGTTCTACGCCCGCCGGGCCCGGCGGATCCTGCCGAGCGCCTACACCGTCCTGCTGGTCGTCCTGCTCGTCACGGTCGTCGTGGCGGGCGCCGCGCAGCAGCGGGCCGTGGCGCGCGACGTCCTCGCCGCCGCCCTGCAGGCCGCGAACCTCTGGTTCCTGACCTTCGACGTCACGACCGTGGCCCCGGCCGTCGCCGAGAGCCCCGTCCTGCACTACTGGTCGCTCGCGGTGGAGGAGCAGTTCTACCTGGTGTGGCCGCTGGTCGTGCTCGGCGTCGCGGCCCTCGCCGCCCGCCGCGGGCGCGACGTGCGCCGCTCCCTCGTCGTCGCGATCGTCACCCTGTCCTTGGTCTCCGGGGTCCTCTACCTCTGGTGGTCCTCGTCGGCCTTCCAGGCCTCCTACTTCGCCAGCCCCGCGCGGGCGTGGCAGCTCGGGGCGGGCGCGCTCGTCGCCCTGCTGGGCCCGGCGCTGCGCCGCCTCGACGAGCGCACCGGCGGCCGCGTCCTGGCGCGGCTCCTGGCGGGCGCCGGGGTCGTCGCGCTCCTGCTGGTCCCGGTGGGGAACGCGGTCGGCGTCTTCGCGGCCGCCGCCGCGGCCACCGCCGGGGCGGCCGCGGTCATCGCCGCCGGTGGCCTGGCCGGCGGCCCCCGCACCCTCGTCGCCCGGCTGCTGTCCCTGCGGCCCGTGCGGTTCGTGGGGCGCCTGTCCTTCACCTGGTACCTCTGGCACGTGCCGCTCGTGGTGGCCTTCGAGCGCTCGGGGGTCACGTCCTGGCCGGTGCTGCTCGGTGCGGAGCTGCTGGCCGCGGTGCCCGCCCTGCTGACCATGCGCTTCGTCGAGGAACCCCTGCGCGGCGCGCCGCGGCTGCGCTCGCCCCGCGCGGGCCTGCTCTTCGGGGCCGCGGGCGCGGTCGTCGTGGCCGCCCCGGCGCTCGCGCTGGGGCTCTGACCGCGCCGCCGCGGCCCGGCGCTGCCAGGCTCGGCGGGTGCGCGCCGACCTGCGGCTGGGCGGGGACCCCGAGAACCCGGACCTGTCCTCGCCCGACCTGCGCGACGCCGTCCGGCTGCTGCGCCGGGGCGGCGACTCCGTGACCCTGCGGGTGGCGCTGAGCTGGACGGAGAGCGTCTTCGCGGACCGGACCGAGGGGCTCCTCGAGCGCCACGGGCTGCACCTGGACGAGCTGATCGCGGTGGTCGACGCGATCGCGACCGTCGGGGCCTTCGGCCTGGACGCGCGCCTCGTGGCCGCCTTCCGCAGCCCCGCGGTGAGCGACGGCGCCGTCATCGCCTGCTGGGCGGCGGGGCTGGACCCCGAGGAGATCGCCGGCCTGGCCGCGGCGGGCGCCCCCGTCGACGAGCGGGCGCTGCTCACCCTCGCGGCCCTGCGCGACCGCCCGGGCGGCACCCGGCCCGCAACCGGGTGAACCGAGGGGTGGGGCGCTCAACCGCCTCGCCGGGGCAACCGATCCCGGGGTGGTGACCTCCGGACCCACGCAGAACTACGGCGAAGCGGCCCGCGGCACCTGGCGTCCCCGGCCCGTGCTGGCCGCGCTGGTGCGGGCGACGGCCTCCTTCGGGCCGCTGCTCTTCGCGCTCGCCGTCGGTGCCGCCGCCTCCCGCTGGCTGCCGGCCGAGCGCCTCGGCGTCCCGGTGGGCGTGTGGCTGCTGGTCGTGGTCGGGGCCTCCTCCGTCGTGCTGGTCCTGTGCTCGCGGTGGCTGCGCCGGCTCGTGCCGCTGTCCGCGATGCTGCGGCTCAGCCTGGCCCTGCCCGACCGCGTCCCCAGCCGCTTCGACGTGGCCCGCCGCACCTGGTCCCCGGCCGCCCTCGACGCTCCCGGGGCCGCGGGCGGGGCGTCGGCGCAGTGGCTGCTCGCCCTGGTCAGCAACCTCGCCGCGCACGACGCGCAGACCCGCGCGCACGGCGAGCGCGTCCAGGCCTACGCGGCCCTCATCGGCCGGGAGCTGGGGCTGCCCCGCGAGGACGTGGACCGCCTGAGCTGGGTCGCCCTGCTGCACGACGTGGGCAAGGTCCACGTCGCGGCGGAGGTCATCAACAAGAAGGGCCGCCCGTCGCAGGAGGAGTGGGCGAGCCTGCAGGAGCACCCCGAGCACGGCGGCCGGCTGGTCGAGCCCTTGCGCCCGTGGCTCGGGGAGTGGCTCGACGGGGTCGAGCAGCACCACGAGCGCTGGGACGGCGGTGGTTACCCGCGCGGCCTCGCCGGCGCGGACCTGTCGCTGGCGGCGCGCGTCATCGCCGTCGCCGACACCTACGACGTCATCACCACCGCGCGCTCCTACAAGAAGCCGATGTCGGCCGAGCAGGCGCGCACCGAGATCACCCGCTGCGCCGGGGCGCAGTTCGACCCCGAGGTGGTCCGCGCCTTCCTCGGGGTCGGCATCGGCCGGCTGCGCGTCATCGCCGGCCCGGCCACCCTGCTGGCCGCCCTGCCCTGGGTCGGCTCCGTGCCCGCGCAGGCCCTGTCGACCGCCACGGGCGTCGCGCAGACGGCCGGTGGTCACGTCGCGACCGTCCTGCTCGCCGCGGGCGTCGGCGTCGGCGCCGGGGTGACCACGACGCAGGCCGTCGCGGACGTGCGCCCGGACGTGTCCGCGTCCGTGGCCGTCGAGCGCCCCGCGTCCCAGGACCCCACCGTCCACGACCTCGCGTCGGCCTCGGCCGTCCCCCCGCGCAGCGGCACCCCGCGGACCGCGACGCCCGCAGCGGCCCTCGCGTCCGGTCCGGCCGCCGCTGCCTTGGACCCGGTCTTCGACGCGACGGCGACCGGATCCCCGACCCCGGCCGGCGCGAGCGCCCCGGCGTCGGAGCTGCCCGGGGTGGTCCCGACGACCACCGCCGCGGAGCACCCGGCGAAGGCCGAGCCGACGGAGAAGGCCGAGCCGACGGAGAAGGCCGAGCCGACGGAGAAGGCTGAACCCCCCCAGAAGGCGAAGCCGGCCCCGACGGAGAAGGCCAAGCCCACGGAGAAGGCGGCCCCGACGGAGAAGGCCAAACCCACGGAGAAACCGGCCCCGACGGAGAAGGCGAAGCCCACCGAGAAGCCGGCCCCGACGGAGAAGGCGAAGCCCACCGAGAAGCCGGCCCCGACGGAGAAGGCGAAGCCCACCGAGAAGGCGGCCCCGACGGGGAAGGCCGCCCCGGCGGACCAGCCGAAGCCGCCCGGGAAGGCCCAGTCCGCCGGCGAGGCACCGTCGGCCGGCGCGGCGCGCTCGGCCGGGAAGACGCAGCCGACCGCCGCGCCGACGTCCGTCGTGCCCGGCGCGCCGGCGAAGAAGGCGCCGGGGATGTCGAGGGCCACGGACGCACCGGCGTCCTGACGAGCGGCCTTCGCGTGCGTCACGCGTCCGGCGGCAGGTGGCACACGGCCTCGAGGTTGATGCCGTGCGGGTCGTCGACGAATCCTCCGTAGTAGTCGTCGTGGTACTCCGGCCACACGGCCGGTGCGTTCCGGCTGGTGGCCCCCGCGGCGAGGGCGGCGTCGTAGAACGTGTGCACGGCCGCGCGGTCCTCGACCGTGAAGGCGAGGTGCATGTCCGTGCCGACGGTGCCGTGGTCGACGAGCCAGAAGAACGGCTTGACGCGGGGCCGGCCGAAACCCGCCATCGCCGCCCGCGGGGGTTCGGTCTCCTCGGGGATCCGCAGCATCAGCTCGATGCCGATGGAGCCCAGGACGGGTTCGTAGAAGGCCACCGCGGCGGCGAGGTCGGGAACGGCGACGTTGAGGTGGTCGATGCGTGAACCGGAGCGGTCGAGCACGGGTTCCTCCCGGGGTCGGTGGGTGCGTTCCCCGACGTTCGCACCGGTCGCGGACACCGGGTGTCCGCCACCGCGGCGAGGATGACGGCATGGCCGCGACGTCGACGCGCACGCTGACCCTGCTGTCGCTGCTGCAGGGCCGGCGGACCTGGTCGGGCCCGCAGCTCGCCGCCCGCCTCGGCGTCAGCACGCGGACGCTGCGGCGCGACGTCGAGGCGCTGCGCGGGCTCGGCTACCCCGTCTCCGCGAGCCGGGGCCCGGCGGGCACCTACCGGCTGGGGACGGGGGGCACGCTGCCGCCGCTCGTGTTCGACGACGAGCAGGCCGTGGCCGTCGCGCTCGCCCTGCAGACCGCGCCCGTCCCCGTCGCCGGGCTCGGGGACGCCGCCCCGCGGGCGCTCGCGACCCTGCGCCAGGTGATGCCCGCGCACCTGCGCGCCCGCGTCGACGCCGTCCGCGTGACGACCGTCCCCAACGCCTGGACGTTCGCGGCGCCCCCGCTGGACCCGGAGGTCCTCACGGCGGTGGGCGACGCGGTCAGCCGCGCGCACGTGCTGCGCTTCGAGGTCCGCGCCGCGGACGGGACGCGGCCGCCGCCGGGTCCGGGTCACCGCGTCGAACCCCACGACCTCGTCGTCTGGGCCGGGCGCTGGTACCTCGTCGCCTACGACCTCGACGCGCACGGGTGGGTCGTGCACCGCGTCGACCGCCTGCGCGCGGGAGGCCCCACCGGAACCCCGTTCACGCGGCGCGAGCTGCCCGGCGGCAGCGCCGCGGAGGTGGTGCGCTCCCGCGCCGACCGCGGCGACACCCCCGCCGCGTGGCAGTGCCTCGGCACGGTCGTGATGGCCCTGCCCGTCGACCTGGTCGCCCGCTGGGCGCCCGGGGGTTCCGTCGTCGAGGACGCCGGGCCCGGGCGGTGCCGGTTCACCGTCGGCGCCTGGTCGTGGGCGGGGATCGCGGGGATCCTCGCGACCTTCGACGCGGACGTCTCGGAGGTCGAACCCGAGCCGCTGCGCCGGGCGGTCCGCGAGCTCGCCGCCCGCTTCGCCCGCGCATGACGCGCCACCGCGCGGGTACCCCGCCCCCGACGGTGCCGCGCGGCGCCGCGACGAGAGGAGTCCCCGTGGCGGAGAAGGTCAGCCCCATCGACATCCAGAAGCACCTGTCCGGGGTGGAGTACCCGGCGAGCAAGCAGGCGCTCGTGGACCATGCGAAGGAGTCCGGCGCCCCGCAGGAGGTCCTGGACGCCCTGCAGGAGCTCGGCGACGGGGACTACGACGCCCCCACCGCCGTCACCCACGGGGTCTTCGGCAGCTGAGGCGGGAAGCAGGGTCGGGCTGACAGTTCTGCTGCACGCGAGGTCTGCGAAGGGGGTGGCCGGGCCGCTGCAGGGGCTTGCGGACAGCAGAACTGTCAGCTCCCCGGTTCAGGAGCCGGGAGCACGTGCGTGCTGATCCGCCGCTGGCCCCAGCCGAACCGGCTCTCGGCGATCCAGTCCTGCAGGTGGTCGGCCAGGCGCGCCGCGCACTCCGCGGCGTCGAGCGGTTGCGCCCCCGCCTCGCCGCGTCGCCAGACCGGTGACGTCAGCCAGTCCTGGAACACCTCACCGACGGCCACGACCCGCACCCACACGTCGCCCTCGTCCCCGTCGACGCCCCAGTGCACGGTGAGCTCCTCCAGCTCCTCCGCCGTCAGCATCGACGTGACGACGGGTGCGGCGACGGCGTCCCGGAGCGCGGCCAGCCGGGGGTCCTCGGCGTCGGTGACGTCGCCGGGACGGGGGTGAGAGGGACCGGTGGACGGGCCCCACCGCAGGGTCAGGCGGCTGCGGTACGCCGACTCGTCGCTCACCCACCGACGGTAGCCCGGCGCGGCCCGGCACGACCGGTGGCGCGTCCTCGTGGGCCGCGACGTCCGCCGATGAGTTCCGGGGCCGGGAAGGGTCTCAGCCGCTGACCGTGCGCACGTCGCCGCTGCGACCCGAGGACTCCGGAGGACCCGTGACCACCACGCCCGACCGTCCGAGCACCGCCCCCGCGGCCCGCCCACCCGCCGTCGACCAGGCCACCTGGCAGGCGGCCCGCGACGAGCTGCTGGTTCGGGAGAAGGCCCACACCCGCGAGGGTGACGCCATCGCCGCGGCCCGCCGCCGCCTGCCGGTGGTGGAGGTCGACGCGAACACCCCGGTCGTCGGGCCCGACGGCCCCGTCCCGTTCCTCAGCCTGTTCGAGGGCCGCGAGGAACTGCTCGTCTACCAGCACATGTGGCACGACGGCGCGCCCCACCAGGGCCAGTGCGAGGGGTGCACCGTGACGGCCTGGCACCTGAGGGACGCCGTCTACCTCGAGGCGCGCGGCGTGTCCTTCGCGATCCTCACCACGGGCCCCTGGGACGAGGTGGCCCCCTTCCTCGCGTTCATGGGCTACCACCAGCCCTGGTACTCGGTGCGCGACGCGGCCCCGCCCGTCGGCGGGGACATGGGCTACGTCAGCTGCTTCCTGCGCGAGGGGGACCGCGTGTTCCTGACCTACTCCACGACGGGCCGGGGCACCGAGGCGGCGAGCTCGTCGTTCGCCCTGCTGGACATGACGGTCCGCGGTCGCGGCGAGGCGTGGCAGGACGTCCCGGACGGCTGGCCCGAGGGCCGCGGCCCGTGCTGGTACTGGCGCGCCGACGCGGACGGGAACCCGACGTGGGGCCCGACCGGCCGTCCCGCGCCGCAGTGGACCCGACCGGGCGCGGGCCCCGTGGAGACCCTCGGCCGCACCGGGCACCACTGATCGGTCACCCGCCGTCCGGTCGAGGCGGCCGGCGCGTCCGAGCGGTCGGCCGGAGACCCGCGACCGCACCCGACGCCGTCCGCCACGCCCCGACGAGGTCGACGCCCGGGTCGCGCAACCACTGCAGCTGGAGGCCGTCGAGCAGGGCGAGGACGTGCCGGGCCACGTCGCCGGGTTCCCCCGCGGCGGCCGGCGCGAGACGGGCGAAGATCCGCAGGACCGTCTCCTGGCGCGCGGTGAAGAACGCGTGCGCGGGGTGGTCCGGCACCAGGGACTCCGCCTGCAGGACGGAGTACAGCCGCACGATCTCCCGCTGAGTCGCGTTCCGGTCCACGATCGCGTCGACGAACGGCACGAGGCCCACGCCGGGCTCGCCGCGCTCCAGCAGCTCGAACAGGTCCCCCCCGAGGCCGAGGCGGTCGGCCAGCGCGTCCACGTCGAGGCGGTCGCGGTGCTCGAGCACCGCGATGAGGAGGTTGTCCTTGGAGCCGAAGTGGTGCAGCAGACCGGGCATGGTGATCCCGCAGGCGTCGGCGACGTCCTGCAGGGACAGGCCCCAGTACCCGCGCTCGGAGATGAGGGCGGTCGCGGCGGTGAGCACCTGCTGCCGGCGCTCGGCCGCCGGCAGGCGCACCCGGGAGCGCGGTGGGGGAGGCGGCACGGGTTCTTCCTACCAGTCCGCCAGCGGTCGTCGGGTTGATGCGCGCGGTGCCCCGGGCTATCGTCGCGCCACTTGCTGAGCAGGTGCTCAGTAGGACTCGACGACGGGGTGGACCGATGCACGACGGAGTCAGCGCCTTCGACACGGCGGTCGCGGCGGTCCGCGCCGGAGCCGCTCCCGCCGAGCAGGCCCGGGCGCTCTACGACCAGCTCACCCCCGAGGAGCGGCTCTGGCTGCTCGACGGCGACACCCCCTTCTGGGCGGGGATGGCCGAGATGATGCAGCGCTACAACGCCCACCCCTACGTCCACGGCGAGGTCGCCCGGCTCGGAGTTCCCGGCACCCGCTTCGTCGACGGCCCCCGCGGCTGCGTGTCGGGCGCGGGCACGGCCTTCCCCGTCTCCATGGCCCGCGGCGCGACGTGGGACACGGCGCTGGAGGAGCGGGTCGGGGAGGCGATCGGCCGCGAGGTGCGCGCCCAGGGCGGGAACTTCTTCGGCGGCGTCTGCATCAACCTCCCCCGCCACCCCGCGTGGGGCCGGGTCCAGGAGACCTACGGCGACGAACCCCACCACCTGGGGGAGTTCGGGGCGGCGCTGACCCGCGGCACGCAGCGCTACGTGATGGCCTGCGCCAAGCACTACGCGCTGAACTCCATGGAGAACGCCCGCTTCCACGTCGACGTCACCGTCGACGACGCGACGCTGCACGAGGTCTACCTGCCGCACTTCAAGCGGACCGTCGACGAGGGCGTCGCGGCGATCATGTCCGCGTACAACTCCGTGAACGGCGAGTGGGTCGGGCAGAACCCCGAACTCCTTACCGGCGTGCTGCGCGAGCAGTGGGGTTTCGAGGGCATCACGGTCAGCGACTTCATCTGGGGCCTGCGCGACGCGGCCGCGTCCCTGAACGCCGGCCTCGACCTCGAGGAACCCCTGCGCCAGCAGCGGGCCGAGCACCTGCCCGCCCAGCTCGAGGCGGGGGAGACGTCCTGGGCGGCCGTCGAGCGCGCGGGGCTGCACCTGCTGGCCGCGCAGCTGCGCTCCTACGCCGCCCGCGAGGCGGCGGAACCGGGCGCGGAGGTCATGGCGAGCGACGAGCACCGGGCCCTGGCGCGCGAGGTCGGCGCGCGCGCCATGGTGCTGCTGAAGAACGACGCGGTGGGCGACGCTCCCGTCCTGCCGCTCGACCCCGCTGCCGTGCAGCGCATCGCGGTCGTCGGCCGGCTCGCCGTGCACGCCGGCACCGGTGACCGCGGTTCGTCCCTGGTCCACGCCCCGAGCCACGTGAGCCCGGTCGACGGGATCCGCGCCGCGTTCCCCGACGCCGAGATCACCCTGGTCGAGTCCGACGACCCGGCGGCCGCCGCGGAGGCGGCCCGGAACGCCGACGTCGCCCTGCTCGTCGTCGGCTTCGACGAGACGGACGAGGGCGAGTACATCGGCGGCGACACCATGTCGGACCCCACCCTCACGGCCCTGTACCCCCCGGTCGCCGAGGGAGTGAGCGCACCGGACCTGGGCGGCACGGTCATGACCGACGGCATGGGCGGTGACCGCACGTCGCTGCGCCTGCGCCCGTCGGACGAGGAGCTGATCCACGCCGTCGCGGCCGCCAACCCCCGCACGGTCGTCAGCGTCGTCGCGGCCGGTGCCGTGGTGTGCGAGGCGTGGCGCCACGACGTCCCCGCCGTGCTGATGATGTGGTACGCCGGGATGGAGGGCGGCCACGCGCTGGCCGACGTCCTGACCGGGGCGCAGAACCCCAGCGGCCGGCTGCCGTACTCCATCCCCACGAGCGAGGACCACCTGCCGGCCTTCGACAAGGACGCGCGAGCGATCACCTACGACCGCTGGCACGGCCAGCGGCTGCTCGACCGCCTCGGAGTCCCCGCGGCCTACCCGCACGGTTTCGGCCTGTCCTACACGACGTTCCGCCTCGACGGCGTGGAGGTGCAGGAAGCCGGCGGTGTCCCCGTCGTGCGGGCCTCGGTGACGAACACCGGCGCCCGCGACGGTCACCACGTCGTCCAGGTCTACGGCCGGCGCACCGACGGCCTGCGGGACGGCGAGACCCTGCTGGTGGGTTTCGCGGCCGTCGAGGTCGCCGCGGGGACCACGGCCGAGGTCGCGGTCCCCGTCACCCTCGCGGCCCTCGGTGCGTGGAACCCGCGGACCACGGCGCTGGAACCCCCGACCGCCGCAGACGTCGTCCTGGAGGTCGGGGCCCACGCCCACGACCCGCAGGCGCACGTCGTGCCCGCGACGAGCTGATCCACGGCGACGAGCTGAGGAACCTCAGACCAGGGCGATCGGCCCGGGCTGCAGGCGGGGCAGGCGCGCGACATCGTCCCACGCGGCGGCGAGGACGTCGACGACGCGGTGCATCTGCCTGGGCGGCAGGGTGAAGCACACGCGCAGGTGACGTTCGAAGGCGCCGTCGACGCCGAACCGCGGCCCGGCGCTGAGCAGCAGCCCCCGCGCCCGGGCGGCGAGCACGAGGGAGCTGCTCACGGGTTCGCCCAGGTTCACCCAGGTGCTGAAACCCCCCTCGACGCGGGGCGCCTCCCAGCTCGGTAGGCGCTCCGCGAGCGCGGCGTGCAGGGCGTCGTGCGCGGCGCGCAGGCTGCCGCGGCGGCGGGTGGTCAGCTCGTCGAGGCTGGGGAGGACCTCCGCGCCGACGAGCTGGTCGAGCACCGGCGTCCCGAGGTCGGTGGGGGAGCGCCGGTTCAGGACCTCGCGGACGGTGGCGGCGTCGGCGCGGATCCAGCCGATGCGCAGCCCGCCCCACACCGACTTCGCGAGCGACCCGACGTGCACGACGTCACCGGGGAACGGCACCCACGGGGCCGCCCGGTCGCCGAACCCGAGGTCGGCCATCGTCTCGTCGACGACGACCCGCGTCCCGTGCCGCGCGGCGAGGTCGTTGACGGTGCGCCGCTGGTGCGCGGGCATCGTCGCGCCCGTCGGGTTGTGGAAGTCCGGCACGAGGTAGGCCAGGCGGGGCCGGGCGCGGGCGAAGGCGTCGCGCAGGGCGTCGTCGTCCCACCCCTCGCGCCCGACGGGCACCTGCACCGGGCGACCGCCCGCGCCGGTGAACGCCTGCACGGCCCTCGGGTACGTCGGGGTCTCCACGAGCACGCGGTCGCCGGGGGTGAGGAACGTCCGCGCCAGCAGGGCGATGGCGTGCTGGGCGCCGATCGTCACGAGCACCTCGTCGGGCCGGGTCGGCAGGCCGCGGTCGCTGTAGCGGGCCGCCACGGCGGCCCGGAGCTCCGGCACGCCCTGCATCTCGTAGCCGTGCCCGCCCGTGTGCTGCGGCAGCCGCGTCACGGCGCGCTCGACGGCGGCCTGCAGGCCGTCCACGGCGGGCAGGGCGGCGTTGGTGATGTCCAGGACGTCGCCGTCCGGGTGCGGCCGGCGCTCGTTCGCCGACGCCGGCCGGTCGAGCGGCCGGACCACGCTGCCGGAGCCCCGCACGCTCGTGACGTGGCCCGTCTCGCGCAGCGAGGCGTAGGCCGCGCTCACGGTGGCCCGGCTGACCCCCAGGGCGACGGCGAGGTCGCGCTCGGCCGCGAGCCGGGTGCCCACCGCGAGGCGGCCGTCCAGCACGAGCAGCCGCACCCGGTCCGCGAGGGCGGCGTAGGCCGGGGACCGGTCGCGCCAGGCGCCGAGCAGCGACGCGAGAGCCCGGGCGCTGATCGTCTGCACCGGGCCACCGTAGCCGGATTGGCACTGGCCGAACAGGCCTCGGACCGGTCCAATGGCGGGTGTGAGCAGTCCACTGACCGCCCCGCACCGCGTCCGGGTGCCGCGGCTCCTCGTCGGCCTGGCCCTGTTCGGCATCGCCGACGGCGCGATGGTCCAGGCCGCCATCGGCGTCGACCCGTGGACCGTCTTCGCGCAGGGGCTCTCCCGCCAGACCGGCGTGGGCGTCGGCTGGGTCACCAACGTCGTCGGCCTGCTGGTGCTCCTGCTGTGGATCCCGCTGCGCCAGCGGCCCGGTGCCGGCACCGTCCTGAACATCCTCGTCGTGGGCACCGTGCTGCAGGCCACCGTCGCCGTGCTGCCCGCGCCCGGGGAGCTGTGGCTGCGGATCCCGCTGTTCGCGGCCGGGCTGCTGCTGCTCGCCGTGGCCAGCGGCCTCTACATCGGGGCGCACTACGGCCCGGGCCCGCGCGACGGCCTCATGACCGGCCTGCGCGCCCGGACCGGGCGGCCCGTGTGGCAGGTCCGCACGGCCGTGGAGGTCTCGGTGCTCGCCGTCGGCTGGGTGCTCGGCGGCAACGTCGGGCCCGGCACGGTCGCCTTCGCGGTCCTCATCGGCCCGCTCGTGGGCTGGACGCTGCCGGCGTTCGACCTCCGGCGCCGGATCGCCCCCGCCTGAGGCGCCGCCCGCTCAGTCGGGCAGGGCCACCACCACCCGGTCGCGCGAGCCCGCGTCGACGCGGTCGTGCGCCTGCGCGACCTGCTCCAGGGGCACCGGGTCGCCGACCGGGATCCACAGGCGGCCCTCGTGCGCGGCCGCCGTGAGCTCCGCGGCGGCCTCGGTCTTCGCCGCGGGCGGGAAGTCGTCGCTGCCGAACAGCCGCACGGTGACGTTGGCGAACAGCAGCGGCCAGAACGGCAGCTCCGGGCGGTCGCGCCGCGTGCCGTAGGCCGCGATGGTCCCGTCGGGGCCGATGACGGCCGTGTCGAGGTCGATGTTCTCCGAGAACGCGACCTCGACGATCCGGTCGACGCGCCCGTCGGCGTGTGCGAGCACCTCCCGCGCCACGTCGGCGCCGTCGAGCGCGACGGCCGCGGCGAGGACGGACGACAGCGGGGACGCCGCGACCCGCTCGAGGTCCGCGGCGCGCCGGACGGTGCCGACGACGCGCGCCCCGCCGCGGGCCGCGAGCTGGGCCGCGAGGGAACCCACGGCACCCAGGACGCCGTGCACCAGGACGGTCCGGCCGGCCACGGGGCCGTCGGCGAAGACGGTGCGGTGCGCGGTGGTCCCGGGGATGCCGAGGCACGCCCCGACCTCGTCGGGCACGTCGTCCGGCAGGTCGACGGCCTGCACGGACGGGACGACGGTCAGCTGCGCCGCGGTCCCCGAGGGCCGGTAGGACTGCGCGCCGAACACCCACGCGCGCCGTCCGACGCGGGCCGGGTCGACGCCCTCGCCGACGGCGGCGACGACTCCGGCGCCGTCGCTGTGCGGGACGACGCGGGGGAACGCCATCGAGGAGCCCAGCCACCCGAGGCGCTTCTTGGTGTCGCCCGGGTTCACGCCCGACAGGCGCAGCCGCACGGCCACCTCCCCCGGGCCGGGTTCCGGGTCGGGCAGCTCGCCGACCTGCAGGACCTCGGCCGCGGGCCCTTGCGCGTCGTACCAGGCAGCCCGCACCGGGCACCTCCGTCGTCGGGGTGGGGGTTCCTCCGGGGGAGCGGAGGCGTCGCCCGAGCATCCACCCGAGGGGGCCGCTGCGGTGGTGGTTCCCGCCGGTTCACGGGGAGTTCCCAGACCGTCCAGCTGCGGAGCGTGACATCGATGCCGGGGCGAACTGCCCCGTCCCGCATGCCCCTAGGATCTTTGAAGGTTCAGTCACGTGCCGCCCCCGCGGCGCGGCTGGGCCGGCGGGGACACCGCCCCGCCAGGAGCTGAGGGAGCACCGATGACCGAGGTCACCGCCCACCACGGGTTGTTCAAGAACACGAAGCTGCACGTCGACGACACCGGCGGCACGGGCCGCCCGGTCGTCCTCATCCACGGCTGGCCGCTGTCCGGCGCCTCGTGGTCGGAGCAGGTCCCCGCCCTGCAGGCGGCCGGCTACCGCGTCGTCACCTACGACCGCCGCGGGTTCGGGGACAGCGACAAGACGCGCAGCGGCTACGACTACGACACCTTCACCGAGGACCTGCACGCGCTCCTCGAGGAGCTCGACCTGACCGACGTCACCCTCGTCGGGTTCTCCATGGGTGGTGGCGAGGTGGCCCGCTACGTCGGCAAGCACGGCCACCAGCGCCTGCACAGCGTCGTGTTCGCCGGCGCGGTGCCGCCGTACCTCATGAAGGGCGACGACAACCCCGACGGTCCGCTGACGAAGGAGGCCGCGGCGGAGATGGCCGCGGGCCTGACGGCCGACGAGGACGCCTTCTACGAGGGCTTCGTCACGCAGTTCTTCTCCGTCGACGGAACCCTCGTGGTGACCGAGGCGCAGCGGCAGGCGGCGCTCGCGCTCTCGGGTCAGGCCGACAAGAAGGCCGCGCTCGGGGCCATGGAGGCGTTCGCCACCACCGACTTCCGCGACGACCTGACGAAGGTCGACGTCCCCACGCTGGTCATCCACGGTGACAGCGACGCGATCGTCCCCCTCGAGGGTTCCGGCGCGCGCACCCACGCGGCGGTCGCGGGCAGCGAGCTGCACGTCGTGGCCGGTGGCCCGCACGGCTTCAACGTGAGCCACGCCGAGGAGTTCAACCGCGTCCTGCTGGCGTTCCTCGCCCGCTGACGTCCTCTCCCGGGTCCGTGCGGGAACACCTCCCGCGCGGGCCCGGGGGCCGGGCCCCCGGAGTTCCGGGCGTCCCCGAGAGGGGGAGCGTCCGGACCCGCCAGCCCCTATCGTCGGGCGCACACCGCCGACGAGGGGAGACGACGTGGACGTCCGGGGACGCCCCCTGCACGTGGGGATCCAGCTGCAGGCGCAGCGCACCAGCTGGGGCGAGTTCAGCGAGGCGCTGCTCGCCGTGGAGGAGCTCGGCTTCGACTCCGCGTGGACCTTCGACCACCTGCTGCCGTTCTCCGGCGCCGACGACGGCGCCGCCTTCGAGACCCTGACCACGCTGGCGGCGATGGCCACGCTGACCAGCCGCGTGCGCATCGGGGTCCTGGTCGCCGGCGTGCTCTACCGCGATCCGGCGACGCTCGCCAAGAGCGCGGCCCTCGTCGACCACATCAGCGGCGGCCGGCTCGAGTTCTCCCTCGGCGCGGCGTGGGCCGAGCGGGAGTTCGACGCCTACGGCCTGCCGTTCCCCCCGCTGGCCGAGCGCTACGAGCGGCTGGAGGAGGCCCTGCAGATCGTCGGGCAGCTGTGGAGCCGGCCGCGCACGACGTTCGAGGGCCGGCACTACCGCCTGCACGACGCGCCGTGCGAACCCAAGCCCCTGCAGTCGCCGCACCCGCCGATCACGCTCGGCGGTTCGGGCCTCGGCACGCTGCGGATCGCCGCGCGCCACGCCGACCGGTGGAACGCGCAGGGTTCGGCGGAGAAGTGCGCCGAGCGGGCGGCCCGGCTCGAGCGGTGCTGCGAGGAGGTGGGCCGCGACTTCGGTGAGATCGAGCTGTCGGTGCACCCGTCGGTGTCGGTGGCCGCCACCCGCGAGGAGGCGGAGGCGAACGCGGCCCGGACCGCGGCCGGCCACGGCGCCGACCTGGCGCAGCAGCGCGACCGCTGGCTGATCGGGACGCCCGACGACGTCGTGCGGCAGCTGCGGGAGTTCACCGACCGCGGCTTCTCCCACTTCGTGTTCGGGGTGGGGCACCCGTTCGACCTGACCCCGCTGCGGCTGCTGCGCGAGGAGGTCGTCCCCGCCCTCGGGTGATCCCGCCCCGCGGTCAGGGCGCCGAGGGAGCCGGCGGGTCGTCCCCGTGCGCGGGCGGCCCGTGCAGGGCCGCGTCGGCGTCGGCGTAGAACTGCGTGGCCCCCCGGGACGGCAGGTAGGTCGCGGTCCCGGTGCTGACGGTGACGGCCTCGCCCGCGACGGGGCGCTGCGCCACGACGTCGCGCACCCGCCGGGCCATGTCCTCGCCGTCGCGGGCCCCGGCGCCGGGCAGGAGGACGGCGAACTCGTCGCCGAGGCGGGCGATCAGGTCCGTGCGACGGCGCAGGACGCTGCGCGTGCGGGCCGCGACCTCGGCGAGGACGGCGTCCCTCGCCGGGCGCCCGGCGCGGTCGTCGAGCTCGCGCAGCCCGTCGACGCGCACGAGCACCAGGGCCAGGTCGCCGGGGTGGCGCTGGAGGCGGGCGACCTCCTCGCCCAGGCGCTCGTCGAAGCGGCGGCGGTTGGCGACCCCGGTGAGGACGTCGCGGGAGGACTGCGCGAGCAGCCGGGCGTGGCGCTCCTCCAGCTGCCGCCCGGACTCCTGCAGCTCCTGCAGGCCGATGCGCAGGGTGAGCTCACCGGAGGCGAGGGCGGCGAAGTCCTCGAGCAGCTGCAGGTCGCCGCCGGACCAGCGCCGGGGACCGAAGTCGGCCGCGCAGAACGCGCCCAGGGTGTGCCCGTGGTGCTCCAGCGGGTACCCGGCGTAGGCGCCGGCGCCCATCTCGACCACGGCCGCGTGCTCGCGGTAGGTCTCGTCGGAGCGCGCGTCGAAGAGGATGACCGGCCCGCCGAGGCGCACGACCTGCGCGCACAGGGAGTGGCTCAGCGGGGTGTGGCGCAGCGAGGCCCACGGCTCGGGCAGCCCCACCGAGGCCTGGATGATCTCCCGGTCGGCGGCGATGAGGGAGACCATCGCGACCGGCACGTGCAGCACGCGGGCGGCCGTCCGCACCAGCCGCTGCAGCCCCGGGCTGTCCTCACCGGCCCGCACCGCCTGCGCCACCGCGGCGCGCCGGGCCGCGGCGAACGGCTCCGCGGGGAGCGCTGGTGAGGGCGACACGCGCGCCATGGTCCTCGCCCGCCCCGGTCCAGACAAGGCTGCCGCCCGGACGGGCCCGCTCCCGACGGGGCCGGGTCCTCACGTCACGAGAGCGTGTCGAGGCGGTGCCGGGCGCGCTGGAGCGCCGCGTCGGCCTCCCGCGCGGCGCGGGCGGCCGCGTCCCGGTCGGCCGTCGTGGTGCGCTGGGCCGCGGCGGCCGCGTCCCGTTCGCGCCGCGCCTCCTGCAACCGGTGCTCGAGGTCGCGGACCCGGCCGGCCGCCTCCTCCTCCGCGCCCGCGGCGTCCCCGGCCCGCGACTCCGCGTCCCGCAGGGCGTCCGCGGCGTCCGCCGCCGCCTGCCCGGCCGCGTCGATCTCCCGCCGGGCCGCCTGCCGCTGCTCCTCGCGCTCGCGCTCCGCGGCCTCGCGCGCGGCGCGTCCCTCGTCGGGTTCGGGCGCCGCGGCGGGTGCCGACGCGGGGGCCGGCCGGCGCACGCGCGGGACCGCCACGGCCCCGTCGAGGTCCACCGGCCCGAACCCCGTGTGCTCCAGGTGCGTCGTCAGCCGGCCGGAGCGGACCGCGGTGGCGGCGTCCTCGTCGGCGAGGGCCGCGCGCAGCGTCTGGACGACCTGGTCCCCGACGGAGGAGCTCAGCGGCGCGCCGTCCGCGGCGGCGTCCTGCTCGGCGAGCGCGCGGACCGTCGCCGTCACCTTCTGCTGCTCGGTGGTCAGCGCCCGCAGCTCCGCGCCGGCCAGCGAGAGCTGCGCCTCGCGCAGCCGCGAACCCAGGGCGCCGAGCTGGTCGACGACGTCGGGGTGGCGGCGCACCAGCTGGTTGACGGCCCACGCCGCCGTCGACGGCCGCCGCAGCGCGCGCACGCTCGTCGCGAGGTCCCGGTCCCCGGCAGTTCGGGCCTCCTTGGCCCGCCGGTCGCGGGCCGCGGTGAACTCCTCGGGGGCGAGGCCGTACAGCTCCTCGGCCACCTCGTCGAGGGCGGCGTCCGGCTCGGCGTCGGACTCCGCCGCCGCCCGGGGGCTCACGCCGTCCCGGTGGCCGGCGCGCTCCCGGTCACCGACCGGAAGGCCTCGCCCGTGTCGCGGACCACGGCGGCGAGGGTGCGCCCGGCGTCCTCCTCCAGCCACCGGCTCAGCGACACGTCGAACAGCGTCACCGAGACGTGCGCCGCGAGGACCGCCTCGACCTCGGCCAGGCCCCGGTCGCGGAAGCCCCGCAGGGCCGCCTCGCGCAGCACCGAGAGCTTGCGCAGCTCCCGCTCCCGCAGCCCCTCGTCGGACTCGACGATGCGCTGGCGCGTGGTCAGGTAGCCGTGCAGGCCGTCGAAGCGGGGGGCGACCACGTCGGCGAGCCCCTCGACGACCACGTCGAGGGGGCTCAGCCCGGGTGCCGCCTCGGCGAAGACGCGGGCGACGACGGCCGGCAGCTCGTCCTCACCGGCGAAGAGGACCTCGCGCTTGTCCGCGAAGTGCCGGAAGAAGGTGCGGGTGGTCAGCCCGGCGCGGGCGGTGATCTGCGGGACGGTCGTCTCCGCGAAGCCCTGCTCGACGAAGAGGTCCAGGGCAGCGCGGTGCAGCCGCTCGGCCGCTCCCGGTTCCCACCTGACCACGGCCCCACCCTACTTGACGACACACCGTGTCATCAGCCTCGCGGTCCCGGCGCGGGTGGGCGGGAACGGGCGTGCCACGGTGGACGCGTGCCGCGCCGTCCCGCCTTCCGCACCGCCGGGCCCGCCGCGGCGCTCGCCGTGCTCGCGCTCCTCGCGGGGTGCTCGTCCGAGGCCCCGCCGGCCGCCGACCCCCCCGCGACACCGAGCGCCACGGCGGCACCGGGCTCCCTGATGCCCGAGACCACCACGACGCCCGAGACCACCCCGACGCCGGACGCGCAGCTCGAGGCGGCTTTCACCGGCCTCGAGGCCGAGTTCGGCGCCCGGGTGGGCGTGTACGCCGTCGACACGGGCACGGGGGCGGTCGTCGAGCACCGCGCCGACGAGCGGTTCGCGCACGCCTCGACGATCAAGGTGGCGGCCGTCGCGGCCGTGCTTGACGCGGCCACCCCGGCCGACCTCGACGAGGCGGTGCCGGTGCCCGCGGACGGGATCGTCACCCACTCGCCCGTGACCGCGGCGCACGCGGGCGGCGCGGTGCCGCTGCGCGAGGTCCTCGCCGCGGCCCTGACGGTCAGCGACAACACCGCGGGCAACCTCCTCCTCGACCGGGCCGGCGGTCCCGCCGGGCTGCAGGCGTTCCTGCGGACGGCCGGGGACGACGTGACCCGCGTCGACCGCCGCGAACCCGACCTCAACACGGCAGTCCCGGGCGACCCCCGGGACACCACCACGCCGCGGGCCCTGGCCGCCGACCTGCGGGCCTTCGCGGTCGACGACGCGCTGGGCGCCGACGACCGCGCCGTCCTCACCGACCTGCTGCGCCGCAGCACGACCGGCGCCGGGCTGGTCCGGGCGGGAGTCCCCGCGGGCTGGGGCGTGGAGGACAAGTCGGGCACCGGCGGGTACGGCACGCGCAACGACGCGGCCGTCGTGCGGCCGCCCGGCCGCGCCCCCCTCGTCGTGGTCGTGATGTCGAGCCGCCCCGGCGCCGACGCAGAGCCCGACGACGCGCTCCTCGCCCGTGCCACGGAGGTCGTCGTCACCGGCCTGCCCGGCTGAGACCCGGCCCGCCGGGCTTCGCCGGGCGGGTGGGGCCGCCGTCGGGTAGGACGGGGGCAGGCGGCAGCGGGCGCGACGTGCAGCACGCGCGGAACCCGCCGCGCCGCCTCCGGCGCCCGCACGGGCGAGAACCCGACCAGCTCACGGACGGATCCACGATGACCGACCAGTACACGATGCAGGACCCGACCAGCCAGTACCCCAAGGCCGACGAGAGCTACCGCCAGCAGCAGGACGGCCCGGCCGTCGAGCAGCAGATGCCCCACAAGCCCGACGCCGGTGAGACCAGCTACCGCGGCAGCGGCCGCCTGCAGGGCCGCAAGGCGCTGGTCACGGGCGCCGACTCGGGCATCGGCCGCGCCACGGCGATCGCCTTCGCCCGCGAGGGCGCCGACGTCGTGCTCTCCTACCTCCCGGAGGAGGAGGCCGACGCGCGCGAGGTCGTCGCGCTGATCGAGCAGGCCGGCCGCAAGGCCGTCGCCGTGCCCGGCGACCTGACCGACGAGGCGTACTGCACGCAGCTCGTCGAGACCACCGTGCGCGAGCTCGGGGGCATCGACGTCCTGGCCAACATCGCCGGGAAGCAGCAGCACTCGGAGGACATCGCCGAACTCACCACCGAGCAGTTCGACGAGACCTTCAAGACGAACGTCTACGCGATGTTCTGGCTGTGCAAGGCGGCCGTCGCGGTCATGCCGCCGGGCAGCGCGATCATCAACACCACCTCGATCCAGGCCTACTCGCCGGCGCCGATCCTCGTGGACTACGCCTCCACGAAGTACGCGATCAACGGCTTCACCAAGGCCCTGGCGCAGCAGGTCGCGGCGAAGGGCATCCGCGTCAACGCCGTGGCTCCCGGCCCGGTGTGGACGCCGCTGCAGGTGGCGGGCGGACAGCCCGCGGACGCGCTCCCCGAGTTCGGCGCCGAGACGCCCCTGGGGCGCCCCGGCCAGCCGGCCGAGATGGCCCCGGCCTACGTGTTCCTGGCCAGCCAGGAGTCCAGCTACGTCCTCGGCGAGACCCTGGCCGCCACGGGCGGCATGCCCACTCCCTGACCCCCGCGCCGGCCGGTGCCCCGCGGGCACCGGCCGGACCGAGCGCCGTCAGTGCCCGCGCAGCTCGTCGATCTCGCGGCGCTCGCGCTTGGTGGGGCGCCCGGCGCCGCGGTCGCGGCCGCCGAACGCCCCGAAGAACTCGTCCTTCGGCGGCGGGGGCGGGGAGTGGTCGACGTAGGCCTGGACGGCGAGGGGAGCAGCGACGCGCTTGCTGAGCAGCTGCACGACCTCGAACACCTTCTCGTAGCCCTCGGCGCGCACGCGGACCTCGTCGCCCACCTTCACCGACGTGGACGGCTTGACCTTCTCCTCGTTGATCCGCACGTGCCCCGCCTTGATCGCCGTCGAGGCGATCGAGCGCGTGCGGTACAGGCGCACCGCCCACACCCACTGGTCCACGCGCGTCACGCCACCACCACCCGCACCGTCACGATCCCGAGAGCACCCCGTCGACGAGCTCCTGCGCCTCGGACTGCACGCGGCGCAGGTGGTCCGCCCCCTGGAACGACTCGGCGTAGATCTTGTAGACGTCCTCCGTGCCCGAAGGACGCGCCGCGAACCACGCGGACTCGGTGACGACCTTGAGGCCGCCGACCTTCGCGCCGTTGCCGGGCGCCTCGGTCAGCACCGAGGTGATCTTCTCGCCCGCCAGGGAGTCGGCCTGGACCTGGTCCGCGGACAGCTTCGACAGCACGGCCTTCTGCTCGCGCGTGGCGACGGCGTCGGTGCGCGCGTACAGCGGCGAGCCGAACTCCCCCGTCAGGTCCTGGTAGTGCTCGCTCGGCGAGCGGCCCGTCCTCGCGGTGATCTCGGAGGCGAGCAGCGCCAGCAGCAGACCGTCCTTGTCGGTCGTCCACACCGAGCCGTCGCGGCGCAGGAACGAGGCGCCCGCGGACTCCTCGCCGCCGAAGCCGACGGACGCGTCGAGCAGGCCGGGCACGAACCACTTGAACCCGACGGGGACCTCGAGGAGGTTGCGGCCCAGGCGTTCCGCGACCCGGTCGATCATCGACGACGACACGAGCGTCTTGCCGATCGCGGCCTCGGCCGGCCACCCGTCGCGGGAGGAGAACAGGTACCGGATCGCCACGGCCAGGAAGTGGTTGGGGTTCATGAGGCCGTGCTCGGGCGTCACGATGCCGTGCCGGTCGGCGTCGGCGTCGTTGCCGGTGGCGATCTGGAACTCCGAGCGCCTGTCGATGAGGGAGTGCATCGCCGAGGGCGAGGAGCAGTCCATCCGGATCTTGCCGTCCCAGTCCAGCGTCATGAACCGCCACGTCGGGTCGACCAGCGGGTTGACGACGGTGAGGTCCAGGCGGTGCCGCTCGGCGATCGCGGCCCAGTAGTCGACGCTCGCGCCGCCCAGCGGGTCGGCGCCGATGCGCAGCCCGGACTCCCGCACGACGTCCAGGTCGAGCACGCTCGGCAGGTCGTCGACGTAGGTGCCCATGAAGTCGTAGCTGCCCGCCGCGGCGCGCGCGCGGGCGAAGGGGATGCGCCGCACGCCCTCCAGGCCGGCCTCGAGGTAGGCGTTCGCGGTCTTCGCGATCCAGCCCGTCGCGTCGGTGTCGGCGGGGCCGCCGTTCGGCGGGTTGTACTTGAACCCGCCGTCGCGCGGCGGGTTGTGCGACGGCGTCACGACGATGCCGTCGGCCAGGCCGGGGCCGGTGGAGCGGATGGTCGAGCCCTCGCGGTTGGCGCGCAGGATCGCGTGCGAGACCGCGGGGGTCGGGGTGTAGCGGTCCGCGGAGTCCACCAGGACGGTCACGTCGTTGGCCGCCAGCACCTCCAGCGCCGAGACCCACGCGGGCTCGGACAGCGCGTGGGTGTCGCGGCCCAGGAACAGCGGGCCGTCGTAGCCCTGCTCGCGGCGGTAGTCGACGATCGCCTGCGTCGTGGCCAGGATGTGCTGCTCGTTGAAGGCGCCGTCCAGGCTGGAGCCGCGGTGCCCCGACGTCCCGAAGGCCACGCGCTGCCCGACGTCGGAGGGGTCCGGCTGGGTCGCGTAGTACGCCGTCACCAGGTGGGGGACGTCGACGAGGTCCTCCGGTCCCGCGTGCTGCCCTGCGCGTGGGTGCGTCATGTCTCCTCGTTCCGTCTGGTCCACGTCCGGGTCGGCCGTGCGCGACCGATCCTGGCCCTCAGCGGCTCGCGCCGCCAGCGCCGCGGAGCACGTGGGCCGTGCGGTGGCCGACCAGCGCGACCACGACCGTGATGAGCGCGGCCAGGCCGAGGCCCGCCCCCACGTGCCAGCGCAGCAGGGCCGCCCCGACCGAGGCGCCCGCGAGGATGAGCAGCACGGCGCCCACCCGCCGGCGCCAGCCGCCGCCGTCGCCGCCCGCGAGCCGGGAGTCGGCCGCGAGGCCCGTGATGGTGGAGGTGACCACGACCGTCGTCACGTCCTTGACGGCCAGGCGGCGGGCCGTCGCGGCCTGGGCGCCCATGACCAGCCCGAGGCAGCCCGTGAGCGCCAGCGCGGCGGGCGGGGCGGTCGTGCCGGCCTCGACGGGGATCGCGTCGCCCAGCGTCGTCGCGACGACCGCGAGGGCGCCCATGACGACGCCGACCAGCGTGAACAGGACGGTGGAGGCGGTGGTCCAGCCGGTCGCGGCGCGGCGCAGGACGCGCCCGCCGACCGCGGCACCGAGCATGAACCCGGCGAGGGCGACGACCGGCCCGAGCACCGGCAGGTCCTCGGCCCCGGTGAGCGCCATGCCGAGGATCACCACGTTGCCCGTCATGTTCGCGGTGAACACCCGGTCCAGGCCGAGGTAGCCGACCGCGTCGACGATCCCGGTGGAGAACGTGAGCACCAGCATGAGCGCCAGGTGCCAGGACGCGCGCCGGCGCCCGCCGTCGGTCTCGGGCACGGGTTCCTCCTCGGGCGAGGTTCCCCCCGCAGTCGTCCGGCGTGTGCAACCTGCGCGAAACATCTGAGGCGTACGGTGCGGTGATCGTATACGAACGACGCTCCCCGACGTCCCCACCGAAGGGTATTTCGTGATGGTCGCGATCCACCGGCCGGCCCGGCTGAGAACCCTGCTCGCCGCCTCCAGCGTCCTCCTCGTCGCGGCCTGCGTCCCCGTCCAGCCTGTGGAACCCGCGCCCCCGCGCGCGGACGTCACCGGCGTCGAGATCGGGGACCGCACGCCGCGGGCGGGAGGCGACCTGGTCATGGCCCTGTCGGCGGAACCCGACCGCCTCGACCCGACGACGTCGAGCTCGCTCTACACGCGCTACGTCATGAACGCGGTCTGCGAGAAGCTCTACGACATCGACGCGAAGGGGGCGATCGTGCCGCAGCTGGCGTCGGCGCTGCCCACCGTCTCCGCCGACGGCCTGACCGTGACGATCCCCGTGCGCAGCGGCCCCGTGTTCGCCGACGGGACCCCGCTGGACGCCGCGGCCGTGGTCACCACGCTGCAGCGCAACCTGACGCTGGAGGGTTCCGCGCGCAAGGCCGAGCTCGGCCCCGTCGCGGAGGTCACCGCGCCCGACCCCGAGCACGTCGAGGTCCGCTACAAGACGCCGTTCTCCCCGCTCGCCGCGGCGCTCGCGGACCGCGCCGGGATGATCATGTCGCCGAAGGCCCTGGCCGAGGAGGGCGACGACTTCGGCGACCACCCCGTGTGCGTCGGGCCGTTCTCCTTCGAGGAGCGCGTGCCGCAGACGTCGATCACGGTGAAGCGGGACCCGCTGTACTACGCGGCGGACCAGGTGCACCTCGACTCGATCACCTACCGGATCATGACGGACGCGAACATCCGCGCCGCGAACCTGCGCTCGGGCGACGTCCAGGTCGCCGACTCGCTGTCGCCGCAGGACGTCGACGCCCTCGCGAAGGAGAAGGGCGTCGGCCTGCTGCAGACCGGGTCCTTCGGCTACCAGGCGATCACGTTCAACGTCGGCAACGTCGACGGCACCGGGAAGCCGCCGGGCGCGATCGACACCCCGATCGCGAAGGACCCCCGCGTCCGCGAGGCGTTCGCGCTGTCGATCGACCGCACGGCCCTGGTGAACTCCGTGTTCAACAACTGGTACGAGACGGCGTGCTCGTTCATCGCCCCCGGCTCGACCTACTCCTCGCCGGCCTCCGAGGCCTGCCCGCCGCACGACCCGGCGCGGGCGAAGCAGCTGCTGGCCGAGGCGGGGGTGCCGGTGCCGTACCGGATCACCCTGTCGACGTCGAACAACGCCGACTCGCTGCGGCTGGCGCAGGCGATCCAGGCCAGCGTCGTCGACGGCGGGTTCGACGTCGTGATCCAGCCCGTCGAGTACTCGACGCTGCTGGACGTGCAGAAGCGCGGCGACTTCGAGGTGCTGCAGCTCGGCTGGTCCGGCCGCGTGGACCCGCACGGCAACGCGTCGTCGTTCCTGTCCACCGGCGCCGCGAACAACTACTCGGGGTACTCCAACCCCGAGGTCGACACGCTGCTCAAGCAGGCCGCGCAGTCGAACGACGTGGCGACGCGGGCCGAGCTCTACGGGAAGGTGACCGAGATCGTGCAGCGCGAGAACCCGATCCAGTACCTCTACCGGGTGCGCAGCATCACGGGGTACACCGACGTCGTCGCCGGGGTCGAGACCTACGACGACGGTGTCGTCCGCCTGAGCCGGGCGGCGTTCCTGTGAGCCGCTTCCTGCTGACCCGCCTGTGGCAGAGCGCCGTGACGCTCGTCCTGGCGTCGATGGTCGTCTTCGCGGGCGTCCGGGCCCTGCCCGGCGACCCGGCCCTGGCCCTGGCGGGGGAGGAGGCCACGCCCGAGACGGTGGCGGCCGTCCGCGCCCAGCTCGGCCTCGACCAGCCCCTGTGGGTGCAGTACGGGCGCTTCGCGGGGGACCTCCTGCACGGCGACCTCGGCACCTCGGTGCGCACGGGGACCCCGGTCACCGAGCTCATCGCGGGCACGCTGCCCGTCACGGCCTGGCTGTCCCTCTACGCGATCCTCGTGGCGATCGTCGTCGGGGTCGGCACGGGCGTCGTCGCGGCCGTGCGCCGCGGGCGCTGGCCCGAGCTCGTCGCGAACGGGTTCTCGCTGCTCGCCCTGTCGGTGCCGAGCTTCTGGCTCGGTCTGCTCGCGATCCTCTACCTGGCCGTCGGCCTCGGCTGGTTCCCCGCCTCGGGCTACGTCGCGCCGAGCGAGAACCCCCTGCGGGCGCTGTACCACCTGACCCTGCCGGCGGTGATCCTCGGGACCGGGCTGGCCGCGGTCATCATGCGCCAGACGCGGGCGTCGATGCTGCAGAACCTCTCCAGCGACTACGTCCGCACGGCCCGGGCCAAGGGCGCCTCCCGCTCCGCGGTCGTCCTGCGGTTCGCACTGCGCAACTCCCTCGTCGTGGTCGTCACCCTCGTCGGCCTCCAGCTCGGCGGCCTGATCTCCGGGGCCGTCGTCACCGAGCGGATCTTCGGCCTGCCCGGGTTCGGCAAGCTGACGCTCGACTCCGTGTTCAGCCGCGACTACCCCGTCATCGAAGGAGTGGTCCTCGTCGTGACGCTGGCCTACATCGTCATCAACCTCGCCGTCGACGTCGTGTACTCGGTGCTCGACCCGCGCATCCGCGTCGGGGGAGGTGCCCGGTGAGCCACCCCGTCAGCACCCCCGCGACCGCGACCCCGGCGGTCGACCCGCTGCCCACCGACCTCGGTTCCAGCCGCGGGCGGGTCCTCCGGTCGCTGCTGCACGACCGGCTCGGCGTGATCGGCGGCTCGCTGCTGCTGCTCGTCGTCGCGGCCGCGCTGCTCGCGCCGTGGATCTCGCCCTACCCGCCGACGCAGGTGCACTTCGAGACGCCGTTCCAGCAGCCCCGCACCGTGGGGTTCTGGCTGGGCACGGACGACCTGGGCCGCGACATCCTGTCCCGCGTCCTGCACGGCACCCGCGCCTCGCTGGAGGTCGGGCTGCTCGCGGTGCTGCTGAGCGTCGTCGTGGGCACCCCGCTGGGGCTGCTCGCCGGGTACTGGCGCTGGCTGGACGGGATCGTCTCCCGCCTGACCGACCTGGTCCTGGCGTTCCCGTTCCTCGTGCTGGCCGTCGGGCTGGCCGCGATCCGCGGGGCGAGCCTGTCCAACGCCGCGATCGCCCTGGGCCTCGCGCACGTGCCGCAGATGATCCGCGTCGTGCGCGCCGAGACGCTGCGGCTGGAGGGCGCCGAGTTCGTGCTCGCGGCCCGGACCATGGACGCGTCCGGCGCCCGGATCCTCGCCACCCACGTCCTGCCGAACGCCGTGCCGTCGATCATCGTGCAGGCCACGGTGATCATGCCCGCGGTCGTCATCGGCGAGGCGCTGCTCTCGTTCCTCGGCCTCGGCATCCAGCCGCCCACGCCGAGCCTCGGCATCATGCTGTCCGACGCGCAGCAGTACATCTTCCGCGCGCCGTACGCCGCGCTGTTCCCCGGCCTCGCGATCGCCGTGATCTGCTTGGCCTTCAACCTCTTCGGCGACGCCCTGCGCGACGCCATCGACCCCGGAGGATCCCGGTGAGCTTCACCGCACCGCCCGCCCACACCACCCGCCCGACGCTGCGCGGCACCTTCGGGATGACCGCCTCCACCCACTGGCTGGCCACCGCGACCGGTCAGTCCGTGCTGGAGCGCGGCGGCAACGCGTTCGACGCGGCCGTCGCCGCCGGCTTCGTGCTGCACGTCGTCGAACCCCACCTGAACGGCCCGGGCGGCGACATGACCGCCGTCTTCGCGACCGCGGCGGAGAAGGAGCCCACGGTCCTCGTCGGGCAGGGCCCGGCGCCGGCCGCCGCGAGCATCGCGCACTACCGCGCCGAGGGCCTCGACCTCGTGCCGGGCGCCGGCGGTCTCGCCGCCGCGGTGCCGGGTTCCGTCGACGCGTGGCTGCTCCTGCTGCTCGAGCACGGCACGTGGGAGGTCGCCGACGTCGTGGCCCCCGCGATCGGCTACGCCCGCGACGGTCACCCCGTCGTCGGCCGCGTCGGCCGCACGATCGCCGCGGTCGCCACCCTGTTCCAGCAGCACTGGCCGACCTCGGCGGCGCTGTGGATGCCGGAGGGCCGCATCCCCGCCGACGGCGACGTCATCACCAACCCCGCCTGGGCGCGCACGCTGGAGCGCCTCGTCGCGGCCGGGGAGGGCGCGGGCACCCGGGAGGAGCGCATCGAGGCCTTCCGGCGCGAGTGGCGCGAGGGGTTCGTGGCCCGCGAGGCCGTGGAGTTCCTGCGCACCCCGCACCGGCACTCCTCGGGCACCGACCACGCCGCCGTCATCGAGGTGGCCGACTTCGCGGCGTTCTCCGCGACCACCGAACCCGCCACCACGGGCACGTTCCGCGGGACGACCGTCGCGAAGACGGGCCCCTGGGGCCAGGGCCCCGTCCTGCTGCAGGCGCTGGCGATCCTCGAGGGCTTCGCCGACGACGAGCTCGACCCGGCCACCGGCGCCGGGGCGCACCGGATCCTCGAGGCGCTCAAGCTCGCGATGGCCGACCGCGACGCCTACTACGGCTCGCACGCCGACCCCGCGGTGCTGGCGCAGCTGCTCTCGCCCGGGTACGCGGCGCAGCGCCGCGCGCTGATCACCGACCGCGCCTCGCACGAGTTCCGCCCGGGCTCGGTGGCGGGCGCGACCCCGTTCGTCCCGCCGCTGCGCACCGACGGCGGCACGGGCGCCGGGGCCGGGGAACCCACGATGGCCGAGCCGGGTTCCGCCCCCGACCCGTCGCTGGGCGACGAGCCGGAACCCGTCCCGGGCGAGCCGGCCGTCGCGTCCACGGGCGAGACCCGCGGCGACACGTGCCACGTCGACGTCGTCGACCGGTTCGGCAACATGGTCAGCGCCACCCCGTCGGGCGGCTGGCTGCAGTCCTCCCCGACGATCCCGGAGCTCGGGTTCTGCCTCGGCTCGCGCCTGCAGATGACGTGGCTCGACGAGAGCTCGCCCTCCGCGCTGACCCCCGGGCAGCGCCCGCGGACCACGCTCACGCCCACCCTGCTGCTGCGCGACGGCGAACCCGTCGCCGCGCTCGGCACCCCGGGTGGTGACCAGCAGGACCAGTGGCAGCTCGTCTACCTGCTGCGCACCCTCGTCGGCGGCTACGAGCCGCAGCAGGCCATCGACGCCCCCAGCCTGCACACCACGTCGCTGCCGGGCTCCTTCTGGCCGCGCACGTGGGAACCCGGCGGGGCCGTGGTCGAGGACCGCCTCGGCGAGGACGTCATCGCGGACCTCGAGGCGCGCGGGCACGTCGTGACCCGCGCCGGGGACTGGATGCTGGGACGGCTGAGCTCCGTCGGCCGGGACCCGGAGACGGGCGTCATGACCGCGGCGGCGAACCCCCGCGGCAACCAGGGCTACGCGGCGGGGAGGTGACGGGACCGGTGACGAGCCAGGACCAGTCGCAGGAGGAGTTCCTGCGCATCGAGGGCCTCGACGTCGGGTACACGACGTCGGCGGGGCAGCAGCAGGTGCTGCACGGGGTCGACCTCAGCGTCGGCCGCGGGCAGACCGTCGCCGTCGTGGGCGCGTCGGGCTCGGGCAAGTCGACGACGGCCGCGGCGGCGATCGGGCTGCTCGCCGGCAACGGCCGCATCACCGGCGGGCGGATCTCCGTGGCGGGCGAGGACATCACGCACGCGCTGCGCGGCGGTGACGAGGCCCGGTTGCGCCGGCTGCGCGGGCGCCAGATCGGGCTCGTCCCGCAGGACCCGATGTCGAACCTCAACCCGTCGGCGCGCATCGGCCGCCAGGTCGCCGAGACGCTCGTCGTGCACGGCCTCGCCAAAGGCGCGGCCGCGCGCGAGCGGGCCGTGGAGCTGCTGGAGGAGGCGGGCATCCCCGACGCCGGCCGCCGCGCGAAGCAGTACCCGCACGAGTTCTCCGGCGGCATGCGCCAGCGCGTGCTCATCGCGATGGCGCTCGCGGCGGAACCGGAGCTGCTGATCGCCGACGAGCCGACCTCGGCGCTCGACGTCACGGTGCAGCGGCAGATCCTCGACCACCTGCAGCGCCTCACGCAGGCCCGCGGGACGTCGCTGCTGCTCATCACCCACGACCTGGGCCTGGCGAGCGACCGCTGCGACGACGTGGTCGTCATGTCCGAGGGGCGCGTCGTCGAGCGCGGCCCCGCGCGGCGGATCCTCGCGACGCCCGAGCACACCTACACGCAGGCGCTCGTGGCCGCGGCCCCCTCGGTCGCGGCGCGGACGGCGCCCCGGGCGCGTCCCGCCGTCGTGGCGGTCGCGGCCGGCCGGCGCGGGGAACCGCCGGTGCTGGAGGTCCGCGACCTGGTGAAGGAGTTCCGGGTGCGCGGCCAGAAGGAACCCCTCAAGGCCGTCGACGGCGTCTCCTTCTCCGTCGCGGCGGGCACGACCACGGCCGTCGTCGGGGAGTCGGGGTCCGGCAAGACGACCACGGCCCGCCTCGTCCTGGGCCTGGAGGAGGCGACCTCGGGGTCGGTCCTGGTGCGCGGCGAGAGCCTGCGCAGCGCTGGGCGCACCCGCCGGCGCGCCGTGCGCCGGGACATGCAGCCGGTGTTCCAGGACCCGTACGGCTCGCTCGACCCGACCATGACGGTGGAGAAGCTGGTCGACGAACCCCTGCGGATCTTCGCGGTGGGGGACCCGCGCAGCCGCCGCGCCCGCGTCGCGGAACTCCTCGACCACGTCGCGCTGTCCCGCACGCTCGCCCAGCGCCGCCCCGCGGAGCTCTCCGGCGGGCAGCGCCAGCGCGTCGCGATCGCCCGCGCGCTCGCGCTGGACCCGAAGCTCGTGGTCTGCGACGAGGCCGTCTCGGCGCTCGACGTCCTCGTGCAGCAGCAGGTGCTGCAGCTGCTGGAACGCCTGCAGGACGACCTGGGCCTGACGTACCTGTTCATCACCCACGACCTCGCGGTGGTGCGGCACCTGGCGCACGACGTCCTCGTCATGCGGCGGGGGCAGGTCGTCGAGCAGGGTTCCGTGGACGACGTGTTCGAGCGGCCGCAGCACGAGTACACGGTCGACCTGCTCTCGGCCATCCCCGGCCGGGCGGCCGCCTGACGTGGTGTCCGCGGCCGACCGCGTGACCGCGGCCCTGCGGCAGGACGTGCTGGACGGCGTCCTGCCGCCGGGGTCGCGGATCCCGGAAGCGGTGCTGGCGCAGCGCTACGGGACGTCCCGGGTCCCCGTCCGGGAGGCCGTGCGCGCCCTCGCCGCCGAGGGTTTCCTCGAACTGCGCCCGCACGCGGGGGCGAGCGTCGCGCAGGTGCCCGTCGACGACCTGGCGGACCTGTACGCGGTGCGCAGCGTCGCGGAGGGGATCACGGCGGCCCGCTGCGCCCGGCGGGTCGCCGCCGGGCAGGGCGACGAGCTCGTCGCGGAGCTCACGCGCATCGTCGACGCGGGGTTCGCCGCCCTGGAGGAGGACCGCCCGGCACTGGGTGCGGCCCTGAACACCGAGTTCCACGCGAGCATCGCGTCGCTGTCGCAGGCGCGCAGCATGGCCGTCCTGCTGCGCCGGGTCGGCGAGCAGATCCAGTGGGCGTACTCCACGACCGTCCCGCAGCAGGGCCGGCGGGCCTGGACCGAGCACCGGCGGATCGTCACCGCGATCGCGTCGGGCGACGAGGCGCGGGCGAGCGCGGCGATGGAGAAGCACATCGAGGCGTCGCGGCGCAGCTTCCGCGGCGCCCGCTGAAGGCCCGGGGCGCTCGTCAGGTGGCCGGGGGGAGCTGGGCGGCCATCCACGTCATCGTCGGCCAGCCGGCCTCGCGCTCGGCGTCGACGAACAGCGGGAAGTCGTGCTCGAGGGGGAGCCGCTCGTAGGGGACCTCGACCCCGCGGTCGGCGAACAGGTCCACGACCTGCTCCACCCGGTCGCCGTTGAGGTTCCCGCCGACGGTCCGGACGGCGGGTTCCCCGGTGCGGACCCGGTCGAGGAACTCCAGGTACTCGCGGGGTTCGCGGCTCATGGCGCCGTCGACGGCCCAGACGGCGGCGAACTCCTCCGGGTGCTCGAGCCCGAACCGGAAGGCGCCGTGACCGCCCATGGACCAGCCGACCAGCAGCCGGTGCGCGGCGCCCGGCTGCACGCGGTAGGTCGCCTCGACGTGGGGGACCAGCTCGTCGATGAAGGCCGTGTCGTAGCGGCCCTCCCAGCGCCCGTCGCGGTTGCTGTCCGGGGTGACGAGGACGACGTCGGAGAGCACCCCCGCGTCGACGGCGCCGCGCAGCAGCTCGGCCTCGGGCAGGAACGTGGCGTTGCTCTGGTCGCGCCCGTGCAGCGCGAACAGCACGGGGTACTCGCGGCAGGCGGTCCAGTAGTCCGCCGGCAGGCTGACGCTGTACGGCACGCGGCCGCCGTCGGCGCCCGTCAGCTCCGTGTCGAAGCGCAGCTTCCCGGCGGGGCCGCCGCAGGCGCGCGGGTCCGTGCCGGGCGACGGCGGCCCGGCCGTGGGCGGCGCCGCCTCGCCCCCCGACAGGGCGCCGCGCAGCAGGCCC
>NZ_VWPY01000045.1 GCF_011839805.1 Kineococcus rubinsiae | reverse complement strand
GTGCGCGCGGCCGAGCAGGTGGCCGCCGCGCTGCCCCCGGGCCCCGGCGGCCCGCGCGGCCTCGCGGACGTCGCGCTGGGGGTGGCCGCCCACCAGCTCGGCGCGCTGCGGGAGGAGGTGGCGCGCGACGTGCTGCGCGACCTGCTGGCCGTGCCGGTGCCCGAGCGCGAGCGGCTGCTCGAGGCGCTGCAGGTGTTCGCGGCGACCGGGTCGGTCGCGGAGACCGCCGAGCGGTTGTTCTGCCACCGCAACACCGTGCTGAACCGCCTGCGGCGCACCGCGGAGCTGACGGGTCACGAGCCGACGGTGCCGGACCAGGCGGCCGTGCTGCTGCTGGCGGTCACGGCCTGGCGCCAGCTCGAGGCCGCCGGCGCCTGACGGCCGGGCCCCTCAGGTGTCGAGGGGACCGGAGACGGTGCAGGTGTGCGCGGGGTCGGTGGCCGCGACGATGACCTCGTCGAGCCGCTCGCGGGCCGCCGTCAGCGCGTGCACCTGGGCGTCGATGCGGGCGCGCTCGGCGAGCAGGTGCTCGACCACGTCGGGGGTCGACGTCCCCGACTCCACGCAGGGCAGCAGCCGCACGATGCTCGCGCTGCTCAGGCCCGCGCTGTAGAGCAGCTGGATGAGCTGCACGCGCTCGACGGCGGCGGGGGAGTAGCGGCGCTGCCCGGACGGGCTGCGCTGCGCCGGCAGCAGCTGCTGCTCCTCGTAGTAGCGCAGCGCCCGGACGCTGACCCCCGACCGCTCGGCGACCTCACCGATGCGCACCGCGCCACCCCCGTTCCGCTCTCAGCAGAGGACTTGCCTCTGACGTCAACGTGAGGTCCTAGCGTACCTGGAGCACGGCCGGGGGGATCAGCCCCCAGGCCCCGCACCACCAGGAGAAGACGTGCAGATCGCCGGTTCGACCGCTCTCGTCACGGGCGCCAACCGCGGCCTCGGCCGCCACTTCGCCCTCGCGCTGCTCGAGCGCGGCGCGGCGAAGGTCTACGCCACGTCCCGCAACCCCGGCGCCGTCGACCTGCCGGGCGTCGAGGTGCTGGCCCTCGACATCACCGACCCCGCCTCCGTCGCCGCGGCCGCCGCCGCGGCGGGCGACGTCACGCTGCTCGTGAACAACGCGGGCATCAGCCTCGCGGAGGACCTCGTCGCGGGGGACCTGGCCGTGGTCCGGGCCGAGCTCGACACCCACCTCTGGGGCACCCTCGACGTGGTCCGCGCCTTCGCTCCCGTCCTGCAGCGCAACGGGGGTGGCGCGATCGCCAACGTCCTGTCCGCGCTGTCGTGGTTCTCCTTCCCCGGCGCCGGCTCCTACAGCGTCGCCAAGGCCGCCGAGTGGGCGATGACGAACAGCGTGCGCCTGGAGCTCGCGCCGCAGGGGACCCAGGTCGTCGGGATCCACCTCGGTGCGGCCGACACGGACATGATGGCCGGCTACGACGGGCCCAAGACCGCGCCGTCGGAGGTCGTGCGGGCCGCGCTCGACGGGGTCGAGGCCGGCCGTGTCGAGGTCGTCGTCGACGACTGGAGCGAGATGGTCAAGGCGAGCCTGGCCAAGGACCCCGCGGAGTTCTACGCGGCGCACCTCGGCGCCGCCTAGGGTTCGCAACGGGGTGCGCCGGTCCCTCCCGCGGGAGGCCGGCGCGCCCTAGCGTGGCGGCATGACCGAGACCGGGCCGGACGCGACGCCGTGGGAACCCCCGATCGCCGGGACGGAGGCCGAGCAGCTGCTCGGGGCGCTGGACCGGTTGCGAGCCACGTTCCGCTGGAAGGCCGACGGCCTGCACGCGGACGGGCTGCAGGCCCGCACCGGTGCGTCGGCCCTGACCCTGGGCGGGCTGCTGAAGCACCTCGCGCTCGTCGAGGACCACGCGAGCACCGTGAAGCTGACGGGTGCGCCGCTGGGCGCGCCGTGGGCCGGTGCGGAGGACGAGGACGAGTTCGAGACCGCGGCCGCGCACTCCCCGCAGACCCTCTACGCCCTCTACGACGGTGCGCTGGAACGCTCGCGCGGCCGGTTCGCGGAGGTCCTGCGCGACAGTGACCTCGGGGTGCCGGTGCCGATGGCGACGCCTGCGGGGGAGCACGCGAGCGCCCGCCGCCTCGTGTGCGACCTCCTCGAGGAGTACGGCCGCCACACCGGGCACGCCGACCTGCTGCGCGAGGCCGTCGACGGGCGCGTCGGCGAGGACCCGCCGCCCGGCTGGCGCCCGGCCGCCGGCTGAGACCTCCGTCGCGCGGAGAAGCGGGCACGGTGGACCGGGAACGGGGAACCGGGGACGTTCCGCCGGGAGGCCGCGTCTCCTCTGCCGCCCTAGGCTCGCCGCCGAGTCCGCCGCCGCCCCGGGGGCGACCGGAGCAGACAGGGAGCGACCCGTGGCCAGGAACCCGGCCGTCACCGACGAGCAGCTCACGCGGGCCCTCGGGATCTACGCCGGCATGGTCGGCCACGTCCTCGGCGACCCGGGCCGGTGGCTCGGCGTCGACGACGACCCGCCGCCCTCCGCAACCTTCCCGCGGCGGGCCGCCGACGCCGTGCGCGACCGTGCGCTGGGGAAGACGCGTCCCGGCTCCCGGGAGTGGGCGGCCCAGCCGCTGCAGCGCCGCGTCGACTGGTGGGTGACGCGCATCGGGATCAGTGCCGGGCTCGCGGCCGCGGCGCCCCGCTTCGCCGGGGCCCTGAGCGACCGCGTTCCGCTGCAGGCCGCCCTCGGCGCCTCGGCGGCCGGGCTGGCCGTCTGCGCGACGGCGCGCGAGCACGGGCGGACGGCGCCCGCGGACTGGGTGCCGCTGCTGGCCGAGGTCCTCTTCGAGCGCAAGCTGCCGCGGGCTGCCGACGCCGTCCCCGCGGACGGGGAGGCCGCCCGCCGGCTGGAGGCGAGCGACGAGGACGGCGCCGCCGCCGCCGACGACTCCGCCGACGACGGGGGCCGGCTCGCGGGCGCCCAGCGGGCGGCCCGCACCGTCTGGCGGCTCGCGCGGGCCCTGCTGGGGGTCACGGCGCTGCTGGACGAGCGCCCGCGCGGCGGGTTCCTCCCGCGCGTGATCGGCAAGCTGCCCGTCGTCGGGGTCGCGGGCGGGTGGCTCGACGAGCGCTCCGGCATCCGCAAGGCGTCCCGCGAGACGGCGGCCCTGCTGCGCTAGCCCGGCGGGCGGAGACGGAGCGCCGGGGAGGCCGCGGGGGATCAGGGCTGGCGGCGCTCCACGCTCCAGGCCGGCGCGGCGTCCAGCGGCGCGGGCGCGCCCGGCCGGTCGGTGCGGAACACCAGGCGGTCGTGCAGCCGGGACGCCCGGCCCTGCCAGAACTCGACCTCCCACGCCTGCACGAGGTAGCCGCCCCAGTGCGGGGGCGTCGGGACGTCGGTGGCCGAGCCGGTGTCGGGCCAGCGCCGCCGGAGCTCCGCCTCGCGCTCGTGCAGGACCGCGGCCGAGGCGACGGGTTCGGACTGCTCGCTGACCCAGGCCCCGATGCGGGAGCCGTAGGGGCGTGAGACGAAGTACGCGTCGGTCTCGGCGCGCTCCACGGGAGCCGCGCTGCCCCGCACGGAGACCTGGCGCTGCATGCCGACCCAGCCGAACAGCAGGGCGACCCGCGGGTCGCCCGCGATGGCGCGGGCCTTGCGCGAGAGCTGGTTGGTGTAGAAGACGAAACCCCGGCCGTCCACGGCCTTCAGCAGCACCGTGCGGGCGGACGGGCCCTCCGGCGACGCGGTCGCGACCGTCATCGCGTTGGGTTCGGCGACCGCCGCCTCGACCGCCGCGGAGTACCAGCGCGAGAACTGCTCCAGGGGCGTGGCCGCGAGGTCCGCCTCCTCGAAGGGGGTGTCGGAGTAGTCGACGCGGCGCTGCGAGGGGTCTTCCACCCCCGCAGCGTAGGCGGCGCCCGCGCGGCAGCGCCGGGGGACCGGCGGTCCCGCCGGAGGACCGGCGGTCCCGCCGGGGCGTCCGCGCCGCCGTAGGGTTCCGCCCGTGCCGCCCGGGCTGGACCACCCCGAGGACCCGCGCCTGCTGCCGCTCGTCGCGGAGTCGCGGGCGTTCTACGCGCAGCGGGGCGCCCGCCGGGGGCCCGGGACCCTCACGGAGCTCGCCGCGGTGCGGGCGGCGGCCGGGACGCCGGACCCCGCACCCGTCGAGGTCCTGGAGCTCGAGGGCCACCGCGTCCCGGTCCGGGTGCACGCACCGTCGCGCGGCAGGCCCCGCGCGGTGGTGCTGGACGTCCACGGCGGGGGCTTCCTGCTCGGCTCGACGGCGGGCGACGACCGGCGCCACCGGCGCCTGGCGGACGCGCTCGGCGTCGTCGTGGTCGGCGTGGAGCACCGCCTCGCCCCCGAGCACCCGTGGCCCGCGGCCGCCGACGACTGCGAGGTCGTGGCGCGCTGGCTGCTGCGGCAGGCCGGGGAGCGCTTCGGGACGACGGCCCTCGCCCTCGCGGGCCTCTCCTCGGGTGCGACGCTCGCCCTGACCACGCTGCTGCGGCTGCGCGACCGGGGGCTCTCCGCCGTGCGCGGCGCCGTCCTGCACTGCGGCACCTACGACCTCAGCGGCCGGACCCCCGCCGGGCGCCTGATCGCCGGTGAGTTCTTCCTCGACGCCTACGCCGGCCCGGCCGCGGACCGCACCCACCCGGACCTCTCGCCGGGCTTCGCGGAGTTCGCCGGCCTGCCGCCCGTGCTCCTGGTCGTGGGGGCCGACGACGTGCTGCTCGAGGACAACCGCGCGGTGGCGGGACGGCTCGTGGCGGCCGGGGTCGACGTCGACCTGGCCGTCTACCCCGCGTCGCCGCACGCCTTCACCCAGCACCCGACCCCGATGGCCCGCGCGGCGCTCGACGACGCGGACGCGTGGCTCGCGCGGCGGCTCGGGCCTGCCGCCGCCGGTCCGCCCTCCTAGCCTGGCGGCGTGGACATCAGCTACCGCTGGCGCGGTGCGGTCACCAACGCGGCGCTGAACGCCCTGCACGCCGAGGGTTTCGGGCACCCGGTCGGGGCGGAGGACGTCGTGTCCCGCCTGCAGCGCCACAGCCTGGGCTGGGTGTGCGCGACGGCCGGGACGGACGCGGACCTCGTCGGGTTCGTCAACGTCGCGTGGGACGGCGGGACGCACGCGTTCCTCCTGGACACCCTCGTCGCCGCCGCCCACCGTCGCCGGGGGATCGGCCGCGCGCTCGTGGCGGCGGCGGCCGAGCAGGCGCGCGAGGCCGGCTGCGCGTGGCTGCACGTCGACTTCGAGGCGCCCCTGCGCGACTTCTACGTGCGCTCGTGCGGGTTCAGCCCCACGTCGGCGGGGCTCGTGGCCCTCTGGGGCGCGCCGGGGCGCGACGCGGTTCGTTGACCCCCGGCCCGCGGGCGTGGGACAGTGCCGGAAAGCGCATTCCCACGACGCGACGGAGCGAACCGATGGACGCCGGGCGCCTCAGCCTGAACCAGATCACCGTGAACTCCCTCAGCCTGGAGCAGGCCGTCGACGCCTGCGGCCGGCACGGGATCGGGGGGATCGCCCTGTGGCGCGACAAGATCGCCGCGGCGGGGCTGGAGCGGTCGGTGCGGCTGGTGCGCGACGCCGGGCTGCGCGTCACGAGCGTCTGCCGCGGCGGGATGTTCACCGACCCGGCGGCGACGCCCGCGCAGGTGCTGGCGGACAACCGCCGCGCCGTGGAGGAGGCCGCGGCCCTGGGGGCCGACGTCCTCGTCCTCGTCTGCGGGCCGTTGACGGACACGGACCTCCCCGGGGCCCGCCGGCGGGTGCGCGACGGGATCGAGGCGCTGCTGCCCCACGCGGCGGCCGCGGGTGTCCGCCTCGGCATCGAACCGCTGCACCCCATGATGATCAGCGTCCGCTCGGTCGTGGTCTCGCTGCGCCAGGCGCTCGACCTCGTCGAGGAGTTCGACGACGAGCACCTCGGCGTGGTGGTCGACGCCTACCACGTGTGGTGGGACCCGGACCTGGCCGCGCAGCTCGTCCGCGCCCGGGGCCGCGTGCTCGGCTACCACGTGTCGGACTGGAAGCCCGCGACCACCGACCTGCTGCTGGACCGCGTCGTCATGGGCGACGGCCTCATCGACCTGCCGTGGCTGTCCGCGCGCGTCGCCGAGACGGGGTTCACCGGCGGCGTCGAGGTCGAGGTCCTCAGCTCCGCCCTCTGGCGGGAGGACCCGGACGAGCTGCTCGTGCGGGTGCGCCGGGGGTTCGCGGACGCGGTCTGACCGGCGCGGCCGGGCGGTTCACGCGAACGGCACGCCGGAGCGGAGCAGGACGTTCGCGTAGGGCGTCGCCTCGCCCGTCCGCACCACGAACCGGCACGCCGCCGTGCGCCGCTTGAACTCCTCGTGGTCCACCCGCTCGACGTCGCAGCCGGCCGCGACGACGGCGGCCAGGGCGGCGGGGTTCCGCTCGATCTGCGTGGCCACGCACGCGGCCTCCACGACGACCTCGGCGAGCACGAGGCCGAGGACGTGGGCGAACCCCGGGACGCCGTAGCTCACCCCGAGGTCGACGACGGGGATCCCCGCCGCGACCGGCAGGCCGGAGTCGGACACCGCGAAGGAGTCGGTGTGCCGCAGCGCCGTGAGGCGCCCCAGCAGCTCCGCGTGGACGAGACCGGAGCGCCTCACGCCCGGACCGCGGTCGTCGCGCGGGCGGTGCGGGGACGCGGCGTCGGGGAGGTCACCCCGCAAGGGTGGCAGACGACTGGGCGCCCGTCAGGACGAGGTCGACCAGAGCACCCGGATGGTCGTGGCGTCCGGCTCGTCGCCGTAGAACCGCCGCAGGACCTCCTCGAAGAGCGCCGCGTCGGGCGTCCCGGCGGCGGCGTGGGCGAAGAGGGTGGCGCAGGAGCGCAGCTTCACCGCGTCGACGGCCCCGAGCACGGCCACGGCGTCGGTGCTGCCGTCGTCGAGCAGGGCCCGGGTGCACTCGCGCAGGCGGTCGCCCAGGACGGGGTGGGCGAGGTAGGCGCGCGCCTCCTCCAGCCCCTGCACCGCGTAGCGGCGGGCCGTCTCGCTGCGGCCCAGACCCGCCAGCTGCGGGAACACGAACCACATCCAGTGCGAGGTCTTGCGCCCGGCCCGCAGCTCGGTGAGGGCCTGGTCGTAGGTGCCGCCGGCGTCCTGCGCGGCGACGAAGCGGTCGAGGTCGCTCATGCCGCCACCCTCCCGCGCCGCCCCGGCGGGCGCAGCCCGGACGCAGGACGCGCCCGGGACCACGAGGGTCCCGGGCGCGTCGTCCGCGGTGAGCTCAGCTCACTCGCCGATCTTCTTGTCGGCCATGTCCTCGGCCTTGTCGATCTGGTCGCCGTGGCCGCCGGCCTTCTTCTCGGCGGCGTCGCCGGCCTTCTCGATGCCGGCGTCGCTGGCCTTCTCCGTGATGTCGTCCAGACCGGGCATGGTGATCTCCTGTCGTCGAGCGTCCGCGGGACCTCGCGGCCCCACGGGCGCCAGTCTCGGACCGCCGCGCTCCCCGCGCGACCGGAGCCGGCCGGGCGGGTGCGAGAGGATCGCCGGGTGAGCACCGCGAAGCCCCCTGCCCTCACCCTGCCGGCCCACCTGCTGCCCGCCGACGGGCGCTTCGGCTCCGGGCCCAGCAAGGTGCGCCCGGAGCAGGTCGACGCGCTGCTGCGCGCGGGCCGGACCGTGCTGGGCACGTCCCACCGCCAGGCGCCGGTCCGGACGCTGGTGCGGCGCGTGCGGGAGGGGCTGGCGCAGCTGTTCGCGCTGCCCGCGGGCTACGAGGTGGTCCTGGGCAACGGGGGCAGCACGGCGTTCTGGGACGTCGCGACCCTGGGCCTGGTGCGGGAGCGGTCCCAGCACCTGGTGCTGGGGGAGTTCTCCTCGAAGTTCGCGCAGGCCGTCGCGGCGGCCCCGTTCCTCGCCGACCCGGTCGTCGTGCGCGCCGAACCCGGTGCGCTGCCGCGCCTCGGGGAGGTCGCGCCCGGGGTGGACGTCGTCGCCTGGCCGCACAACGAGACCTCCACGGGCGTGATGGCCCCCGTCGTGCGGCCCGCGGCGGGTCCCGGCGAGGCGCCGCTGGTCGTGGTCGACGGCACGTCCGCCGCGGGCGGGGTCCTCCTCGACGTGACGCAGACCGACGCCTACTACTTCGCTCCGCAGAAGTCGTTCGCCTCCGACGGCGGGCTGTGGATCGCGCTGCTGTCGCCCGCGGCGCTGGCGCGGGCGCAGGAGCTGCGCGCCACCGCGCGCTGGGTCCCGGCCTCGCTCGACCTGACGATCGCGGTGGAGAACTCCGCGAAGGACCAGACCTACAACACCCCGGCCGTCGCGACGCTCGTCATGCTCGCCGACCAGGTCGAGTGGCTGCTGGCGCGCGGGGGCCTGCGCTGGGCCGCGGCCCGCACCGCGGAATCCGCCGGGATCGTCTACGACTGGGCGCTCGCGCGGCCCTGGGCGGCGCCCTTCGTCGCCGAGGCGGCGGCGCGCAGCCAGGTCGTGGCGACGGTCGACCTCGACCCCTCGGTCGACGCCGTCGTCGTGCAGGAGGTGCTGCGGGAGAACGGGATCGTCGACGTCTTCCCCTACCGCAGCCTGGGCCGCAACCAGCTGCGCATCGGCCTGTTCCCCGCCGTCGACCCCGCCGACGTGCGGGCGCTCACGGCCTGCGTCGACCACGTCGTCGAGCAGCTCAGGAGAGGCTGACCTCATTCCCGGAAAGAGGTGAGGAATGCCTTTCCTGGCCTTCCCGGAAACCGTTCAGGGAAGGCATTCCTGCCTAGCGCGACCCGGTTCTCGCAGGGCATGCTCCCCGCATGGCCACCGTGAACCTCGACCTCACCCCCATCCACCAGTGCTCCGTCAGCGGGTGCACGTTCAACGCGGACGTGTCCTGCCACGCCCCGGCGATCACCGTCGGGGACCACGGTGCGAACCACTGCGCCACGTTCCTCGGCTCGCCCACCAAGCGCTCGACGTCGCCCGCGGGCCACGTCGGGGCCTGCCAGCTCTCCGACTGCACCCACAACGCGGACCTCACGTGCACCGCGTCGACCATCGAGGTCGGCACCGCCGCCAACGGCGAGACCGAGTGCCTCACCTACGCGGCGGCCTGAGCGGTCTCAGGCGGTAGCGCCGAGGCCCGTCCGCACGGCCGCCAGCTCCGGCGCGAGCATGCGGGCGAGGGCGGGTTCGACGCCCCACGCCGCGGTGAGCTCGTCGAACTCGGCGAGCAGCTCCGGGCGCGGTGCGGACCCGGTCCGGACGGCGCGCAGCAGCGCGTTGCGCGGGGTGTGCCGCGAGTCGACGAACTCCACCACCTCGACCCGGTAGCCCAGCAGCTGCAGCACGAGCGAGCGCAGGGCGTCGGTGAGGACGTCCGCGAAGCGCTCGCGCAGGATCGCGTGCCGCACGAGCGGGCCCGCGGCCGCCGGGCCGCCGGTCCCCTCCACGATCTGCCGCTGCACGTCGTGGTGGCAGCACGGGGCGGCGAGCACGACCGGGGCCTGCCAGCGCACGGCGCGCGCCAGGGCCTCGTCGGTCGCGGTGTCGCACGCGTGCAGGGCGAGGACGACGTCCGGCGCCTCGCCGTCGAACGGCTCGGCCGCGGCGATGGTCCCGGTCGCGAACGCCAGACCGCCCAGCTCGGCCTCCTCGGCCAGCCCGCGGCTGCGCGCGACGACGTCGTCGCGCACGTCCACGCCCACGGTGCGCAGGGTCCGGCCGTCCTGCGCCGCCCGGCCCGCGAGCCAGCGGTGGGCCGCGAAGGTCAGGTAGGCGTTGCCGCAGCCCAGGTCGACCGCGCGCAGCTCGCGCTCCGGGCCGGCCTCGAGGGCCCGGGGGGCCAGCGGCGCGAGCTGGCGGACGAAGGCGTCCACCTGCCGCCGCTTGTCGCCGCCGGCGCCCAGGACGCGGAACAGCGGGTCCTCGGGGTCCACCAGCCGCTGCTTGGGGCGGTCGTGCGCCTGCGGCCCGGCCGGTTCCACGCCCCGGCGGCTCGTGGCGGAGCGGTGCAGCTGCGCCTCGCCCTTCTTGGTGACCCGCAGCTGCACGACCTCGGTGGCGGTCTCCACGTGCAGGTTGCCGAAGGGCTGGGCGAGCAGCTCGTCGACCGCCGCGGCGGCCTCCTCGCCCAGGGGGGCGTTGCGCGTGCTGACGACGGGCCCGGTGCGGGAGACGAGCTGCAGGTGCGGGCCCGAGCGCAGCGCGACGGGCCGGACCTCGACGCGCTCGGCCGCGGGCGCCTCGACCCCGCGGCGCCGGCCGGCGGCCACGGCGCGCACGAGGTGCTCGGCGTCCAGGAGCAGGGTGCGGACGTCGGCGAGGGCGGCGGGCAGGTCGGACGGCACGGCACCATCATCCGCCCGTCGCGCGGGTGCCTGCTCCACCCGCTGCGTCAGGCCGCGGCGACGTCCCGCTCGTCGCGGCCCGCGGCGGGCACCACGCTCAGGTGGGGGGTGCCGCGGAGCTGGTAGCGGACGCGGACCCGCGTGCGGCGCATCAGGTAGGCCCCGGCGACGAGCGCCACGGCGATCGAGGGGATCGACCCCGCGAGGATCGACCAGGGCGCGCCGAACTCCGTGCCGATCCACCCGACGACGGGCCCGCCGACGACCGTCCCGCCCTGCATGAGCGCCATGTACATCGCCATCACCCGTCCGCGCATCGCGGGATCGGTGCTGATCTGCACGGTGGCGTTCGCGGCCGTCATGAGCGTCAGCGACGACAGCCCCATGGGGACCAGCATCACGACGTAGAGCCAGTAGTTCGGCATGAGCGCGCCCAGCGCCCCGAACACCCCGAAGGCGACGGCCGCGCCGAACACCAGCCGGAACCGCGGCCGCTCCCGGCGCGCGGCGACGAGGGCGCCGGCGAGGGAACCCATCGCCATGATGGTTCCGGCGAGGCCGAACTCCCACGAGCTGCGCTGGAAGTGGACGCTGACCATGAGGGCGCTGGTCAGCTGGAAGTTCAGGCCGAACGTCCCGACGATCCCGACGACCGCGAAGATCGCCAGCAGGTCCGGGCGCTGCCGGACGTAGCGGACGCCGTCGATCATCCGGCCGGTCCCCTTGGCGGGCTTGGGCTTGCGCACCGGGGCGACCGCGGGCCGCATCATGTGCAGCGTCGTCAGCGGGGCGATGAACGTCAGCGCGTTGATGAGGAACAGCGGCCCGGTGCCGATGGCCGCGATGAGGACGCCGGCGAGGCCGGGGCCGACGAGGCGGGCCGCGTTGAACGAGGCCGAGTTCAGGCCGACCGCGTTGGGCAGGTCCTCGCGGGGCACGAGCTCCGAGACGAACGTCTGCCGCACCGGCCCGTCGATCGCGGACGCGCAGCCCAGCAGGACCGCGAACACGTAGACGTGCCAGAGCTCCGCGCGCCCGGAGAGCACGAGCGCCCCGAGGGCCACCCCGAGCAGCGCCATGGTCACCTGCGTCGCCATGAGGACCCGGCGCTTGGGGAACCGGTCGGCGATGACCCCGGCGAGGGGGGCCAGCAGCAGGATGGGGCCGAACTGCAGGCCGGTGGTGATGCCGCCGGCCGTCCCGGACCCGTCGGTCAGGACCTTGATGACGAGCCAGTCCTGCGCGACGCGCTGCATCCACGTGCCGGTGTTGCTGACGACGGCGCCCGTCGCCCACAGCCGGTAGTCGCGGTGGCGCAGCGAGCGGAACGTCGGGTTGGCGACGATGCGGGAGCCCACGCTCACGCGGAGATCACCGTCCGCAGGATCGAGGAGGCCTCGGCGAGGACCGCGCGCTGGGCGGGGGTCAGCTCGGCGAGGCGGAGGCTCAGCCAGGCGGCGCGCCGGCGGCGGGTCTCCTCGACGGTGCGCAGGCCGGCGTCGCTCGCGGAGATCAGCACCTGGCGGCCGTCGACGGGGTGGTCGGTGCGGTCGACGAGGCCGGCGTCGGCGAGGACCGCGATCGTCCGGGTCATCGACGGCGGGCGGACGTGCTCGGCCTCGGCCAGCTCCCCGGGCGTGCGCGGGCCGTTGACGACGAGGTGGGCGAGCACCGAGAACTGGCCGTCGGAGAGCTCGTCGTTGCTCTTCATCGCCCGCAGCTTCCGCGCGGTCCGCAGCAGCGAGATGCGCAGCTCGACGGCGAGCGGCTCGACCTCGCCGTCGAGGGCCGGGGCGGGGCCCAGGTCGGGGTCCGCGGACGTCGTCGCAGCGGCGGGGGAGGGGGCGGGGGAGGTCTCGGGTGGCACACCTCGAGGGTAGTCGTTAGCTCAGCTAATGACCAGCGGCAACCACTTCTGCGCCCTCACCCGAACGGGCGCAGGCCCACCCGCCCGCGGCGACCGCCCGACGGGCCACGACTACCGTTCTTGCCCTACGCGGCGTTACAGTCACTTACGCTTAGTGATGTACGACCGCCCGTTCGGACCAGGTCGGCGACGCCGGAGGTGGCAGGTGCAGGCACGGCTGGACCACGTGCCCCACCCGCCCGGGCGGGCGCGGACCGCACGGCAGGACGACACGCCCCGGGCGACCGGGTCGGCCGGGGCAGACCCGGCTGGAGCAGGGCCGGCCGGAGCAGGGCCGGCCGGGGCAGGGCCGGTCGGGGCAGAGCTGGTCGGAACAGGGCTGGTCGGGGCAGGGCTGGACACGGCGGGCGGGGCACGAGCATGGCGATGACGGTGACGAGCACAGCGGACGCGACGGGCGGGGCGGGCCCCGACCCGGCGATCCCGCGACCCGTGCGCGCGGAGGGCGCGGGCCTCGACGTGACGGCCGCCGCCGTCCTGAGCGCCCAGCGGTGCTTCGCGGACTGCCCGGACGTCGACGTCCTCGCCGAGGAGCTCGTCGCGCAGGCCTTCCTGGCCGGCCACCAGCGGGTGCTGCTCCTGCACACCGTCGCCCGCTCCCGCCACCGCGAGCTGGAGGTCGTCGCGGCCCGCGGCGACCTGCTCCTGGTCCCCGGCTCCCGCCTGGTCGGCGCCGACCTGGCCCGGATGTCGCCGACGTCCGTCGTCGAGCTCGTCCCCGGCGACCCGCGCGCCCCGCGGATCGCCGTGTGGGGCTCGCCGCTGGCCGGGGCGGCCCCGCTGGAGGTCCTGGCCGGCGCGGGCGGCGCCGCGTGGCGCGCCCTGACGGCGGCCGCGCACGAGCGCGCCGCGCGCATCGAGCTGGCCTCCACGGAGCTGCTGCTCTCGGGCGCGCTGCGCCTGGCCGGCCTGGGGGAGTGGTCCTGGGACCCCGCCGCGGGCGTCGTCCACCTCGACGGGCGGCTGCGGGAGATGCTGCAGATGCCGCCCGGGGCACCGGACCCGGACCTCGCGACCTGGCGCGGGCAGATCCACCCCGACGACCGCGGCCCCTTCACGGGCGTGGAGGACCCGGCCGCGCACGCCGGCACGTCCGCGCCCTACCCGTTCCGCGTGACGCTGGCCGACGGGCAGGTCAAGACCTTCCTCGGCATGAGCGTCCCCCTGGGCAGCGCCGTGCACACCGAGGTCCAGGGCCTCGTGCTCGACGTCTCCGGCGGGGACCGCTCGACGGGCGAGCTCGTCCGCCTCGCCCAGTGCGACTCGCTCACGGGCCTGGCCAACCGCGCCGTGCTCGACGTCCGGCTCGCCGAGGCGCTCGCGGAGGCGAGCCCGTCCCGCGCCGTCGCCCTCGTCCTGCTCGACCTCGACCGCTTCAAGCTCGTCAACGACACCCTCGGCCACCAGGTCGGCGACGCGCTCCTGCGCCAGGTCGCCGTCCGCCTCGAGGAGGCCGCCCCCGCGGGCTCGACGCTGGCCCGCCTCGGCGGCGACGAGTTCGTCCTCATGGTCCCCGGCGTCGACCGGCCCGAGAGCGCGCAGATCATGGCGCACAACCTCATCCGCCGCCTGCGGGCCCCGCTGGTGCTGCCCGGCCTGCCCGAGCCGCTGGTCTGCACGAGCAGCGCCGGCATCGCCGTCGGGTGGGAGGGCTCCTCGGACGAGCTGTTCCGCAACGCCGACATGGCCCTGTACCGGGCCAAGGACGCCGGCCGCGACCGCTGCGCCGTCTTCGACAGCGCCATGCGCGACGACGCCCGCGCGTCGCGCGACGCCGAGCACCGCGTGCGCCGCGCGCTGCGCACCGAGGGGCTGCGCGTGGTGTGGCAGCCCATCGTCGACCTGCGCGACGACCGGCTCGTCGCCGCGGAGGCGCTCGTCCGGCTTCAGGACCCCGTCGAGGGCCTGATGCAGCCGTCGTCCTTCGTCGACACCGCCGAGGACACGGGCCTGATCGTCGACGTCGACACGTGGGTCCTGCAGGAGGTGCTGCGGCAGCTGCGGGAGTGGCGGCTCGCGGGGTCGACGATGCAGGTCTCGTTCAACGTCTCCGGCAAGACGCTGGAGCACCCGTCGTTCGCCCACCGCCTCGCGCACAGCGTCGAGAGCACCGGCGCCTCGGGGGCGAGCCTGCTCGCCGAGGTCACCGAGCGCACGCTCATCGACCTGTCCAGCACGACCCGGGCGAGCCTCGGGGAGCTGCGGAGCATCGGCGCGCGCGTCGGCCTCGACGACTTCGGGACGGGGTACTCGTCGCTGTCCTACCTCGACCGGTTCCCGCTCGCGTTCCTCAAGATCGACATGTCGTTCGTGCGGCCGCTGGGCCAGACGGCGCGCGCCGACGCCGTCGTGCAGGCGCTGATCAGCCTCGCCCACGCCCACGGCATGGTCGTCACGGCGGAGGGCGTCGAGACGGAGCTGCAGGCGAGGACGCTGCGCGACATGGGGTGCGACCGCGCCCAGGGCTGGCTGTTCGGCCGTCCCGTGGCCGCGGAGCTGCTCACCGGCCTGCCCCTCTGAGCGGCTCCCGCGGCCGGGTGGCCGCGGGGGGCCTCAGCTGCGGCGGTGCACGTGCGCCGCGTCGGCCTGCTGCACGGGCCGCATCACGATGTGGTCCAGGTCGACGTGGGCCGGGCGCGTGACGGCGAAGGCGATGACGTCGGCGACGTCCTCGGCCGTCAGCGGGGTGACGCCCTCGTAGACCTTCGCGGCGGCCTCCTCGCTGCCCAGGCGGACGACGGAGAACTCCGTCTGCACCATCCCGGGGGCGACCTCGGTGACCCGGATCGGCTCGCCCAGCAGCTCCTGGCGCATCGTCTTCACGACGGCGCGGACGGCGTGCTTGGCGGCGGTGTACCCGCTGCCGCCCGGGTAGACCTCGAAGCCCGCGATGGAGCCGAGGACGACGACGTGGCCGTTCCCGCTGCGGCGCACGGCCGGCAGCAGCGCGCGGTGCACGCGGAGGAACCCGAGGACGTTGACGTCGTACATCCGCGCCCAGCCGTCGGGGTCGGCGTCGGCCACCGCGTCGGTGCCGAACGCGCCGCCCGCGGAGTGCACGACGACCGCCACGTCGCCCACGGCCTCGGCGAACGCCGCGACCGACGCGTCGTCGGTGACGTCCAGCGCCAGGGCGCGCCCGCCCACCTCGCGGGCCAGCTCCTCGCAGCGCTCGACGCGGCGCGCCGCGGCGACGGTGTCGAACCCCGCGGCGGCCAGCGCCCGCACCGTGGCGGCGCCGATCCCGCTCGAGGCGCCCGTGACGACCGCCGTCCGACCCGTTCCGCGTGCTTCAGCCATGCCTCCATCCCAGCAGACCCCGGGCGGCCGGGCGGCACGGGGCCCGGCTGTGCCGTCCGGCCCGCACCGGGGAGACTGGCGGGGTGCCGCTGTACCTGCCGCCCTCGAAGGCCAAGCCCCCGCCCGCGCCGCTGCGCACGGACGACCGCCGCGCCGCGGCCGTCGGGCTCGCGGCGTGGACGGCCCTGCTCGTGCTGGCCCTCACCGTCCCGCAGGTCCGCGACGCCCTGCCCGGCGGCCGGCTCGGGACCTGCGTGGCCGGCATCGGCATCGGGCTGGTCTTCCTGGCCTACCTGCACCGGCGCGACCGGCGCGCGCGCGAGCGGGCCTGACCCCTCCGGAGGGGCGGCCGGGACACCGGGCCACCCGTGGGGGGCCCGGTGTCCCGGCGTCCGGCTCAGGACTCGAACGCGGCCTCGAGGTACTTGTCGACGTTGTCCTGGGTGACGACGGGTGCGGACAGCTGGATGGACCGCGGCACCTCCACCTCGACGATGTCGCTGAGGCCCTTGCCCTGGACGAGCAGGCGGGCCAGGGCGATGCCGTCGGCGCCCTGGGTGGACGGGTAGACCACCGTCGCCTTGAGCAGGCCGTCGCCGGCCTTGATCTCGCGCATGACGTTGGCCGATCCCGCCCCGCCCACCATGAAGAACTCGCTGCGGCCGGAGTTCTTGATGGCCGCGTTCACGCCGATGCCCTGGTCGTCGTCGTGGTTCCAGATGGCGTCGATGCGCGGCGCCGCCTGCAGCAGGTTCGCCGCGGCGCGCTCGCCGCTCTCGACCGTGAACTCCGCGGCCACCCGGTTGTTCACCTTCAGCCCGCACTGGCCCAGCGCGTCCGCGAAGCCCTGGCTGCGGTCCTGCGTCAGGGGCAGCGAGTCGATCCCCGCGATCTCCGCGACGACGGCGTCGGCCTTGCCCTTCAGCTCCTCGCACACGTAGGTCCCCGCGGAGATGCCCATGCCGTAGTTGTCGCCGCGCACGGTCACCCGGGAGGCGAAGGGGCTGTCGAACTCGCGGTCGATGTTGATGACCGTGATGCCGGCCTCCATCGCCTTGAGGGCGACGGGGGTGAGGGCGGCACCGTCGAAGGGCAGCAGGACGATCGCGTCGACCTTCTCGTTGATCAGCGTCTCGACCTGGCTGATCTGGAGGTTGACGTCGTTCGTGCCCTCGACGGCTTTGAGCTCCACGTCGGAGTACTTGTCCGCCTCGGCCTTGGCCGCGGCGGAGATGGCCGCCATCCACCCGTGGTCCGCCGCGGGGGCGGAGAACCCGATGACGACCTTCTCGCCGGGCTCGGCGTTCGCGCCGCCGCCGCCCGCCGTCTCCTGCGCGGGGGGTGCCTCGGGGGTGTTGCTGGTGCAGCCGGTGAGCAGCGCGCCGGCTGCGAGGACGGTGACGAGGCGACGGACGGCGGTGCGGGCCATGGCGGTGCTCCTGGGTCGTGGGGTGGGCCGAGCAGGTGGGGTGAGACCGAGCGGGTGGGGTGGTGCGACGGGGAGGGGCGGTGCGAGGGGGCGGAGGGTCAGCCCCCGCTGCGCCGGGCGAGCCGCTGCTGCAGCAGGACCGCGAGCACGATGATCGCGCCCTTGGCGACGGCCTGGGCGGAGATCGAGAGGTTGTTCAGGGTGAACACGTTCGACAGGGTCGTGAAGATCAGGACCCCGAACACGGTGCCCGCGATGGTCCCCCGGCCCCCCGAGAGCAGCGTGCCGCCGATGACGACGGCCGCGATGGCGTCGAGCTCGTAGAGGCCGCCGTGGGTGGCGCTGCCCGTGGTGGTGCGGGCGATGATCATGACGGCGGCGATGCCGCAGCAGATCCCGAGCAGCGTGTAGAGCAGGACTGTGTGCCGCCGGACGTCGATGCCGGCCAGCCGGGCCGCCTCGGGGTTGCTGCCGACGGCGTAGGTGCGGCGCCCGAAGGTGGTGCGGTTGAGCACGACCCAGCCGGCGAGCGCCACGACGGCGAACACGAGGACGAGCATCGGGACGCCGAGGGGGGAGGTGTCCCAGAACGCGGTGAACCCGGGCACGTCCACGATCTGCGTCTTGCGGTTGGAGATGATCTCGGCGAGGCCCCGGGCCGCGGCCAGCATCGCCAGGGTGGCGATGAACGCGACGACCCGGCCGTAGGCGACGAGCGTCCCGTTCACCAGGCCGCAGCCCGCGCCCACGGCGAGGGCGGCGAACACCATGACCAGCCAGTGGGTGTCCCGCGCCATGGCCTGGGTCGCCAGCGTGGTCGCCCACACCGACGACAGCGCCACGATGGCGCCGACGGACAGGTCGATCCCGCCCCCGGTGACGACGAACGTCATCCCGACGCTGACGACCCCGATGACCGAGGCCAGGCGGAGGATCGTCAGCACGTTGCTCACGTCCGCGAACCGGTCGCCCGCGGTCACGACCCCCGCGAGGCACAGCAGGACCAGGGCCAGCACGAGACCCGTGTTGCGGCCGGCGGCCGAGCCCAGGAGGGCGGACGCGCGGCGCGGGGCGATCCCCGTGCCGGCCGCCCTCCCCGTCGGGGAGGCGGTGGCGGTGTTCTCGCTCATGCGGCCGTTCCTTCCATCACCAGGTCGAGGACCCGGTGCTCGTCGAGCTCCCGCGCCGGTCCCTCGTGGACCACGCGTCCTTCCCGCAGGACCAGCACCCGGTCGGCGAGACCGAGCACCTCCTCGACGTCGCTGGACACGACGACCACGGCGACGCCCCGGTCCGCCAGCTGCCGGACGAGCTGGTAGATCTCGCTGCGGGCCCCGACGTCGACGCCGCGCGTGGGTTCGTCCAGCAGGAGGACGCGGCAGTCGCGCAGCAGCCAGCGCGCCAGCACCACCTTCTGCTGGTTGCCTCCCGAGAGCGTGCGCACGGCCCGCCCGACCCCGGTGGGGCGCACGTCGAGCGCCTCCACCAGCTCGGTGGCGCGGGCCCGCTCGGCGCCCTCGTCGAGGAACCCCAGCCGGGCGAACGCCGACAGCGACGAGACGGTGATGTTGCGGTACACGGCCTGGTCGAGCAGGAGCCCCTGGCTCTTGCGCTCCTCCGGGCAGAGGCCGATGCCCGCGCGGACCGCGGCCCCGACGGAACCGCGCCGCAGGCGCCTGCCGTCCACCTCGACCGTGCCCGCGGACGCCTTCCGCGCGCCGTACACGGTCTCCAGCACCTCCGAGCGCCCCGAACCGACCAGGCCGGCGAGGCCGACGACCTCGCCCGCGTGGACGGTGAGGTCCACCCCGGAGAACCGGCCGGCCCCGGCCAGCCCGCGCACGGTGAGCACGGCGGGTGCGTCCGGCGCCGGCGGCGTGCGGGGTCCGAACGCGTACTCGATGGTGCGACCGGTCATGAGCTCGATGAGGTCCGCCGTCCGCACGTCGGCCACGGGCAGTCCGGTGGCGACGGTCCGGCCGTCCTTGAGGACGGTGACCCGGTCGCCGATCTCCCGGATCTCCTCGAGGCGGTGGGAGATGTAGACGACGGCGACGCCGCGGGTGGTCAGCTGGCGGATCACCCGGAACAGGGTGCGCACCTCGTCCTGGTCGAGGACGGCCGACGGCTCGTCCATGATCAGGAGCCGGCTGTCGCGGGACAGGGCGCGCGCCATGCTGACGACCTGCTGGTTGGCGGCGGAGAGGCGCCCGACCTCGCGGTCGGGGGAGATGTCGGGGTGCCCCAGCAGGTCCAGCAGTTCCCGCGTCCGCTCGCGGGCGAGGGTCCGCCGGGTGAACCCCGCGGTCGAGAGCTCGTGACCGAGGAAGACGTTGGCGGCGACCGACAGCCCCGCGACGAGGTCGAGCTCCTGGTGGATGGCCCCGATCCCGGTGCTGATGGCGGCCTGCGGGTCGTTGAACGCGACCGTCTCGCCCTGCCAGCGCAGTTCCCCCTCGTCGGGGCGGTGGGCGCCGGCGAGGACCTTGATGAGCGTCGACTTCCCCGCGCCGTTCTGCCCGAGCAGGCAGTGCACCTCGCCGGCCCGGACGTCGAAGTTCACCCCGCCGAGGGCGACGACCCCGGGGAACCGCTTGACCACGTCGTGCACCGAGAGCAGGGGTACCGCGTCGGGGTTCATGTCGTCGGGGTTCATGTCATCGCCTCCTGCGCGACGGGGAGGTGCTCGCCGGTGTGCCCGACGAGCGTGGGGTCGGAGAAGATGCGGTCGAGCGCCTGCGCGGCGCCGCCGCGGACGGCTCCGGAGAAGCCGAGCGTGGAGAACTCGATGCGCGTGCTGCCCGTCGCGCCGGCGAACACGTGGTGCTGCAGCTCCTCGCGCAGCGAACCGGCGATCCAGGGCTGCAGGGCGGCGAAGTAGCCGCCGAGGACCAGCCGCTCCGGGTTGAAGACGTTGACGAGGATGCCGGCGCCCACCGCGAGCCACCGGTCGATCTCGTCGATGGCGGCGAGCACGCGCGCGTCGCCGGCGGCGGCGCGCCGGGCGATCTCCGCGAGCCGCTGCTCGACGTCGCGGGAGGGGTCGTGGACCGGGTCGTCCCGCGGCGCGGCCGCGGTCAGCAGGGCGTCGAGGCCGACGGCGGCCTCCCAGCACCCCGTGCGGCCGCAGCCGCAGACGGGTCCGTCCCCGCGCACGCGCAGGTGCCCCACCTCGCCCGCGAACCCGCGGGTGCCGCGCAGCAGCTGGCCACCGGCGACGATGCCGCCGCCGACGCCGACCGAGCCGGTGAGGAGGATCAGGTCCGCGCTCCGGCCCGGCCCGCCCGCGTCGATCTCCGCCAGGGCGGCGAGGTTCGCCTCGTTGCCGACCAGGACGGGGTACGGCGGGTCGTCGAGCAGCGCCCGGACGTGAGCGGCGACGGCGACGTCCGTCCACCGCAGGTTCGGGGCCGAGCGCAGGACGCCGGTCTCGGTCTCGACCAGGCCGGGCAGGGCGACGGTCAGGCCCACGGGCCGGACGCCCGACGCCGCCAGGAGCTCCACCACGCTGCCCAGCAGCCCGGCGAGCTCCCCCAGCACGCGGGCGGGCGGCAGGTGGGCGGTGTCCAGGGCGATCCGCCGCTCCACCACGACCCGACCGCGCAGGTCCAGGGCGAGCACCGCGACGTACCCGACGTTCACCTCGGCGCCGACGGCGACGACGCGGTCCCCGTCCAGCTGGATCGACTGCCCGGGCCGGCCGACCGTGGCGCGCTCGATCCCGCCCTCCCGCACCAGGCCGCGCTCGGCCAGGTCGCTCACCAGGCTGGACACGGTCGCCTTGTTCAGGCCGGTCTCCTCGGCGAGGCGGGCGCGCGAGCGCGGGCCGTGGTCGCGCAGCTGCGACAGCACGACGGACAGGTTGTGACGGCGGACCGTCAGCTGGTCCGCCGCCGAACTGCCGGCGCGCAGCAGGCCCGTGCTGCTCGGCATGGCGCTCCTGGGGTCGGGTCAGGGTTGTGGGGACGGGTCGCCGCGACGGCTCCACGGGTTCGCGGGTCGTGGCGTCGCACACGTGGGAGGCGCCGCCGTCGAGGGCCGTGCTCCTGCGGTGCGCCGAACCCTCTGCGGTGCAGGAGTTGTGGCGCTGCGGGCGGTGGCCCCACCGCGTCGTCGTGGTGGCGGTCCCGCGCTGCTGTCGTGCTGTTCCCCCCTGTCGCACCGGTCGGCCTCGACCGGTGGTGCGGGGGGTCCTACGAGTGCTGCCGGCTCACCGGGACGGACTCATCGTCGAGTTCCTCGCTGCTGGTTCCCGGGGTGACCGAGGCCACCCCGTTCGTCTGTTGGAACGACAAACTAACGAGGCCCGGAACAGCTCGTCAAGGTTCCGCCCCGCCGCGGGAGGAGTTTCCGCTTCAACTCCGTTCGGGTCAGGGGTTTCCCGACGCGGCCTTCTTGGCGGCGGCCCTCTTCGCGGGCTTCTCGGCGTTGTGGCGGATCGCGGCGCGCACCAGCTCCTGCAGCCCCTCGACGGGGACGGCGTCGCCCTCGGCGAACTCCACCGAGCGGCGCTGCTTCCCGCCGAGCTCGCCGTTGAACAGGTGCTGCGGGTCGGGCAGCGAGGCGCCCCACAGGAAGCCCAGCTTCACCTTGCGGGAGAACACGCCCCCCGCGATGAGCATGCCGTCCAGCGACCACACGGGCGCACCCATGTACTTCCACTCCTCGACGACGCCCGGGTCGGCGTCGAGGATCGCGCGGCGGCACTGCGCGAGCGTCTCGCCCCGCCAGTCGGGGTGCTGCGCGATGAGCGCGTCGATGTTCTCCGACGCGGTAGCGGTGCTGTCGGCGGCGTTCACGGTTGCCTCCCTGGCGGTGCGGTGGATCGTCGTCCTCACGCTAGCCCGCGGTGGTCGGCGTGCGGAGGTCTCAGGACGGCGGCGCGTCGAAGGTCAGGGTGAGGGTGCTCGCGTAGGCGCTGCTGACCGCGTAGACCGCCAGGGACCACGGGGCGCCGGAACCCGTCCGGATCCGCACCTGCGTCAGGGCCTGGCCGGGGAGGACCGGCAGGTCGAGGTGGCCCGCGGCCTCCGGACCCGGGCACGTGTCCGTGCGGTCGGAGACGAGCGCGGGTTCGCCGACGGTGCCGAGCTCGACGACCGACGGTGACCCGGCGGCGGGACCGGTGCAGGACACGCTGACGACCAGCCCGGTGTCCCCCGTCAGGTCCGGCAGCCGCACGACCTCCTCACCGGTGCCGGCCGTGTCGAGCACGAGGCGCGCGGAGCCGTCGCGCGCCGGTGGTGGGGCCTGGTCGGGGTGGTCGGCCCAGAAGGCGGCGAGCGAGGGGGCGGCGGGGGACGGGGTGGCGACCGCAGGAGCCGGCGGACGCGGTGCGCCGGCGCACGCCGCCAGCGACGCCGTGACGGCCAGGAGTGCGACCAGTCGGGCCGCACGTCGTGCCTGCCGCATGCTGCTCCTCCGCCGACCGACCGCTGACGCCCTCACCGTAGGACCGGAGGCCGACCCGGCGGGGAGGTTCCGCCGCCTCAGGCGAGCGGGGGAGCCGAGCCGGGGGCGGGTGCGGCGCCGAGGCCCGGCAGCTCTGCGGCCAGGACGCGCGCGCGCTCGGCGTCGTCGCCGAGCAGGAGCGCGGCGGCCGCGCGGCGCAGCTCCCAGCGGCCCGCCGCGCTCGCGAGCCCGTCGGCGGCCGCGGCCTCGTCGACGGCCAGGACGGCGCCGTCCTCGACCCACCACCGCACGGGGCACCCGTCGACCGCGAGGGTCGCGGCGCGCCGCCACGCGGGAGGGGCGCCCGGCAGCAGCGTCGCGAGCGCGGGCGGCACGGTCTCGTCCCGGGCGCCCGTGGCGGTGACGCTCCCGTCGGCCCGGTCGCTCGCGAGGTCGAGGTCCAGCAGGTCCGCGACGCGCTCGGCGACCCGCGCGGGGACGAGGAGCTGCGGGCCGAGGTCGTCGCGCTGGGCCCAGGCGGGGGAGTCCGCGACCACGACGTCGTCGGCGGCGACCGTGCGCGTCGTCCCTGCCGGCCCCAGGACCCGCAGGTGCCGCGGGGCCTCGGCGGCCGGGAGCACGGCGTCGGCGTGCACCGCGAGCAGGGCCCAGAGGGCCAGCAGGTCGGCGGCCGGCACCTCCGGCGCGCGGGCTGCGGCCTCCAGCAGGGCCGGGACGTCGTCGGGGCCGGCCGCGGCCAGGGCGGGCAGCACGCCGAGGGCGCGGCGGACGCCCTCGGGCAGCTCCGCCGTCCACGCGGGCGCGACCGGGAGCCAGGCCGGGTGGGCGGCGGCCGGGTCGCGGCTGACCGGGGGCAGCGGCCCGTGGCGGCGCAGCCACCACGCCGCGAGCGGGGTGCGCCGGACGCCGGCCACCGCCCAGGTCCGGGTCAGCGCCGCCGTCCCCGCGGGCGTCGCGGCGAGCGCCGCCAGCACCTCGGGCCAGCCGTCGACGACCAGGTCGAGGTCGCGGACGACGAGCACGTCGGCCGGCTGCGGCTGCTCGGTGTCGCCCCACACGGCCTCGGCGTACTCCGCGAGCCCCGCCACCCCGGCGGTCGCGTCCTCGTCGGGCTCCTCGAGGTCCAGCTCGGGCAGGACGACGACGGCCGGGCCGTCCAGCACCCCCACCGCGCGCAGCACGTCGGGGCCCCAGTCGGCGAGCAGGTCCGGGTCGACGGCCGCGACGGCGTCCGGGTCCAGCGTGCGCGCGGCCAGGCTCCCGGGCAGGACGAGCGCGGACGCGGGCGCGAGGTCGCCGTCGGCGTCGGGCAGCGCGAGGTCGCCCAGCCCGCCGAGCTCCTCGGCGATGCGCGCCGCCCGCCCGGCCGCCTCGGGTCCCTCGCCCACCGCGGCCGCGACGAGCGAGAGCACCGCGTCGGCCACGGCGTCGGGGTCGTCGGCGTCGGGGGAGTCCGCGACGGCCGCGGCCACGGCCGGGTCGGTGAGCACCGCGCGCGCTCCGCCGCTGCGCGCGCCGAGGCGCTCCAGGAGCTCGTCCGCGGCGTCGGGGTGCACCAGCCGCAGCCCGTGCCCGGCCAGCAGCCGCGCCCCCTCGGCGCTCAGGCCCTCCCCGCCGGCGAGGTCGGTGTCGAGCTGGACGAGGCCGCGCGCGCCGTGCACGACGCGGCCGTCCAGCAGCGGCACGGGCAGGGAGGCCATGGCCTCGCGGGCGGCGGCGTCGTGCGCGAGGGGGCGCAGGGCCGCGTACAGCGCGCGGAACGAGGCGGGCGGCCCCGTCCCCGGCAGGACCTCGAGGGCGTCGGCCAGCGACAGGCGCACCACGCCGAGGTCGGTCAGCAGCCGGTCGACCTCGCGCGGGGCCGCGACCAGACCGGCGAGCACGGGGGCCAGCGCCGCCAGCAGCGCCGGGTCGTCGGCGCCCGCCCCGGTGAGGGCGACGGCGTCAGCGGGTCGCAGCAGGATCGGCAGGCCGTCGGCCGTCTCGACGGCCCGCAGCAGCGGCGCCGACCGGGCGCGGTCGAGCACCCGGGTCCGCAGCTCCGCGTCGACGCGGCCCGCCGCGGCGCCGTAGGGCAGCAGCGCCAGCGCCCCGCCGGCGGCCTCCTCCCGCGCCCCGGTCGGACCCGTTCCCGCCTCGCCCGCGACCTCCACGAGCAGGTCGACGTAGGCGTCCGCGGCCGCGTCCAGCACGCGCTCGGTGGCCGGCCCCGGCGCGAGCCGGCGCCGGTCCGGGCCCAGGGGGAAGGAGGCCACGAGGACGGCGGGCCAGGGCAGGTCCTCGTCGGTCGGCGTCGGCGCGCACACGACCCCGGGCCGGGGGGTCCCCGGCTCCAGGGGCAGCGCCCAGGTGACCTGCCAGCCCAGCCGGCCGCGCTCCTCGACGCCACGGTCCGCGAGGGCGGCCTCGTCGTGGCGGCCCGTGCGGCGCAGCACGCGCCAGCGCCGGTGGACGTCGCGCAGCACCCGGGGCTCCCGGCCGGGCAGCTCGACGACGACCTCGGCGAGGGCGGGCAGGGCCAGGAGCAGGACGTCGTCGGCGGCCTCGAGCAGCGCCGTGGCCAGCTCGACGGCGGCCGCGTCGCGCAGCGGGAGGTCGACCGCGGTGTCGCAGCCCGCCGGCACCCCGCCGACCCCGTCGGCGGTCTCGGGGAAGGGCAGCCGCAGAGCGGGCACGTGACCGGCGCGCCGGTCCAGCTCCTCGCCCAGCCCCGGGGCGGCCGCGGCCCGCTCGCGCACGAGGGCGCGCGTCGCGCTGCGGGAGAAGCGGACACCCCCCGCGGTACCGACCACGGCGGGGTCGTCCGTGACGGCGAGGACCGCGGAGAAGCCGACGCCGAAGCGCCCGACGAGGGCGTCACCGCCGTCGCGCTTGCCGGAGGCGCGCAGCGTCGCGAGGCCCTCCACGCCGGCCGCGTCCAGGGGCGCACCGGTGTTCGCGGCGAGCAGTCGGCCCGGGCCGGTCGCGCCGGTCTCCAGGCGCAGCAGGAGACGGCCGTCGGTGCCCGCGCGGGCCGCGGCGTCCGCGGCGTTCTGCGCCAGCTCCACGACGAGCCGGTCGCGGTAGCCGCCGAGGGAGGCGTCCTCCTCGGCGTTGGCGTCCTCGCGCAGCCGCGCGGGCGAGGCCGCCCACGCGGCGAGGACCCGCTCGCGCACCGCTGCGGTGTCGAACGGGTCTCCCGTCACCGGCTGCGCCCGGGGCGGATCACGGGGCTCAGTCGTCGGCGGGAGCGGGGGCGTCCGCGTCGTCGGCCGGCCCGTGGGCCCCGGAGAGCTCGGCGTCGGCGACCGGGGCGTCATCGACCGGGACGTCCTCGACGACGGAGTCCTCGACCGCGGAGTCCCCGGCCGGGGCGTCCTCGACCACGTCGACGTCGGACGCGTCGGTGTCGGGCACCTCGACGTCGAGCTCGGGCTCCGCGTCGACCTCGCCCTCGGGCTGCGCCTCGCCCTCGGGCTGCGCCTCGGCCTCGGCCTGCGGCTCGGCCTCGACCACGGCCTCGTCGGCACCGCCGGTCGTGATGAGCTCGAGGCTGTCGGGGGACAGGTCGTCGACCACCATGGTCGAGGGGGCCTCGACCTCGTTCTCGACGTCGGTCTCGCTGTGGGCGCCGCAGCCGTGGTCGGCGCTGACGACGCGGCCGTCCTCGGGGGACCACTCGCTGGCACAGACCCCGAAGACCTGCCGCAGCGGGCCCGCGAGCTGGACGAAGAACCCGCACGTCGAGCAGGGCGCCTTGGCGTGCTCGGCGACCTCGGAGCGGGGGCCGCGGTCGCCCGCGTACCAGCGGGTGGCGGCCTCGTCGCGGCCCAGCAGCGACAGGACGCGCACGCGGCCCAGCCCGAGCTCCCAGAGCGCGACCCGGTCGGCCTCCTCGTCGCCCGTGGCCTCGTACCCCGGCTCCAGCAGGGGGTCGTCGTCCTTGCGCGGCAGCGTGTCCTGCGTCCCGAGGTCGCCGGGCGCGATGCGCTCGGACCACGGCAGCCAGCCGGGCGGGCGCAGGGCCTCCTCGCCGGGCAGCAGGCAGACCTCGTTGACGGTGACGTTCTTCGCCCGCGACGCGCGCGTAACGGTGACGCTCCACTGCCAGCCGCGGTAGCCGGGCAGGCTGGCGGCGAAGGTGTGGGTGACGATGCGGTCGCCCTCGGCGGTGGCGGCCAGGTGCTCGCCCACGGTGCCGGGCTCGGCGACCTCCTCGGCCGCGGCGCGGGCGAGGTCGACGGCCGCGGCGGAGACGGTGTCGAGGACGGGCTTGCGGGCCCGGCGGGCGCGGGTCGCCGTCGGCTCGCTCACGCGCCGGCCTCGACGTCGTCGGCCACGGCGCGCAGCACCGAGGCGATCTTGCGCGCGCTGCCCTTGTCGGGGTAGCGGCCGCGGCGCAGGGCGCCGGAGACGCCGTCGAGGAGCTTGATGAGGTCCTCGACGATCGGCACCATGTCGTCGGCCGGCTTGCGGGTGGCGCGGGCGACCGAGGGCAGCGGGTCCAGCAGCCGCACGGACAGCGCCTGGGTGCCGCGCTCGCCCTGCACGACGCCGAACTCGACGCGGCTGCCCTTCGTCAGCACCGTGGTGCCGGCGGGCAGCACGGAGCTGTGGACGAAGACCTCGTCGCCGTCCTCGGAGGCGAGGAAGCCGAAACCCTTCTCGGCGTCGAACCACTTGACCTTGCCTGTGGGCACGGGAACCTTCTCGTTCGCGGGCCTGGCGCGGCGTGAGCCGCGGCGCAGGCCGTGGGGTGCGTTCTCTTCTCGTCGGTGGCGGCGGTGCCCGAGCTGGGGGCGCGCCGACTCCTCCAGGTTAACGGCGGCCGGCCGCCCGGCGCGCCCCCACGTCCCCGTGCTGCTCGCGCGGCGCGTCGCGGGCCTCGCCGGGGCCCTCCGGGGCGCCGCCGGCCAGGCGGGCGGCGTGCCCGGCGAGCCAGGAGGGGAAGGCGTCCAGGGAGGCCAGGACGACGTCGGCGCCGGCCGAGCGCAGCGCGTCCGCGTCGTGCGCCCCGGTCGTCACGGCGACGGCCACGGCGCCCGCGACGCGCGCGGCCCGCACGTCCCCGGGGTGGTCGCCGACGTAGGCGGTCGCCCCGAGCTCCGCCAGCCGCACGCCCTTGGCCTCGGCGAAGAGGTCGCCCGCGACGTCGCCCGGGGCCACGGCGCCCGCCAGCCCGGCCGAGGCGAGCACGCGGTGCACGTTGGGGGTGTGCTTGGCGCTGACGACGACGCTGCGCCCGCCGTGGGCCGCGGGCGCCGCCAGCGCCGCGGCCGCGCCGGGGTAGGAGCGCACCGAGTCGACGCCGAGGACGGGGTAGAGCTCGCGGTAGCGGGCGGCCACCGCCGCGACGCGCGCGGCGTCCAGCTGCGGGGCGAGCCCGGCCACGATCAGCTCCAGCGGCATCCCCGCGTAGGGCCGGGTCTGCTCGGCGGTGACCTCGACACCGGCCTCGCCGAGCGCGGCCAGCAGCGTGGCCGCGATGCCGTCGCTCGAGTCGACCAGCGTCATGTCGAGGTCGAAGCCCACGACGGGGCGGTCGGCACGGGGCCGGGGCACGGCGGGCGAGCTCATGGCCTCCAGGGTAGGCAGCGGGCGCGGCGCCGGAGCCGGTGGTCCGCCCCGCGCGCGGGGCGCTGATCACGCGGTGAGACGCTGCGGTCGGCCGGTTGCGCGGCGGGTGCCGCTGCGCGAGGGTCACGGAGCGAGGCGCCCGGCGGCCGCCGGTCCTGCACCTCGCCGTTCGACGCCCATCCGAGGACGAGGGAGACGACCACACGATGGCCGAGTACACGCTGCCGGACCTGCCCTACGACTACTCCGCGCTCGAGCCCCACATCTCGGGGAAGATCATGGAGCTGCACCACGACAAGCACCACGCGACCTACGTCGCGGGCGCGAACACGGCGCTGGAGAAGCTCGCCGCCGCACGCGACGCCGGTGACCTGGCGACCGTGAACCTCCACACCAAGAACCTCGCCTTCAACCTGGGCGGGCACATCAACCACTCGGCGTTCTGGCCGAACATGACCGGCGACGGCGGCGGCGAGCCGACCGGTGAGCTGGCCGCGGCCATCACCGACCAGTTCGGGTCCTTCGAGAAGTTCAAGGCCCACTTCTCCGCGGTCGCGGCCGGCGTGCAGGGTTCCGGCTGGTCGATCCTCGCGTACGACTCGATCGGGCAGAAGCTCATCGTCGTGCAGCTGTACGACCAGCAGGGCAACATCCCGCTGGGCCTCGTGCCCGTCCTGCTGCTGGACGTCTGGGAGCACGCGTACTACCTGGACTACCTCAACGTGCGCCCGGACTACATCAAGGCCTGGTGGAACGTCGTGAACTGGGCGGACGCTGCCAAGCGCTTCGAGACCGCCCGCACGCAGACGACGGGCCTCATCGTCCCCTGAGCGGACCTCGTCGACACCCCCGGAGGGCGGTCGCGGCCACGGGCCGCGGCCGCCCTCCGGCGTTGTCGGCGCCGGGCGCCCGGCGGGTCGCGCCGAAACGCCGCAGCAGCGGGGAAACACCGTGGTAACCAGGGGGTGCCACACTGACGCGGCCCGCCGCCCCGGCTCCCGCGGGGCGCGCACGACCGGTCCGAACCACGGCCCGACTCGAACCACCGCCCGACCCGAACCCCTGGAGCTGAACCCACGATGCGGCGACGCCACTTCCTCCTCGCCAGTGCAGGTGCCGCCTCGTCGGCGACCCTGGTCGCCTGCTCCTCCGACGGCGGGGGTTCGGGCGACGCGCCGGCCGCGGGGGCGGCGCTCGTCGTGGACAACGCCTTCGACCTCAAGACGGCCGACCCGGCGCGCTCGTTCGAGCTGACGGGGGCGCTGCTGAACCGCCAGACCTACGAGACCGCGCTGACGTTCCAGGGCTCCGACGTCAGCACGCCGGTCCCGCAGATCGCCAGCTACGCCATCTCCGACGACTCGCGCGTGGTCACCCTGACGCTCGAGGGGGAGCACAAGTTCGCCGACGGCTCCCTCGTGGACGCCGACGACATCGTCTTCTCCTACCAGCGCCTGCAGGGCATCAAGGGCAACCCGTCGTTCCTCCTGGAGGGCGTCGAGGTCCGCAAGGTCGACGACAAGACCGTCGAGCTGGTCAGCGCCGACGCCAACCCGGCCCTGCCGTACATCCTGCCGAACCCGTCCCTGGGCATCCTGAACTCCGAGCTGGTGAAGGCCAACGGCGGGACGACGGACGACTCCGACGGCGCCGAGACGTTCCTGAACCAGCAGTCCGCCGGGTCGGCGGCCTACCAGATCGACACCCTCGACGTGACGTCGTCGGTGACGCTGAAGCTGAACCCCGCCTTCGCGGGCGCGAAGCCGAAGTACTCGCGGATCGTCCTGGAGAACGTCCCGCCGGCGACGCAGAAGATCAACGCGCAGTCCGGCACCGCGCAGATCGCGACCGACCTGAACGCCGAGGAGGCCTCGGGCCTCGCGGGCGGGCGCACCGCCGTCATCAGCCAGGCCTCGGCGTACATGATCTTCGGCTGGTTCAACACCGACCCGCAGTACGGCGGCCCGGTCTCCGACCCGCTGTTCGTGCAGGCCGTGCGGCACGCCCTGGACTACGCCGAGCTCGGTGAGCTCGCGGGCAAGGGGTCGGTGCAGCCCGGCGGGGTCGTCCCGTCGCAGTTCGTGGGCACGCTGGAGACCGACCCGTCCAACTCCTACGACGTCGCGGCGGCCAAGGAGCTGCTGGGCCGCTCGAGCTACGCGGGGGAGGAGGTCCAGTTCCTCTTCTCCAACGACGTGGCCGTCAGCGGCGTGCAGCTGCAGATCCTGGCCCAGGCCATCCAGTCCCAGCTCAAGGCTGTGGGCATCACCATCGCCCTGGCGCCCAAGCCGTCGGCGACCTCGCTGGACAGCTTCCGCAGCGGGAAGTTCCAGGCCGGGCTGGCCTACTGGGGCCCGGACTTCCCGGACCCCTCGAACTACCTGGCCTTCACGCCGGGGCAGAACGTCGGCCTGCGCGCGTCCTGGACGGCGCAGACCGCCGGGGCCGGCGAGGTCGTGACCCTCGTCGACGCGGCGAAGGCGGCCAGCGGCCCCGAGGCCCGCGGTGCCGCCTACCAGGCGCTGCAGCAGCAGATGAACGTGTCGGGGCCCTTCGTGCCGATCGTGCAGCCCGCGCAGAACGTGGTGACCGCGGCGGGCCTGCAGGGCGTGGAGCTGAACCCGATCTGGACGATGGACCTTGCCGCCGTCCGGTGAACCGCTGACGGCCGAGGCGGTCGGCGCCCCCGCGGCGCCGACCGCCCCGGACCGGGCGCGGCACCCGCTGCTGCGCTACCTCGCCGTCCGCCTGGGCATCAGCGTGCTGCTGGTCTGGGGCGTCACCCTCGTGACGTTCGTGCTGACCAACCTCGTGCCGGCCGACCCGGTCGCCGCCGTCCTGGGTGACGCCGCGGCCGCGGACCCGGAGGTCGTGGCGCAGTTCCGCGAGGAGCTGGGCCTGGACCGCTCCCTGCCGGCCCAGTACCTGCTCTACCTGCAGCGCCTCGTGCACCTGGACCTGGGCACGTCGGCGCAGACCCGGCGGCCCGTCCTGGACGACCTGCGCGACGCCGTGCCGGCGACGGTCGAGCTCGCCCTGTTCGTGCTCGTCATCTCGGTCGTGGTGGGCGTCGGGATCGGGATCCTCGCTGCCCTGCGCCACCGCCGCTTCGCCGACGACGTCGTGCGGGTCGTGAGCCTCGTGGGCATCTCAGCGCCGACGTTCTGGCTCGCCCTCATCGTGTTCTACGTGGGGTTCTTCCGCCTCGGCTGGTTCCCCGGCTCGGGGCGGCTCGACACCCAGCTCGTCCCGCCCCCGCAGGTGACCGGCTTCATGACGGTCGACAGCCTGCTGGCGGGGCAGACGGCCACGTTCGTCAACGCGCTCGGCCACCTGCTCCTGCCCGGGCTCGTCCTGACCCTCTACACGGTCGGGCTGCTCGCGCGGTTCTCGCGGTCGGCGGTGCTCGACGTGCTGAACCAGGAGTACGTGACGGCCGCCCGGGCCAAGGGGTTGCCGTCGCGCGTCGTGACGTTCCGCTACGTCCTGCGCGGGGCGCTGCTGCCGATCCTCACGGTCGTGGGCCTGAGCTTCGGCTCGCTGCTGTCCGGGGCCGTGCTGACCGAGACCGTGTTCGTCTGGCACGGCCTGGGGCAGTACGCCTACCAGGCCGCGACCCGACTCGACCTGCAGGCCGTCATGGGCGTCGGCCTCGTGGTCGGCATCACCTACATCGCCATCAACTTCGTCGTCGACCTGCTGTACGCGGTCATCGACCCCCGGGTCAGGAGGCAGTGAAGGTGAGGAGGCAGTGACCACCGTGAGCACCCCCGTCCTCCCGCGCGCGCGCCGTCGCGTGCCGGAGTCGCTGCGCTCGCCGCTGACCGCCGTCGGGGTCGTGGTCGCCGCCGTGTGGCTGCTCGTCGTGGTCCTCGGCCCGCTCCTGCAGCCCGACGACCCGCTGGCGCAGAGCCCGGACCGGCTCGCGCCGATCTCCGCGGCGCACTGGTTCGGCACCGACAGCCTCGGGCGCGACGTGCTGTCCCGCGTCATCGCCGGAGCGCGGATCTCGATCCCGCTGTCCCTGCTGCTCGTGGCGCTGTCCGCCTCGGTGGGCTCGCTGCTCGGCGCCGTCGCGGGCCTGCTCGGCGGGGTCGTCGACGAGGTCGTCATGCGGGTCGCAGACCTGGTGCTGGCCTTCCCGACGATCATCCTGGCGATGGTCATCGCGGCCGCCCTCGGGCCGAGCCTGACGAACGCGGTCATCGCGATGCTCGTCGTGACCTGGCCGCAGTACGCCCGCGTCACGCGGTCCCTCGTCCTGGGTGCGCGCGACCGGGAGTTCGTCGTCGCCGGGCGCCTGCTCGGCATCGGGTGGTTCACGTCCCTGCGCCGCGACGTCGTCCCGAACGTCGTGGGCCCGGTGTTCGCCCTGACGACCCTCGACTTCGGCAACGCGATCCTGCTGCTGTCGGGGTTGTCGTTCCTCGGCCTGGGCACCGTCCCGCCGACGCCCGAGTGGGGCCTGATGGTCTCCGACGGCGTGCAGAACTTCACGGCGTGGTGGGTGGCGGCCTTCCCCGGCCTCGCCATCTGCAGCATCGTCCTGGCGTTCAACTTCATCGGTGACGCCCTGCGCGACGCGCTGGACCCGCGGATGCAGAAGGCCGTCGGGAGCAGGGCCCTGTGAGCGCTGCGGACGGCCTGCGCATCAGCGGCCTGACCCTGGAACTGCGCGGGCAGCGGATCCTCGACGGCGTCGACCTCGTCGCGCCGGCCGGGCAGGTCACGGGGCTGGCGGGGGAGTCGGGTTCCGGCAAGACCGTGACGGGCATGACCGTGCTCGGCCTGCCCCCGGCCGGCTCGGTGGTCGGCGGCTCGATCGAGTACGGGGGGACCGACCTGCTGAGGCTGTCGGCGCGGCAGCACAACGCGCTGCGCGGGGACCAGCTGGCCATGGTGTTCCAGGACCCGACGGCGAGCCTGCACCCGATGATCTCCGTCGGCGGCCAGCTCACCGACCACATCCGCCACCACCTGCACCTGAACCGGGCGCAGGCGAGGGCCCGGGCGCTGGAGGTGCTCGAGCAGGTGCGGGTGCCGGAACCCGCGCAGGCGCTGCGCAAGTACCCGCACGAGTTCAGCGGCGGTCAGCTGCAGCGCATCGCGATCGGCATCGCCATCGCCTGCCGGCCGTCGGTGCTGGTCGCCGACGAGCCGACCACGGCCCTGGACGTCACGGTGCAGGCCGGGGTGATGCGCCTGCTGCGCGACCTGTGCGACGACCTCGGCCTCGCCGTCCTGCTCATCACCCACGACCTCGCCGTCATGTCCTCGATGGCCGACACCATCGTCGTGATGCGCCACGGCCGCGTGGTCGAGTCGGGTTCCCGCTACGACGTGATCCGCTCGCCGCAGCACCCCTACACGCGCGACCTCGTCGAGGCCCTGCCGGACCACCGGCCCGGCCCCACCCGCTCCGGAGGGCAGTCCTGATGGCCGGTGAGCTCGTCTTCGACGACGTCACGGTGCGCTACACCCGGCCGGGCCGGCCCGCGGTCACCGCAGTCGACGGGGCCGGCTTCACGGTGCGGCCCGGTGAGGTCGTGGGGCTGGTGGGGGAGTCGGGCTGCGGGAAGTCGACGCTGGCCAAGCTCGCCTGCGGCCTCGTGCCGCTCGCGGGCGGCCGCGTCACCTTCGACGGCACGCCCGTCACCCCGCACGGCCTGCGCAAGCGCGCACCCCGCCTGCTGCGCCTGCAGATGGTGTTCCAGAACCCCTACGCCTCGCTCAACCCCCGCCGGCGGATCGCCGCGCAGCTCGAGGACGCCCGGGCCATCCACCCCGGTTCACCGGCCCCCGTGGCCGAGCTCCTGGCGGGCGTCGGCCTCGACCCGGCCCTGAGCTCGCGCTACCCGCACCAGTTCAGCGGCGGGCAGCGCCAGCGGATCGCGATCGCCCGCGCCATGGCGACGGGCCCCGACCTGCTCATCGGCGACGAGCCCATCGCCTCCCTCGACGCGTCCCTGCAGGCCCAGGTGGCGACGCTGATGCGGGACGTGGCGCTGGCCTCGGACACGTCGCTGCTGTTCATCAGCCACGACCTGTCGGTGGTGCGGCTCATCGCCGACCGCGTCGTCGTCATGCGGGCGGGGCGCGTGGTGGAGGAGGGCCCGACCGAGCAGGTCTGGTCCGCGCCGCAGGCCGCGTACACGCAGCGGCTGCTCGCCGCGATCCCGCGCGCCGACGGGCTCGGAACCATCCCGGACGTCGCCCCGGCCTGAGCCGCACGGGTTCCGCCGCGGCGTCCGCCCTAGGTGTACCCGGCCATGACGTTGGTAGCAGCGTGGCGGCTTGAACGAGGGAGGACCTCCGGGTGGGGTGTGGCTTGTCTAAGGCCCACATCCACCCGGAGGTCCTCGTGGCCCACGCTAATGCCCGCACCACCGTCCATGGCCGGCTCCTGATCGTCCAACGCCATCAAGCCGGCTGGGCCCAAGCTCACATCGCCGCGGCGATGGGCATCTCCCGCAAGTGCGTCAAGACGTGGATCGAGCGCTA
>NZ_VWPY01000044.1 GCF_011839805.1 Kineococcus rubinsiae | reverse complement strand
GACCCGTCGTCCCCCAACGCACCCACCGCCACCGACGACCCGTCCGAGAACGTCAACGTCCCCGACGTCACCCGGTCATCGAGGTTCGGCCGGTCGAACAGCACCACGCGCGACAACGACACCGCAGCCGGCCACGACAACGTCAACGACGCACCCACACCCTCACCCGCACTCGCCCACTCCGCCGAGGACACCCCCGGGTACCCGTCCACCACACCGTCGACCGCCTTCGCCGCCGTCTGACCCGTCCCGGAGTTCTCGCTCGACGCCACCACCGACGCCGACCGCGCCAGGTCCACCGACGAACCCACCGGAGGGGACGTCGGCGACGTGGTCGGGGTCGTCGTGGGGGGCAGCGTGGTCGGGTCGGTCGACGGGTCGGGCTGCTGGGAACCCGCGACGGTGTACTGCCGCTGCAGCCAGGCCCCCTCGTCGCCGCGCCTCGACCCGGTCAGGCAGTCCTGCGCGGTGCGGCACTCGAGGAGGGCGTCGTACGGCGCGTAGGCCTCGAAGGCCGCGGCCTTGGCCGTGAACTCCGGGCTCGTCGTCGGGACGTTGACCGGGGAACCGGCGCCCGGGTAACCGGAGTAGCCCGCCAGCGTGGCGCCCGGGGCGACCGCCCGCACCTCGTCGCGCACGAGGTAGCCCACGGCGTGGTGGTCGCTGTGGTCCCCGTCGCCGAACGTCCCGGTGAAGTCGAGGGTCCGCACGTGGCTCGCGCGCTGGGCCAGGACGAGCGCCCCGAGCGTCGCCGACAGCTGCGCCCGCGTGTAGCTCGCACCCGCCCCGGCCCCGCTGTCGACCGTGCTGATGGTGGCGATCGACCCGGTGTAGAGCTTCTGCAGGCTGGCGTAGCGGGTGGTGCCGAAGCCCGACCCGTCCACGTTGCCGTCCGGGAGGCGCAGGAACGCGAGCGAGACGGTCGGGGCGTCGCGCAGGGTGGCGACGACCACGGGCTTCCCGGCGAAGGTGCGCGTCGTCGCCGTCCACTCGTCGGCCACCCCGGCCATCGTGGCGTAGGCGGCCTGCACGCCCTGCTCGCGCGCCTGCCAGTACCCGGTGCTCGTGGCGCGGCCCGCGTCGCCGGCCGTGACGTAGACGCCGCGGTAGCAGCTCGCCCCTGTCGTCGCGACGGCCACGGCGCGCAGGACGTCGGGGTTCTGGAAGAACAGGTCGTCGTCGGTGTGGGCGTCGACGGTGATCGAGGACCGGGGGGAGCACGCGGCGTCGTCGAGGACGCCCGCCGCCGAGGCGATCGACGCCGGGCCGGTGACCACGAGGGCCTGCAGGACGGCGGTCGAGACCGCGACGGCGAGCAGCCGGCGTCCCGGACCCCGGACGGACCGCAGGAGGGCGCGCGTGCGGCGCAGCCCCTCCCGGGCGTGGTCCGGGACGGTCCTGACGACGAGCGGCAACGGGTCCTCCGGCGTTCGGGGTCGCCGAGGTGATCGGCTCCCCCGAGGTTAGGAGCCTTCTGCGCCGTTCCCACCACGCTGAGCAGCGCCGCCACCCGTGCGGGTGCGCCGAACGCCCCGTTCAGCCCAGGCGGTGACGCGCGGCAGCCGCGGTCAGGGGCGGGGTTCCCCCGGTTCGCCGGCCCCGCCCTTGCCGCGGAACAGCTTCCAGAACGCGCCGATGCGGCTGCCCTCGCCCCCGTTGGCGGCCTGCTCGGCCTCCGCCGGGTCGAGGCGGCCCAGGACGAGCTGCTGGACGACGTCCGGCCACACCGACAGCAGGAGACCGGGCTTGGGGTCCTCGCCGCGCTTGCCGCCGGTCCAGGTCTGCCCCTCGATGGACTCCTCGCCGACGGTCAGCAGGACCAGTTCCGCGGCGCGCAGCACCGCGGAGAGCCGCTCGGCGTCGGCCTCGCCCGTGGCCGGGTCCTGGGTGACCAGGACGCACCCCAGGCCGCGCACGGGCACCACCCACGCGTGGAGCTCGGCGAGCGTGCAGACCTCGGCGAGCTTCGCGGCGTCCGCCACGGGGACGACGAGGACCGAGCGGATCGGCACCTTCGGGCCGAACTCCTTGGCGAACTCGGCGTCGAAGTCGAAGCCCTCCCCCAGCACGTCGTCGCCGGGCAGCTCGTCGCCGGGCCCGTCGCCGGGTCGGTCGCCGGGCCCGTCGTCGGGGCGGTCGTCGCCGGGGCCGGTCACGCGAACCTCGCCGAGACGGCCTCGCCGTGCGCGGGCAGGTCCTCAGAGTCGGCGAGGGCCACGACGTGCGGGGCCACCTCGCGCAGGGCGGCCTCGTCGTACGTCACGACGTGCAGGCCGCGCAGGAACGTCTGGACGCTGAGGCCGGCGGAGTGGGTCGCCGTGCCGCCCGTGGGCAGGACGTGGTTGGAGCCGGCGCAGTAGTCGCCCAGCGAGACGGGCGAGTGCGCACCCACGAACACCGCACCCGCGTTGCGGACCCGGGCCGCGACGGCGGGGGCGTCGACGGTCTGCACCTCGAGGTGCTCCGCGGCGTAGGCGTCGACGACGGCCAGGCCGGCGTCGAGGTCGTCGACGAGGACGATCGCGGACTGCCGGCCCCCGAGGGCCTGGGTGATGCGCTCGGCGTGCTTGGTCGTGGGCACCCGCAGGGCCAGCTGCTCGTCCACGGCGTCGGCGAGCGCCGCGGACGTCGTGACGAGGACGGCGGCGGCGACCGGGTCGTGCTCGGCCTGGCTGACGAGGTCGGCCGCGACGTGGACCGGGTCGGCGGAGTCGTCGGCGAGGACGGCGATCTCGGTCGGCCCGGCCTCGGAGTCGATGCCGACGACGCCCTGCACGTAGCGCTTGGCGGAGGCGACGTAGATGTTGCCCGGGCCGGTGACGACGTCGACGGGGGCGACGACGAGCTCGCCGTCGGCTCCGCGGGCCCCGTAGGCGAACATCGCGATGGCCTGCGCGCCACCGACGGCGTAGACCTCGTCGACGCCGAGCAGCGCGCACGCGGCGAGGATGGTCGGGTGCGGCAGGCCGCCGAACTCCTTCTGCGCGGGGCTGGTGACGGCGATGGAGACGACACCGGCCTCCTGCGCGGGCACGACGTTCATGACGACGCTCGAGGGGTAGACCGCGCGCCCGCCCGGCACGTAGAGGCCGACGCGGCTCACCGGGACCCAGCGCTCGGTGACCGTGCCGCCCGGGGCGAGGCGCGTCGTGGTGTCGGTGCGCCGCTGGTCCGCGTGCACGAGCCGCGCGCGGCGGATGCTCTCCTCCAGCGCGGCCCGCACGTGCGGGTCGAGCGCGGCCAGCGCGTCCGCGAGCGCCTGCGCGGGGACCCGGACGTCGGTGGTGCGGACGCCGTCGAAGCGCTCGGTGAGCTCGAGCAGCGCGGGGACGCCGCGGCGGCGGACGTCCTCGCAGATCGGGGCGACGGTCGCCAGGGCGGCCGCGACGTCGACGTCGGCGCGGGGCACGACGGCCCGCAGGGCGATCGGGTCGAGGGTCTGTCCCCGCAGGTCGATGCGGCGCAGGAGGGGTGTCGTCACGAGGGTGGAGTCTAGGGAGTGCGGGGGGCGCGCAGCTCCCCGTCCACCACCGTCACGGCCCGTCCGTGCAGGTGCACGCGGTCGCCGACGACCTCGACGCGCAGCACGCCACCGCGCGGTGACACCTGGTGCGCCAGGAACGACGTCCGGCCCAGCCGCGGCGCCCAGTACGGGCCGAGCGTGCAGTGCGCACTGCCCGTGACCGGGTCCTCCGCCACGCCGACGCGGGGGCCGAACCAGCGCGACACGACGTCGGGGGCGCCGAGGGAGGCGTCGTCGAGGCCGGGCCGCGGCGTCGTGGCCGCGGTGACGACGACACCGCGCGCCTCGACGGCCGCGAGCGCCCCGATGTCGGGGACCAGCGCCCGGACGATCTCCTCGTGGCCCACCTCGACGAGGACGTCCACGCCGTCGGTGGCCACGGCGACGGCGGGCGTGCCGAGCGCCGCGGTCAGGACGTCCACCAGCGGACCCGTCACCGGGGTCGTCGGCTGCGCCGGGAAGTCGAGGCGCACGGCCCCGTCGGCGTCGACGTCGGCGCGCAGGTCCCCGCTGCGGGTGGCGAAGGTGAAGGGCCCGCTCTCGCCGTCCTCGGCCAGCGCGTGCGCGGTGGCCAGCGTCGCGTGACCGCAGAGGTCGACCTCGACGAGCGGGGTGAACCAGCGCAGCCCGTAGGCGCCGGGGGCCTCCCCGCGCACCGCGAACGCCGTCTCGGAGAGGTTCAGCTCGGCCGCGACGTCGTGCATCCACGCCTCCGGGGCGGGTTCGTCGAGCACCACCACGCCCGCGGGGTTGCCCGCGAACGGGCGGTCGGTGAAGGCGTCGATGATCCGCAGTCGCACCACGCGGGGAGCCTAGGACGCGGGCCGTCGCGGGAGGTGCTCCGGGGGGCGGCGGCCAGAGCCTAGGGTGAGCCGGGTGACGCAGAGCCTCCCGCTGTTCCCCCTGGGCAGCGTGCTGTTCCCCGGCCTCGTGCTGCCGCTGAACATCTTCGAACCGCGCTACCGCGCCCTCGTCGCCGACCTCGTCGCGCAGGGCGAGGACGCACCCCGCGGCTTCGGCGTGGTCGCCATCAAGGCGGGGCACGAGGTCGGGGACGGCAACGTCCACGCGCTGCACGCCGTGGGCTGCGTCGCGCTGCTGCGCGAGGTCACGGAGCTGGAGGACGGCGGCTTCGAGATCGTCACCGTCGGGGCGTCGCGCTTCCGCGTCCTGGACATCGACGCGAGCGCCGGCACCCCGTACCTGACGGGCGTCGTCGAGCCGTTCGGCGAGGACGGCGACGAGGACGACGAGGACCCCGAGGTCCAGGTGCTCGCCGCGGGCGTGAGCCGCCGCTTCGACGAGTACCGCGACCAGCTGGACATCGGTGGCAGCACCGCGCCGGACGACCCGTCGGTGCTGTCCTACCTCGTGGCGGCCGCCGCGGTGCTCCCGCTCGTGGAGCGGCAGCGGCTGCTCGAGGCGCCCGACACCCGCAGCCGCCTGAAGGCCGAGCTGGACCTGCTCAAGCAGGAGCTGGGACTCATCACCACCTTCGGCACGGTCCCCGCCTCCGACGTGCCGGGCGAAGCGCCCAGCCCGAACTAGGGCGGGACGGGCGTGGCGAAGCGGCGCGCGGGGGCCGAGGCGGGCACGCCGGCCCTGCGCGTCCTGCAGGAGGCCGGTGTCCCCCACACCGCGCACCCGTACGCGCACACCGACGGTGAGACGCGCTTCGGCGACGAGGCCGTCCGGGCCCTGCAGCAGGCGGGCGTCGACGTCACGCCCGAGCGGGTGCTGAAGACGCTGCTCGCCGACGTCGACGGCCGCCTCGTCGTCGCCGTGGTCCCGGTGGCGACCTCGCTGGACCTCAAGGCGCTGGCCGCCGCCGTGGGCGGCAAGCGCGCCGCGATGGCCGACCCGGCCCGGGCGCAGCGCTCCAGCGGGTACGTGCTGGGCGGCATCAGCCCGCTGGGGCAGCGGACGGCGCTGCCCACGGTCGTCGACGATTCGGCGCTCGCCTGGCCCACCGTGCTCGTCAGCGGCGGGCGCCGGGGGCTGCAGGTGGAGCTCTCCCCCGCCGACCTGGTGCACCTGCTCGACGCCGTGGTCGCCGCGGTCGCCCGGTAGCGCCGGTCCCGCAGCAGGGTCCGGGAGTTCCTCGACGCGAACGGTGGAGATCCCCTCGGAGCGGGGGTGATCGGCCCTACGCCGAACCAGCGATGCTCGGCGTTCTCCCGGCCGACAGCGGCAGGCGGCCCGTTACCGTCGTCAGCATGGGCTTGGGAGGCAGCACGAACCACGATCCGCGACGCATCGAGGTCGTGACGGACGGTCGACGGTTCGAGGCCCTGCAGGCGGACTGGGAGTCCCTGTGGTCGAGGAGCAGCGGGGCCGGGGCCTCCGAGAGCTTCGACTACTGCCTGAACGCGTGGCGCGCCGTGGCAGAACCGCAGGGGCACCGGTTGTTCTGCCTGGTCGGCTGGCAGGACGACACCATGGTGGCGGCGTGGCCCCTGACCCTCTCCCGCAGGGCTGCGTGGACCGTGGGCCAGGCGCTCGGCGCGAGCGGCACGGAACTCCACCGGGTGATGACGGACGACGGCATCGATCAGCGCAGGTGGATCCGCAGCGCCTGGGACGTGCTGAGGAAGCGGTCGGGGGCGGACCTCGTGACGCTGCCCATGCTCCTCCCCGGCCCTGCCCGGGAAGAGCTGGTGGGCGCCAGGACCTACCGGACGGCGCTCGAGCCGGACGCCGCCGTGCACGTCGACTTCGGGGGCGCGAGCGACTGGGACTCCTACTACGAGTCGCTGAGCGCCAGCGGCCGCAGCAGGCGCGCGAAGGGCCGACGGCGGCTCGCTGCACGGGGAACCGTGAGCTTCGAGGTCGTCCGTGGCGGCGATCCCCGGGCCGCGGACCTCGTCCAGTGGACCCTGGAGAACAAGCGGGCCTGGTCCCGGCGCACGGGGAAGGACGGGTCGTGGCTGCACTCCAGCGCCTACCAGGACTTCCTGGTGCGCCAGTCGGCGACGACGACCGGGAACCAGGAGACCCTGGTGATGCGGCTGGTCCTCGACGAGAGGACCCTGGCGACGGCCATCTGCATCCTCAGCGGAGGAGTGCTGGAGGGGGTCATCGCCGCGTTCGATCCCGAGTACGACAAGTTCTCGCCCGGGGTCCAGCTGAACGACTGCTCGGTGAGGTGGGCCTTCGACCACGGCCTCGAGTACAGCCTCGGGCCGGGGACGGAGCCGTACAAGCTCTTCTGGGACGAGGACGGCGTCGTCGACCTGCTGACCCTCCAGATGACGACCTCGCGGTGGGGGATGACCGCTGTGGCAGGTCGACAGGCCGTGGAACGAGGCCGAGGTCTGCTCGCTCGGGCAGCGAGCCGGATCAGCGCCCCCGCGGCAGGAACGGTCGCGGCGGGGACGCAGGGCTGAGCCCCGACGCCGGCGAGAGCCGGGACACGTCGGGCGCGCAGGAGCGAGCGACGAGGCCGACGCCTCGTCGTGAGGACCACCACCCGACCCGGACGACGCGGCGTCCGGGTGACGACCGCTGAGGCGGTGCGGTCAGGACGCGTAGACGACCACGTTGTCGCGGTAGTGCCCCGACGAGCGGTCGAAGCTGCCGCCGCAGGTCACGAGGCGCAGCGCGGGCCCGGGCACCGGGCCGTACACGGTCGCGGTCGGGAAGGCGTCCTTGGCGTACTGCTCCACGCCGTCGACGTGGAGGACCACGAGCCGGCCGTCGGTCCGCGTGACCGTGACCTCGTCGCCGGGCGCGAGGTCGCGCAGCCGGAAGAAGGGCGCGGGTCCGCTGCGGGAGTCCACGTGCCCAGCGATGACGGCGGGGCCGACGTCGCCGGGCGGCGGGCCGCCGTCGAACCAACCGACCTGCTGGTAGTCCACCGGGACCTGCAGCGTGCCGTCCGCGGCCACGCCCAGGTCGATCAGCGGGACGTCGATGCCGGCGGCCGGGACCTGCAGGCGCACGGGGACGGCTGCGGGGTCCACCGGGCGCGGGCCCCCCGCGGGCACGGGGACCGAGCCCCCGCCGGGGCCGGGGTCTGCCGGCGCGGAGGCACCACCGGCCGGGGTGGTGTCCGGTGACGCCGGGGCCGCCGACGAGGCGGTGGCCGCGGGCGGGGAGGGGGAGGGCCCCGACGGTCCGTCGGAGGCCGTCCCGCCCGCGGCCGCGCACCCCGTGAGCAGCAGCGCCGCGGCGGTCAGCGCCGCGGCGCGCGGGAGCCTCACGCGGTCCGGCCGCGCACCCGTCGCCGCACCAGGACGGCCGCGAGGAGCAGCACGGCGGCGCCGGTGAGGACGGGGACGGAGTCGGGCCGCGGGGCGGAGGCCGCCGCGGCGGCCGTACCGCCGCCACCGGTCTGCGCGCCGCCGACCGGCATGGCCGCAGCCCCCGCCGCGTCGGTGACCGCGCGGACGCCCAGCGCCCCGTCGGCGTCGACGACGACGAGCGTGTAGACGCCGCCGGCCGCGAGGTCGACCGTCGCGGTGGCCGCGGGCAGCCCGGCGGCGGCGGTCTCCAGGACCCACTGCCCGGCGGGGACCGAGGCGTAGGCCGTGGGCTGGCCGAAGGCGGCGCCGTCGGCGATCACCGGCCCGTTGCGGGCCGTCACCGTGACGGCCGGGGCGGCCGAGGCCGCGGGCAGCACCCGGACGCGGACCTGACCGGCGGCGGGCGGGGTGAGGTCGTCCTGCAGCGTGGCCAGGCGCGGCGCCTGCAGCGACCCCAGACCGGCCAGCGTGTACGCCTTGCCGGCGTCGGCGGTGAAGGTGCTCGAGAGCACGGGCGCGCTCGTGCGGGCGGCGCCGGCGGGGCGCACCTCGGCCGTGTAGGTGCCCGGCGCGAGGCGCTGGTACGGGGCGACGTCGCCGTACCCGGCCCCGAGGGCCAGCTCGACGGTGGCGCCCCCGCCGGCGGGCGTGGCGGTGACGTCCATCGCCTGCAGCCCGGGGACGAGGTGCCCGGCGCGCACCCACGCGTCACCGGGCACGGTGGCGGCGCGCGCCCCGGTGGCCGTGAGCAGGACGAGCAGGACCGCGGCCAGGACGGCGGCGGCGAGCGACGCAGGACGGCCGGCGCGGCGCAGACCGCGCGGGTCGGAGATCGGTTCCACGGTTGGTTCTCCCTCGAGCGTGCCCACGCGGCACCGCACGGCACCGGGGACGACGACGGCCGGCGGGTGGGTTCCCGGAGGGAGGGTCGGCGGGTGCCGAACTCGCGACTCCGCACCGCGGCGCGGTCGTCAGTGTGACCCACTTCCCGCACCCGCGCACTCGCCCCGCCGGTGCCGGGGTGTCGACGGCCCACGCGACGGCCGCAGGACCTCACCCGGGCCTCGACTCCGACCGGTTGCGCCACAACGCCTCCGCCGCACGCACCGTCCTCCCGGCCCGGGTGGGGATCCCGGACGGAGTTCCTCGGGAACCCCGACCGCGCAGGTCCCACGCCCGGAGGTGAGGACGCCGTCGCCGCGACGAGACCGGCATTTTATCGACAGCGAGTGACATGTCCTCTACACAGCGATTTTGTCGCCTGAACGGCCCATCCGGTCGGCGCACCGCGCCGAAGGGCATCCGTGGTCGCCCCTCGTCCCGGAACCGCGACGGTCGCCGACTGCGCGCCCCTCGACGACGCGGGCACCCGACATCACCGCCCATCCGCCGGAGGTTCAGCACCATGACGACCCAGCTTCGCGACGCGACGACCCCGAAGGTCACCATCATCGTCCCGGCCCGCAACGAGGCCAGGAACCTCGAGGTGGTCCTGCCGCAGCTGCCACCCGTCCACGAGGTGATCGTCGTCGACGGGCACTCCACCGACGACACCGCCGAGGTCGTGGCGCGGGTCCTGCCGAGCGCGACCTTCCTGCAGCAGACGCGCAAGGGGAAGGGGAACGCCCTCGCCGTGGGTTTCGAGGCGGCCACGGGCGACATCGTCGTCATGTTCGACGCCGACGGCTCCGCCGACCCCCGCGAGATCGGCGACTTCGTGGCCGCGCTGGTCGCCGGCGCCGACTTCGCCAAGGGCAGCCGCGTGCTGGCGGCCGGCGGGAGCGAGGACATCACCCTCGTCCGCGACGCCGGCAACCGGATGCTGACCCTCGTCACGAACCTGCTGTTCCGCACCCGGTACACCGACCTCTGCTACGGCTACAACGCCTTCTGGCGAGACGTGCTGCAGCACCTCAGCATCCCGTCCTCGCGGCTGACCACGGCGCAGTGGGGCGACGGCTTCGAGATCGAGACCCTCATCAACTGCCGGGTGGCCGCGGCGGACCTGCAGATCCACGAGGTGCCCAGCGTGGAGCTCCAGCGCCTCCACGGCGAGAGCAACCTGCACGCCGTCCGCGACGGCCTGCGCGTGCTGAAGACGATCCTGAGCGAGCGCTGGCGAGACGGCCGCACGCACACCTCCGCGCCCGCCGCCGAGGCCCGCAGCGTCGCCCACGCCCCGTCCCCGCAGGTCGCCGCACAGCGTCAGGCGGCCGTCGACGAGAACCTGACGCCGGTCCCGGAGACGGACACGGTCATCGACCTGCGGGCCCTCGAACTCCGCCTGGACTCCGGCACCCGAGAGAACGCGCGGGAGAGCGCGTGACGGCGGAGGCAGCAGGGCGGGTTCCCCGCGTCCTGGTCGTGGGTTCCGGGTGGCGCTTCACCTCGGGGATCAGCTACTACACCTGCCGCCTGACGAACGCGTTCGCGGCCGTCACGCCGACGAGTGCGCTGCTCATGCGCCGCCTCGTGCCGCGCGCCCTGTATCCGGGGCGCGAGCGCGTGGGGACCGTCGTGAACGACCTGCAGTACGCCCCGGGCGTCGAGGTCCTCGACGGCGTCGACTGGTACTGGGGGCGCACGGCCCCCGCGGCCGCGGCGTTCCTCGCCGAGCAGCGACCCGACGTCGTCGTGCTGCAGTGGTGGACCGGCGCGGTGCTGCACTCCTACCTGCTGATCGCGACCCTCGCGCGGCGCCGCGGCGCGAAGGTCGTCGTGGAGTGGCACGAGGTCCAGGACACGGGCGAGGCCCGCGTCCCCGGCGTGGTGCGCTACGTCCGGCTCGCGATGCGGGCCCTGCTGCGCCGCGTCGACGCGCACGTCGTGCACTCCGCCTTCGACGCGGCTGCGCTGCAGGACGTCTACGGCCTCGACCCCGCGACGGTCACGACGATCCCGCACGGCCCCTACGACCACGTCGTCGACGGCGACGCGGTTCCCACCACCGTCCTCCTGCCGCACCGGCGGACCTCCGCCGAGGACCGGCCGACCGGTGACCGGCCGACCGGGGACGTCCCCGGCGACCCGGACGCGATGGCTCCGATGCGGCTGCTGTTCTTCGGCACGATCCGGCCCTACAAGGGCCTCGAGGACCTGGTCGAGGCGTTCTCCGCGCTGCCCCGCGAGGTGGCCGAGCAGTTTCGGCTGAGCATCGTCGGGGAGACCTGGGAGGGCTGGACGCACCCCCTGGACGCCGCCGCCGCCAGCCCCCACGCCGACCTCATCGACGTCGTGAACCGCTACGTCAGCGACGCCGAGGTGCGCGAGCACTTCGCCCGGGCGGAGGCCCTGGTCCTGCCTTACCGCCGGTCCTCGGCCTCCGGTCCGCTGCACATGGCGATGAGCGCGGGCCTGCCCACGGTCGTGACGTCGGTCGGCGGGCTCGTCGAAGCGGCCGCGGAGTACGACGGCGCCCTGGCCGTACCCCCCGCCGACCCGGCGGCGCTGGCCGTGGCGCTGCGGCAGCTGCTGTCGCTGAGGGGCCACCGCTACGCCGACCCGCACTCCTGGTCGAACTCCGTCGACGCCTACCTCGGGGTGTTCTCGGGCCTCGGGGTCCCCGGGGCCGGCGAGGTGTCCCGGGCCGCCGGGACCCCGGTGGTGCTCGACCTCACCGCGCTGAACGACGCCTCCCCGCAGCGGGACCCCCGCTCTGTCGCGGACGCCGGTCACCAGGACCCCTCGCTGTCCCGCCCCTCCGTCTGACGGGAACCGCCATGGTCCTGCACTCCCCCCGCGCGCCGGCGGGTCCCGCGAGGGCCCCCGCGGGTCCGGCGCCCGGCACCGCCGTCCCGCGGCGGCGCACCACGACCGGCCTGCTGCTCGCCTCGCGGGGCGACGCGCTGACGCCGTACCTGTTCGAGGAGCTCGAGCGCCGGTTCCCCGTCGCGGGCCGCATCGCGTGCGACCTCACGGCGTGGCAGCGGGCGGCCGTGGCGCTGACGACGTTCCGCCCCTCGCGCGTGCGGTGGGCGGAGCAGTTCTTCAAGAGCGGCCTGGGGTACCGCCTGCGCACCGTGCGCGCGGCCCGGGAACGGTTCCGGGTGGGCGACCCGCACGCCCCGGTGTTCCAGGTGCACGCCCTGTTCGAGGTGCCCGACGCCGCGACGTACCTGTACGTCGACTGCACCCACCGCCAGTCCGCGGAGCACTGGCCGGCCTGGAACCCGCTGCGGGGCAGAGCGCTCAGGCGCTGGTACGCGCGGGAGGAGCGGGCCTACCGCGCGGCCGCGCACGTGTTCGCCTTCAGCCGCGCGACGCGGCGTTCGCTGGTCGAGGACTACGGCGTCGACCCCTTCGCGGTCACGGTCGTCGGGGCCGGCATCAACGGCGGCCTCCTGCCCTCCTCCACCGCGCGGCGCCGTGCCGGGTGGTGCGCGGACGGCCCGTCCCTGCTGTTCATCGGCAACGACTTCGCCCGCAAGGGTGGCCCGGACCTGCTGCGGGCCTTCGCCGAGCTGCGCCGGGAGTTCCCCGGCGCACGGCTGCGGCTGGTCGGCACCCGTCCCGACGTGCCCCCGCAGCCCGGGGTCGAGGTGCTCGGGCGCGTGCACGACCGGGATCGCATCGCCGAGCTCTACGCGGACGCCGACGTGTTCGTGCTGCCGACGGTCTTCGACCCGCTGCCCCTGGTGCTGCTGGAGGCCATGGCCCACGGCGTGCCCGTCGTGACGACGGCGTCGTGCGGCATCCCCGACGTGCTGCGCGACGGCCGCGAGGGGACCGTCGTCCCGGCGCGGGACCCGGGCGCCCTGGCCGCGGCGCTGGCGCGGCTGCTGCGCTCCCCCGACGCCGCGCTCGCCATGGCCGACGCGGCCGCCCGCCGCGCGACGACCGAGTTCAGCTGGAGCGCCGTCGTCGACCGGATGGCCGCGGTGCTGCACGCGCCGCCCCCCGCGTGATGCGCACCCGCTGGAGGACCCTGCTCGGCGCGGTCGTCGCCGCCCTGCTGACCGCCACGACGCTCGTCGCGTGCTCCGCGGACGAGGCGGACGGCTTCGTGACGCGCGAGGGCCGGCAGCTCGTGGTGGACGGCAGCCCCTTCCGCTTCGTCGGGGTGAACCTCTACGACGCCGCGGCCAGCGACCGCTACTCCTGCCGTCCGGCGTCGCGGATCCCCGCGGACGACCTGGAGGAGCAGTTCCGGTGGCTGCGCGAGGACGCCGGCGTCACGGTCGTGCGGTTCTGGGCCTACCAGACCTACACGGACTCCGGCCGGGACTTCAGCGCGGTCGACCGCGTGGTCGAGGCGGCACGGCGCGCCGGTGTGCGGCTGCTCCCGGTGCTCGAGGACGGCCCGGGCGACTGCAGCACGGGCGAGCCGGGGACCTCCCTCGCCCAGGCGGACGGCGGGCGGTACTACTCCGAGGGCTACCGCCGCCCCTACGGCGACGCCCGGTCGTCCCTGCGCGACTACGCGCGCGCCATCGCCACGCACTACCGCGACGAGCCGACGATCCTCGGCTGGATGCTGGTCAACGAGGCCGAGACGTCCGAGCGCGACAGCCGGGGACGCTCGGTCCTCGTGAGCTTCGCGGGAGACCTGTCGGCCGTCGTGCACGCCGCCGATCCGAACCACCTCGTGACGCTGGGGACGCAGGGCAACGGCGCACCCGGCGGCAGCGGGGCCGACTTCCGCGAGGTCTACAACCAGCAGGGTCTGGACTTCGTCGAGGTGCACGACTGGGCGCGCTACGGCTCGGACACCGAGGCGCTTCCGGGTGCCGACGGCACGACCCTTCCGGACCCCGGTTCCGCGGAGTGCACCAGCACGTCCGCCCCCGTCGCGTGCTCTTTTGCCATCGCGCGCGAGATCGGCAAACCCCTGGTGGTGGGCGAGGCCGGCATCACGGCGACCGACGCCGCCGGCCGGCAGCGGCGGGCGGACCTGCTGCAGGCGAAGGTCTCCGCGGCCCTGACGGCCGGTGCCGCCGGCTACCTGCTCTGGCACTACAGCTCGACCGGCACCGACGGCTACGACCTCGTCCGCTCCACGGGGGACCCGGCGTTCGGTGTCCTGCACCGCGCGGCGGCCGGCCTGTGAGGGCGGTCGCCGGCCCTCGCGCGGTCGCCGGTTGAGCCCCCCCGCGACCACCGGCCGCGACGCGGCCCCGGGACCTCAGGCGGCGCAGGCCGTCCGGGTACCCGTGTCCGCGCTCGCGGAGAAACCCCCGAGCACGCGGCTCGCGGACAGCCCGGCGACGCGGTAGGCCGCGACGCCGATCGAGCGCGCGGCCGCCGAGCTGTCCGTCCACAGGGGCCCGTTCGCGACGCGCTGGTCGGTCGCCTCCCACGTCAGCGTCTGCCAGGTCGCCCCGGGCGTGGTCCGGTCCAGGCGCTGCACGACGTAGACCACGGCGGGGCTCGCACCGCGCCAGCTGAGGGCCTGGCCCGACGCGGTGCGCGTGACGGTGACTCCGCACGGCGTGGGCGGGATCGCCCACCGCGGCGGTTCCGGCGCCCCCACGGCGCGGGCGAAGGCCTGCAGCGTGCCCGTGCGGGCCCGCTCGTCGGCGGTGCGGCCCGGGAAGAAGTACTGGTAGCCGTCGTCGTGGTCCACGAACCCCGCGGTGTCGTGGTGCGCCACCACCGACCAGGTCAGCGCGCCCGCGGCACCGCTGGTGCGCACGGCGTCCAGGAACGTGGCCAGGGGTTCCCCGCCCCGCGCCCCGTTCCACGCGTACTCCCCGACGAGGTAGGCCTTGCCGTGGCGCGCGGCCGTGGCCGCCGAGGAGCGGACCCGGTCCAGCTGCATCGGGTAGAAGTGGTCGTCGACGACGTCCACCGAGGCGATGTCGAGGCTGGGTTCGTGCAGGCACCCCGTCCGGCAGGACGGGTCGGTGCCGTGGCCGTCGACCACGAGCTGCTTCGGGGCGACGCGGTCGAGGTGGTCGGCGACCGCCCGCGTCCACGAGCCGTCCCAGTGGTTGCCCGCGCAGGTCTGGCACCACATCTCGTTGCCGGTCTCCCAGCCCATGATGGTGGGGTCGTCGGCGTAGCGCAGGCCCGTGTAGGGGTTCACGTGCTCGACGACGTGGGTGATGTAGGCCTGGTAGTCGGCGATGACTCCCGGGTCGGAGAAGAACGCCGACTCCCCCAGGCCGCGCCAGCCCGTGAACGTGTTCTTGCTGCCGTGGTAGTAGTCCCAGTTGTCCACGAGGGTCACGACGAGGCGCTGGCGGTAGCGCGCGGCCGTCGCGACGGCGTAGTCGAGGGAGGCGAAGGCGCTGTCCTGGAACGTCCCCCGCGTCGGCTCGATGCAGCGCCCGCAGCCGACGAGCCCGCCCCAGGTGCGCACGACGGTGCCGCCCGCGGCCTGGGCGGCGCGGAAGGCGTCGTCGACCCGGAACCTCGTCGGGTAGGTCGGGGCGCCCGCGGCATCGCGGACGTTGTCGTCCAGGCCCAGCCAGTAGACGTTGGTGCCCGAGAAGCGGAACGGGGCCCCGGCCAGGGTGAGGCCGGAGCCGCTGCGCTGCACGAAGCTCGACGCGGGCGGCGGGGTCGCGGCCTCGGCGCGGGGCGCGCCCGCGGTGAGGCCCGCGGCGACGACCAGCGCGACCAGCGCGGCGGTGAGCAGGCGCCCCGCCCGCAGGAGGGTCCTTCCGGTGGCGCGCGCGACGGGCATGGGTAGCCCTCGACCGTCCGGGGCGGTCCCTTGAGCCTTCCACCGCTCCCGCCTCCCGGCCGGGCCGGTCCCGCCGGTCGGGCGGGGACCGCCTCACGGGCGGCGGGCCGCCAGCAGCCGGCGGTGCAGGGCGTCCACGGACGCCGCGGCGGCGGCCGCCCCGTAGCGGGCGGTGAGCTCCGCGGGCACGGGCCGGCGGTGCAGCCCGCGGCGCTCGAGCTCCGCCAGGCCCGCCCGCAGCCCCTCGGCCCCCGGGGCCGCCGGCACCGCCCCCTCCGGGACGGTGGGCAGCTCCGTCAGGGCGGGGCACTCCACGAACACCACGGGCAGGCCGGCGGCCACGGCCTCGACGACGGCCATGCCGAACGTCTCGTCGCGCGAGGCGCTGACGACGACGTCGGCCGCCGCGAGCACCCGGGGCACGTCACCGCGCGGGCCGAGCCAGCGCACGGCCCCGGCGACGCCGAGGTCGGCGGCGAGGGCCTGCAGCTCGCCCAGCAGGTCGCCGGCGCCCGCGACGAGCAGGACGTGCCCGCCCGCGAGCAGGCGGGGCGCGCACGCGCGCAGGACCTCGTCGACCCGCTTGACGGGGTCCAGGCGGCCCACGACCGCGAGCGCCACGTCGCCGTCCGCGACCGACAGCTCGGCGCGCACGGCCGCCCGGTCCGCCGGTCGCGGCGCGAGCGCCTCGACGTCGACGCCGTTGTCCACCACCGTGATCCGCGCCGGCGCGACGCCCCAGCCCTCGAGCCGCTCGGCCGTCGTCGCGGACACCGCGACGGTGTGCGTCGCGAGGCGCTCCAGCCCCCGGTACAGCCCGCGCAGCCACCAGGCGTGCGGGCGGCCCTCGACGGTGTCGGCCATGAGGGAGTGCTCGCTGGAGACCACGACGGGCACCCCCGCGAGCCGGGCCGCCGGGATGCCCCACAGCTGCGCCGCGAGCAGGTGCACGTGGACGACGTCGGGGGCCCAGGCGCGCAGCAGCCGCGCGAGGCGCAGCACGGCGAGGGGCTTGCGCCAGCCGTCCATGCCGAGGACCCGCACGCGGTCCCCGCGGGTCACCATGGCGTCCCCGACGGGACCGGCCTCGTAGAGGGCGACGGTCGCGGTCTCGGACGTGCTGCGCTGCACCAGCATCTCCAGCTGCCGCTCCGCGCCGCCCGTCGTCAGCGTGGTGATGACGTGGACGACCCGCAGGGGGCGGCCGGTGGTGCCGGGCGCGGCGGACGGCGAGGAGCCGCGGGCGGTGCTCACCGGCGGACCGTCCGCAGCGCCGTGCGGTAGACCTCGGCGGTCGCCGCCGCGCTGGTCTCCCAGCTCGGCAGGTCCAGCGCCCGCGGCCGGTGCGGGGCCCCGCCCCGGGCGGCGACGGCCTGCAGCTCCTCGACGAGGGCGTCGGCGAGGACCCGCGGCGAGCTCTCGAGCGGCACGCCACGCACGAGCCCGTCCTCGACGAGGTCGCCGATGCCGGCGACGTCGGCGCCCACGACGGGCAGTCCGAGCGTGACGGCCTCCATGACGCCCACGGGGTGAGCCTCGTAGTCGGACATCGCGGCCATGACGCTCGCGGCGGAGAGCTCCCCCGCCATGGCGGCGCGGTCGGCCGGGGGCAGCGAGCGGATCGCCACCGCGTCCGCGACGCCGAGCCGCCGGGCGCGCTCGCGCAGCTCGGCCTCGAAGGGCCCGGCGCCGAGCACGACGACCGTGGCGCCCGGCACCCGCTCGCGGACCAGCGGCAGGGCCTCGACCACGCGGTGGTGGCCCTTGTAGCGCTCCAGCCGGCCGCTGGAGACGATGCGGCCCGGCACGGGCGCTTCCCCCGTCGGCGAGGGAGGCAGGGCACCGCCGTTCGGGATGACGCTGAAGCGGTCCTCGGGCAGGCCCGTGAGCGCCGCGAACGCCGAGCGCTCGAAGCGGCTGACCGCGATGAGGCGCCGCGCCCGGCGCAGCAGCGGCGCCAGCACCCGGTACTGGGTGTCGCGCATCGCCGTCCGCGTCGCCGAGGAGTGCCCCCCGCTGTGGAAGGTGAGCACGAACGGGGTGCGGGAGGCGACGGCGCCCAGCATGGCCAGCGGCGGGGCGAGGGTGTTGACGCCCTGGACGTGGACGAGGTCCCAGTCCCCGCGCGCGATGACGGCGGGCAGCGCCGGGGAGAGGTAGAGGTCGCCCTCGCGCGGCCACGAGCGGCGGCGCTGCACCGCGAGCCCCGCGACAGTCTCGGTGCGCGGCAGGGCACCGCTGCGGTCGGTGGCCAGGACGGTGAGGTCGAACTCCCCCGTGGCCGCGAGCCGCGACGCGACCTCGGCGACGTGGGTCTCCAGCCCGCCCATCTCGGGGAAGAAGCGCTGGACCACGTGCAGGACGCGGGGACGGCGCCCGCCCCGGCCCGTGACGGGGCCTGTGCTCACTCCGGGCGCGGCGGCGGTCACCGGTTCACCACGAGGGTGCGCAGCGGCCGGACCTGGCCGGGGTTGCTGACGGTGACCACGACGCGGCCCGTGGTCGGGACCACGACCGTGGTGGAGACGGACCCGCCGGCGGGGACGCTGAGGACGGGGTAGGTGACCGCCGAGCCGTCGCCGGGATCGGTGCGCAGCTCCAGCGCGCCCGTGGCCTCCTCGGCCGAGACGACGACGACGGCCTGCGTCCCCGCCAGGGACGCGATCGACATCTGCACGGGGGTGTCCTCACCGGCGGTGGTGCTGCGGACGGCGACGACGAGGGCCACGACGGTCACCGCGGCGGCCGCGAGGACCCAGGGGGCGTGCCGCAGCGCCGCCCGGCGCCCGTCGCCGGGGACGGCGTCCACCACGTCCTCGGCGGGTACGGCGCGGGTCGGGGGGCGCACGAGGGAGACCAGGAGGCAGACCAGCGCGACGACCTGGAGGGCGACGGCCCACGTGCCCGGGTGCAGCCCGGCGGGGCTGAGGCCGAGCACCATCCCCGTGAGCGCCAGGGCGACGAGGCTGCCGCCGACCCCGACGAGCAGCGCGTCGAGGCCGCCCCGTCCGCGGTGCCGGACCAGCCGGGCCGCGGTCGCGGCGACCGCGAGGAGGGTCAGCGGCGCGCGCACGCCGACCGGGAGGTCGCCGACGACCGCCGTGGCGGCGAGGACGACGAGGACCGCGGCCACGACCGCCCCGCCGGGGCCCACGGCGTCCGCGGGCGCCTCGTCCACCGCGGGCGGGGACGTCACGGGCGCGCTCACCGGTCCAGCCCCGAGACGTCGTACACGGCGATCGACCCGTTGTCGTAGATGCGGTCCACACCCTTCACGTCGTCGAACTTCTGCAGCGCGGCGGCCGGGACGGGCGTGGTGCGCCCGTCGGAGCCGAACTCGCCGCTCTCGATGTACACGCCCTGGTTGGGCAGCCCGAAGGCGTCGCGCCGGTCGACGACCACGTAGCGGATCCCCGCCTCGCGGACGAGACGCACGTCCTCCTCGCCGAAGTCCGGGCTGAGGACCAGGCGGGAGGCGTCGATGCCGGTGGAGATGTGGCGGACGGTGAACTGCCCGCCGTCGGCGGCGGCCAGCAGGCCGGTCACGCGGTCGGCGTACACGCGGCTGTCCGCGGGCAGGGCGGTGGCCATCCAGTCGGCCGCCGCGAGGTTGTCGGCGTCGACGCTGCGCGCGTCGGCGGAGACGAGGAACGGCCCGGGCAGCTGCGCCGCGACGGTCCCGGAACCGAGCACGACGCCTCCGAGGAACGTGAAGGTCGCTGCGGCGCCGAAGATCCCGGCCCGGCGGCGGGTCGGGGCGTGGCGCGCGAACCACCAGGCCACGACGAAGGCGACCCCCAGGAAGACGAACCCCGCGGCGCGGTCGCCGACCTCGGCCGTGGCCCGCGCGACGTGCCCGCCGGGGATGACGGGGTACAGCACGGCGACGAGGACGAGCAGGGCGGCCGGCGTGTGGCGGGCCCGGAACCACGCGCGCGCGGCCCAGAGCGAGGGCAGCAGCGCGGCCACGGTGACGAGCAGCGCGCCGATGAGCAGCACCTGCTCCCACGGGGCCGGGCCGACGCCGGCGGTGTTCGCGAACAGGGCCTTGGTCTGGCGGCCCTCGACCAGCGACGACAGGTCCGACGACGAGCTCGTGACGATCGAGCCGAGGTAGCTGGCCAGGGTGTTGCCGGGGTTGGCCAGCATCGCGGCGAACACGACCACCCCCGCGCCGGCGACGACCGCGAGGGCCCCGGCCTCGTCCTCGCGGCGGCGGCGCAGCACGAGCTCCAGCACGAACCAGCCGACGAAGGCGGCGACGAGCAGGGCCGCCGTGACGTGGTGGGTGACCACGACCGCGGCCATCGCGAGCACGGGCAGCACGAGCCCGCGGCGCCTGCCCCGCTCGCGCGTGAGGAACACCGCGACGGTCAGCACGGCCAGCGGCAGCGCGAGCGTCTGGTAGGAGAACTGCGAGTTGAAGAACAGCATCTGGGGGTTGCAGGCGTAGACCACGACGGCGATCGCGCCGGCCCGCGCGGAGCGGGTGATCCGGGCGACGACCACGACGATCCCGAGGCCCAGGACGAGTCGCGCGGCGAGCAGGACCAGGACCGAGCTCGTGTGGGCGCCGAGGCCCGTGAGGTCGCGGACCCCGTCGGTCACGACCTCCAGCCCCGGGTAGTAGGAGGTGATCGGGAGCAGGGGGTTCTCGCCGAACAGGCGTCCGGTGTCGCCGATGATCCGCAGCAGGTTCGCGTGCAGCAGCTCGTCGTGGAACATGAACCGGGTCGGGTACAGCACGGTCCGGCTCAGCTGAAGCGCCACGACGGCGGCCACGGCCACCGTCGTCCGGGCTGCCGCGGGCACGCGCGGCCAGGCCACGACGAGCGCCGCCGGGGCGACGACGAGGACGAGCCCGAGCTCCCACAGCACCTGCGTGGCCCCGCCGTCGTCGCCCGTGGTGCGCGCGCGGTCCACGGCGAAGGCCATCGACAGCAGACCCAGGGCCATGGTGAGCAGCGCCGGGCCCGTCAGGGGCACGCGGCGACGGCGCGGTGCGGGTTCCGCGGCGACCACCCGGGCGGGGTCGCGGTCCGCGGCCCTCTCGCCGGTGGGCGCGGCGGCGCGGCCGGGACCCGGCGGTGTCGCGTCGTCGTCCCACAGCAGCCTCGAGGCTGGCGGCGGGTCGAGGCGGGCCCGGGCGGCGGGCACGCTCCCGTCGGTGGGGCGTGCAGCGTCCACGTCGTCCTTCCAGAGCGGTCCGTCCACGGGGACCGGGCCCGCCCGGCGCCCAGTCGGAGCCGGCTCGCCGTCCCGGAAGCGGCGGTGGGCGCGCACGAGGGGCACCGCCAGGACCAGGGCCTCGAGGAAGAGGACGCCGACCCAGCCGACGCTCAGCCCGACGACGCCTCCGAGGGAGGCCCCGACGAGGGCGCCGGCCAGCTCGGCGACCGTGAAGACGACGAGGACGAGGGTGGCCTCGCTGGTGCGCCCCTGCACGCGCCGCAGGGCCACGAAGTGGTCCTTCACGACGAACGGGAGACCGGCCAGCACGAGGATGCGCAGCACGTCGGCGCCGTCGGCGGCGTACTCGGCACCGAAGATGCGCAGCACGTGGGGCGCGAGCGGCAGCAGGGCGAGGTCGGCGGCCAGGCTCACGCCCAGCCCCAGCGGGACGGTGACGCGCATGCGGCGCAGCACCTCGCGCGGATCGCCCTCCGCCGCGGCGAAGAGGCCGATGGAGAGGGCGTAGGGCAGGGCGAAGACGAAGCCCGTGAGCTGCAGCGCCGCCCCGAAGGGGGCGTTCGCGCTGGACGAGATCGTCGCCGTGACGAGGACCGGCAGGAGCATGAGCGGGCTCTGCAGCGTCGTGTTCAGCGCGTGGTGGCTCAGCGCGCGGCGCCCGAGCCCCTGCAGGGCGGACAGGTCGACGAGCCGGCGGGAGGACTGCAGCGCGCGGCCGCCGCGGGTGCGGTGCGCGACGAGGGGCAGCGACACGACGGTGCCCACGGCCCAGGCCGCGAAGATCGCCATGCCGTCGGTGGCGCCCACGGCGGCCAGGGCCAGCAGCGCCGCGACCTTGGTCGCGCTCGCCACGACGTTGCGCTCCAGCTGCAGGCGGCCCGAGCCCAGCACGAGCACGGCCTGGTCCAGGACGAGGACGACGGCCGCGAGGCCGGTCCCCACGGCGAAGAGGGTCGCGTGCGCGGGTGAGCCGGCGATCTCGGCCAGGTTGCCGATGCCCAGCAGGTGGATGGCGACGAAGGGCACCACGACCGCGAGCAGCGTGGCCGCGACCGCGGCGACCGCGAGCGCGGTCCGCACCGTGACGCGGCGCAGCGCCTGGTGGGTGCGGGGCAGCTGGGCGATGAGCAGGGTGCCGAGCCCGAGGGTGCCGAGGGCCCCGATGAGGCCCATGGCCGACACGGCGGCGTTCGCGACGCCGAACTGCCGGGTGGTGAAGCCGCGGGAGGCGATCGTCCAGAACAGCAGGCCCAGCACGCTCGTCGCCGCCTGGGTGCCGACGAGCGAAGAGCTGATCCGCAGGATCCGCTGCAGCCCGCTGGGGCCCGACGGGTCGAGGGCGGGCGCGGGGGCCGGGTCCGTGGACGTGCTGACACCCGGGGACATCGATCTCCTCGTGTTGGGGGGCTCCGGACCGCGTCCTCGCGGGTGCAGCAGGTCGAGAGCGACACCGGAGCGCGGACGGGCCCGGCGTCGGACCACGAGCTGTTCGGCGCCGGACGTCCCCCGGATGGGTGCGCGAGGCGTCGGGTCTGCCCGCGACGGCGACTATTTTGCGTCACTTCACTCGCACTGAGAGTGACTGCACCGCAGGCGAGTCGCCGTACCGGACGTCAGGCGCGGGACTCGGGGACCGGGTCCTCGTCGTCGGCGCGCGAGCGGGGTGCGCGGACCCAGTCGCCCACCGCCGTGGACAGCGTCGCCAGCAGCACGACCCCCGAGAGCCCGAACGGCCACAGCAGCAGGACGCCCCATGCGGTGACGGAGACGTGGCGCGGGTCGGTGGGGTCGCCGGGCGGCAGAGCCGCACCAGTGCCCGCGGCCAGCAGCGAGCCGGCGAGCGCGCCGCAGAGCGCCGCCGTGAGCAGGAGCAGCGGCCGCTCGCGGCCGTGGCGCAGGACGACCACGCCCGCGACGACCCCCAGCACGAGCCCGAGGACGGCGAAGGTGCCGTCGCGGGCGACGTAGGAGGTGAGGTCGGTAGTGACGACGGGCTCCCCCACCAGCCAGGCGCCGGGCCGGCGGGTGAGGGCCCACCACACGACGCCGAGGAGCATCCCCACGACCGCCTGCCCCAGCAGCAGGAGCTGGGGCAGCCGGGAGGCGGGGCGGGGAGCCCTCCTCAGACGAGGCACGTCGGGCCGAGCAGCGCCTTGAGGTCGCCGAACAGCGCCGGGTTGGGCGTCACGCGCAGCGAGTCGTCCAGCCGCATGAGGGTGCCCTGGCCCTTGCCGGGCTTGACCAGGCGCAGGCGCACCTCGGTGCTGCCCGGGTGGGTGGTCAGGACGTCCTTGAGCTTTTGCACCTCGGCGGGGATGCAGCGCGAGACCGGCATGACGATGGTGACGGGCAGGCCCTCGCTGGAGGAGACGTCCGGGACGATCAGCTCGGAGGCGTAGATCGTCGGGACGTCGTCGCGGCGGTTGAGCCGGCCCTTGACGATGACGACGAGGTCCTCGGCCAGCAGCGGCGCGACGCTCATGTAGGTCTGCGGGAAGAACAGGCACTCGATGGCGCCCTCGAGGTCCTCCACGGTCGCGATCGCCCAGGCGTTGCCCTGCTTGGTCAGCTTGCGCTGCAGGCCGGTGATCATGCCGGCGATCGTGATCGGGGCGCCGTCGCCGCGGGAGTCGTCGGCGGTGAGCGACGCGATCGCGCAGTCGGAGGCGTTGGACAGCAGCCGCTCGAGCCCGAACAGCGGGTGGTCGGAGACGTAGAGGCCCAGCATCTGGCGCTCGTGGGCGAGCAGCTCCGTCTTGTCCCACTCCGGGATGTCCGGGATCTCGACCGTGAAGCCGCTGCCGAGACCGCCGTCGTCGTCCCCGCCGCCGAGGCCGGCGAACAGGTCGAACTGGCCGATGGCCTCGTTGCGCTTGACGTCGACGACCGCGTCCACGGCGTCCTCGTGCTTGGCCACGAGCGCCCGGCGCCGGTGCCCGAGGGAGTCGTAGGCGCCGGCCTTGATGAGGGACTCGATGGTCCGCTTGTTGCAGACGACGGCCGGGACCTTGGTGAGGAAGTCGGTGAACGACTCGTAGCGGCCGGCGGACTCCCGCGCCGCGACGATCCCGTCGACGACGTTCGCGCCGACGTTGCGGATCGCGGTGAGACCGAAGCGGATGTCGGTGCCGACGGCGGTGAAGTTCGCCGAGGAGTCGTTGACGTCCGGCGGCAGCACCTTGATGCCCATGCGGCGGCACTCGTTGAGGTACAGCGCCGACTTGTCCTTGTCGTCGCGCACGCTGGTGAGGACCGCGGCCATGTACTCCGCGGGGTAGTTGGCCTTGAGGTAGGCCGTCCAGTACGACACCAGGCCGTAGGCGGCCGAGTGGGCCTTGTTGAACGCGTAGTCGGAGAACGGCACGAGGACGTCCCACAGCGCCTTCACGGCCGCGGCGGAGAACCCGTTGGCGACCATCCCGGCCTCGAAGCCGACGTACTCGGCGTCGAGGACCTCGCGCTTCTTCTTGCCCATCGCGCGCCGCAGCAGGTCGGCGGCACCGAGGGTGTACCCGGCGACCTTCTGCGCGATCGACATGACCTGCTCCTGGTACACGATCAGGCCGTAGGTCGTCGAGAGGATCTCCGCGAGCGGTTCCTCGAGCTCGGGGTGGATCGGGGTGATGGCCTCCTGGCCGTTCTTGCGCAGCGCGTAGGCCGTGTGCGACCCGGCGCCCATGGGGCCCGGGCGGTACAGCGCGCCGACGGCGGAGATGTCCTCGAAGTTGTCGGGGCGCATGAGGCGCAGCAGCGAGCGCATGGGCCCGCCGTCGAACTGGAAGACGCCGAGCGTCTCGCCCTTGCCGAGCAGCTCGTAGGTGGCCGGGTCGTCCAGCTCGAGCCCCTCGAGGTCGACCGGGTCCTTGCCGTTGAGCAGGACGTTGGCGAGGGCGTCGTCGAGGATCGTGAGGTTGCGCAGGCCGAGGAAGTCCATCTTGACCATGCCGAGCGTCTCGCACGTCGGGTAGTCGAACTGCGTGATGATCGCGCCGTCGGCCTCCCGCTTCATGATCGGGATGTGGTCGATCAGCGGCTCGCTGGACATGATGACGCCGGCCGCGTGCACGCCCCACTGCCGCTTCAGCCCCTCGAGGCCGCGGGCGGTGTCGACGACGCGGACGACCTCGGGGTCGCTCTTGTAGAGGTCGCGGAACTCCTGCGCCTCGGAGTACCGCTTGTGGCTCGGGTCGAAGATGCCCGAGAGCGGGATGTCCTTGCCCATGACGGCCGCGGGCATCGTCTTGGTGATCCGCTCCCCCATCGAGAAGGGGAAGCCCAGGACCCGCGAGGAGTCCTTCACTGCCTGCTTGGCCTTGATGGTGCCGTAGGTGACGATCTGCGCGACGCGGTCGGTGCCGTACTTCTGCACGACGTACTGGATGACCTCGCCGCGGCGGCGCTCGTCGAAGTCGATGTCGAAGTCGGGCATCGACATGCGCTCGGGGTTGAGGAAGCGCTCGAAGAACAGCCCGTGGCGCAGCGGGTCCAGGTCGGTGATCTTCATGGCGTACGCGGCCATCGAGCCGGCGCCCGAACCGCGGCCGGGGCCGACGCGGATGCCGTTGTTCTTCGACCACTGGATGAAGTCGGCGACGACGAGGAAGTAGCCCGCGTAGCCCTTCGAGACGATGACCTCGATCTCGTAGTCGGCCTGCTTGCGCACGTCGTCGGGGATGCCCGCGGGGTAGCGCAGCGCGAGGCCGCGCCACACCTCCTTGATGAAGAAGCTCTCCTCGTCCTCCCCCTCGGGGCAGGGGAAGCGCGGCATGAACGCACCGGTGGACTCGGTGAAGGAGACGTCGCAGCGCTCGGCGATGAGCAGCGTGTTGTCGCACGCCTCGGGGTGGTCGCGCCACAGGTGGCGCATCTCCGCGGGGCTCTTCAGGTAGAACTCGTCGGCGTCGAACTTGAAGCGCTTGGGGTCCGCGAGCGTCGAGCCGGACTGCACGCACAGCAGCGCCGCGTGGGCCTTGGCGTCCTCGGCCTTCGTGTAGTGCAGGTCGTTGGTGGCGACCAGCGGCAGCTCGAGGTCCTTCGCGAGCTTCAGCAGGTCGTCCATCGACCGCTTCTCCACGTCGATGCCGTGGTCCATGATCTCGCAGAAGAAGTTGTCCCGGCCGAAGATGTCCCGGTAGTCCGAGGCGGCCTGGCGGGCCGCGTCGTACTGGCCGAGGCGCAGCTTCGTCTGGATCTCCCCCGACGCGCAGCCGGTCGTGGCGATGAGGCCCTCGGAGTACTGCGAGAGCAGCTCGCGGTCCATGCGGGGCTTGTAGAGGAAGCCCTCCAGGCTCGCCAGCGAGCTCATCTTGAAGAGGTTGTGCATGCCCGCCGTCGTCGAGGCGAGCATCGTCATGTGGGTGTAGGCGCCGGCGCCCGAGACGTCGTCACCCGGGCGGCTGGACTGGTCGCCCCACTTCACGCGCGTGCGGTCGGCCCGCGCCGTGCCCGGCGTGAGGTAGGCCTCGACGCCGATGATCGGCTTGACCCCGTGCTTCTTGGCCGTCTTCCAGAAGTCGTAGGCGCCGAAGACGAAGCCGTGGTCGGTCGTGGCCACGGCCGGCATGCCCATCGCGGCAGACTCGCGGAAGAGGTCGTCCACCTTCGCGGCCCCGTCGAGCATCGAGTACTCAGTGTGGACGTGCAGGTGGACGAACGAGTCCGCGGATGCCATGCGAGGCGCCTCCTGGAGCGGGCGGGACGGGCGTGGGGCTGAGGCGTCATCGTAGGCGGCGCGGCCGACACGGCCGACGCCGACACGGGGCCCCGGCCGCGGGTGCGGACGGGGCCGGGGTGGTCAGTCGGCGAGCCGGGCCAGCGCCGTCGACAGGTCCTCCGGGTAGCTGGAGGTGAACTGCACCGGCAGCCCCGTGCCGGGGTGCTCGAAGCCCAGCCGCTTGGCGTGCAGCCACTGCCGCGTGAGCCCCAGCCGGGCTGCGAGCGTCGGGTCGGCGCCGTAGGTCAGGTCCCCCACGCAGGGGTGGCGCAGCGCCGAGAAGTGCACGCGGATCTGGTGGGTGCGCCCGGTCTCCAGGTGCACCTCGGCCAGCGCCGCGGCGCGGAACGCCTCGAGCACCTCGTAGTGGGTGACGCTGGGCTTGCCCTCGGCCGTCACGGCGAACTTGTACGCGCCGCCGGGGTGCCGGCCGATCGGGGCGTCGATGGTGCCGCGCAGCGGGTCCGGGTGCCCCTGGACGAGCGCGTGGTAGACCTTCTCGACGGTGCGCTCCTTGAAGGCGCGCTTGAGCACGGAGTAGGCGTGCTCGCTCTTGGCCACGACCATCAGGCCCGACGTGCCAACGTCGAGGCGGTGCACGATCCCCTGCCGCTCGGCCGCCCCCGACGTCGCGATCGTGTAGCCCGCGCCCAGCAGGCCGCCGACGACGGTGGGGCCGGTCCAGCCGGGGCTCGGGTGCGCGGCCACGCCGACGGGCTTGTCCACCACGACGATGTCGTCGTCGTCGTGCACGATCACGAGGCCGTCGATGACCTCGGCCACCGCGACGGCCGCGGCCGGCGGGTCGGGCAGCTCGACCTCGAGCCACGCCCCGCCGCGCACGCGGTCGGACTTGCCCACCGTGACGCCGTCGATGACCACGAGGCCGGCCGCGGCGAGCTCGGCCGTGCGGGTGCGGGAGAGCCCCAGCAGCCGCGCCAGGGCCGCGTCGACGCGCTCGCCCTCGAGGCCGTCGGGGACGGGGAGGCTGCGGGTCTCAGGCATCCGTGGCCTCCGTGCGGTCGGTGCGACGCCCGCGGGCGGGGCGGTCGGTGCGCTCGGGGCGCTGCTGGCGGCGGCCGTCCAGGCCCGTGCCGCGGAAGCCGAGGACCGCGATGAGCACGGCGGCGGCCACGACGCTGGAGTCGGCCAGGTTGAAGATCGGCCAGTGCGGGAGCTCGAGGAAGTCCACGACGTGACCGCGGCCGACGGCCGGGGCCCGCAGGTACCGGTCGGTGACGTTGCCGGCGGCACCCGCCAGCAGCAGGCCGAGGGCCACGGCCCAGGCGGGCGTGCGCACGCGGCGCGCCACCACGAGGACGGCGACGACGACGGCGCTCTGCACGACCGTGAAGACGACGGTCGAGCCGGTGCCCAGGCTGAACGCGGCGCCGGGGTTGCGGATGAGGTGGAACTGCAGCAGCTCCCCCACGAACGGCTGCTGGACGCCGGGCTCGAGCCGGGCCACGGCGAGGACCTTCGTCACCTGGTCCAGGGCGTAGGCGACGAGCGCGACGCCGAGGAGCAGGCCCGTGCGGCGACGGGCGGACGGGGAGGCCGCACCCGCCGGCGGTGGTGACGCGGGCGGGTCGGAGGCGGTCAGGTCGTTCGAGGCAGCGTCGTCCATGGCGGCCCGAGTCTCCCACGCGGGGCGCCCCGGCCCGACAGCCTGCGCCCCGACCGCCTGGGCCCCGACCGCCTGGGCCCGCCCGCCACCCGGGCGGCGGCGGACCGGCCGCGGTGCCGCCGGCACCGCGGCGGTCCGCCGACCGGACGCGGGGAGGGCGTCAGCGCCGCTCGCCCCGCGACTTGCAGGCCACGCACTGGGTGACCCGCGGGAAGGCCTGCAGCCGGGCCTTGCCCACCGGGCCCGCGCACGCCTCGCACGTGCCGTAGGCCCCCGACGTCATGCGGACCAGGGCGCGCTGCGTCTGCTCCAGCAGGTCGCGCGCGTTGTTCGCGATGGTCATCTCCTGCTCGCGCCCGAGCGTCGCGGCACCGTGGTCGACCTGGTCGTCACCGGCGCCCTCCCCCCCGTTGGCGACGAGCGAGGAGAACGCGGTGGTGGCCGCGAGGAGCTCACCCCCCAGGCGCGCCACCTCGGCCTCCAGCTCGACGCGGACCTCGGCCAGCTCCTCCGGCGTCCACGCGTCCTCCGACGCCTTGACCGGCAGCGCGGCGACGGCCGCCGCGCGGTGCGCCCGGCCGGTGCGCGCGGGCCTCGCCCGCGCCTCCGCCTCCGGCACCTCCGCGGTCGCGACCACCGCCGGATCCACCGACGCCACCTCCACCGACACCCCGTGCACCATGAGCGAGCCCCCCTCGGTTCGCGGCCCAGCACCGCGTGCACGTCACCGTAGGCAATCTCACGCACTGTGAGCAAGCGGAAACGCCAAGTCACCCACACGGAGGTCGGGCGCAGCCACCACGCAGAACGCCGCCGCCCCGGAGGGGCGACGGCGTTCGGGACCGGCCGGGGCCGGCGAGGGAGCGTCGGGTCAGACGGCGGCCACGTCGTCGGGGACGATGCGCTCGGTGCTCTTCAGCTGGTCGAGCTGGGCGGCGATGAAGCGCTCGAGCTGCTCGCGGTAGTCGACCTCGCGCCCGCGCAGCCCGCGGATCGTCTCCTCCAGCTGCAGGCGTCGCGTGTCCAGCTCGCCGAGCGTCACGTCGCGGCGCTGCTCGGCCTCGGCGACGAGGCGGGCGGCCTCGGCCTGGGCCCCGGCCACGAGGCTCTCGCGCTGGGCCTCGCCGTCGCGGACGTACTCGTCGTGCAGGCGCTGCGCCAGGGCGATCACGCCGGCGGCCTGGTCGGCGGGGCTCTCGGCCGCGGCGGGCGCCGCGACCGGCTCCGGCGCGGCGACGGGCTCGGGCTCCGGCGCGGCGACCGGCTCGGCCTTGGCGAAGTCCACCGGGGCGGCGGAGTCGGCGGCCGAGGCGGCGCGGGTGAGCTCCCCCACGCGGTGCTGGGCCTGCGCGAGCTCGGCGCGGAGATCGTCGTTCTCGGACGTCAGGCGGCGCAGCTCGGCGACCACCTCGTCGAGGAAGTCGTCGACCTCGTCCTGGGCGTACCCCTCGCGCACCCGCGTGGGGTTGAAGCGCTTGCTGACGACGTCTTCGGGAGTGAGCGGCATCCTCGGTCACCTCTGCTGCTGGCCGGCCCCTCCGGTCGGCACCCGGAGCCACCGTAGCGGAGGGGTCCTGGCGCCGGCGGAGCAGCCGGGACGGGTGCCCGCGACGGGGTTCGCGGGCGGGACGGGCACTGCGCCGGCGGGGCCGGCACGGAGGGGGGTGTGCGGCTCAGGCCCCGGCGGAGAGCCGGCCGAAGACCGACAGCAGCACCGAGCAGAGGATCGCGAGCACGAGGAAGGCGAGGTCCAGCTGTACGGCGCCGAGGCGCAGCGGCGGCAGGACCTTGCGCAGCACCTTCAGCGGCGGGTCGGTGACGGTGTAGAGCCCCTCGGCGATCACGAGGACCGGCCCGCGGGGGCGCCACTCGCGGGCCAGCGCCTGCACCCAGTCCAGCACGAGGCGCCCGATGAGGCAGAGGAAGAACAGCAGCACCAGGAGCTCGAGCAGGGAGAACAGGGTCGACATCGCCTCATCCTGCCTGACGCGCGGACCGGCGGGGACCACCCGGCGCGGCGAGGCCCCCGCGGGGGCCCGTCACGACTGGTTGAAGAAGGTCCGCTGCTCGACCGGCCGCTCCTCCTCCTGGGTCGCCACCTCGACGTTCTGCGGCGATAGGAGGAAGACCTTGTTGGTGACGCGCTCGATGGCCCCGTGCAGCCCGAAGACGAGCCCGGCGGAGAAGTCGACCAGGCGCTTGGCGTCCGAGTCGTCCATGTCCGTGAGGTTCATGATCACCGGGATGCCCTCGCGGAAGCTCTCACCGATGGTCTTGGCCTCGTTGTAGGTGCGGGGGTGGATCGTCGTGATCCGGTGCAGTTCGGAACTGCTGACCTGGGGCACCACGTGGGCCACCTGCCTCCTGATCGGGGTCACCTGACCGGTGGTCTCCGGACGGCGCTCGGGGGCCGCCACGGGTTCGGGCGCGGAGCGCTGCTCGCGCACCGTCTCCACGCGGACGCGGGACGGCGTCTCCCGCTGGACGTGCTCGTCGCTGCCGTCCTCGGCGTAGCGGTCGTCCTCGGCCAGGCCGAGGTAGACCATCGCATTGCGCAGCGCGCCGGCCATCGCAGGCTCCTCGAGGTCGTCAGGTCGGTGGTGCGGAAGACGGGCGCCGAAGCAGCGGCACCCGCAGGGCGAACGCCTCGGACGTTACCGCGGGGCGGGTCGCGGACCCAGGATCGCGCCGCCGACACGCAGGTGTGTCGCCCCGGCGGCCACCGCCTGCTCCAGGTCGCCGCTCATCCCGGCCGAGAGGTGCACGGCCCCGGGGTGGTCGCGGCGCAGCCGCGCGGCCAGGTCGGCGAGCACCGCGAAGGCGCGTGCCGGGTCCTCCTCGCGCGGGGCCACGGCCATGAGGCCGAGGAGGTCGAGGTGCTCGCCGCCCGCGACGGCCTCGGCGACGGCGGCGATCCCGTCCGGGGCGACGCCGCCGCGGGCGGGGTCGGCGCCCTCGCCGAGGGCCGGGGCGAGGTCGACCTGGACGAAGCAGCCGACGCGGCGGCCGTGCTCACCCGCGCCGCGGTCCAGCGCGGTCGCCACCTTCGCGCGGTCGACGCTGTGCACGACGTCGCAGTAGGCGGCCACCGAGCGCGCCTTGTTCGACTGCACCTGGCCGATGAAGTGCCAGCGCAGGGCGACGCCGTCCTGCGCCACCTCCGCGGCCTTGGCGGCGGCCTCCTGGTCGCGGCTCTCCCCCACGTCGCCCACGCCGAGACGCGCCAGCGCCCGGACGTCGGCAGCGGGGAAGAACTTGGTCACGGCGACGAGCGTCAGCTCGCCGGGGTCGCGACCGGCCTCCGCGGCCGCGGCGGTCACGCGCTCGCGGACGGCCTGGAGGGCCGGGCCCAGCTGCGCGGACCGGTCGCCGGGGGCCGGGTCGGTGGGGGCCGGGTCGACGGGGGCGCCGCTCACCGGAGCACGACGACACCGGCGCTGCGGCCCGTGCGGCCCTCGCGGCGGTAGGAGAAGAGGTCGTCGCGCTCGGCCGTGCAGCGGCTGACGCGCGCCGCGGGGACGCCGGCCTCGGTGAGCTGGGCGAGGACCCCGGCGGGGACGTCGACGGCGCTCGTGCCCCACGACGTGGTGGAGCGCGCCGCGGGGACGCGGGCCGCGACGTCGTCGGCCATCGCCGGCGGCACCTCGTAGCAGGCGCCGCAGATCGAGGGACCGAGGGCTGCGGTGAGGTCGCGGGCGCCGAGGTCGCGCAGCGCGGCCACGACGGCGGGCACGACCCCGGCCACGAGGCCCGGGCGCCCGGCGTGGGCGACGGCGACCAGGCCGGCGCGGGCGTCGGCCAGGAGGACGGGGACGCAGTCGGCGACGAGGACGGCGAGCGCGAGCCCGGGGACGTCCGTGACGAGCGCGTCGGCGACGGGCACCTCGGCGGGCACGCCCGTCACGCGCACGACGTCGGCGCCGTGCACCTGGCGCGCCACGACGAGGGCGTCGGCTCCGACGGCGGCGCGCAGCGCCTCGCGGTGGACGGCGACGGCGGCCGGGTCGTCGCCGACGTGGTCACCGAGGTTGAGGCCGTCGTAGGGCGCGCTCCCGCGCCCACCGGCACGGGTGGTGAAACCAGCCTGGACGCCGCCCGGGAGGGCGGCGTCCAGGAGGGGGACGGTGCTCAGCACGCTGAGGGGATCCCGTTCGTCGCAGGGGTGCGGACTACTTCAGGAAGTCCGGGACGTCCAGGTCGTCCTCCTCGGGCTTCGCCCGGGGGGTGCGGCGGGCGCCGACGTTGTCCTGCGGAAGCTCGATGACGCGCGGCACCTGGACCGGGTCCTCACCCGGGACCACGTGCGGCGCCGGCGCCACGGGCTGCTGCGGGGCCTGCTGCTGCGGAGCCTGCTGCTGCGCCGCCTGCTGCGGGGCGGCGGACGGCGCGTACTGCTGCGACGGGGCGTACTGCTGCTGCGCCGGCGCGTACTGCGGCTGCTGCTGGGCCGGCTGCTGCTGGACCGGCGGCTGCTGCGGCTGCGGGGCCTGGGGCACCGACGGCGCGAAGTACGGCTCGGGGCGCGCCTGGCGCGTCGGCGGGACCGCGCTGCCGGAGGCGCGGCCGGAGACCTGGCCCACCGCCCGCTCGTCGCGGCGACGCACCGGGGTGCCGGAGTCGAAGCCCGCGGCGATGACGGTGACGCGGACCTCGTCGCCCAGGGCGTCGTCGATGACGGCGCCGAAGATGATGTTGGCCTCGGGGTGCGCGGCCTCCTGGACCAGGCGCGCGGCCTCGTTGATCTCGTACAGACCGAGGTCGGAGCCGCCCTGGATCGACAGCAGCACGCCGTGGGCGCCGTCGATGCTCGCCTCGAGCAGCGGGGAGCTGATGGCGCTCTCGGCGGCCTGCACCGCGCGGTCGTCGCCGCGGGCGGAGCCGATGCCCATGAGGGCGCTGCCGGCGCCCTGCATGACCGACTTCACGTCGGCGAAGTCGAGGTTGATGAGCCCCGGGGTGGTGATGAGGTCGGTGATGCCCTGGACGCCGGACAGCAGGACCTGGTCCGCGGAGCGGAACGCGTCGAGGATGCTGACCTGCTTGTCGCTGATGGACAGCAGCCGGTCGTTCGGGATGACGATGAGGGTGTCGACCTCGTCGCGCAGCTCGCTGATGCCCGACTCCGCCGAGTTCGCGCGACGGCGGCCCTCGAAGGTGAAGGGGCGCGTCACGACGCCGATGGTCAGGGCGCCCAGGGAGCGGGCGATGCGCGCGACGACGGGCGCACCACCGGTGCCGGTGCCGCCGCCCTCGCCGGCGGTGACGAAGACCATGTCGGCGCCCTTGAGCACCTCCTCGATCTCCTCGGCGTGGTCCTCGGCGGCCTTGCGGCCGACCTCGGGGTCCGCGCCGGCGCCGAGGCCGCGCGTGAGCTCGCGGCCGACGTCGAGCTTGACGTCGGCGTCGCTCATGAGCAGCGCCTGCGCGTCGGTGTTGACGGCGATGAACTCGACGCCCTTGAGGCCGACCTCGATCATCCGGTTGACCGCGTTCACCCCGCCGCCGCCGACGCCGACGACCTTGATGACCGCTAGGTAGTTCTGCGGAGCTGCCACGTCGAGTGCCTCTCGCCTCTTTCGCCGATGCTTGCGGGCTCCGGCCGGAGCCTCACCCGCAGACGCTCACCCTCAGGTAGAGGGTTAACGTTATGTCATTTCCTGTCGTGGTGACGGTAGGGAGCCGCACGGGTGCGGTGCAACTGACGGCGCGGCGTGTCGCGCTCGGATGGTGGCCGGAGGCCCGAAAAGCCGTGCTGCGGGAACGAGAACCGCCCCGGGAGTGGCCCAGGGCACATCCGGGGCCCGGAACCGACCGCCGTCCGGGTGAGACGGCAGCGCGACGTCAGGAGGCGACGGCCGCCGCGTCGGGGGCCGAGACGTCCACGCGCTGCGCCTGCGCGACCTCGGGGTCGGACAGCAGCCGCTCGAGCACCTCGGCCTTGCGCTGCGGCCGGTCGACGCCGCCCCAGACGACCTCGGGGCCGTCGGTGAGCTGCAGCCGCACGGCCTCGGGCGACGTCGCGGAGATGGCGGTCACCCGCGCGCGCAGCTCGGTCGGCAGCGCACCGTTGACGGCGAGCGCGGCGAGCAGGGCGTCGGGGCCCGCGGCGTCGACGTCGACGCTCACGAGCGGCACCCCGGGCGGGGCCGTCCCGGCGTGCACGAGGACGGTCCCCCGGTCGTCGACGAGGTCCACGCCGCCGGAGGTGACGGGGACGGCCGCGACCGCCTCCCGCTCGTGCACGCGGACGAGCAGCGTCGAGGGCCAGGAGCGGACCACGTCCGTCGACGCGACGAGCGGCAGGGCGGAGACCTCGTCGGCGAGGCCGGAGACGTCCACGCCCGCCAGCGCGCTCCCCCGCTCGCCGTCGACGATCGCCTGGACCGCGCCGACGTCCGTGCGCTCGGTGCCGGTGATGCGCACGTCGGTGACCCGCAGCCACGGCGAGCCGAGCAGCACCCACCCCGCGACCACGGCGAGCAGCACGAGCGCCGCGGCGCCGGCGACCGTGCGCGGGCCCGGCCGCCAGCTGCGGCGGACCGCGCGCCGGGCCGCGAGCTCGGCCACGCGGGAGGCCGAGGCCGAGG
>NZ_VWPY01000043.1 GCF_011839805.1 Kineococcus rubinsiae | reverse complement strand
CCGCCCACCGGCCCCCGACGGGGGCGGGCAGGGCCAGACCGAGCTCGGCGAGGCCCCGGTCGGCCGCGCGCAGCGACAGCAGCGGGCCCGCGGCGGAGCGCTCGTGGCGGTGCAGGACGGCCACCTCGCCGAGCACGACCGCGCGCTGCACGCGGTCGCCGCCCTCCTCGGCGAGCAGCCGCCCGAGGTGGTCGTGGGCCCGGCGGTGGTGCCCGATCCGCGCGCAGCTCGCCGCCAGCAGGCGCCGCAGCCCGGGGTCGAGCTCGGTGCCGGCCTCGTGCGCGGCCCGCTCCGCGTCCTGGAGCAGCTGGACCGCGGACTCGTGCGCGTGGCGCCGGGCCGCCTCGACACCGGCTGCGGCGCACACGGTCACCACGTCGGAGGCGGCGACGGCGTCGCCCGCCAGCAGGTGCTGGCGGGCGCTGGCGAAGAGCAGGTCGGAGCGGTCGGGCACGCTCTGCAGGACCCCGGCCGTGCCGTCCGCCGCCCCCCGCAGGACGGTCGCGAGGCGGGCGTGCAGCGCCCGGCGCTCGCCGGTCGCGGTGTCGGCGAGCAGGGCGTCGACCACCTGCTGGTGGGGGCACTCGTGCCACCCGCGCGGCCCGGGCCGCAGCAGGCGCGTGGCCACCCCGGCGGCGAGGCCGTCGCGCACGGCGGCGGCGTCGAGGTCGGGGGCGGCCGCGGCGCGCACGAGCTCCTCGCAGACCGAGCGCCCGCTGGCCGCGGCCAGGCGCAGCACCCGGCGCTGGGCGCCCGAGAGCCCCGCGAAGCGGCCCAGCAGGGCGTCGAGGAGGTCGGCGCCGACGGGGACGGCGTCCAGGACGGCCGCCTCCAGCGTCCAGCGCCCCCACTGCGGCAGCAGGCCGCCGTCGTCGAGCGTGGCGTGCAGCACGGCCCGCAGGGCCCCGGGGTTGCCGGCGGCCCGCGCGGCCAGGCTCGCCGCGACGGCGTCGGGGACGGCGGCCCCCGGCAGCCGGCGGCGGACGACGGCCCGGGCCGCGGTGTCGGAGAGCACGGGCACGTCGACGACGACCGTGCGCCCGCGCGCCTCCTCCGGGGAGGTGAGGTGGCCCGCCCCGGGCCGGTCCACGACGGCCACGAGCAGGGGCAGGTCCCGGCACTCCGCCGCGACCGTGCGCAGGACCGCCAGCGTCGAGGCCTCGGCGTGCTCGGCGTCGTCGAGGACGACGAGCACGGGGCCCGTGCGCGCGGCCGCGGCCAGGAGCAGCCGGGCCAGCTCCTCGCCGCGGGGGCCGGCGGTCGCGGACGCCTCGCCGCCGTCCGCGGGCGCGTCGTCGAGACCCGCCCGGCGCAGGGCCAGGCGCAGCCCGGCCAGCGGCGCGCTGGGGGCCGTGGTGGTGTCCAGGACGACGGTCGTGGCCCCGCTCGCCGCGGCCCGGCGGGCCAGGTGGGCGCCGAGGGAGCTGCGGCCGGACCCGGCCGGCCCCCGCACGTGCACGACGCTGCCCGACCCGGCGCGCGCGGCGTCCCACGCGCTGTCGAGCAGGGCGAGCTGCGGGGCGCGCTCCAGCAGCGGTGCCGCCACGGGCCCGCGCTGGCGGCGGCGCTCGGCCGCGGCCTGCGGCGCTACCTCGCGCTCGACGCGGGCCAGCACGCTCGCCACGGCCCGGGCGCTCGGCGGCCGGTCGTCCGGGTCGGCGGCGAGCAGGGCGACCACGAGGTCCGCGAGCGCGGCGGGCACGTCGCCCAGCGCGGCCGGGTCCAGCGGCTGCAGCTGCCGCAGCCGGCGGCGGACCTCGTCCGGGCCGGTGCCCGTCACGGGCGGGCGTCCCGTCAGGCACTCGTGCAGCACGGCGCCCAGGGAGTACAGGTCGGCGCGGTGGTCGACGGGGCGGCGCAGGACGCCGGCCTGCTCGGGCGCGCAGTAGAGCAGGGACCCGACGCCCGTGTCCGCGAGGTCCGGGACCGGGTCGACCGCGAGGTGCGCCACGCCGAGGTCGATGAGGACGCAGTGCCCGCTGGGCATGACGACGACGTTGGCGGGCTTCACGTCGCGGTGCACGAGCCCGCTGCGGTGCAGCGCCTCGAGGGCGTCGCTGACGTCGAGGGCCAGCCCGGTGGCGGTGGCGACGCTGAGGGTGGCGCCCGGCGGGGGGACGTCGCCGGCGTCCGCCGGGTCGCCGGGGGAGTGCAGCAGCTGCGCGAGCGTGGACCCGTCGACGACCCGGAGCACTACGGCCAGCTCGCCCTCGATGCGCTCGACCGCGTGCACGCGGTTCAGGCCCGGGTGGTCGACGCTGGCCAGCAGGGCCGCCTCGCGGCGCAGCTGGTGCTCCGCGACCGCGCGGGCCGCGGCCGTGCCGGGCACGGGCGAGAGCCGCTTGACGGCGTACTCGCGGCCGCCGCGCGCGGCGAGGTGCACGACGGTGCCGGACCCGCGGCCGAGCTCGCGCAGGACCGTCCAGCCGCCGGGGGCGCTGCGCTGCGCGGGCGGGACGGGGTCGGACGGGACGGGTTCCGGGGCGACCGGGCCGACGCCGGTGAGCGTCAGCGCGGGGCCGGCAGCGAGGGAGACGCCGGCCTCAGCGGGTGGGGTGGAGCCGCCGTCGCGCACCGCAGCTCCTCACCGTCCGTGTGTGATCATCGGTCACAGTACGGTATCGGTCGCTCATCCTCAGTGACGGCGGTCACGTCGTGGGACGGGGCACGCGGACGGGCTCAGTCGCCGCCCTCGCCGCGCAGCACGGTCAGCAGCCGCCGGAACGACGCCAGCCGCGCCGGCCCGGCAGCACCCGCGTGCCCCTCGGCCACCCAGGCGTCCAGGGCGCACTCGGCCTCGTCGTGCGTGCAGCCGCGGGGGCACCCGGCCTCGCCGCCCGCGAGGTCGGGGAAGGCGTGCAGCACGGCCTCCGGGTCGACGTGGGCCAGGCCGAACGAGCGGATGCCCGGGGTGTCGACCACCCAGCCGCCCTCGGGCAGCGCGAGCGCCGCCATCGACGTCGACGTGTGCCGCCCGCGGCCCGTGACCGCGTTGACGTGGCCCGTGGCGCGGTCGGCCAGCGGGACCAGCGCGTTGACGAGCGTCGACTTGCCGACGCCGGAGTGCCCGACGAGCACGCTCGTCCGCCCCTGCAGGCGCTCGCGGACCTCGTCCAGGCCCACGAGGCCGTCCGGCCCGCGGGAGGTGACCACGGCGTCGAGGCCGAGCGGCGCCCACGTCGAGAGCACCTCCTCGGCGGGGCGCAGGTCGCCCTTGGTCAGGCACAGCAGCGGGCGCATCCCCGCGACGTAGGCCGCGACGAGGCAGCGGTCGACGAGGCGGGAGCGGGGCTCCGGGTTCGCGACGGCCGCGACGACGACGAGCTGGTCGGCGTTGGCGACGACGACGCGCTCGACCGGGTCGGTGTCGTCGGCGGTGCGGCGCAGCACCGTGCGCCGCTCGTCGATGCGCACGACCCGCGCGAGGGTGTCGGGGCGCCCCGAGGTGTCGCCGACCAGGCCGACCCGGTCGCCGACGACGACGCCGGTGCGGCCCAGCTCGCGGGCGCGCATGGCGGTGACCAGGTGCGGACCGCCCTCGACACCGGCGGCGGCGAGCTCCGCGGGGTCGAGGTCGGCGCCCACGAGGCACGTGCAGCGGCCGCGGTCGACCGCGACGACCATCGCGGGGACGGCGTCGCCGTGGCGGGGCCGCTCCTTGGTCCGCGGCCGCGACCCGCGCCGGGTCGGGCGGATGCGGACGTCGTCCTCGTCGTAGGCGACCCGGCGCTCCTCCCTCACGAGCCCTCCCTCACGCGCCGCACCTCACCGCGGGCCCCGTCACGTTCACCGCGAGCCCGACGCGCGGCCGGTGGGCTCGGGGGTGCCGCGCAGCATCGCGTCCCACATGCCGGGGAAGTCGGGCAGCGTCTTGCGGGTGGTCGCGACGTCGACGACCCGGACGCCCTCGACCTGCAGGCCGAGGACGGCGGCGGCCGTGGCCATCCGGTGGTCGGCGTAGGTCTGGAACACCCCGCCGTGCAGCGTGCGCGGGCGCACCAGCAGGCCGTCCGCGGTCTCGACGGCGTCACCGCCCAGCCCGTTGATCTCGGTGACCAGGGCCTTGAGACGGTCGGTCTCGTGCCCGCGCAGGTGGGCGATGCCGCGCAGCTGCGTCGGCGAGCTGGCCAGCGCGGCCAGCGCGGTGATGACCGGGGCCAGCTCGCCGGCCTCGCGCAGGTCGAGGTCGACGCCGAACAGCTCGCCCGTGCCCTCCACGAGCAGACCCTCGCGGTCGAGGGTGACGTCGGCGCCCATCTGGTCGAGGACGTCGCGCAGCAGGTCGCCGGCCTGCGTCGTCGACTGCGGCCACGCGGGGACGCGGACGCGGCCGCCGCAGACGGCCGCGGCGGCCAGGAACGGCGCGGCGTTGGACAGGTCGGGCTCGACCTGGACGTCGAGGGCGTTGATCTCGCCCGGCTCGACGTGCCAGGTGCCGGGCACGGAGTCGTCGACCACGACGCCCACGTCGCGCAGCACCTCGATGGTCATCCGCACGTGGGGCTCGCTCGGCACGGGCGGGCCCTCGTGGTGCAGGACGAGGCCGTCGCGGAAGCGGGCCCCGGCCAGCAGCAGCGCGGAGACGAACTGGCTGGAGCCGGACGCGTCGATGGTCGCGGTCCCGCCGGGCAGGCCGCCGTCGCGGCCGCGGACGCTGAACGGCAGGAGGCCGCGGCCCCCGTCGTCGACCTCGGCGCCGAGCTGGCGCAGCGCGGTGAGCAGCGCGGCCATGGGCCGCACGCGGGCGCGGGGGTCGCCGTCGAAGGCGACGGGGGAGCCGGCCAGCGCCGCGACGGGCGGCAGGAACCGCATGACCGTGCCGGCGAGCCCGCAGTCGACGCTGACGCCGCCGCGGACCTCGTTCGGGTGCACGACCCAGTCCGCCGCACCGGCGGCACCGTCGGAGGGACCGCCGGGACCGCCCTCGACGACCTCGCTGCCGAGGCGGCGCAGCGCGTCCACCATGAGGCGCGTGTCGCGGGAGTCGAGCGGGTCGCGCAGCAGGGAGGAGCGCTCCGCGAGCGCCGCGACCACGAGGTAGCGGTTGGTGAGGGACTTCGAGCCCGGCACCGGCACCACCGCCTCGAGGGGGGTGTCGCGGTGCGGGGCGGACCACAGGGCGGGTGCGTCCGCCGGGGCGGCGGCCCCGCCCGGGGTGGGGACGCCGGCGGTGGCGTCGGGGGTCGGTGGCGTCACGCGGAGCATCCTCGCAGGCGCCACCGGCGGGCCGGCTCCCCGCCGACCACCGCCGTCGTCCTCGTGCCGGGCGTCGTCAGGCGACCTTCGCGGCCGCGAGCTGCAGGTCCTTCTTGCCGCTACCGGCGGCGTGCGCCGCCTCGCGCGTGGCCAGCTTCGCGAAGCGCTTGGCGTCGCGGCCGGCGCGCTTGCCGCGCCAGGCCAGGCCGGGCTTGCCGGCCGTGTCGACGGCGGCCAGGAGCGCGCCGCCGAGGAGCCCGACGTCCTTGAGGAAGTCCTCCAGGACCTCGCCGCGGACGGTCTTGTCCTTCTCGGTCCAGAACGGGTGGTTCACGTAGGCGCTCGGGGCGAGCGTCGAGGCGAGCACCACGGACGTGACCCGCGGCAGGCGGCCGAGCGCGAAGAGCACGCCCGCACCGGCCATGGCGGCACCGTTGAGACGCACGAGCAGGACGGGGTCGTCCGGCAGGCGCAGGGGTCCGGCGACGGCGTGCGCCACCGGTTGGGCCGAGGGGGCCAGGTCGCGGGCGTTGCGCACCTGGTCGATCCCGGTCTTGATGAAGATCGCCGCGAGCATCGGTCGGGCCAGCCGTCGCACCACTGTCATGGGAGTTGCCTACCGCATGATCTCCGCGGGCGCCTCCCCGCCCGCCTCCACGGACCCCTCGGCAGACCCCTCGACGGACTCTGCACCGGACCCCCCGCCGGACCCCGCGGCGCCCGCGCAGCGCCGGGCGCGCGCGTCGGTGAGAGGGTGCCTGCATGTGCGGCCGCTACGCCCTCCGGACCGAGATCGCCGACCTGGTGGAGGAGTTCGAGGTCGACGAGGACCTCACCGGCGGGACGGCGACCCGCAGCACCAACGTCGCCCCGACGACGACCCCGCCCGTGGTCGTCGAGCGGGTGCCGCGCGAGGACCCGGACGCGCCGCCCGTGCGGTCGCTGCGGGCCCTGCGCTGGGGCCTGGTGCCCAGCTGGTCCAAGGACGCCTCGGGCGCCGCGCGCATGGTCAACGCCCGGGTGGAGTCGCTGCTGGAGAAGGCCGCCTTCGTCAAGGCGGCTCTGACGCGGCGCTGCCTCGTCCCGGTCGACGCCTGGTACGAGTGGCAGGCCAGCCCGGTCGCGACGGGTCCCAAGGGCCCGCGCAAGCAGCCGTTCGCGGTGCGCGCGAACGACTCCCGGCCGCTGTCGCTGGCCGGGATCTTCGAGTTCTGGCGCGACCCGGCCAAGCCCGACGACGACCCGGACCGCTGGCTCGTGAGCTTCGCGATCGTCACGACCGCCGCGGAGCCCGGTCTGGACCGCCTGCACGAGCGGATGCCGCTCGTCGTGCCCCGCGAGCTGCGCGACGCGTGGCTGGACCCGGAGCTCGCCGAGGCCGACGACGTCGGGGCCCTGCTGGGCGCGCTGCCCCGCGACCTGTTCGCCACGAGCCTGGACGCCCACCCCGTCTCCCGGCGCGTCGGCAACGTGCGCGACACGGGGGAGGACCTGCTCGACCCCGCCCCGGCCGCCGAGCTGGAGGGCGTCGTGGACCTGCGCACGGGGGAGCTGCTCGGCGCGTCCTGACCCGCGGCCGGGGCCCGCGGGGGCACTCCGCCGCGTGCCGCCGCACCGGCGGTGCAGGAATGGTGACGTCCCGGCGTGCGTTCCAGATCACATGCTGCCGGTTCTCGAGACGACGACCGCGCCGGGTTCCCCGGCGCTGCGTCCGCGTCGCACCTCGGGTCCCCCGCGACGGGGCCCCGAGACGCGTCGGACGCATCCCAGCTCCCCTGCGGGGCTCGCCACGCGGCCCGGCGGACGGGCGACCACGATCACGAAGAGGACCCCCATCACCACCAGCGTGCTGCCGGACCGCACCTCCTACGGCGAGTCGGACCGCGAGGCCCTAGGCTCGCTGTCGATGACCGAACAGACCTCGCGAGCCCCCTCGGAGGAGACCGCCGACGAACGCGCGGCGCGCTTCGAGCGGGACGCGCTGCCCTTCCTGGACCAGCTGTACTCGGCCGCGCTGCGCATGACGCGCAACCCCGCGGACGCCGAGGACCTCGTCCAGGACGCGTTCGCGAAGGCCTACGGCGCCTTCCACCAGTACGCGCCGGGCACGAACCTCAAGGCGTGGCTGTACCGGATCCTCACGAACACGTACATCAACACGTACCGCAAGAAGCAGCGGGAACCCCAGCAGTCGCACGCCGATGAGATCGAGGACTGGCAGCTCGCGCGCGCCGAGTCCCACACCTCGCGCGGCCTGCGCTCGGCCGAGACCGAGGCGCTGGACCACCTGCCGGACTCGGACGTCAAGCGTGCGCTGCAGGCGGTGCCGGAGGACTTCCGGATGGCCGTCTACTACGCCGACGTCGAGGGCTTCGCGTACAAGGAGATCGCCGAGATCATGGGCACGCCCATCGGCACGGTGATGTCGCGTCTGCACCGCGGGCGCCGGCAGCTGCGGGAGATGCTGCGGGAGTACGCGGTCGGGCGCGGGGTGTCGGGCGCGGCTCCGGCGGAGGCGGCCGAGCAGGCACCCGCCACCAGCGGCGCCGGCACCTCCGGGAGCCGGTCGTGAGCGCGGCGGAGACCTCCGGGGCACCGGAGCAGGAGCGCGCCACCACGGACCACGCCACCATCGACCACGCCACGATCGACCTGGCCTCGCACGACGACCACTGCCGCGAGGTCCTCGAGCGCGCGTTCGAGTACCTCGACGGCGAGATGGGCCCGCTCGACTGCGACGCGGTGAAGACCCACCTCGAGGAGTGCGTCAGCTGCCTGGAGCAGGTCCGCGAGGACGAGCGCCTCAAGCAGGTCATCCGCGAGGGCTGCCCGTGCGAGTCGGCGCCGGAGGACCTGCGGGCCCGGATCCTCGTGCGCATCACCGAGGTGCGCGTCACCAGCGGTTCCTGACCGCCGCTCCCCGCAAGGGGAGCCCGGAACAGCGGAAGGCCCCGGACCAGTGGTCCGGGGCCTTCGTCGTCCTCGCGCCTCAGGCGTTGGGACGGTTGCCGTGGTTCGCGGCGCCCTTCTTGCGGCTGCGGCGCTTGCGGCCTCGCTTGCTCATGGCTGCTCCTTCCTCGCTCGCGGTTGCTCGTCACCATGCTCCCACGCAGCGGGCAGTGCTCCGCCTCGGCTCCCGCCGCCGGACGGGTGGCCCCGCTCAAGGTCGGGCCCGCGCACGCCGAGGAGACGGGGTGACGACCCTCGACTCCGCGGCCGACGTGGCCATCGCGCCGTACCTGCGGGCGCTCGTGGACCTGCGCGGCTCCGACCTGCACTGCAAGGCCGGTTCGCCCCCGAGGGTCCGCATCGACGGCCGGCTGCGGTCGCTGCAGGCGCCGCCGCTCACGCCCGCGGACACCGAGGCGATGCTCGCCCAGATCCTGCGCCCCGACCTCGTCGCGGAGTTCGAGCGCACGAACGAGGCCGACTTCGCCTACGGGATCCCGAACGGCGTGGGCCGCTTCCGCGTCAACGCGTTCCGCCAGCGCGGGTCCGTCGCCCTCGTGCTGCGCCGCGTCGCCTCGCAGGCCGTGCCGCTGTCGGCGCTGAGCGTCCCGGCCGTCCTGGAGCAGCTCGCCCTGGAGCAGCGCGGCCTCGTCCTCGTCACGGGCCCCACGGGCTCGGGCAAGACGACGACGCTCGCGGGGATGATCGACCACGTCAACTCCACGCGTGAGAGCCACATCGTGACGATCGAGGACCCGATCGAGATCCTGCACACCGACAAGCTGTCGATGATCAGCCAGCGCGAGGTGCGCCAGGACACCGCCGACTTCTCCACGGCGCTGCGCGCGGCGATGCGCCAGGACCCCGACGTCATCCTCGTCGGCGAGATGCGCGACCAGGAGACGGTGAAGGCCGCGCTGTCGGCGTCGGAGACGGGGCACTTCGTCCTCTCGACCCTGCACACCATCGACGCGGCCGAGACGATCAGCCGCATCATCGACTTCTTCCCCCCGCACGAGCAGAAGCAGGTCCGGCTGTCCCTGGCGGGGGCGCTGCGCGGCATCGTCTGCCAGCGCCTCGTGCCGCGTGCCGACGGCCAGGGCCGCTGCGTCGTCATGGAGGTCTGCCTGAACACCGGCCGGGTCGCGGACGCGATCGCCGACCCGGACAAGACCCACCACATCACCGACCTCGTCCGCGAGGGCGGCTTCTACGGCATGCAGACGTTCGACCAGCACCTCGTGGCCCTGGTCCGCGACGGCGTCGTGACGCTGGAGGACGCCACGCAGGCCGCCTCCAGCCCGCACGACCTCGCCGTCGAGCTGCGCCGCCTCGGGATCCTCGCCTAGGACTCGCGCCCGCAGACCTCCGCCGGGAACTCCGTCGCCGCCGCGCCGCGGTCCGGCGAGGATGAGCGCCGTGCCCGAGGTCGAGGTCGTCGTCGCCCACCGCGAGCGCGCGACCCTGCGCGTCGGGGAGGTGTTCCTCAAGGTCGACGCCGACCCGGCGCGCACCGAGGTCGAGGTGGCCGCCATGGCCCTCGCGCCCGTCCCGACCCCGCAGGTGCTCTGGCGGCAGCCGCCCGTGCTCGCGCTCGCCGCCGTGCCCGGCACGGCGCTGGGGCGGCTGGGGCACGCCGAGACCGCCCCGCCGTCCGCCTGGGCCGCGGCGGGCGCCGCCGTGCGCCGGCTGCACGACGCGCCCCTGCCGCCGTGGCCCGGCCGCCGTCTGGACGCGGTCGCCGCCGACCTCGACCGCGAGTGCGCGTGGCTCACCGCGAACGGCGTGCTGCCCGCCGACCTGGTCCGGCGCAACCGCCGGGTGGCCGAGGCCGTGCTGCGGCCGTGGACGCCGGTCTTCGTGCACGGCGACCTGCAGACCGGCCACGTGTTCGTCCACGGCGACGAGGTCACCGCGGTGATCGACTGGTCCGAGGCGTCGCGGGGCGACGCCCTCTTCGACCTCGCCGTCCTCACCCTCGGGCACGAGGACCGCCTGGACGACGTGCTCATGGGGTACGGGGCGGCGGTGGACCTCGACGTGGTCCGCGGGTGGTGGTCGTGGCGGAGCCTGTCGGCCGTCCGCTGGCTGGTGCAGCACGGCTTCGACCCGTTCGCGCCGGGCTGCGAGGTCGACGTCCTGCGGGCGCGAACGACCTGAGCGCGGGGTGCGCCGCGGTACCCCGCGAGGTTCTTGCCGGAACGGCACGACGCCGTGACGTCACGCCGTCCCCCGGGGGACGCTGTCGGCATGACGCACACCTCGCCCGGTCCCGACCCCGCCGCCGCCGCCGAGTGGGACGAGCGCTACGCCGGGCCGGGGCGCATCTGGAGCGGGGAGCCCAACGGGGCCCTGGTCGCCGAGGTGGAGGGGCTCGCACCCACCACCGTCCTGGACGTGGGCTGCGGCGAGGGCGCGGACGCCGTGTGGCTCGCCGCCCGCGGCTGGCGCGTGAGCGCCCTGGACGTCTCCCGGGTCGCGCTGGAGCGGGCCGCCGGGCACGCGCGCGGGGCCGGGGTCGAGGTCGAGTGGCACCACGCCGGGCTGCTCGACACCGACCTGCCGCCCGCGGGCTTCGGCCTGGTGTCCGCGCAGTACCCCGCGCTGCGGCGCCCCGCCCCGGGCGACGTCGCCGCCGAGCGGGCCCTGCTCGCCGCGGTCGCCGTCGGCGGGACCCTGCTCGTCGTGCACCACGCCGACGTCGACACCGAGCACGCGCGCACCGCCGGCTTCGACCCCGCCGACTACGTCGTGCCCGACGACGTCGCCCGCCTGCTGGACGACGACTGGGTCGTGGAGGTCCACGAGAAGCGGCCTCGCCGCGTCGCCTCGGGGGCGGGCTCGCACCACACCACCGACGCGGTCCTGCGGGCCCGGCGCCTGCGCTGAGGCCCGCGAGGCCCTACGGCGTCAGGGGCTGCGCCAGCACCGCCCGCAGCGCCGCGGGGTCGCCGGTCACGTGCAGGAGGGGGTCGTCGGCCGTCGTCCGCCGCCACAGCAGCTGGGCCAGGACGAGCGCCGGCCCGGTGACGCTCGACGCGGCGGCCGGTCCCGACTCGCCGAGCCGCCACCGCGCACCCGGGGCCACGAGGTCGACGGCCACACCTGAGGGCAGCACCGCGCGGCTGAGCCGCACCTGCCGGGGCAGCATCGTGTCGAGCACCTCCGCGACGGTGTCCCGGACGACGGCCTCCGCGGCCGTGCTGGTGAGGTCGAGCGCCTGCTCGACGTCGACGCGGTGCACCAACGTCTCGTGCAGCTGCCGCCGCGCCCACCAGTCGTCCGTGCCCGGGCCGTCGAGGGTCCGGCAGGGCCGGGGCGGGTCGGCCAGGGCCGCGCGCAGCTGCGTGGCGGCCAGCGCGTAGTCGTGCACGACGTCGGCGGCCGCGCTCGGTCCGTGGCCGCCGGGCCCCGGCTCGTGCGGCGGGGTCCGCACCAGGGCGACGGCCCAGCGGTGCACCCCGGCCAGGTGGGCGAGCAGGTCGCGCACCGACCAGGCCGGGCAGGCCGGGACGCGGGCGTCCAGCGCCGCGGGAGTCGCGGTGACCAGCGCGAGCAGGGCCTCCTGCTCGCGCGCGAGAGCGGCCCGGTGGTCGACCGGGTCGCGGCCGTCGTCGGTGCTCACGCCCCGACCATCCCGCGTCGGAGGTCCCGCCGTCGAGCGGCCCGGGGGCGGGCGCGAGCACCCCGCGTGCACCTCGGCGCCCGCCGCGCGGTCCTGGTCCTGCCCGCCGGGGTGCGTCCTGGCAGACTGCGGGCATGGACCGGCACCGGACGCGCACGCCCGTCGCCGCCCACCCCGCGTGAGGGCAGCCGCCCAGGTCGTCACCCCGCCCGGACGCCGGGCTGCGGTGCGCCGGGTCTTCCGCGACGTGCACGACCGGCTCCGCGGGCACGACCTGTTCCTGATCTCCGCGGGGGTGACCTTCTACGCGGCCATCGCCCTCGTCCCGTCGCTGCTCGTGGCCGTCAAGATCCTCAGCGGTGTCGTCGGCCGGGACCGCGTCCTCGTGCTCGGTGGGGCCGTCGGCCAGGCCCTGCCGGCCGCGCAGCACGCGGGCGACGTCGTCCTCACCCTGGTGCGGACGTCCCTCGACGTGAGCTGGGTCGCCGCCCTCGTCGCCCTCGTCCCGGCCACCGTCTACGGCGAGGGGCTGCGGCGCGGCTTCGCCCGGGTCAGCGTCCGTCACCCCGAACCCGCACCCGAGGCGGTGAAGGGTCGGGTGGGGTCTTGGCGGGTGCGGCTCGCGGCCCTGCCCCTGCTGCTGCTCGCCCCGGTCGGGCTGCTCGCCGTGCTGGAGGTGGCCCCGTTCCTGGCCCGCCGCTTCGGCACGGGCGAGGTCACCGAGAGCGCGCTCGCGTTCTACGTCGCGCTGAACGTCGACTGGCTCGTCGTGTCACCCGTGCTGGTCTACGTCTACCGGGTGCTCGGCCCCAAGCGGCCCTCGTGGAAGGCGAGCATCTGGGGCGCCTACGCCACGGGGGCCTTCGTGTCCGGGTTCCTGCAGGGCTTCGTCGTCTTCCTCGCCATCCCCGTCGACCTCGGCGCGCCCTTCGGCGGGCTCACCCAGGTCGGCGGCGCGGTCGCCGTGTGCCTGTGGCTGTGGGTGTTCACGGCCCTCACCGTCTACGGCTACGCCGTCACCCTGGAGCTCGACCGCCGCGGCGGCAGCCCCTTCGACAGCGTGCCGGGGACGCCCACGGCGTCCGCCGGCACGCCCGGGAAGGCTCAGCCCAACCGGAACTGACGGACCTGGGCGTCGAGGTCGCCCGCGACCTGGGCGAGGTCGGAGACCGCCGAGCGCACGGCCCCGACCTGGGCGGTCGTCCCGTCGACCGCGTCGGCCGTCTGCGACAGGGCGCTCGCGATCCCGCCGGAGCGCGCCGCGGCGTCGTGCAGGGTTCCGCTGACGGCCGTGGTCGTGGCCAGCTGCTCGGCGACCGCGGACGCGATCGTCGTCTGGAGCTCGTCGACCTGGCCGATCGTGGCGGAGATCTGCGAGATGTCCGCACGCACCGCGGCGGCCTCCGCGCGGACGGCGGTGAGGGTGGGGGCGATCTCCTCGGTGGCCCGGGCGGTCTGGCGGGCCAGCTCCTTGACCTCCTCAGCGACGACGGCGAACCCGGCGCCGGCCTCGCCGGCCCGCGCGGCCTCGATGGTCGCGTTGAGCGCCAGCAGGTTGGTCTGCGCGGCGATCGCCGTGATGGTCCGCAGGACGTCGGCGATCTGCTGCGAGGACTCCCCGAGCCGCTCGACGGTGCCCGTCGCGGCCTCCGCGAGGTGGACCGCCTCGCCGGCGACGACGGAGACGGTGCTGGTGGTCGAGGAGACGTCGTCGGCCGCCGCGCGCAGCTGCTCGACGGCGGCGGAGACCTCGTGCACGCCGCCGGAGACGCTGCCGGCGTCGTTCGCGACGCGGCCGATCTCCGCGGACGTCGCGTCGGCCGTCTGCGACAGGCGGGCGCTCGCCCCGGCCAGGTCGTCGGCGGTGCCGGTCACCCGGCTGGCGCCGGCGCTCACGGCGCGCAGCGCGTCGCGCATGGCGGTGATGGCGGCGTCCAGCGCGCGGCTCATGGCGCCGATCTCGTCGCGGCCGTCGTCCGCGCCGCCCGGCGCGGACAGGTCGCGGTCGGCGACCCGGACCAGGGCGTCGGTGAGGCGGCCGATGCGGCGCACGAGCGTGCGCGCGAGCAGGCCGATGAGGACGGCCATGGCCAGCGCGACGGCGAGACCGGTCAGGAGCGTGGTGCGCACCAGGGCGTCGCCGCTCGAGCGCACGCGGTTGGTCACCGCCGCGGTGTCGGCGTCGGGCAGCCAGCTCGTGACGACCCAGTCGTAGGCGGGGTAGCGCGAGACGCCGACGGTCTGGCGGCCGCCGGGCAGGTCGACCGTGGTCGTCGTGAACTCGCCGGGCCCGAGGTCCGCGGCCGTGGCCAGCAGGCGGGCGACGTAGGGGTCGCCGTGGACGTCCTTCGCGTCGAGCATGGGCGTGCCGTCGACGCCGCCCGCGGGGGCGACCACGGCGGTGCCCTTGGCGGCCGCGGCGCTGGAGAAGATGCCGAAGGACCCGGTGCCGCCGAGCGTCGCGTCGGCGAGCCGGCGGCGGAGGTCCGCGGTCACGGCGTCCTGCGGCAGGCCGACGAAGACCGCCCCGACGACCTCGTCGCCGCGCTTCAGCGGCTCGTAGACGGTGACGTACTGCTGGTCCGCCACCGTCGCGGTGCCGTGGTAGGTCTCCCCCGCCAGCAGGGCCGCCACGACGGGGTTCGCGGCCCCGCCCGCGCCGATGGCCGGGATGTAGGTGCCGATGTTCCGCCGGCCCTTGGCGTTGACCACCGTGGTGGCGACGCGCAGCATGTCGCCCGCGCCGTCCATGCGCTGGAAGACGGTGACGGCCGCACCGGTGAGGCGGGCCGCGTCGTCGATGCCCGCGACGGCCACCGCCGGGTCGGCCTGCTGGCCGAGCCACGTCGAGCCGAAGAGCAGGCGCGGCAGGGTGACGCCGGTCTGCTCCTTCGTCGTCTGGTTGGTCGCGGTCCACGTCGCCGGGGCGCCGGTGGCCGACGCGCCGAGGGCGGCGAGCTTGTCCTGCGTCACCCGCAGGTCGCCGTCGAGCTGCTCCTGCACGGCGGCAGCCTGGGCCGCGACGGTCGCATCGACCTGCTGGCCGGCGTCGCGCAGCTGCTGCTCCGACAGGGTCCGCACGTCGGCGGAGGTGCCCTCGGAGAGGTGGCCGACCTGCACCGCGGTCAGGCCGCTGAGCAGCCCGGCGGTGACGACGACGGCACCGACGCCGGGCAGGACCAGCTGCGAGCGGAGCGAGGTGGCGCGGAACGGGAACGGCATGCGGTGTCGGCCTCACGGATCGGTGCTGCAGGAGCGGGTGCCCGCTCCTCATCGGCACCCGGACGCCCCACCTCAACCCGTTGATGTGCCTGGCGCACCACCCGGGTGGTCGACGGCGCTCGACCAGCCTCGGCCCCGCCGCCGTCCCCGCGCCGTCGTCGGAGGGTGGTGGCACCCTCCCGCCATGGACCGGCCCCGCGCGACCCTCGTCGCCACCACGCTGGACGCCCCCGACCCGCGGGCGCTCGCCGCCTTCTACCGCCACCTGCTCGGCTGGGACCTCGTCGAGGACTCGCCGGAGTGGGTGTCGATCGGCCCGCCCGGGGGCGGGCACCGGCTGTCCTTCCAGGCCGAGCCGCACCACGTCCCGCCCGTGTGGCCCGCGGGTGACGGCGACCAGCGCCTGCAGCTGCACCTCGACGTCGAGGTCGACGACCTGGCGGCCGCCGGCGCGCACGCCGAGGCGGGCGGGGCCGTGCTCGCCGCATTCCAGCCGCAGGAGGGCGTGCGCGTCTACCTCGACCCGGCCGGGCACCCCTTCTGCCTGTTCCTGCCGGGCTCCTGAAGCCGCTGCACCCCCCTCGACGCTTCGTCAGGCGGGGGTCAGGCGCCGGTGGGGCAGGGGGCTGGAGTAGACGACGCTCGTGGTGATGCCGCCGAGGGTGGCCAGCTTCCCGGTGATGCGCTCGAGGTCGCGCATGGAGCGGGCGAGCACCTTCAGCACGAAGCAGTCGTCGCCGGTGACGTGGTGGGCCTCCACGACCTCCGGCGTCGTGTCGAGGAGGTCGTGGAACGGCTTGTAGTTGCCCGTCGGGTAGGCCAGGCGCACGAAGGCCGTCACCGCGTAGCCGAGGGCCTCGGGGTCGAGGGTCGCGCCGAAGCCGGTGACGACGCCCGTGTCGCCCAGGCGGCGCAGGCGGTCGGCGGTGGCGCTGGCCGAGAGGCTGATCGCCCGGGCCAGGTCGGCGACGCTGATCCGGCCGTCGCGCTGCAGGTGCTCGAGGATGCTGCGGTCGGTCGCGTCCAGGGGGAGCCGGGATTCCGTCGCCATGACGACGAAACTACCCGCGGATCGACGGTGAAGGGGCCGGAACGCCGTTCGACGGCCCTGGTCGGTGCGTCGGCATCCCGCTTCGATGGAGGCATGCAGACACCGATCTCGGCCGTGGACTTCTTCACCGCCAGGCTGACCCACCAGACCGACCCCGCCGACCTCGCCGCGGCCCGCGCCGCGGGCACCTCCGCGCTCGTCCTCGACGTCCGCTCGGCCGCGGCGTGGAGCCAGGGCCGCATCCCCGGCGCGGTGCACCTGCCCGGCGACCGGCTGCTGGCGGGCATCGGGGAGCTGGTGGCGGACCTGCACACCGCGGTCGTCGTCTACTGCTGGGGCCCGGGGTGCAACGGCTCCACGCGCGCCGCGCTCGCGCTGGCCTCCGCCGGCCACACCCGGGTGCAGGAGCTGATCGGCGGGTTCGAGTACTGGGTGCGGGAGGGCCTCGCCGTCGCCACCGACGCCGGGCGCACCCGCCGCGCCCCCGACGAGCTCGTCGCCCCGGTCGCTCCCGCCGCCGCGCACCGGGGCGCGGGGGGCCCGCTCGCTACGCTCGGCGGGTGAGCGCCCACGTCGAGAGCCTCTGGGTCTACCCGGTCAAGGGCCTCAGCCCGCAGCGGCTGGACGCCGTGCCCCTGCGGGCGGGCGAGGGCTTCCCGCACGACCGCGTGATCGCCCTGGCCCGGCCGGGCGGCGCCTACCGGCCGGGCCTGCGCGAACCCGTGTCGAAGCGGGAGTTCTTCGTCCTCGTCGCCGAGGAGCGCCTCGCGGGGCTCGACACCCACCTCGAACCCACGACGGGCCGCTTCACCGTCCGCGTGCGCGACCACGTCGTCCTCGACGCCGACCTGGGCGACGACGACGGGATCGCGGCCGCGCTCGCGTTCTTCTCGCGCGTGCTCGACCTGCCGCCCGGGGTGCGGCCCGTGCACGCCGTGGAGCCGGGGCGCCGCTTCACCGACGTGGCGGTCGACTCCGACGCCCTCATGAACGCCGTGTCGTTCCTCAACCTGGCCTCGGTGCGCGACCTGGCCGAGCGCACCGCGACGACGCTGGACCCGCTGCGCTTCCGCGCCAACGTCCACCTCGACGGCCTGCCGGCGTTCGCGGAGGCCGACCTCGTGGGGCGCGAGTTCTCGGTCGGGGGCGTGCGCTTCCGCGGGGTCCAGCCCACCGCGCGCTGCGCCGCCACCGAGGTGGAACCCGGCACCGGCCGCCGCGACCTGCCCGTGCCGCAGATGCTGGTGCGCACCTACGGCTCGGACGTCATGGGGTTCTACGCCGTCGTCGTCGAGGGCGGCGCGCTGCGCCCGGGGGACCGCCTGGACACCGCCGCCGACGCGCGGACGGCCGTTGACACCGTGGTCGGCGCCGCCCGAGGGTGATCGTCGTGACCCTGCCCCGCGTGGACGCCGTGACCTTCCTCGTGCGCACCGGGGAGGGCCCCGACGCCGTCGCCTGGTACTCCCGGCTGCTGGGCCGCGGCCCCGACGTCACGCCCGTCGACGACCTGCACGAGTGGGAGGTCGTCCCGGGCGCCTGGTTGCAGGTGGCGACCGCGGCCACCGACGTGACGCCCTCGTCGTTCCGCGTGCGCTTCGGCGTGGCCGACCTGACCGCGGCCGTGGCCGCGCTGCGGGCCGACGGGGTCGCCGTCGACGACCCGGAGGTCGTGCCGGGCGTGGTGGCCTGGACCGACCTCGCCGACCCGTGGGGGAACCCGCTGGGGCTGTTCGAGGAGCTCGCCGGGCCCGCCTGACCTGATCGGCCTGACCGGGCCCGGCTCCTCCTCAGCCGGCCGCGGGGGGCGCCGACGTGGTCTGCTCGCCCGTGCGCATGCGCGCCAGGAAGGTGCGGGTGCGCTCGTGCTTCGGGTTGCCGAGGACGTCGTCGGGGCGGCCGCGCTCGACGACGACGCCCGCGTCCATGAACACGACCTGGTCGGCGACCTCGCGGGCGAACGCCACCTCGTGCGTCACGACGATCATCGTCGTGCCGTCCGCGGCGAGCTCCCGCATCACCGCGAGGACCTCGCCGACGAGCTCCGGGTCCAGCGCGGACGTGGGCTCGTCGAACAGCATGAGCTTGGGCTGCATGGCCAGGGCGCGGGCGATCGCGACCCGCTGCTGCTGGCCGCCGGACAGCTGCGAGGGGTAGTTCCCCGTCCGGTCGCCCAGCCCGACGCGCTCGAGCAGGGCCAGGGCGCGCTGCTCGGCGGCGGCGCGCTTCTCGCCCCGGACCTTCACGGGCGCCTCGACCACGTTCTCCAGGGCCGTCATGTGCGGGAACAGGTTGAACCGCTGGAACACCATGCCGATGTCCCGGCGCTGCTCGGCGATCTGCTTGTCGGGCAGGCGGTGCAGCCGCCCGCCGCGCTCGGCGAGGCCGATGAGGTCGCCGTCGACCCAGATGCGCCCGCCGTCGATGCGCTCGAGGTGGTTGATGCAGCGCAGGAACGTCGTCTTGCCCGACCCGGACGGGCCGAGCAGGCAGACGACCTCGCCCGCGTCCACCTCGAGGTCGATGCCCTTGAGGACCTCGACGTGGCCGAAGGACTTCGAGACGTTGACCGCGCGGACCAGGGGCTCGCTCACTTCGCCCCTCCCGCACCGAGGCTCACACCGGCGGCGGCCGGGCGCGCCGCGGTGGACGTGCCGAACCCGCGGCCGAAGCGCCGCTCCAGGAAGTACTGCCCGACCATGAGGATCGACGTGGCGATCAAGTAGTAGAGGATCGCCGCCATGTTCGTGGCCACCACCTGGTAGGTCTGCTGGCCGATCTGGCCGAGCTGGTAGAAGAGCTCGACGGTCACGGGGATCGCGACGAGCAGCGACGTGTCCTTCAGCATCGCGATGACCTCGTTGCCCGTGGGGGGCACGATGACGCGCATCGCCTGCGGCAGCACGACGCGGCGCATCGCCAGGGTCCGGGACATGCCCAGCGCCTCCGCGGCCTCGTGCTGGCCGCGGTCGACGCTGAGGATGCCCGCGCGGGCGATCTCCGCCATGTAGGCGGCCTCGGACAGCCCCAGGCCGACGATGCCGCCGACGATGGTGGAGCCGAGCAGGTCGTAGACGCTCTGCTGGCCGATGGTGAAGGCCCGCAGCTCCGGCGTCCCGAACCACGACGAGAACAGGAAGTCGAACGGCACGCCGATCGAGAGGCCGGTGCCGAACAGCGCGCCGAGGCTGCCCGTGAACCCCAGCAGGACGTAGCGCGGCACGCCGCGGAAGAACCACGTGAACACCCAGCTGACGCTGGACAGCACGCGGTTCTCCGACAGGCGCAGCACGGCCAGCAGCACCCCGCCGAGGATCCCGACGGTCATCGACAGCACCGTCGTCAGGAGGGTGCCGATGAGGAACCCGCGGATCACGGTGCTCTGGTTCATCGCCTCGAGGGTGAAGGACCAGTCGAACGCGGGGTTCGTGACCAGCAGGTGGGCGAGCATCAGCACGAGCACCGCGATGACGGCGACCGAGACCCACCGCCACGGGTGGCGCACCTCGACGGCGTCGATGCGGCCCGGGCGCTCACCCGGAGCGGCGGGCGTGCTCACGACGCCGGGTTGACCGGGAACTCGGTGACGGCGCCCGTGTCGCCGCCCCAGTTGCCCAGAGCCGTGTCGTAGCCGCCGTCCGCGGCGATGGCCGCGAGGGCCTTGGAGATCGCGTCGGCGGTCTGCGTCTGCGCCTTCGGCACGACGATGCCGTAGGGGGCCGCGTCGTAGACGTCACCGGCCAGCTCCAGCTGGTCCCCGGTCTGCTTCACCGCGTACGCGGAGATCGGGGAGTCGGCCAGCATCGCCTGCACCCGGGCCTGCTGCAGCGCGTTGGTCGCGTCCTGCTGCGAGCCGAAGGGCAGCACGGTGATCTCGGGCTTGCCCGCGTCGGTGCAGGCCTTCTGGCGCACCGGCAGGTCGTCGTCGGACTGCGTCGTGCCGCTCTGCACCGAGACCGTCTTGCCGCAGGCGTTCTCGGGGTCGATCGCCTCGGGGTTGCCCTTCTTGACGACCCACTGCGTGCCCGCGCTGTAGTACTGGACCATGTTGACCTGGGCCAGGCGGTCGGCGTTGATGGTGAACGAGGAGATCGCCGCGTCGTAGCGGTTGCCGGTGACGCCCGTGATGAGGGAGTCGAACGAGGCGTTGCTGTACTCCGCCTTCACGCCCAGCTTCGCGGCCACGGCGTTCATGACGTCGATGTCCATGCCGACGACGTCGCTGCCCTGCAGGAACTCGTTGGGGGCGTACTCGGCGTTCGTGCCGACCCGCAGGACCTTCGAGTCCTGCACGGACTGCGGCAGCATCGCGAAGAGCGCGGCGTCGCTGCTGCCGGTGGCGGCGGCGGACGAGGAGGTCGACGACGAGCCGCTGCCGGTGGACAGCGAGTCGGAGCCGCAGCCCGCGAGGGCCAGGGCCCCGGCGGCGACGCTGCCGGCGACGAGCAGGAACGAGCGGCGCGGGGTGGGGCGGACGGGCACGGAGACCTCCAGGTAGGGGGTGAGAGCGTGCACAGTCTGGACCACGCGGAGGCCCTGGGGCGTACACCCTGCCCACCTGGGGGGACGACGTCACACAGACGTGACCATCCGCCGCCGGCTCCGGGCGGGGCGCAGGGACACGTCGGCCGTGCGCGTGAGCACCTGGTGACCGTCCTTGAGCAGGGCGTGGTCGACCTCGACGTCCGCCGCCCCGTCCTCGGCCAGCACGACGGTCATGACGCCGTTGTCGAACCACGGGCCCTGCTCGACGTCCCAGTCGACCATCGGCTCGCGCACCCCGGCCGACAGCGCCAGCAGGCGCGTCAGCGCCCGCACGGGGCGTGAGTCGAGCAGCTTGTTGGCGATCTGCATCTGCCGGTTGAGCGGGTTGCGGAACGGCGACATCACCAGCTGGTGCACGACCGTGCGGTCGACGTCGACCCCGGGCAGGCGCACCCGCGCGGTGTAGCTGCAGTGCACGTCGCCGGACAGCAGCAGGACGCTCGCGGGCCGCTGCGGGCTGCTGGCGACCTCCCGCAGCAGCGCCACCAGGTCGTCGAAGGAGCGCCGGAACGCGGCCCAGTGCTCGAGGTCGGCGGCCTGCCGCAGCTTCTCGGCGGGGCCCTGGGCCCACCGGCCCCAGGCGCCCTCGGCGACGGCCTCGTCGAAGCCCTCCGCGTGGTGGATGCCGTGCAGCAGGAACGCGGGCAGCGTCGTGGCCAGCAGCAGGTGCTGCAGGGGCTCGTCGCGGTCGGCGCCCGTGGCCTGGTCGTGCACCCACTCCCACTCCGCGGCGTCGGTCATGTGCCGGTCGTCCGGCGCCAGGCGCCGCGCGCAGCGCGAGTCGATCGCCAGCAGCCGCGTCGTGCCGAGGTCGCGCGAGAAGCTCCAGCGCGCGTTCGACGGCTCGTCGTCGGCGGCACGGGCGAAGTCGTCGATGAGCCGGTTGCGGGTCTCCTCGTCCGGCGCGGCCCGCAGCTCGCCCAGGAGGCGGTCCTCGGCCAGCTCGTCGGGGGAGAGGTTGCCGAGGTGCTGGTAGACCCAGTAGCTCGCGAAGGCCCCGGTCACGCGCTCGCGCCACCAGGGCTGGCGGGCCATCTCCTCGCGCCACGACTGCGACGTGTTCCAGTCGTCGCGCAGGTCGTGGTCGTCCAGGAGCATGCACGTCGGCACGGTCGAGAGCAGCCAGCGCACGGCGTCCGGGCCCCACGTCTCCCGGTACAGCCAGGTGTACTCCTCGAAGTCCCCGATCTCGTCGCGCACGGCCGAGTCGCCGTCCGCGCGGCCCTGGTGCCGCTCGCGCAGGCGGTCCACGATCGCGGGGGTCGGGTCGTCCGCGTAGACCTGGTCGCCCGCGAAGAGCAGCAGGTCCGGCCAGCTCTGCTCGTCCGCGTGCTGGGTGACCATCCGGCGCGCCAGCGTGCTCAGGGCGTCGACGCCGACGAGCTCGACCGAGGCGGGGTCGTCGTCGCCCGCGCGCCGGCACGAGCCGAAGGCCAGCCGCAGGGGCGTGCCCAGGTCGGGGGTGCGGATCTCGCTCGCGGGCCAGGTCCAGGACTCCTCGACCGGCGGCCACAGCCGCGCCCCCGCGACCTCGATGCGGTACGGCAGACGCTCGCCCGCCGGGAGGCCCTCGACGACGAGCAGCGCGTAGTGGTGCCCGTGCAGGCCGAGGGTCTCGCTGCTGCTGCGCAGGACGTCGCCGCCGGGGAGGTCGACGACGACCTCGACCTCGCAGGCGGCGCTCGTCTCGACCCACACGGTGGCCCGCGCGTCGTCGACGTAGCGCAGGAGGGGTCCGAGCAGGAGGTCCGGGGTGGCCATCCAGCAGACTCAACCACATGGCCCGCAGCGTCCGACCCGTGCGTCGCGTGGAGCGTCACCCGGACGCCGCGGTCGACCCCGCAGCGTGGCCCGACTCGGTACCCGCCGTGCACCAGCTGCTGACCCGCGGGCTCGACCTGCCCGCCGGCGTGATCTTCCTCGTGGGCGAGAACGGGGCCGGGAAGTCCACGGTGGTGGAGGCCGTCGCCGAGGCCGTCGGCGTCCACCCCGACGGCGGCGGCAGCGCGCACCGCGCGGGCGGCGCCCGCAGCCGGGGGACCGACCGCTCGGGCCTCGCCGCGCGGCTGCGGGTCGTGTCCTCGCCGGGCGGGACCGGCGGGGCGTTCTTCCTGCGCGCCGAGACGATGCACCGCTTCTACAGCTACCTCGAGGACGCGGCGTGGGACGGCGAGGGCGAGCCGACCAGCCCGCACCCGCTGCACGGCGTCAGCCACGGCGAGGGGTTCGTCGAGGTCCTGCAGAGCCGGTGGCTGCGCGAGGCGCGGCTCGTCCTGCTCGACGAGCCCGAGTCGGCGCTGAGCTTCGACAACTGCTTGCTGCTGGCGGGCTCCCTGGCGCGGATGGCCGACGACGGCAAGCAGGTGCTGTGTGCCACGCACTCGCCGCTGCTGACGGCCCTGCCGGGCGCGACCGTCCTGCAGCTCGACGAGGACGGCATCACGCCCACGACGTGGGAGGAGCTCACGATCGTGCGGAACTGGCGCTTCTTCCTGGACGCGCCGCAGCGGTACCTGCGCCACGTGCTCTGACGGCGTCGTCGGGAGCAGGGCGCAGGTCCCGGCCGCCTCAGGGCTGGGGGACGCCCAGCCAGTCGTACCAGCCGCTGTGCAGCACGAGCCACGCCAGCAGGCCGTACCCGGCCTGGCCGGGGTGGACGCCGTCGCCGGCCGCGAGGTCGGCGAACCAGTCCTCGTGGGTGGCCAGCGGGGAGAACGTGTCGACGTAGGACACCCGGCGGCGCGCGCAGACGTCGGCGAAGGCGTCGGCGAGGTCGCCGATGCGCTCGTTGCGGTCGGCGTCGGAGACGGGCGTCGGACCCACCACGAGCGTCGGCAGCCCGCGGGCCTCGCACTCGTCGAGGATGTTGGCGAGGTTCAGGCGGCTGCGCGCCAGCGTCGTCCCGACGTCGAGGTCGGTGTGGCCGAGCCCGACGACGAGGCGGTGCTCGTCCCCGCCCGCGAAGCGGCGGGCGGTCTCCTCGCGCCATCGCGCGGACAGCTCCGACGTCGGCTCCCCGGGCACGCCCAGGGGGAACATCGTGATGTCGCGGTCCTCGCGCGGCGTGCGGGCCGAGACGCGGCCGGCCCAGCCCAGGGCGCGGGGGTCGCCGACGCCGGTGACGAACTCGTCGCCCACGAGGCACACGCGCACGTCGTAGCGGCCGTTCACAGCTGGTCCTCGCGCACGTGCGTGGTGCTCCTGTCGGTCGGTCGGTGGGGCGGGCCCCAGGGTAGTGCCCGCCGCGGGTGCCCCCGTCAGCCCGCGCGCGGGCCGGGGACGGTCAGCCCGCAGACGACGGCCCCGCCACCCGGGAGGGGCGGCGGGGCCGTGGTCGGCGGGGGAGCGGCGTCAGCGGTCGAAGGCCCGCTCGACGAGCTGGCGCTGCTCGGCCTGGTGGCGCTTGGCGGAGCCCGCGGCGGGCGAGGCCGACGACGGGCGGGCGACCACGTCGAGGCGCGTGCCGAGGTGCTTCCAGACGTTCATGGCCACGTGCGGCCACCCGCCCTGGTTGGTCGGCTCCTCCTGGACCCAGCGCACCTCGGCGTCCGGGTACGTCTGCGCCACCTCCAGCAGGCGGTCGACGGGCAGCGGGGCGAGCTGCTCGACGCGCACGACCGCCGTGGTCGTGTCGCCGCGCTTGGTCCGCTCGGCGACGAGGTCCCAGTAGACCTTGCCGCTGCACAGCAGGACCCGCGTGACGGCCGAGGCGTCCAGGCCCGCGGTGTCGTCGAGGACCTCCTGGAACGTGCCCGTCGTGAAGTCCTCCACGGCCGACTGCGCGGCCTTCAGCCGCAGCATCGACTTCGGCGTGAACACGACGAGCGGCCGGCGCGGGCGGGCGTAGGCCTGGCGGCGCAGCAGGTGGAAGTAGCTCGCCGGGGTCGACGGCACCGCCACCGTCATGTTGTCCTCGGCGCACATCTGCAGGAAGCGCTCGATGCGCCCCGAGGAGTGGTCCGGGCCCTGGCCCTCGTAGCCGTGCGGCAGCAGCAGCACGACCGAGGAGCGCTGGCCCCACTTCTGCTGGCCCGCGGAGATGAACTCGTCGATGACGGTCTGCGCGCCGTTGAAGAAGTCGCCGAACTGCGCCTCCCACAGGACCAGCGCGTCGGGCCGCTCGACGGAGTAGCCGTACTCGAAGCCCATGGCCGCGAACTCGCTGAGCAGCGAGTCGTAGATCCAGAACGGCGCCTGGGCCTGGCCGTCGGGGCCCTCGCCGAGGTACATCAGCGGGGTCCACTCGTCGCCCGTGACGCGGTCGGTCAGCACCGCGTGGCGCGAGACGAACGTCCCGCGGCGGCTGTCCTGGCCGGCGAGGCGGACGGGCGTGCCCTCCATCAGCAGGGAGCCGAAGGCCAGCAGCTCGCCCCAGCCCCAGTCGATCCCGCCCTCGGTGGACATCTGCCGGCGCTTGTCCAGCAGCTGGCGCAGCTTCGGGTGGACGGTGAAGCCCTCCGGCGGGCTGGCCTGCACCGCACCGACGTGCGCCAGGACGGACGCGTCGACCGCGGTCGGCGGCGCCTCGCCCGTGGAGTTCTCGTCGGCCTCCTGCGCCCGCGGGCGCTCCAGGCCGCCGCGGCTGTCGCCGTCGGCGCCCTCGGCGTCCTGGTGGTCGTCCTTGGTCTCCGCGAAGGCCCGCTCCAGCTGCGCCGAGTAGTCCCGCAGCGCCTCCTCGGCGTCCTCGACGGAGATGTCGCCGCGGCCGATGAGCTGCTCGGTGTACTGCTTGCGGACGCTGCGCTTCTTCTCGATGAGGGAGTACATGAGGGGCTGCGTCATCGACGGGTCGTCGCCCTCGTTGTGACCGCGGCGGCGGTAGCAGACCATGTCGATGACGACGTCCTTGTCGAACGCCTGGCGGAACTCGAACGCCAGCTGCGCCACCCGCACGCACGCCTCGGGGTCGTCGCCGTTCACGTGGAAGATCGGCGCCTGGATCATCCGGCCGACGTCGGTGCAGTAGACCGACGAGCGCGACGAGGCGGGGGCGGTGGTGAACCCGACCTGGTTGTTGATGACGACGTGGATCGTGCCGCCGGTGCGGTACCCGCGCAGCTGCGACAGGTTCAGCGTCTCGGCCACGACGCCCTGCCCGGCGAACGCCGCGTCGCCGTGCAGCAGCACGGGGAGCACGGGGAACGACGCGCCGGCCAGGTTGATCCGGTCCTGCTTGGCGCGCGCCACGCCCTCCAGGACGGGGTTCACGGCCTCCAGGTGGGAGGGGTTGGCCGCGAGGTAGACCTTGGTCTGCTCGCCGTCCTCGCCCGTGAAGGTCCCCTCGGTGCCCAGGTGGTACTTCACGTCGCCGGAGCCCTGCACGGTGCGCGGGTCCTGGGTGCCCTCGAACTCGCGGAACACCTGGCTGTAGCTCTTGCCGGCGATGTTGGTCAGGACGTTGAGGCGGCCGCGGTGGGCCATGCCCATGCAGACCTCGTCGAGGCCGGCCGTCGCGGAGCGCGAGAGCAGGGCGTCCAGCAGCGGGATGACGCTCTCGCCGCCCTCGAGGCTGAAGCGCTTCTGCCCCACGTACTTCGTCTGCAGGAAGGTCTCGAACGCCTCGGCCGCGTTGAGGCGGCGCAGGACGCGCAGCTGCTCGCGCGCGCTGGGCTTGGCGTAGGGACGCTCGACCCGGTCCTGGATCCACTTGCGCTGGTCCGGCTCCTGGATGTGCATGTACTCGATGCCGACGGTGCGGCAGTAGGAGTCGCGCAGCACCCCCAGCACGTCGCGCAGGCGCATGTGCGCCTTGCCGCCGAAGCCGCCCGTGGGGAACTCGCGGTCGAGGTCCCACAGCGTCAGGCCGTGGGTCTCGATCTCGAGGTCGGGGTGCATCCGCTGGCGGTACTCCAGCGGGTCCGTGTCGGCCATGAGGTGACCGCGCACGCGGTAGGCGTGGATGAGCTCCACGACGCGCGCCGTCTTGTTGATCTGGTCGTCGTGGGAGATCGAGACGTCGCGCAGCCAGCGGATGGGCTGGTAGGGGATGTGCAGCGACTGGAAGACGCGGTCGTAGAACCCGTCCTCGCCCAGCAGCTTGGCGTGCACGAGCTTGAGGAACTCGCCCGAGCCCGCGCCCTGGATGATCCGGTGGTCGTAGGTCGAGGTCAGCGTGATGACCTTGCTGACGGCCAGGCGGTTCAGCGTGTCCTCGCTGGAGCCCTGGTACTCGGCCGGGTACTCCATGGCGCCGACGCCGATGATCGCGCCCTGCCCCTTCACCAGGCGCGGCACGGAGTGCACGGTGCCGATGGTGCCGGGGTTGGTGAGGCTGATGGTCGTGGCCGCGAAGTCGGCCGTCGTGAGCTTGCCCGCGCGGGCGCGGCGCACGACGTCCTCGTAGGCCGTCCAGAACTCCGCGAAGGTCTTGGTCTCGGCCTCCTTCACCGACGGCACCATGAGCTGGCGGCTGCCGTCGGGCTTGGGCAGGTCGATCGCGATGCCGAGGTTGACGTGCGCGGGGTGCAGGACCGCGGGCTTGCCGCCCTCGGTCGTGTAGGCCGCGTTCATCGACGGCATCTGCTGCAGCGCCTCGACGAGCGCGTAGCCGATGAGGTGCGTGAAGGAGACCTTGCCGCCGCGCGCGCGCTTGAGGTGGTTGTTGATGACGATGCGGTTGTCGACCATCAGCTTCGCCGGCACGGCGCGCACGCTGGTCGCGGTGGGGACCTCGAGGGACTCCTCCATGTTGACCACGACGCGGGCCGCGGGGCCGCGCAGCTTCTCGACCGTGTCGCCCGCGGGGGCGGGCGCCGTGGTGGGAGACGAGGCGGAGGCGGCGGCGGGCGCGGGGGCCTTCGCCGCGGTGGCGGGGACCGGGGGGCGGACCGGGGCCTTCGCGGCCGGGGTCGCGGGAGCGTCGGAGTGCTGCGCGGCGGGCTTCGCGGCCGGCGCCGGCGTCGGTGCCGGGCTCGTCGTCACGGGGGCCGGCGCGGCGGCGGAGGGGGCGGGGGCCTTCGGCGCGGGTGCGGCGGCCGGCGCGGGGGCCGTGCCGGCGCCGTTGCCCACGGGGGCGGTGCCGGCGCCGTTGCCGTTGCCCGCGGGGCGGGACAGGCCGTTGGTCCCGGTGCCCGTGGCGGGGGTGGTCTTCGCGGCGCTCGTCTTGCCGGCCGGGTTGTCCGCGGGGGAGTAGTCGGCGAAGAAGTCCCACCACGCCTCGTCCACGGAGTTCCTGTCGGCCAGGTACTGCTCGTACAGCTCGTCGACGAGCCATTCGTTGGGGCCGAACGTGGCGAGCTTGTCCTCGGACTGCGAGGGCTGCTGAGGCACGGCGGAGTCGCCTTCTTCCTCGGTGTGGGTCTACGCGTACGCGTGGGCCAGCCTATCCCGAGGGCGGGCGTGTCACCGGGAAGGGCTCGGGGCGTTCGCCGGCAGCTGCACGTCGATGCGGCAGCCCCCGCCGGGCGGCGTCGCCGCGACGCGGATGGTGCCGCCGTGCAGCTGGACGGCCCAGCGGGCGATCGCGAGGCCCAGGCCGGTGCCGCCGTCGGAGCGGGAGTGCCCGCGGTGGAAGCGCTCGAAGACGCGCTCGCGGTCGGCGTCGGCGATGCCCGGGCCCTCGTCCTGCACCGAGAGCCGCACGACCTCGCCGAGGGTGTGCGCCGAGACGGTGACGGTCCCGCCGACGGGGGAGTGGCGCGAGGCGTTGTCGAGGAGGTTGGCGACGACCTGGTGCAGGCGGGCCGCGTCGGCGGAGACCTCCAGGCCCTCGGGGCGCACGTCCACGACGAAGCGGACGTCGCGGCCCGTCATGGACATGGCCCGCGTCGCCTGCTCGAGGAAGGGCTGCAGCGCGACGGCGTCGCGGTCCAGCGCCACGGCGCCCGCGTCCAGGCGCGAGAGGTCCAGCAGCTGCTCGACGAGCCGGCCGAGGCGCTCGGTCTGCGCGAGCGCCGTGGCCAGCACCTCCGGCTCCGGCTCGGTGACGCCGTCGACGACGTTCTCCAGCACGGCGTGCAGCGCCGAGACGGGCGTGCGCAGCTCGTGGCTGACGTTGGCGACGAGCTCGCGCCGCTGCCGGTCGACGGCCTCGAGGTCCTCGGCCATCCGGTTGAACGCGGTGGCCAGCTCGCCGACCTCGTCGCTGGAGGTCGAGCGCACGCGCCGGGAGTAGTCGCCGGTGGCCATGGCGCGCGCGGCCACGGTCATCTCGCGCAGCGGCGACGTCATGCCGCGGGCCAGGACCTGCGTCACGACGAGGGCGATGAGGATGGAGGCGGGCAGCGTGTAGCGGGGCCCGATCTGGTGGCGCAGGGCCAGCCACACCAGCAGCACGGCGACCGTGACGGTGATCCCGACGAGCAGCGCCAGCTTGGTCTTCAGGGAGTGCACGGGGTCGAGCGGGCGCATGGCCGGCCACGCGCGCCGCCCGGCCAGGCGGGCGGCCTCGGCCAGCTCGGCGCGCGAGATGGGGCCCGTGACGGGGCCCGGGTCGAGGGACGGGCCGTCGCCGGCCGCGGGCGGTGAGGTGTGGGGCTGGGAGGAGGGGTGCTGGCCGCCGGACACGGGCGCGGTCACCCCGCGGCCCCCTCGCCGCCCGGCTCGAAGGCGTACCCGACGCCGTGCACGGTGCGGACGAGGTCGGCCCCGAGCTTGCGGCGCAGCGCCTTCACGTGGCTGTCCACCGTCCGGGTGCCGGAGGCGTCGGCCCAGTCCCAGACGTCCTCGAGCAGCTTCTCGCGGGTCAGCACCGTGCGCGGCGAGGTGGCCAGGCAGACGAGCAGGTCGAACTCGGTCGGCGTCAGGTGCACCTCGGCGCCCGCGCGGCGGACCCGGCGCTGCGCGCGGTCGACCTCGAGCTCGCCGCCGGCGACCGGGAAGCGCAGGCTGCCGACCGCGGTGGGGGAGCCGACGAGCTGGCGGGCGCGCTCGACGCGGCGCACCAGCCCGTTGACGCGCGCCACCAGCTCGCGCAGCGAGAAGGGCTTGGTCATGTAGTCGTCGGCGCCCACGCCCAGCCCGACGAGCTTGTCGGTCTCGTCGTCGCGCGCCGTGAGCATGAGGACGGGCACGGGCCGGGCGGCCTGCACGCGGCGGCACACCTCGAGGCCGTCGAAGCCCGGGAGCATCACGTCCAGCACGACGACGTCGGGGCCGACCTCCTCGCACAGCGCCACCCCGCCGGGGCCGTCGGAGGCGATGTGCACCGCGTAGCCCTCCGCGCGCAGCCGGCGCGCGACCGCGTCGGCGATGGTCGGCTCGTCCTCGACGACCACGGCCGTGCGAGGTCCGGCCGGGCCCTGCGCCACGCTCGTCGCGGGGCCCGAGGCCGGGGAGGTGTGGCTGCCCGTGCTCATGCGGCCAGGGTAGGCCGCCCCGCCGTGCCCCGGCCGGGAGCGGGCTGTGCGCGCACCGGTCCTCCACGAGACCCGCTCCTGCCCGGGACCCGCCCCCGGCGCCTACCCTTCAGGCCGTGCAGTTCCTCCGCGGCCAGCAGCCGACCCACGACCTGACCTACTCCGACGTCTTCCTCGCCCCGGGGCGCTCGGCGGTCACCTCCCGCCTGGACGTCGACCTGGCGAGCAGCGACGGCACCGGGACGACGGTGCCCGTCGTGGTGGCCAACATGACGGCCGTCTCCGGGCGCCGGATGGCCGAGACGATCGCGCGCCGCGGCGGGATGGCCGTGCTGCCGCAGGACCTCCCGCTGGACGTCGTGGCCGAGGTCGTCGACTGGGTCAAGGGCCGCCACCCCGTCTTCGAGACGCCCGTCGTGCTGTCCCCGGGCGACACCGTGCACGACGCGCTGCACCTGCTGCCCAAGCGCTCGCACGGGGCGGCCGTCGTCGTCGAGGGCGGCGAGGTGCTCGGCGTCGTCACCGCGGCCGACTGCGCGGACGTCGACCGCTTCACCCAGGTCGCGGCCGTCATGAGCACGAAGCCCGTCTCGATCGAGGCCGACGTCGTCGAGCGCGACGGCCTCGAGGCCGCCTTCGAGGTCCTGCACGCCGGCCGCCGCCGGTTCGCGCCCGTCGTGCGCGACGGCCGCCTCGTCGGCGCCCTGACCCGCACGGGCGCCCTGCGCTCGACCGTCTACGCGCCCGCCCTGGACGCCTCCGGCCGCCTGCGCATCGGCGCGGCGATCGGCATCAACGGCGACGTGGCCGGCACGGCGAAGGTGCTGCTGGCGGCGGGCGTCGACTGCCTCGTCGTCGACACCGCGCACGGGCACCAGGACAAGATGCTCGAGGCCCTGGCGGCCGTGCGCAGCGTCTCCCCGGACGTGCCCGTCGTCGCCGGCAACGTCGTGACCGCCGAGGGCGTGCGCGACCTCGTCGCCGCGGGCGCCGACATCGCCAAGGTGGGCGTCGGCCCGGGCGCCATGTGCACCACGCGGATGATGACCGGCGTCGGCCGCCCGCAGTTCTCCGCCGTCCTGGAGTGCTCGCGCGCCGCGGCCGAGCTCGGCAAGCACGTGTGGGCCGACGGCGGCGTCCGGCACCCGCGCGACGTCGCGCTGGCGCTCGCGGCCGGGGCCAGCCAGGTCATGGTCGGCTCGTGGTTCGCGGGCACGCACGAGAGCCCCGGCGACCTCGCGGTCGACGCCGACGGCCGCCCGTACAAGGAGAGCTTCGGGATGGCCTCGGCCCGCGCCGTCGCCGCCCGCACCCGCGCCGACTCGCCGTTCCAGCGGGCCCGCAAGGGGCTCTTCGAGGAGGGCATCTCCTCCTCGCGCATGCACCTGGACCCCCAGCGCCCCGGCGTCGAGGACCTGCTGGACCAGATCACCTCGGGCGTGCGGTCGGCGTTCACCTACGTCGGCGCGCGCAGCGTCGGGGAGTTCGCCGAGCGCGCCGTCGTGGGCCTGCAGTCGCCGGCGGGCTACGAGGAGGGCCGCCCGCTGCCGGCGGGCTGGTGACGGGCGGGATGATCGGCGCGTGATCCTCGAAGGGGTGCGCCGGGCCGACGGCTCGCCCGTCGACGTCACCACCGAGGGACGCGGCCCGGGCCTGGTCCTCGTGCACGGCGCCCGCCCGGCCGCGGACTACGCGCGCCTGGCCGAGCGCCTGGGCGAGCAGTTCACCGTCCACCGCTACGAGCGCGAGGAGGTCGGCGGGGGCGGCGCGCGCTACGCCGTCGCCGACGACGTCGCGCTGCTGGGCGCGGTGCTCACGCACACGGGGGCCCGGCTGGTCCTCGGCCACGGCCTCGGCGGCCTCGTCGCGCTGCTCGCGACCAGCGGGCTGCTGCTGCGCTGCATCGACCGCGTCGCGGTCTACGACGCGGTGCTGCCGCTGGACGGCTCGGTCCCCGAGGAGGCGCTGGAGCAGGCGGCGCGGGCGCTCGCGACCGGCGCCCCGGAGCTCGCCCTCGCCCACCTCGACCGGCACCTGCGCACGAGCTCGCTGGGGCGCACCGCGGTCGGGCGCTCGGAGCGCGTGCAGCGGCTCGTCGGCGGGGTCCTGGCGCGCACGGAGTGGGGCCGCTCGACCGCGGCGCGGCTGCCGCAGGTGCTGGCCGAGACCCGCGCCGGGCTGCAGCTGAACTCCCCGGCCGACGTCTACGCCCAGCTGCCGGCGCGCGCCCTGCTGCTCACGGGCGAGCGCAGCCCCGAGCACTTCGGGGTCGCCGCGCGCGAGATGGCCGCGGCCGTGCCGTCGGCGACCACGCTCGTGGCGGGCGGGTGCGGCCACGACTCGCTGCTGCGGGCGGCCCGCAGGTGCGTCCAGCCGCTCGCGACCTTCCTGGCCGGCGACACGCTGTTCTGAGCCCGCCGCCGCCCGCGGTGCCCCGGCCGCTCCCGCCGGGAGGGCGCGCGAGGCCCTCGCGCCCGTAGGATCGGCCCCGCCATGAGTTCACCTCCCGGGCCGCGCGGCGGCCCCCCTCACCATCCCCGCCCGACGCCGCCCGGGGAGCCCTCGTGATCGTGGAGTGGCTCCTCCTGCTCGTCGGGGTGCTCCTGACGCTCGGCACGGCCGTCTTCGTGGCCGCCGAGTTCGCGCTGGTCACGCTTGACCGGTTCTCGGTCGAGAAGGCCGCCGAGGGCGGCGACCGCCGGGCGGCCGGCGTCCTGCCCGCGCTGCGGACCCTGTCCACCCAGCTCTCGGGCGCGCAGGTCGGCATCACGCTGACCACCCTGCTCGTCGGCTACCTGACCCAGCCGTCGCTGGCCTCCCTGCTGCAGGGCCCGCTGGAGTCGGCGGGCCTGCCCGACGGCGCCGCGACCAGCGTGTCGACCGTCCTCGCGGTCGCCGTCGCCACCGTCTTCTCGATGGTCGTCGGCGAGCTGGTCCCCAAGAACCTCGCGCTCTCGATCCCGCTGCGCACCGCGGGGCTCGTCGCCCCCCTGCAGCGCGGCTTCACCTGGTTCATGGGCCCGCTCATCACGGTGCTCAACGGCAGCGCCAACCGGATCCTCCGGGCCGTCGGCGTGGAGCCCCAGGAGGAGCTCTCCGGGGCCCGCTCCGCGGCCGAGCTCGCCTCGCTCGTGCGCCGCTCGGCCGACCTCGGCACCCTCGACGAGGGCACGGCGAACCTGCTGAGCCGGACCCTCGTCTTCGGCGACCAGACCGCCGCCGACGTCATGACGCCGCGCGTGCGGATGCAGTCGCTGCGCCACGACGAGACGGCCGCGGACGTCGTCGCGCGCGCCCGCAGCACGGGCCACTCGCGCTTCCCGGTGACCGGCGACGACCTGGACGACGTCATCGGCGCCGTCCACGTCAAGGCCGCCGTCGCCGTGCCGCACGAGCGCCGCGGCGAGGTCCCCGCGGCCGCGCTGATGGCCGAGGTGCGCCGCGTCCCCGACACCCTGCGCCTGGAGCCGCTGCTGCTGCAGCTGCGGCAGAACGGGTTGCAGCTCGCGGTCGTCGTCGACGAGTACGGCGGCACGGCCGGCGTGGTCACGCTGGAGGACCTCGTCGAGGAGATCGTCGGCGACGTCTCCGACGAGCACGACCGCGACCGCGGGGGCCTGCGCCAGCACCGCGACGGCTCCTGGACCGTGCCGGGGCTCGCCCGCCCGGACGAGGTCCGCGACCGCACCGGCGTCGAGGTCCCCGACGACCCCGCCTACGAGACCGTCGGAGGGTTCGTCATGTCCCGCCTGGCCCGCATCCCCGTCGTGGGCGACGAGGTCCGCCTGGGCCACGCCGTCCTGCGCGTCGCCCGCATGGAGGGCCGCCGCGTCGAGCGGCTGCGCCTGCGGCCCCTGCCGGTCGCCGAGGGAGCCGACGTCCGCGAGGACGCCGCGGCGGGCACCGGGGGTGCCGCGTGAGCAGCACCACCTCCCTGCTGCTGGCCGTCGTCCTGCTGCTGGCCAACGGCTTCTTCGTCGGCGCCGAGTTCGCCGTGCTGTCGGCCCGGCGCAGCCAGGTCGAGCCGCTGGCCGCGACGAGCGGCCGCGCGCGCCAGGCCCTCGTGGCGATGGAGAACGTCTCCCTGATGCTGGCGACGTGCCAGCTCGGCGTGACGCTGTGCTCGCTCGGCCTGGGCGCCGTGGCCGAGCCCGCGCTGGCCCACCTGCTGGAGCCGCTCTTCGAGGGCGTCGGGATCCCCGAGGCCTTCGTGCACCCGGCCGCGCTGGTCATCGCCCTGGCGGTCGTCGTCTACCTGCACGTCGTCATCGGCGAGATGGTCCCGAAGAACCTCTCCATCGCCGGTCCCGACCGCGCGGTCCTGCTGCTCGCACCGCCGCTGGTCGCGCTCGGGCGCTGCATCGGGCCCGTCATCCGGGCCCTGAACGCCGTGACGAACTCCGTGCTGCGCGCCGTGGGCGTCGAGCCCAAGGACGAGGTGGCGTCGGCGTTCACCGTCGAGGAGGTGCAGTCGATCGTCGCCGAGAGCCGCCGCGAGGGGACCCTCGACGACACCCACGGCCTCGTGACGGGTGCGCTGGAGTTCTCCGACCGGGCCGTCGGCGACATCGCCGTGCCGCTGGGCGACCTGCGCACCCTCACCGAGGGCGCGACCCCCGCCGACGTCGAGGCGCTGGTCTCGCGCACCGGGTTCAGCCGGTTCCCCGTGCTGGACGCCGCGGGCGACCTGCACGGCTACCTGCACCTCAAGGACGTCCTGTACGCCGACGACGAGCGCTACACCGAACCGGTGCCGGAGAAGCGGATCCGCCAGCTCGGCACCCTCGGCGACGCCGAGGAGGTCGAGGACGCGCTGGCCGCCATGCGGCGCTCCGGCGCCCACCTGGCGCGGGTCGTGAACAGCACCGGCCAGGTCACGGGCGTCGTGTTCCTCGAGGACGTCATCGAGGAGCTCGTGGGCGAGGTCAGCGACGCGACGCAGCGGGCGTCGCGTCGCTGACGGGCTGAGCGCTCAGCGCCGGGCGAGGCGCCGGCCGCTGGGCGTGTCGGCCGGGACGTACTCCATCGCGTAGTGGGCGAAGATGCGCGGCTCGTCCTCCGGGCCGAGCTCCTCGTCGACGGCGAAGGCGGGCGCGGCCTTGACGGTCTCCTTGGAGAACGCCACGCGCAGGTCCTGACGGCCGACGGCGGCCTGGTCCAGCGGCACGAACACGACCTTCTTGAACCCGATCACCCCGGTCTCCAGCGCGGCGAACAGCCACTCGTCGGTGGCCGCGTCCACGTACACGGACGCGAGCGTCCCGATCTTCGTGTCGGTGACGTCCAGCACGGGAGCGCCCTTCCACTGGTTGAGGTCCTGCACCAAGATGGTCATGGGAGCACTGTGTCGGACGTGCGCGGGCGCAGCCACCGCGCCCCACCGGCACCTGCACGAGGGCTTCACACCCGAGCGCCCCAGCCGTGCCGCGCCGCCGTGCGCGGATGGGACGATGGGTGGCGGCATGAGTGAGCAGACATCCCCGCGGACCACCCTGACCATCAACTGGATCGGCATCGCCGGCGGCGCCCTCGCGGCCGTCACGTCGGCCGTCGCCCTGGCCGGGCTGAAGAGCCTCGGCTCCTACGGACCGCTCGTGGGCGCGGCGGTCGGCAGCGTGCTGGCCTCCACCGCAGCGGCGATCTACAACTGGTCGCTGACGCGCAGCCGCGAGCGGATCGCCGAGGCGGCGCGGCGGGCGCGCGAGCGCCGCGCGCCCAACCACCCCGGCGGCCCCGAGGCGACCCCGCCC
>NZ_VWPY01000042.1 GCF_011839805.1 Kineococcus rubinsiae | reverse complement strand
GCTGCTCCGCGAGCTCGGCGTCCTCGCTCGAGCTCGTGACGGGCAGCGGCCGGGTGTGCGGGACGTCGGCGAGCAGCGCCCCGAGGGTCAGGACGAGGCTGGCGCCGACCTTCTCCGCCTGCTCCACGACCTCGCGGGCGTAGGAGCGCCAGCGCATGGACGGCTCGATGCCGCGCACCAGCAGGACGTCGCGCGACGCCTCGGGCAGGCGCGCGTAGGAGATGCGCGTCGTCGGCCAGGTGAGCTGGCGGCGGCCCTCGTCGTCGTAGTGCACGGTCGGCCGGTTGACCTGGAAGTCGTGGTACTCCTCCGGGTCGAACTCGTAGAGGTCCTGCGCCCCCCACACCTCGTGCAGGTGCGCGACCGCCTGGCTGGCCGCCTCACCGGCGTCGTTCCAGCCCTCGAACGCGGCCAGCACGACGGGGTTGCGCAGGGTGACCGGGGCGGAAGGCTTCTCTGGCACCCGGCAAGCCTAGACTCCATGCCCTATGCCGACCTCCGCCGCGCCCACCGCCTCTGCGCCGTCCGGGCGCCCGCTCCCCCCGGCGGTGCTGTGGGACATGGACGGGACCGTCGTCGACACCGAGCCGCACTGGATCGCCGCCGAGACGGCGCTGCTCGCGAGCCACGGCGCCACGTGGACCCACGAGCAGGCCCTGGCGCTCGTCGGCAGCGCCCTGCCGGACAGCGGGCGCATCCTGTCCGCGCACCTGCAGGCCCAGACCGGCGTCGTCCTGAGCAGCGAGGACATCGTCGAGCACCTGCTGCAGTCGGTCATCGCGCAGCTGGCCGCGGGCGTCGTCTGGCGGCCCGGGGCGCTGGAGCTCCTGCGCTCTCTCGGCGAGGCCGGCGTCCCGTGCGCGCTCGTGACGATGTCCTACCGCTCGCTCGCCGACGCCGTCGCGGACCTGCTGCCGGGCGTCTTCCGGGTCGTCGTCGCCGGGGACGAGGTGGAGCACGGCAAGCCCGCGCCCGACCCGTACCTGCTCGCCGCCTCCCACCTCGGCCTCGACCCGACCGCGTGCGTGGCCATCGAGGACTCCCCGACGGGGGTGGCCTCGGCCGAGGCCGCGGGCTGCCACGTCATCGCCTGCCCGCACATGGTCCCCATCCCCGCGGCCCCCGGGCGCACGCGCGTGGCCTCGCTCGCGAGTGTGGACCTCGACGTCCTGGCCGCGATCGGGGCGGGCGAGCCGGTCGACGAGTTCGCGGACGTCACCAGCACCGCCTGACGCGGGCAGGGGTCCGGCCGCTCAGGCCGGCGGCTGCTCCTGGAAAGGGGCCGCCGGCGCGTCGTCGGCGGGCAGCGGCGGCGGCTCGCCGCCGAAGGCCGGGCAGAGGGCCTTGTGGTCGCACCACGAGCAGAGCCGGCCGGGGTTCGGGCGCCAGTCCCGGGTGTCGCGGGCCAGCTCGATGGCCGCCCACAGCGCGCGCACCTTGCGCTCGGTGGCCAGCAGGTCGGCCTCGTCGGGGCTGTAGCGCAGCACGTCGCCCGAGCCGAGGTAGACGAGCTGCAGCAGGCGGGGGACCACGCCCCGCGAGCGCCAGAGCACCAGCGCGTAGAACTTCATCTGGAACAGCGCGGACGCCTCGTGGAGCTCCGAGGGTGCGCGGCCCGTCTTGTAGTCCACGACCCGCAGGTCGCCGCCGGCCGCGACGTCGAGGCGGTCGACGATCCCGCGCAGGAGCAGCCCGTCGGACAGGGGCACCTCGACCCGCAGCTCGCGGCCCTCGGGCTCCAAGCGCGTGGGGTCCTCGAGCTGGAAGTACCGGTCGAGCAGGACCTCGGCGCTGCGCAGCCACTTCGCCAGGGCGTCGGCCGGGGTGTCGTCGTCGGCGAAGAGCCCCTGCAGCCGCGGCTCGCGCTCGAGCAGCTCCTCCCACTGCGGCGCGAGCAGGGCGCGGGCCGCCTCCGGGGTGCGCTCGGGGGCGGGCAGGTCGAACAGCCGCTCGAGGACGGCGTGCACGACGGTGCCGCGGGCCGCCGCGGGTGAGGGCGCCTCGGGCAGCCGGTCGATCGTGCGGAAGCGGTACAGCAGGGGGCAGCGCATGAAGTCCGCTGCGCGCGAGGGCGAGAGGCCGCGGGGTCGCCGCACCTCCGGCACCGGCAGCGGCACCGGCGCGGGCTCCGGGTGCGGCGCGGCGGCGGGTGGGGACGCGATCATGGCGGGGACTCTAGGCGGGGCCTCCGACACGCCCGGGTCACCGCCGCCGCGGTCCCGGCGGGCCGTCCCGGACGCGCGCGGGTGGTGCCCGGCGGGAGAGGCCCCCTGCGCCTCCTAGACTCAGGAGGTGCCCCCCGCCCAGCAGACCGACGACGCCCCGCGAGCCGCGGGCGGCATCGGCCTCGGCCGGCCCTTCGGCGTCCCGCTGCTGCTCGCGCCGTCCTGGTTCCTCTTCGCCGCGGTCATCGTGTGGATCTTCGGTCCCGTCGTGGGCCGGCAGGTGCCGGGCCCTGCGGCCTACGTGATCGCCTTCTCCTACGCCCTCCTGCTGCTGGCGTCGGTGCTGGTGCACGAGATCGCGCACGCCGTCGCGGCGCGCTCGGTGGGCATGCGGGTGACGGGCATCGTCCTGAACGTCTGGGGCGGGCACACGTCCTTCCGCGAGGAGGCCGAGGGGCCGGGGCGCAGCTTCTTCGTCGCGATCGTCGGCCCCGTCGCCAACGCCGTGATCGCCGTGGTCGCCTGGCAGGCGTCGCAGGAGCTGGCCGAGCGCCCCGGCGGCTCCGGCGTCGGCGGTCTGCTGCTCGGGGCCCTCGCGGTGTCCAACGCCCTGCTGGCCCTGTTCAACGTGCTCCCGGGGCTCCCGCTCGACGGCGGGCACGCGCTGGAGGCCGTCGTCTGGAAGGTGCGCGGCGACCGCCTCGCCGGCACCGTCGCCGCGGGCTGGGTCGGGCGCGTGCTCGCCGTCGGCGTGCTGGTGCTCGCGATCGTCGTGCCGCGGCTGCTGGGCCTGGAGACCTCGTTCACCGACGTGATCTGGGCAGGTCTGGTGGGGGCGCTTCTGTGGCAGGGCGCGTCGCAGGCCCTGACGTACGCCACGCAGCGCCGGCGCGTCCCGGCCCTGTCGGTCCGCTCGCTGCAGCGCCCGGCCATCGCCGTCCCGGCGCGCTCCACGGTCGAGGAGGTCGTGCGCTCGGCCCGCGCGGCCATCGACGCGGGCGCGCTGGGCCGCAGCACCCGCGACCTCGAGGTCGTCCTCGTCACCGACGACGGCGTGCCCGTGGCGGTCGTGGACACCACGGCCCTGCGGCAGGTCCCCGAGGCCCGCCGCACCTCGCTGGAGGCCGGGGCCACGGCCCGGGCGCTGCCGCCGCGCGCCTGGCTGCCCGACGACCTGGCCGGCGAGGACCTGCTCTCCGCCGTGTCCGCCCGCCCGGGCGAGCACGTCGTCGTCGACCGCACGGGCCGCGTCGTCGGCCTGCTGCACACCGGCGACGTCGTCGCCGCCGTGACGTCGCGCTGACCGACCACCCGAACGATCCCGGAGGACCTCCCGTGAGCACCGACGTCCCGACGCCTGCCCCGCCCACCGGCGCGAGCTCCCGCCGCGGCCCCCTGCGCGTGGGCGAGCGCGTCCAGCTCACCGACCCGCGCGGGCGCATGCACACCATCACCCTCACCGCGGGCGCCGAGTTCCACACCCACCGCGGACGCTTCACCCACGACGACCTCATCGGGCGCTCCGACGGCACGGTCGTGACGAACACCGCGGGCATCGAGTACCTCGTCCTGCGCCCGCTGCTGGCCGACTTCGTCCTGTCGATGCCGCGCGGCGCCGCCGTGGTCTACCCGAAGGACTCCGGGCAGATCGTGCAGATGGCCGACGTCTTCCCCGGCGCCACGGTCATCGAGGCCGGCGTCGGGTCGGGCGCGCTGACGATGTCGCTGCTGCGGGCCGTGGGCGACGCGGGCCGCGTGCACTCCTTCGAGCGGCGCGAGGACTTCGCCGCCGTCGCGCGCGGCAACGTCGAGACCTTCTTCGGCAGCCCGCACCCGGCCTGGACGCTGCAGGTCGGCGACCTGGTGGAGTCGCTGCCCGGCAGCGGCCTGGTCAGCGCCGAGGGCACGGGCGCCGACCGGGCCGTGCTGGACATGCTCGCGCCGTGGGAGTGCCTGGACGCCGTGGCCGACGCGCTCGCGCCGGGCGGGGTCCTGATCTGCTACGTCGCCTCGGCGACCCAGCTCTCCCGCGTCGCCGAGGCCGTCCGCGCGTCCGGCCGCTGGACCGAGCCGGAGGCGTGGGAGTCGATGGTGCGCGGCTGGCACCTCGAGGGCCTGGCCGTGCGCCCCGAGCACCGCATGGTCGGCCACACCGGCTTCCTCATCACCACGCGCCGCCTCGCCGACGGCGTGAAGCCCCCGCTGCGCAAGCGCCGCCCCGCCCCGGGCGCCTACCCCGTCGTCGAGCCCGAGGACGTCGCGACCGGCACCGAGCTCGCCGACGACGACCCGGCCGCCTACGGCGTACGGCCGGTCTCGGACAAGAAGGTCCGCAAGGCGGCCCGGAACGCCCTGGCCGGTGCGGCCGCCAACCGCGCCCCGGGCACGGCCGACGAGACGCTGGCCGACGAGGTGGTGGCCGGCGAGCCGGACGCCCCCGGCGAGACGGGCGTCACCGGCGGTGCCGTCGAGTGAGCCTCGTGGTGCGGACCCTCGCCGCCGGCTACGAGGAGGTGGGCGACGTCCTCGCCGGCCACCTGGCCGCCGACCCCTCCTGGGGCTGCCAGCTCGTTGTGCGCACCGACGAGGGCTTGGTCGTCGACCTGGCCTCGGACTCCGAGGCGGACGACCCCCTGCACGTCGTGGCGTCGGTGACCAAGGGCGTCGCCGGCGTCACCGTCGCGCTGGCGCTGCAGACCGCCGGGGTGGACCCGGGGGAGCGGGTCGCCGCGCTCTGGCCCGAGTTCGCCGCCGAGGGGAAGTCCGCGGTCACGATCGCGCAGCTGCTCTCCCACCAGGTGGGCCTGCTGGCGACCACGCGCGACTTCACCGTGCGCGAGTGGGGCGAGGACGGGGCCGTGGCCGCCGACCTCGCGGCCCAGCGCCCGCTGTGGGCGCCCGGCCGCGTGCACGGCTACCACGCGCTCACCGTCGGGCCGCTGGCCGACGAGCTGGTCCGGCGGCTCACGGGCCTGCCCCTCTGGCGCTTCTACGAGGAGCAGGTCCGGGCCCCGCTGGAGGCGGACTTCTGGGTCCGCCTGCCCGACGCCCAGAGCGCGCGCCTGCGTGAGGTGGTCGTGCCGCCGTCGGGTCCGGCGGGCACCCCGGACGGGGCCTGACCGAGCGGGGGACCGGGCAGCTGGAGGCCATGGGCCCGGGCACCACGTGGATCAACGCGCCCGGCCTCGCCGCAGCCGGGATCCCGTCGGTGTCCGGTACCGGGACCGCCGCCGGACTGGCTGCCGTCTACGCCGGGGCCCTGGGTCTCGGGGGCCGCCCCCCGCTGCTGAGCGCGGCCACCACGGCCGCGGTGGGTCAGCTGCAGGTCGCGGGCCCCGACCTCGTCCTGGGTGGCGAGACCCGCTTCGCCGTCCTGTTCCAGAAGCCGGACCCGCGCCGGGACTTCGGCACCGCCGCGGCCTTCGGGCACGACGGGCTCGGTGGGGCCCTCGGCTTCGCCGACCCGGTCACCCGCACCGCGTTCGGCTTCACGACCTCGACGGTGCCGGTGCCCGGCGGCGCGGACCGGCGGGCGCTGGAGCTGGCCGCGCTCGTGCGGCGCCTGGGGCTCGCGGCGTCCTAGCCGGGCGTGCGGGTCGCCCGCGCCCCGGCCCGGGGGAGCGCCCCGCCTAGGATCGCTGGGTGCCGAGCTGGTCCCGCATCCCCCTCCTCGGCCGCCTCGACCCCTTCGTCGTGGCCATCCTCACGGCCATCGCGGTGGCGGCGCTGCTGCCCGCGGGCGGGTCCACCGCGAGGGCCTTCTCGGTCGCGACCACGGTCGGGGTGGGGGTGCTGTTCTTCCTCTACGGCGCCCGGCTCTCGCCCGCCGAGGCCCTGGCTGGGCTGCGGGACTGGCGGCTGCAGACGTCCGTGGCCGCCACGACGTTCGTCCTCTTCCCGCTGCTCGCGCTCGTCCTGTCGGTCGCGGTCGGCAGCTTCCTCGACGACGGGCTCGTCGCGGGGCTGCTGTTCCTGGGGGTGCTGCCCTCGACCGTGCAGTCCTGCGTGGTGTTCACCTCCGTCGCCCGCGGCAACGTCCCCGGGGCGGTCGTCAGCGCGACCGTGTCCAACCTGGCGGGCATCGCGGTCACGCCGCTGCTCGCGGCGGTCCTGCTGGCCTCCAGCGGTGCGGGGACGGCCGGTCCCGACGCGGGGGCCGTCGGCCGGATCGTGCTGCAGCTGCTCGTGCCGTTCCTGCTCGGGCTCGTGGCGGGGCGCTGGCTCGGCGCCTGGGTGCGCGCCCACCGGCGCGGGTTCACCCTGCTGGACCGCGGGGTGATCGTGGCGGTCGTCTACACGGCGTTCAGCCGCGGCGTGCGCGCCGGGGTGTGGGAGGTGGTCTCGGCCGGGGAGGTCGCGGTCGTCCTCGGCTGCTGCGCGCTGCTGCTGGCGGCGACGCTGCTGGCGACGTGGTGGGTGCCGCGGGTGTGGGGTGCCCGGCGCGCGGACCGGACCACGATCCTGTTCTGCGGGTCGAACAAGTCGCTCGCGACGGGGCTGCCGATGGCCACGGTGCTGTTCCCGCCGCACGTCGTGGGCCTCGTCGCCCTGCCGATCATCCTGTACCACCCGCTGCAGATCACGGTCTGCTCGATGGTCTCGACCCGGCTGGCCCGGCGGGGCGCCGCCGTCGTCTGAGCCTCAGCGGTCCCGGCGCGCCGGGGCCGGCCGGGCGGGGGCGGGGGCCGTGCGGGCGGCCGCCTCGGGGGTGGTCTCGCGCATCGCGACGTCCTTCTCGAAGGTCACCGACACCTGCTGGAACCCCTTGAGGCCCTGCGCGCGCACCATCCCGGCGTAGGCGCGCTTGTCCGCCTCGGTGAGGTCGACCTGGTCGGTGAACGGCGTCAGCAGCGCCCGCGGGTACAGCCGCCGGACCCGCACGATGTCCGCCTCGATGCACAGCACGATCGCGATCGAGGCGATGAGGAGGAAGGCGATGAGGCCGATGACGACCGCGAAGACGGCGTTGGTGGCGCTGGCCCGGCTGATGACCCCGCTGACCAGGCCCGCGCCGTAGTTCTGCAGCGCCTGCCACACGACCCCCGCGCCGATGGCCCCCGGCAGGATCGTCCGCAGCCGCGGGCGGTAGGCGGCGGCGAAGTGGAAGGCGGCCGCGAACCCCAGCACGTTGAGCACGACGACCGCGGTGCGGAACACCCACCCGGACGTCAGGGCCTGCGCCAGGCCCGTCGAGGCGCCGAGCCAGCCGGCCAGGTCCGCGCCGACCGTGGAGATGACGGTGGTGCCGATGACGAAGATCCCGGCCGTCGCGATGAGCAGCAGGCTGCGCAGGCGGGCCTTGACCGGGTTGGGGCGCTCGTTGCGGGGGATGGACCACGCGATGTTCACGGCGTTCTGCAGGGCCAGGCCGACGCCGAGCGAACCGTAGAGCGCGCCCACGATGCCGACGGTGAGGCCGACGGTGCCGCCGCCGAGGCGGCCGGTGTCGCGCAGCGAGTCCTTGATGACGGGGAACTGCCCCAGCGCCGACTCGATGATGCGCTGCTGGAGGTCGGGGTCGCTCTCGAGCGTGTAGCCGAGGACCGTCGACAGCAGCAGCAGGAGCGGGAAGAGCGACAGGAACGCGTAGATCGTGATGATGGCCGCGAGGTACACGCCCTGGTCGTCGAAGAACTTGTAGACGACCGCCAGCGGGTAGCCGAGGACGACGTGCCGGCGCTGGAAGGCGTCGAGCCTCGACACGACCGACATGCGCACCCTTCGCCGCGGACCGACCGGCAGGGCCGGGGACGCGCCCCGGGCGGGTCCGCGCGCTCGTCAGCCTACGGGTGCGCCGCCCGGCGCCCCGGGGTGACCCGCCGGGCCCAGCCGGTCCGCCAGGAGGTCCCCGACCCGCGCCCAGATCGCCGACCCGGGATCGATGACGGCGAAGTGGTCGCCCTCGTCCTCGACCACCACGATGTCGTCACCCGCGGCGGTGGCCGCCGCCGCGAAGGTGCGGCTGGCGTCGAGCAGGTCGAGGTCGTCCGCGGTGCCCACCACGACAGCCAGCGGCGAGCCGACCGGCACGCGCGCCAGCGGGGAGGACGCCGCGTACTCGGCGGGCACCTCGTCCGCCCGGCCGCCGAGCGCGCCCGCGACGGCCCCCTCGCTGAGCCACCGCCGGTCGCCCGTCACGAGGTCGAGGACACCCGCGAGGGAGACGGTCAGCGCCGGCCGCACCATCCCCGCCTCGGACGGCGACGCCGCAGCGAGGTCGGCGGCGAGCCGGACGACGAGCTGACCGCCCGCGGAGTGCCCGAGCAGCGCGACGCGCCCGAGGTCCAGCGGCAGGTCCGCGGCCCCCGGGCCCGCGAGCGCCTGCAGCCCCGCCGCGAGGTCGGCGGTCGTGGCCGCCCAGCCGTGCTCGTCGGGGCGGCGGTACTCGAGGTTCACCGCGGCGAAGCCCCGGGCGGTGAGGTCGACGGCGAGGGCGTCCATGAGGTCGCACGCCCACCGCGAGCGCCAGTAGCCGCCGTGGACGAGGACCGCGACGGGGTGCGGGCCGGGCCCCGCGGGCAGCCGCACCTCGAGGTGCTGGTCGGGGTGGGCGCCGTGGGGCAGGGGGATCGGGGGTGCGGTGGTGTCGTGGAACCAGGCCTCGACGGCGGAGCGCAGGCCGGCGAGGCCCCGCCCGCGCACGTGCCGGGTGACGGCGGGGGAGGCGTCCAGCGCGGCGGGGCCCACGTCGACGCGGACGGCGGCGCCCGGCGGCAGCGCCGGGAGCGCGTCGGCGAGGGGGGCGGGGCCGGCGGGGACGAGCACGAGGTGCCCGGGGGGCAGCTCCGCCGCCGCCTGGGCGAACTCCGCCGCCGTCGCGGTGGTGCGCAGGCCGCCGGTGAGCCCGCGCGCGGCGAGCGCCGCGGCGACGACCCCGCGGGCGGTGCGGTCGTCGACGAGGACGCCGGGGGCGACCAGGACGGTGAGGTCGGGGGTGGGGTCGGGGCTCATGCGGGGTCCTCGGGGTGGGTCAGCGGCCGATCTCGGTGCGCACGGCGTAGAGCTCGGGGAAGAAGGTGAGGTCGAGGGCGCGGGCGAGGAAGCCGACGCCGGAGGAGCCGCCGGTGCCGCGCTTGAAGCCGATGGTGCGCTCGACGGTCTTGAGGTGGCGGAAGCGCCACAGCTGGAAGTTCTCCTCGAGGTCGACGAGCTCCTCGCAGGCCTCGTACTCCTCCCAGTGGCCCTCGGCGTCCTCGTAGATGCCACGGAAGACGTCGACGAGCCCGGGGGTGTGCACGTGGGCGAGGGTCACGTCGCGCTCCAGCAGCGCCTGCGGCACGGGGTGCCCGCGGCGGGCGAGCAGGCGCAGGAACTCGTCGTAGAGGCTGGGGGCGTGCAGCAGCTCCTGCAGCAGGGCGTGCTCGCCGGGGTCGTGGGCGAAGACGTCGAGCATGGCGGCGTTCTTGTTGCCCAGGACGAACTCCACGGCGCGGTACTGGTGGGACTGGAAGCCGGAGGAGTTGGCGAGGAAGCCGCGGAACTGGGCGTACTCGGTGGGGGTGAGGGTGGCCAGGACCGACCACTGCTCGGTGAGGGTGCGCTGGATGTGCTTGACGCGGGCCAGCTCCTTCAGCGCGGGGCGCAGCTCGTCGGCGGCGAGGTGCGCTGCGGCGGAGCGCAGCTCGTGCAGGACGAGCTTCAGCCACAGCTCCGACGTCTGGTGCTGGACGATGAAGAGGAGCTCGTCGTGGTGCTCGGGGACGCTGAGCGGGTGCTGGGCCGAGAGCAGCTCCCCGAGGTGCAGGTACTCCCCGTAGGACATCTCGCGGGTGAAGTCGGTGACCACCCCGTCCTCGACCGCGCGGGTGTTGCCCGTGGCCGTGCCGTCGGCCTCGCTGCTCACGACGTGACCCCGACGGCGGCGTCCGTCCGCGCGGCGGTGGGCAGGGGCCACGCGTCGAGGACCTCGCGCAGGGCGGCGAGGCCGTCGTGGACCTCGCGGAAGCTGGTGCTCAGGGGGGCCAGGCCGATGCGCAGCCCGCCGGGGTCGCGGTAGTCGGGCAGGACGCCGCGCTCCCACAGGGCCGCGGTGACCTCGCGGAAGTCGCTGCGGGACAGGGTGACGTGCCCGCCGCGCAGCGCGGGCTCGCGCGGGGAGGCGACCTCGACGCCGGTGCCGGCGAACCAGTCGTCGACGACGTCGAGCACGAAGCCCGTGAGCTGCAGCGACTTCGCGCGGATGGCGGGCATGCCCGCGCGCTCGACGAGGTCGAGCCCGCAGCGCAGCGGCACCATCCCGAGGATCGGCGGGGTGCCGCTGACGAGACCGCGGGCGCCGGCGGCGGGCGCGTAGCCCGGGCCCATGCGGAACGGGTCGGCGTGCCCCATCCAGCCCTGGACGGGCTGCTGCAGGACGCCGTGGTGGCGGGTGGCGACGTAGCCGAAGGCGGGGGAGCCGGGGCCGCCGCAGAGGTACTTGTAGGAGCAGCCGACGGCGAGGTCGACCTCCCAGGCGTCCAGGGCGAGCTCGACGGAGCCCGCCGAGTGGCTGAGGTCGAACAGGACCACGGCGCCGGCGTCGTGCACGGCCCGGGTGATGCCGGGGGCGTCGGCGACGTGGCCGGAGCGGTAGGCGACGTGGCTGAAGGTGGCCAGGGCCGTGGCGGGGCCGACGGCCGCGCGCACCTGCTCCACCGTGATCCCGGAGGTCGGGTCGGTCTCGATCCAGCGCACCGTCAGGCCCCGCTCGGCGGCGATGCCCTCCAGCACGTAGCGGTCGGTGGGGAAGTTGTCGGTGTCGGTGACGATCTCCGTGCGGCCGGGGCCGGCGGCGTCGACGGCCGCGCGGGCCAGCTTGTAGAAGAGGACGGTCGTGGAGTCGGCCACGACGGTCTGCCCGGCGGCGGCGCCGAGGACCACCCGGCCGAGCTGGTCGCCGACGACCTCGGGCCACTGCATCCAGCCCTCGCTCCAGCCGCGGATGAGGCGCCCGGCCCACTGGCTGCTCACGAAGTCGCCCAGGGCCTCCGCGGCCGCGCGCAGCGGCCGGCCGAGGGAGTTGCCGTCGAGGTAGGACACGACGTCGTCGTCGGGGGAGCGCAGGAACTCCTCGCGCAGGGCGGCGAGGGGGTCGGCGGCGTCCAGGGCGTCGGCGCGGTCGAGCCAGCGGGTGTCGGCGGGCGGTCGGTCGCTCACGGCGGGTCTCCTCCTCGGGCGGGGCCGCCCTCCGCGCGGCACGCTACCCGCCGCCGCCGGGCCCCCGCCCGGGGCGTGTCACGGGCGTGTTTCGATGCCCTCACGGGCCTGGCGCGCCGGTCCGCATCCACCGCGCGCGACGCCACCGTCGGGTTAGTGTCGTGGGCATCCACCGCTCACCGCGGTCCGGTTCGCACCGGGAACCGGGACCGGGAGCGGCGACGGAGGGGAGATGCGCCATGACGGAGCCTCAGCGCCGCTACGGCGGCGGACCGGAGCGGGACGCCCGCCAGTCGGCCCTGCTCGAGGAGCAGCTGGCCGCCGCGCGCACGCGCCTGGCGCAGGTGAGCGCCCAGAACGACCGGCTCGCCGGCACCCTGCGGGAGGCCCGCGACCAGATCGTGTCGCTGAAGTCCGAGGTGGACCGCCTCGGGCAGCCGCCCGCCCAGTTCGCCACGTTCCTCGAGGCGCTGGAGGACTCCACGGCCGACGTCATGAGCGCCGGGCGGCGGATGCGGGTGGCCGTGAGCCCCGCCGTCGACCTCGCCGCGCTGCGCCCCGGCCAGGACGTCATGGTCAACGAGGCCATGAACGTCGTGGCCGCGTGCGACTTCGAGCGCGTCGGTGAGCTGGCCTCGGTCAAGGAGCTGCTGCCCGACGGCCGCGTCCTCGTGCTGGCCCGCGCCGACGAGGAGCGCGTCGTGCGCCTGGCCGGCCCGCTCATGGACGGCCCGCTGCGCATCGGCGACTCCCTGACGATCGACACCCGCTCCGGGTTCGCCTTCGAGCGCATCCCCAAGGCCGAGGTCGAGGACCTCGTCCTGGAGGAGGTGCCCGACATCGACTACACCGACATCGGGGGCCTGGGCCCGCAGATCGAGCAGATCCGCGACGCGGTGGAGCTGCCGTTCCTGCACGCGGACCTGTTCCGCGAGCACGGCCTGCGCCCGCCCAAGGGGATCCTGCTCTACGGCCCCCCCGGCTGCGGCAAGACGCTCATCGCCAAGGCGGTCGCCAACTCCCTCGCCAAGAAGGCCGCGGCCCTGCGCGGGGAGAGCCAGGCCAAGAGCTACTTCCTGAACATCAAGGGCCCCGAGCTGCTCAACAAGTACGTGGGCGAGACGGAACGCCACATCCGGCTGATCTTCGCCCGCGCCCGCGAGAAGGCCAGCCAGGGCACGCCCGTCATCGTGTTCTTCGACGAGATGGAGTCGCTGTTCCGCACCCGCGGGTCGGGCGTCAGCTCCGACGTCGAGACGACGATCGTCCCGCAGCTGCTCTCGGAGCTGGACGGCGTGGAGCTGCTGGAGAACGTCATCGTCATCGGCGCCTCCAACCGCGAGGACATGATCGACCCGGCCATCCTGCGCCCGGGCCGCCTCGACGTGAAGATCAAGATCGAGCGCCCGGACGCCGAGAGCGCGCGGGAGATCTTCGCCAAGTACCTGACGACCGACCTCCCGCTGCACGAGGACGACGTCCTGGTCAACGGCGGCGTCCCCCAGGCCGCGGTCGACGCCATGATCCAGGCGACCGTCGAGCGCATGTACACCGAGTCCGAGGAGAACGAGTTCCTCGAGGTGACCTACGCGGGCGGTGACAAGGAGGTCCTGTACTTCAAGGACTTCAACTCGGGCGCGATGATCCAGAACATCGTCGACCGGGCCAAGAAGATGGCCATCAAGGACCTGCTGTCGCTGCAGCAGCGCGGTCTGCGCGTCGACCACCTCCTCGCGGCGTGCGTCGACGAGTTCAAGGAGAACGAGGACCTGCCGAACACCACCAACCCCGACGACTGGGCGCGGATCTCCGGCAAGAAGGGCGAGCGGATCGTGTTCATCCGCACGCTGATGCAGGGCAAGAAGGGCACGGAGGCCGGCCGCTCGATCGACACGGTCGCCAACACCGGCCAGTACCTCTGAGTCCGTCCCCTCAGGCGGGCTGAGGCGTCCCCCACCCGGGCCACTGCGCGAGCAGGGCCCGGGTGTCGGGGACGAACGGCCACGCCGGGTCCGCGAGCGCCGCCCGCAGCTCCTGCTCGGGCACCCACCACCCGGCGGCCACCTCGCTGGGCTGCAGGACGAGCTCGCGCCCGTCCCACGTCGCCTCGTAGACGTGGGCGAGGTAGTGGGTGTCCCCGTCGCGGTACCAGCGGCGCAGCACGGGCCGCAGGGGCACGTCGCGGACGCCGAGCTCCTCGGCGAGCTCGCGCACGGCCGCCTCGTCCGGGGTCTCCCCGGCCGCGAGCACCCCGCCGGCGAAGCAGTCGTGGCGGCCGGGGTAGACGTCCTTGGTGTCCGTGCGCCGGTGCACGAACACCCGCCCGGCGCCGTCGCGCAGCAGCACCCCCGTCGCGGCGTGCGCGAGGTTGCGGGCCCGCACCTCGGCGCGCGTCGCGGTGCCCACCACGCGGCCGTCGGGGTCGTCCGGATCGCGCACGTCGACGAGTTCCGCGGCGGCAGCGCGGGTGGGATCGGTCACACCGCACGCTACGACGCGGGTCCCTCGAACGGGCGAGGCGGGCAGGGCCGTTCGCCCGGCGAGCGGCGTCGGAACCAACGCTTACATTGACCGCGTGCGCGCCGATCCCCTCCCCGTCCTCCCGCGGGTCCTGCTGGGCGGCCTCGCCGCGACCACCCTGCTGCTCGCCGGGTGCAGCTCCGACGACGCCCCGACGGTGCGCACGGCCGAGGTGGCGCGCGGGGACGTGACGGAGGTCGTCGAGGCGCCGGGCACCGTGCAGCCGCGCGCGTCGGCGTCGGTGTCCTCCCCCGCGGCGGGCACGGTCGCCACGCTCCTCGTCGCCGACGGCCAGGACGTCCAGGCCGGTCAGGTCCTGCTCACCGTCGACTCCCCGCAGGCGCGGGCCAACCTGGCCCAGGCGGAGCAGGCCGACCGGGACGCGGCCTCCTCCGCGTCCTCGGGCAGCTCCACGGCCGACGCGCGCAAGCTCGCCGCCTCGCAGGCGGCCGCGGACCGCGACGCGCAGGCGCGCTTCGCGGACGCGCAGGCCGCGGCCGAGGCGCTGCCGGACCCGGCGGCGAAGGCGCAGGCGCTGGCTGCGGTGCAGACGTCGAAGACGCAGTACGAGCTCCTGACGCAGCAGACCCGCGCGCTCGTGCAGCAGGTGCAGTCGGGCCTGGGCAACCTCGACGGGGCCGTCGCCTCCCTGGGCCAGGCCCAGCGGCTGCAGACCCGGGCCGCCGTCTCGGCCGCGACCGCGACCGTCGAGGCGCTGACGGTGAAGGCCCCCATCTCCGGGCGCGTGTCCCTGTCCTCGACCGGCGGCGGCGGGGGCGGGTCCGCGCTGCCCGCGGGTGCGGCGGGCCTGCTGCAGCAGAGCGGCATCACGCTGCCCGAGGGAGCGCTCTCCGGAGCGGGTGGCGCGGCGGCGCCGGCCGCGGGGACGCCCGTGCTCGCGCAGGGCGCGGCCGTGGCGTCCGGGGCGGGCCTGCTCACGATCATCGACGCCTCCGTGCTGACCGTGACGGCCGACGTGGACGAGACCGACGTCCTGCAGGTCGTGCCCGGGGTGAAGGCCGACCTGCAGATCTCCGCGGTCCAGGGCGCGACCTACGCCGCGACCGTCACGAGCATCGACCCGACGGCGGCCTCCGCCGGCGGGGGAGCGGTGACGTACACGGCGCGCATGAGCTTCGACGGCGGCACCACCACGACCGGCGCACCGGCCCCCGCGCCGCTGCCCGGCATGACGGCCGAGGTGTCCCTGCGCGTGAAGGAGGCCCCGGGCGTCGTGGAGGTCCCCGCGTCGGCGGTCCTGCGCGGCCAGGGCGGCGCGAAGGACGCCGTCTGGGTCGTCGGCTCGGGCGAGCGGGCGCAGCGGCGCGACATCACCATCGGGGCTCGCGGCGAGGACGACGTCGAGGTCACCGAGGGGCTGCGCACGGGCGAGCGCGTCGTCGTGCAGGGCGTGGACGACGTCACCCAGGGCGAGCAGCTGCCGTGACGGCACCCGCTCCGTCCGGTGTCGACGGCCCGGCCACCTCGGGCCCCGCCATCGAGGCCGTGGACGTCACCCGCAGCTACGACCTCGGCGGGACCGTCGTCGACGCGCTGCAGGGCGTCAGCTTCGTCGTCGAGGAGGGCGAGTACGCGGCCATCGTCGGGCCCAGCGGGTCCGGCAAGTCCACGCTCATGCACCTGCTGGGCTGCCTGGACCGCCCCACCTCCGGGGTGCTGCGCGTCGGCGGTCGCGACGTGCTGGAGCTCGACGACTCCGAGCTCGCCGACCTGCGCAACCGCGAGGTCGGGTTCGTGTTCCAGTCCTTCCAGCTGCTGCCCCGCTCCACCGCCCTCGACAACGTCGGCCTGCCCCTGCTGTACCGGGGGACCAAGCGCGCCGAGCGGCGCGAGCTCGCGGAGGCGTCGCTGCGCGCCGTCGGCCTCGGGCACCGCCTCACCCACCGCCCCAACCAGATGTCCGGCGGCGAGCAGCAGCGGGTCGCGATCGCGCGGGCCCTGGTGGGCCGGCCCCGCATCCTGCTGGCCGACGAGCCGACGGGGAACCTCGACACCCGCAACGGCGCCGAGGTCATGCGGATCCTGGAGGAGCTGAACGCCGAGCAGGGCGTCGCGGTCGTCCTCGTCACCCACGACGACGAGGTCGCCGGCCGCGCCCGCCGCCAGGTCCGCGTGCGCGACGGCCGGGTGGAGCGCGACACCGCGCTCGAGGCCCGCCCCGCCGGTCCGGCCGGCGACGCTCCGGCCGGCGCAGGTCCGGCTGCGGCCGGGGAACCCGGCGCCCGGCACGTCGCCGGGCAGCAGGCGTGAAGGGCTTCGAGGCGTTCCGCGTCGCCTTCGACGCGCTGCGCGGCAACCGGCTGCGGAGCCTGCTCACGATGCTGGGCATCATCATCGGCATCGCGGCCGTCATCGTCGTCGTCTCGATCGGCGCCGGGGCGCGCGACCAGATCGAGTCCCAGGTCGAGGGCCTCGGCTCCAACCTCGTGCTCGTCGTGCCGGGTCAGCTGGACACCGCCAACCCCGGGCAGGGGGCCGCCGCCGCGTCGCCGCTGCAGGTCTCCGACGGGCGGGTGCTGGGCGACGTCGTCGGCGACGACGCCGCGGTCACGGCCCGGATCTCCTCCGCGGCCGAGGTGCGGGCCGGCAGCCGCGAGAGCTACGTCACCGTCCAGGGCTCCGACCAGAACCTGCCGTACGTGTTCACCCGGCCCGTCGCCGAGGGGGAGTTCTTCACCCAGGGCGACGTGGACACCCGGCAGCGGGTCGCGGTGCTGGGGTCGGTCACCTCGCAGGTCCTCTTCGCGGGCGCCGACCCGGTGGGCCGCCAGATCACCCTGGCCGGCACGCGGTTCCGGGTCGTGGGCGTCCTCGCGGAGCAGGGCGAGTCCTTCGGCGTCAGCCAGGACAACGAGGTCCACATCCCCATCACGACCGCGCAGCGGCTGTTCGGCATCGACCGGGTCGACGCGTTCGCGGTCAAGGCCCCCAGCGCGGCCGACGTCCCGGCCCTCTCGCGCGGCCTGCGCCAGGCCCTGCGCGAGGAGTACCCCGACCAGGAGTTCAGCGCGGTCACCCAGACCCAGATCCTCGGGGTGATCGGCGACATCCTCGGCCTGCTCACCGCCGTCCTGGCCTCCATCGCCGGGATCTCCCTGCTCGTCGGCGGGGTCGGGGTGTCCAACATCATGCTCGTCTCCGTGCGGGAGCGGACCAAGGAGATCGGGCTGCGCAAGGCGCTGGGCGCCCGGCAGCGCGACGTGCTGACGCAGTTCCTCGTCGAGGCCGTGCTCCTGACGTCCGTGGGCGGCGTCATCGGGATCGTCGTCGGGGTCGGTGGTTCCCTGCTGGTGAACGGGTTGTCCCCGCTGCCCGCGAAGGTCGAGTGGTGGTCGCCCGTGGTCGCGTTCGTCGTCTCCGCCGCGGTGGGCATCTTCTTCGGGGTCTTCCCCGCCCGCCGCGCGGGCCGGCTGGACCCCGTGGTCGCCCTGCGCACCGACTGAGGCGCAGCCGCACCTCCGCCGGGCTGCACAGGGCTGCACCGCTGCCGGGCCGCTCCGGGGCCCTCGCGTAGGGTCGCCGACGTGAGCGTCCGCAGAGTCACCGGCCTCGAGACCGAGTTCGGCATCTCCGTCCCCGGCGACCCGGGCGCGAACCCGATGCTGCTGTCCGCGCAGATCGTCAACGCCTACGCCTCCCCGGCGGCGGGCACCATGGCGGCCGCGCTGCGCACCCGCTGGGACTACGAGGACGAGGCGCCGCTGCGCGACGCCCGCGGGTTCGAGCTCGACCGCGCGCGGGCCCACCCCTCCCAGCTCACCGACGGGCGCCCGGGCGGGCGCCGCTCGGCGCCCAACGCCTCCGACGTCGCGAGCGCCGAGACCGACGACCCGACGATGGCCAACGTCATCCTCACCAACGGCGCCCGCCTCTACGTCGACCACGCCCACCCCGAGTACTCCTCGCCGGAGGTCCTCACCCCGCGCGACGCCGTGCGCTGGGACCGGGCGGGGGAGCGGATCGTGCTCGAGGCCCTGCGGCGGGTGGGCGCCACGCCCGGCCTCGCGGCCGTGACGATCTACAAGAACAACACCGACGGCAAGGGCGCCTCCTACGGCACCCACGAGAACTACCTCATGGACCGGGCGACGCCGTTCAGCGACGTCGTGCGCCACCTCACGCCGTTCTTCGTGTCCCGGCAGGTGTTCGCGGGTGCGGGCCGGGTCGGCATCGGGCAGGACTCCAGGACCGCCGGCTTCCAGGTCTCCCAGCGCGCCGACTTCTTCGAGGTCGAGGTCGGCCTCGAGACGACCATGAAGCGGCCGATCATCAACACCCGCGACGAACCCCACGCCACGGCCGAGAAGTACCGCCGCCTGCACGTCATCATCGGCGACGCCACCATGTGCGAGGTCGCGACGCTGCTGAAGGTCGGCACCACCTCCCTGGTGCTCGACGCCGTCGAGGCGGGCGCCCTGGAGGGCGGGCCCGCGGGCGACCTGCTGCTGGCCGAGCCCGTGCGCGCCCTGCACGAGATCTCCCACGACCCGACCCTCACGCAGCTCGTGCGGCTGCGCGACGGGCGCAAGCTCACGGCCGTGCAGCTGCAGTGGGCCTACTTCGAGGCCGCCTCCGCGTTCGTGGCCGACCGCACGGGCGCCGACACCGACGCCGACACGCGCGAGGTCCTCGAGCGCTGGGAGTCGGTGCTCACCCGGCTGGAGCGCGACCCGTTCCTCTGCGCGCGGGAGCTGGACTGGGTCGCGAAGCTGCGGCTGCTGGAGGGCTACCGCTCCCGCGACGGGCTGTCCTGGGACCACGCGCGCCTGCAGGCCGTCGACCTGCAGTGGTCCGACGTGCGGCCGGAGAAGGGCCTCTACCTCAAGCTCGCGCAGCGCGGCCAGGTCGAGGAGCTCGTGGCGGAGGAGGACGTCCGCCGCGCCGTGGACCACCCGCCGGAGGACACCCGCGCCTACTTCCGCGGCGAGTGCCTGGCCCGCTACGGCCCCCGCGTCGCCGCCGCGAGCTGGGACTCCGTGATCTTCGACGTGGCCGGCCGCGGTGCGCTGCAGCGCGTGCCGACGCTGGAGCCGCTGCGCGGCACCCGCGAGCACGTGGGCGCCCTGCTGGACCGGTGCCGGACCGCCGAGGAGCTCGTCGCCGCCCTCACCGGCGCCTGAGCTCATCCGCGGCGAGCCCCACCAGCGGGTGGGCGGGCGACGCGCGGCCGCCACCAGCGCGCTCAGCGCGGCACCGGGTTACATTCGGACCAACCGGACCCGCTGGGACCGGCCGATCTGACCGCGAGCCGTCAGGGGGCCAGCACATGACTGGACACGAGCAGCAGCGACCGACCCGCCGCGAGGACGAGCCGGACGAGACCCCGGTGGTGCCCGCGCAGGCCAAGGCGGCCGACACCGACGCCGACGTCGACTCCCTGCTCGACGAGATCGACGAGGTCCTGGAGTCCAACTCCGAGGAGTTCGTGCGGGGCTTCGTGCAGAAGGGCGGCGAGTAGCCGCTCCACCTGTCGGGCCCGTCCCGGCCGGTCGGCGCCGCCCGGCCGGTCCGGGAGGCGCCCGGTAGGGTCGCCCGGGTGAGCCAGCAGAGGGGATCGGACCCCAGCGGACGGCTCCCGGCGGCGTTCCACGTGCCGGGTTCCTCGTCCTTCACCGACTTCGTCCGCGACCACGCCCCCGAGGTGCTGCCGGGATCGCGGCCGCTGCCCGCGGGCGCGGTGCCCGCGCACGGCGGGCCCTTCACCGGAGGCCCCGGCGGCGGCCAGCCGCCGCACGCCACGACCATCGTCGCCATCGTCTGCGAGGCGGGTGTCGTCATGGCGGGCGACCGCCGCGCGACGGCCGGCAACATGATCGCCCAGCGCGACATCGAGAAGGTCTTCCCGGCCGACGACCACTCCTGCGTCGGCATCGCCGGCACCGCGGGCCTGGCGCTGGAGATGGTCCGCCTCTTCCAGGTCGAGCTGGAGCACTTCGAGAAGCTCGAGGGTGCGCTGATGTCCTTCGAGGGCAAGGCGAACCGGCTCTCGACGATGATCCGCGGCAACCTGGGCCTCGCCCTGCAGGGCCTCGCCGTCGTCCCGGTGTTCGCGGGCTACGACCTCGAGGCGGGCCGCGGGCGCATCGTCAGCTACGACGTCACGGGCGGGCGCTACGAGGAGGTCGACCACCACTCCGTCGGCTCCGGCAGCGTCTTCGCGCGCGGCGCCCTCAAGAAGCTGTTCCGCCCCGGCATGAGCGCGGCCGCCGCCGTCCGCGTGGCCGTCGAGGCGCTGTGGGACGCGGCCGACGACGACTCCGCGACGGGCGGGCCGGACCTGCTGCGCGGCATCTGGCCCGTCGTCACCGTCGTGACCGCACAGGGCTACCAGCGCGTCACCGACGCGGAGGTCGCGGCCGTCGTCGACGCCGTCGTCGCGAACCGCCGCGGCAACCCCGGTGGCCGCCCGCAGGAGAGCACGGAAGGAGCCAGCGGCGCATGAGCATGCCGTTCTACGTCTCGCCCGAGCAGGTCATGAAGGACAAGGCCGACTACGCGCGCAAGGGCATCGCCCGCGGTCGCGCCGTCGTCGTCGTGGCCTTCGCCGGCGGCATCGTCTTCGCCTCCGAGAACTCCTCCCGGGCGCTGCACAAGATCTCCGAGATCTACGACCGCGTCGCCTTCGCGGCGGTCGGCAAGTACAACGAGTTCGAGAACCTCCGGGTCGCGGGCGTGCGCTACGCCGACCTGCGCGGCTACTCCTACGACCGCAGCGACGTCACCGCCCGCGGGCTCGCCAACGCCTACGCGCAGACGCTCGGGACCATCTTCACGACCGAGTCGAAGCCCTACGAGGTCGAGCTCGTCGTCGCCGAGGTCGGCCCCGACCCGGCCGCGGACCAGATCTACCGCCTCACCTACGACGGCTCCGTGGCCGACGAGCACGGCTTCGTCGCCATGGGCGGCTCCGCCGAGCAGATCACCGCGAAGCTGGCCGAGCGCTGGTCGGCGGGCCTGAGCCTGGAGGAGGCCCTCGCGCTGGCCGTGGAGGCCCTGGGCAGCGACGCGGCCGCCGAGGCCGCGGGCCGGGGCCCCCGCACCATCGACCCCGAGCAGCTCGAGGTCGCTGTGCTGGACCGCACCCGCACCCGGCGGCTCTTCCGCCGCCTGCCCCCGCCGGTGCTGGTGTCCCTGCTCGCGCCCACCGCCGACGCCACCGCCGACTCCACCACCGCCGAGGCGGCGGCCCCCGACGCCGGCTGATCCACCACGCGGACCGGCACGGGAGCGCGGGCGTGCCGTGTTTCACTGCGCTCCCGCTCCGGGGTGTGCCTAAGGTGGGGTCATGGACCGCCGGATCTTCGGGCTAGAGACCGAGTTCGGCGTCACCTGTGCGTTCGAGGGTCAGCGCAAGCTGTCCCCGGACGAGGTGGCCCGCTACCTCTTCCGCAAGGTCGTCTCGTGGGGGCGTTCGAGCAACGTCTTCCTCAAGAACGGCGCGCGGCTCTACCTCGACGTGGGATCTCACCCCGAGTACGCCACCCCCGAGTGCGACGACGTGCGCCAGCTCGTCGTCCACGACCGCGCCGGTGAGCGGACCCTCGAGGGCCTGCTCATGGATGCCGAGCGGCGGCTGGAGGAGGAGGGCATCGCGGGTGAGGTGTACCTGTTCAAGAACAACACCGACTCCGCGGGCAACTCCTACGGCTGCCACGAGAACTACCTCGTCTCCCGCCACGGCGAGTTCGGCAAGCTGTCCGACGTCCTGATCCCCTTCCTGGTCAGCCGGCAGCTCATCGTCGGCGCGGGCAAGGTCGTCCAGACGCCCCGCGGGGCGGTGTACTCGCTGTCGCAGCGCGCCGACCACATCTGGGAGGGCGTCTCCAGCGCCACGACCCGCAGCCGGCCCATCATCAACACGCGCGACGAGCCGCACGCCGACGCCGAGCGCTACCGCCGCCTGCACGTCATCGTGGGCGACTCGAACATGTCCGAGACGACCACGATGCTCAAGGTCGGCGCGACCGACCTCGTGCTGCGCATGGTCGAAGAGGGCGTCCCGCTGCGCGAGATGACCATGGAGAACCCGATCCGGGCCATCCGCGAGATCAGCCACGACATGACGGGGCGCAAGCCCGTGCGCCTCGCCAACGGCCGCGAGGCCAGCGCGCTGGAGATCCAGCAGGAGTACCTGGACAAGGCCAAGGAGTTCGTCGAGACCCGCGGGCTGCACACGCCCACGATCAAGCGCGTCCTGGACCTCTGGGAGCGTGCGCTGCGGGCCGTGGAGACGCAGGACTTCTCCCTCGTCGACCGCGAGGTCGACTGGGTGATCAAGAAGAAGCTCCTCGACCGCTACATGGCGAAGCACGACCTGCCGCTGACCTCGCCCCGCATCGCGCGCCTGGACCTCGCCTACCACGACATCCACCGCAAGCGCGGGCTGCACTACATGCTCGCCAACCGCGGGATGGCCGAGCGCGTGTGCGCCGACATCGAGGTCTTCGAGGCCCTGTCGGTGCCGCCGCAGACCACCCGCGCGAAGCTGCGCGGCGACTTCGTGCGCGCGGCGCAGGAGAAGCGCCGCGACTTCACCGTCGACTGGGTGCACCTGAAGCTCAACGACCAGGCCCAGCGGACCGTCCTGTGCAAGGACCCGTTCAAGGCCGTGGACGACCGCGTGGAACGGCTCATCGAGAGCATGTGACAGCGGCCCGACAACCGCCGCAGGCCGCCGGCACAGGTGCGGCGGTTAGGGTTGCCGGGTCAGTCCGTCGACCGTGAGGACCCTCGTGCGCCGCCGCTTCGCCGCTCTGCCCGCTGCCGTGACCGTGGCCCTGGCCCTGTCCGTCGGCTCCTGCGCCTCCGAACCGGAGCCGGACCCGGCCGCGAGCTCCTCCAGCGCGAGTTCGTCCGCGACCCAGGCCGCCACCGAGGTGACGCCCGCGAAGGTCGACCCGGCCCTCGCCGTCGACGTCACGGGGGAGCCGGGCGTCAAGCCCACGGTGACCGTGAAGACGCCCCTCGCGGTCACGGAGACGACCAAGAAGATCGTCACGCAGGGCACGGGGCCGGAGATCAAGCTCGACGACACGGTCGAGTTCGCGTACACGCTGTACGCCGGCACCACGGGCGCCGAGGTCGACACCAGCTGGGGCGGCACCAACGCACGCTTCGAGGTCCAGGGCATCACGCGCGGCATCGCCCGCGGCATGCTCGGCGGCCACGTGGGCGACCGCGTCGCCATCGCCATCTCCCCGGCCGACGGGTTCGGCGCCAACGCCGCCAACTTCGGCGAGGGGCTCGACGAGGGCACGACGTTCGTGCTGGTCGCCGACCTCATCGGCGCCTACGTCGCCCCCACCGTCGCCACGGGCGAGCCCGTCGCCGCCCCCGCGGACCTGCCGGTCGTCACCGTCGGCGCGGACGGGATCCCCACCGGGTTCACCGTCTCCGACGCCACGAACAAGACGCCCGCCGACACGATCGCCCAGCCGCTGATCAAGGGCGCCGGGGCGGTCGTCGCCTCCGGCCAGACGCTGAAGATGCAGTACGTCGGCGCCACCCTCGCCGACGGCAAGGTCTTCCAGAGCTCGTGGGAGGCCCAGCCCTTCACGACGACCATCGGCACCGGTCAGGTCATCCAGGGCTGGGACAAGGGCATCGTCGGCCAGACCGTCGGCAGCCGCGTCGAGCTCGTCATCCCCGCCGCCCAGGCCTACGGTGACGCCCCGACGTCGGGTCAGCCCGCCGGCCCGCTCGTGTTCGTCGTCGACATCCTCGACGCGTACTGACCCGACCGACCCACCCGCAGAACGACCACCCCGAACCGGAGGAGCCCACCGTGAGCGACCGCACCAAGCCCGAGATCGACTTCCCCGAGGGCGAGCCGCCCGCCGACCTGCAGATCACCGACGTCACCGTCGGCGACGGCGAGGAGGCCAAGGCCGGGCACACCGTCAGCGCCCACTACGTCGGGGTCGCCTTCTCCACCGGCGAGGAGTTCGACTCCTCCTGGAACCGCGGGCAGCCGCTGGACTTCCCCCTCGGCGCCGGCATGGTCATCCAGGGCTGGGACCAGGGCATCCAGGGCATGAAGGTCGGCGGCCGGCGCAAGCTCGTCATCCCGCCGCACCTCGGCTACGGCGACCGCGGCGCCGGCGGCGCCATCAAGGGCGGCGAGACGCTGATCTTCGTCGTCGACCTCGTCTCGGTGAGCTGACCTCAGCTCCACGAGCCACGACCCACCCCGCGGTGGGCGCCGCACCGGCGCTCACCGCGGGGTGTCGTCGTCTCCGGCCCCCGCCACCGCTCCTGCCCCGGCGTGCAGCAGCCCGGCGGCGTGGCGGCCCGCGACCGCGGCGGCGAGGAACGACGCACGGTCCTCGGCCAGGCCCCGGCCCATCGTCGAGAGCCCCACGGGGCAGTCCGCGAGCGCCGCGTCGAGGCCGTCGGTGGGCACGTGGACGAGGCGGTGGCGGCCCGCGGGGGTGCACAGCTGCGCGGCCTGCCCGCGGACGCCGGCGGTGAAGGCGTCGTCCCCGGCGGGCACGGGCACGTCGCAGGGCAGCAGCGCGACACGCCCGACGGCGGTGGCGGAGTGGTGGCTCAGGCCGCGGTGGCGGGGCCGGGGGTCGGCCTGGGACACGCGCAGGGCGGCGACGGGGCGCCCGCCGAGGACGGCGGCGGCGTTCAGCGCCTCCCCGGCCGCGACCCCGGAGAACCCCCACCGCGAGCCCGTGCCGAGGTTGCCGGGCCCCTGCGCGACGACGGCGACGTCGGCGCCCGCGACGAGGCGGGCCGCGAGCAGGCCCGTGTGCACGGTGGCGGCCTCCAGGTCGCCCCCGAAGGCCTGCCCCGTGGTGACGCAGGCGGCGAGCCACCCGGCCGCGCGCAGGCCGGCCACGGTGCGGGAGAAGGCCGCGGGCAGGGCGCCCCCGTCGGTCATGACGTAGGCGACGCGGGCCCCGGGGGCGTCGGCGCGCAGACCGGCGACGACCGCGGGCAGCGCCGAGTGCAGGTCGGCGACGACCACGGGCATCCCGGCGAGGTCGTCGGCGTCGCGCAGCAGCTCGTGGACGGCGGACTCCTGCTCGTCGACGCCCAGCACCATGGCCTGCAGGGGCGTGTAGCGGGCCTTGACGAGGTGCCCGGGCCCCGGTGGGGGGTCGGCGGGCAGGGCGTCGGGCAGGGCCACGACGAGCGCGTAGCCGCCCGTGCCGAGCCCGCGGGCCTGCGCCGAGGTGTTCAGCAGGACCCGCACACCCGGGGCGGGGGTGCCGACGAGGGCGGGGTGGGCGAGGGCGCGGACCTCCTCGCCGTCCTCGAGGCGGGCCGTCAGCTCCTGCGACCCCGGCCAGGACCGCCCGAGCGCCGTCACCGTCGCGCTGCGCCACCTGATCACGCCCGCAGCGTAGAACCCCGCGTGATCGGCGCACCGGAGGGAACTGTCGGGTAGCGTCCGGTGACCGTGGCGGATGCGAACGGGGGGACCCCGGCGACGAGGGCCCGCGCGGCGGGCCGGAGCGCGGCGGCGGCCCCCGCGAGGACGCTGCCCGCGAAGGCGCCCGCGGTCTCGGGCGGCCGGCGCACGGAGCGGTTGCTGAACCTCGTCATCGCCCTGTCGGCCACGCGCCGCTGGCTCACCAAGCAGCAGATCCGCGAGGCCGTGCCCCAGTACGCCGACTGCGCCACGACGCAGGCCTTCGAGCGGATGTTCGAGCGCGACAAGGAGGACCTGCGCGAGCTGGGCGTGCCGCTGGTCATGGGCGGGGAGGACCCGCTGTTCGACGACGAGGCCGGCTACAAGATCGACCGGGACGCCTACGCGCTGCCCGAGATCACGTTCACGCCGGGGGAGCTGGCCGTGCTGTCGCTGGCGAGCCGGGTGTGGCAGCAGGCGAGCCTGGCCGGGCCCGCGACGCGGGCGCTGGTGAAGCTGCGCAGCCTCGGGGTGGAGCCCGACGAGAGCTCGCTGGTGGGGCTGGAGCCGCGCGTGCGCACGAGCGAGCCCGCCTTCGACCCGCTGTACGCCGCGACGCGCGACCGCACGCCCGTGACCTTCGAGTACCGCCGCTCCGGCGCGGAGCCCAGCACCCGCCACGTCGAGCCGTGGGCCATCGTCAGCTGGCACGGGCGCTGGTACCTCGTCGGGCACGACCGCGACCGCGGGGCCGTCCGCGTCTTCCGGCTCTCCCGGGTGTCCTCGGCCGTGCGCCGCGACGGGCGGCCCGGCTCGTACGCGGTGCCCGCGGGCATCGACCCCCGCGAGATCGTCGCGGGCTCGGTCAGCGCGCCCGTCGCCCGGCCCGCCCGCCTGCGGGTGCGCAGCGGCACGGGGCTCGCCCTGCGCCGGCGCGCCACCGGGGTCCACCCGGGGCACGGGGCGGACGCCAGCCACGACGAGGTCCTGCTCGACGTCGCCGACGTCGAGACCTCCGCCGACGAGCTCGCGGGCTACGGCGCCGACGTCGTCGTCCTCGACCCGCCGGAGCTGCGCGAGGCCGTCGTGCGGCGCCTGCGCGGCGCCGCGGGGCTGCGGGAGCAGCCGTGAGCGGCCGCGCGTCCACCGAGCGGCTGTCCCGGCTGCTCGCCGAGGTGCCCTACCTGCTGACCCACCAGGGCATCGCGCTGACGGAGGCGGCGGAGCACTTCGGGCTGTCCACCGACGACCTCGTCCACGACCTCGAGCTGCTGTTCGTGTGCGGCACGCCCGGGCACCTGCCGGACGACCTCATCGACGCCCAGTGGGACTCCGGCTACGTCTACCTCTCCAACGCCGACGCCATCGCGCGCCCGTCGCGGCTCGCGGTCGACGAGGCCGTCGCGCTGCTCGTCGGGCTGCGGACCCTGGCCGAGGTGCCCGGCCTGCACGACCGCGAGGCCCTGGACGGGGCGCTGGCCAAGCTCTCGCAGGCGGCGGGGGAGGCGGCCGCGGCCGCCGACAGCGTCGCCGTCGACGTGCGCGTGGCCGGCTCGGTGCTCGGCGAGGCCGCGGGGGAGCAGGCGCTGGCCACGGCCCGCACCGCGCTGCGCGAGCACCGCCGGTTGCACCTGACCTACCTGGTGCCCTCGCGCGACGAGCGCACCGAGCGCGACGTGGACCCGATGCGCCTGCTCAGCGTCGACGGGCGCTGGTACCTGGAAGCCTGGTGCCACCGCAGCGAGGGCGTGCGCCTGTTCCGGGTCGACCGCATCGAGGCCGCCACCGTCCTGGACGCCGACGGGACGCCGCCGCCGCAGGCCGAGCAGCGCGACGTCGACTCCGACCTGTTCCGCCCCAGCCCCGACGACCTCGTGGTGACGATCGACCTGGCCGCCCGCGCGGCCTGGGTCGTCGACTACTACCCGGTGGAGGCCGTCGAGGCGGCGCCGGAGGACGCCTGGGAGGAGGCGCAGCTGCGGGTGCGGCTGCGCACCGCGGACACGCGCTGGGTGCGCCGGCTCCTGCTGCGCCTGGGCGCCGGGGCCCGCGTCGTGGACCCGGGCTGGCTCGGCGTGGAGGTCCGGGAGGCGGCCCTGGCCGCCCTCGGCGGCTACGCCACGGAGTCCGACGGGGCCTGAGGGGCCTGCGGACCGCCCCGAACGGCCTAGCGGGGGCCCGGGCAGGCGGCCGTCCAGGGGGCCCCGACCCGTTCGGGTGCACCATTTCCCACCGGCTGTGGTCTTGACGTGACACGCTGTGGGAACAGGGTCCGCAGTCGTTCAAGGGATCCGGTGGTCGTGCCGAAGCAGTGGGTGTCGGACGGCGGAACAGCTGTCCAACCCCGGACGAGAGGTGCACGACGATGACCACCATCAAGGCTTCCTGCCCCTGCTGCGGCGACGTCGAGCTCACCCCCAAGCAGGTTCGCCTGGTGGTCTGCTCCGTGAAGGACCGCTCGTTCTACGCCTTCGACTGCCCCCAGTGCACCGACGAGGTCCGCAAGCCCGCGGGCGAGGACGTCGTCGCGCTGCTCGTCTCCGGCGGCGTGTCCGTCGAGCGCTGGGTCATCCCGGCCGAGGCCATGGAGGAGAAGCTCGGCTCCACCATCGCGTGGGACGACGTCCTCGACTTCGCCCTGGTCCTCGACTCCTGCGACGACCTCGCCTCCCTCGCGGGCCGCGGCCAGCGCTCGGTGCGCTGACCCGCCCACCGCACGACCCGCACCACCGCACGACCCGCACCACCGCACGACCCGCACGGCCGGACCCGGGTAGGGTCCCGACCGTGCTGTGGGCCCTCGTGTGGACCGTCCTGGGCCTCGCCGCCCTGGCGGTCCTCGGGCTCCTCGTGCGCCGCGACGTGAAGGCCGCCCTCGCGCTGCTGCGGGAGCTGGCCGCGGCCTCGGAGCAGCTCGCCCGCGTCAGCGCCGCCACGGGTCGCGACGACAGCACGGGTCCCGTCGACGGCTCCGGCCCCACGGGACGGCCCGTCACCTCCGAGGCACCGGGTGTGCACCTCCCCGCCGCCCTCGGGGGCCTGCGCGCCGCCGAGGCGGAGCTGCGCCGCTGGCTCGACTGGCCGATCGGGGCGCGTGACGCCCGCGGGCCCGGGGATGGACGTACGATGCTCGAGCAACGTCCCCCTCTGGAGGTATGAGCAACCATGGGCGCCCTCAAGCCTTGGCACGTCATCGTTCTCGTCGTCGTCCTCATGCTGCTCTTCGGCGCGAAGCGGATGCCCGACGCCGCCCGCGGCCTGGGCCGCTCGCTGCGCATCTTCAAGAGCGAGGTCAAGGAGATGCAGAAGGACGACGAGGTCGACGAGCCGGCCCAGCCGATCACCGGCAAGGTCGTCCGCCGCGACGTCGACGGCTCCGTCAACGGCCACGTGAGCGGCACGCACGACGGCGAGCCGTCGAGCGCCTCCCGCGACCGCTGACTCTCCTCACCCCCCGCGAGGTCTAGACCGTGGCTGTCACGACGACGTTCCGGCGGCGGAAGAACCCCAAGGACCCCGAGGGGCGGATGCCGCTGCGCGAGCACCTCGACGAGCTGCGCAAGCGGCTCTTCCGCGCCGCCATCGGCGTCGTGCTGGGTGCCGCCGGTGGCTGGTGGCTGTGGCCGAACCTGATCCTCCCCGCGCTCGAGAGGCCGTTCAACAGCCTCGGCGGCCGGGGCGGGCTGAACTTCGCCGGTGCCGTCAGCCCCCTGGACATCCAGTTCAAGGGTGCGCTGTGGGTGGGGCTCATCGTCTCCAGCCCGGTGTGGATCTACCAGCTCTGGGCCTTCATCACCCCGGGCCTGACCCGCAAGGAGCGCGGCTACGCCGTCGGCTTCGTGTCGGTCGGGGTGCCCCTGTTCCTCGCCGGCATGGGCCTGGCCTGGTACATCCTCCCGACCACGATGAAGCTGATCCAGCAGTTCACGCCGAACAGCGCCTTCAACTACATCGACGCCCCCAGCTACCTGTCGTTCGTCATGCGGCTGCTGCTGGCCTTCGGCATCGCCTTCCTGGTGCCGGTGCTGCTCGTCGCGCTGAACTTCATCGGCCTGCTGCCGGGTGCCGCGGTGCTGAAGCAGTGGCGCATCGTCGTCTTCCTCTGCTTCCTGTTCTCGGCCGTCTTCACCCCGACGCCGGACGCCCTGACGATGATCGTCATGGCCTGCCCGATGATCGTGCTGTTCGGCGTCGCCATCTTCATCTGCGTCATGAACGACCGGCGCCGGGTGCGCAACGCCCCGCAGGACGACTACTCCAAGCTCGACGACGACGCCGCCAGCCCCCTCTGAGCTGACCGGAGCGTGGACCGGGGCCGTGTCGGCCTCCTCGTGAACCCGACGGCGGGTCGCGGGGCAGGCCGTGCCGCGGGCCGCCGGGCGCTGGGTGCGCTGCGCCAGCTCGGCCACCCGGTGGTCGACCTCACCGGGGCCGACCTCGCGGACGCCCGCGCGCGCCTCGCCGCGGAGGTGCACGACCTCGAGGCCGTCGTCGTGGTCGGCGGGGACGGCCTCGTCCACGCGGCCGTCGAGGCCGTCGCCGGCACGGGCACCGCGCTCGGCATCGTCCCCGCGGGCACCGGCAACGACATCGCGCGCGGCCTCGACCTGGAGCTGGGCGACCCCGCCCTCGCTGTCCAGCGGGTCTCCACCGCCCTGCGCGAGGACCGGGCCCGCACCGTGGACGCCGTGCGCGTGCGCACCGCGGAGGGTGACGGCTGGTTCGTCAGCATCCTGGCCTCGGGGGTCGACGCCCTCATCAACGAGCGCGCCAACGCCTGGCGGTGGCCGTCGGGGCCCTCCCGCTACACCCTCGCGGCCGTCGCCGAGCTCGCGCGCGTGCGCTCGATCGCGCTGCGCGTCGTCCTCGACGGGGAGCGGGTCCTCGACGTCGACGCCCTCCTCGTGGCGGTCGCCAACACCCGCTCCTACGGCGGTGGCCTGCAGATGGCGCCGCACGCCGACCCCGCCGACGGCCTCCTCGACGTCGTCGTCGTCGACCGGCTGCCCGCCCACCGCGCCCTGACGGTGTTCCCGCGCGTGCGCTCCGGGCGCCACCTCGACCACCCCGCCGTGCACGTGCACCGCGCGCGCACCGTGCGCCTGGAGCTGCGGGAGGGCTCCGCCGCCCCCCGCCCGCACGCCGACGGCGAGCCCACCGGCCGCCTGCCCGTCACGTGCGAGGTCGTGCCCGGGGCGCTGCGGGTCCTCGCCTGAGCACCGCCGCCTCCCGGGCACGGACGGCGCCGACGGGCAGAGGGCCGACGCCCTGACGTAGGGTCGCGGCATGGCGAGCCCTGCCGAACGCTACGCGGCGGCACGCCGCCGCAGCGTGGCCTCACAGACCCAGCTGGCGGCCTTCGCGGCCACCCTCGGCTTCGACCTGGACCCGTTCCAGGTGCAGTCCTGCGAGGCCCTCGAGGCCGGCCGCGGGGTGCTCGTCGCGGCCCCCACGGGGGCCGGCAAGACGGTCGTGGGCGAGTTCGCCGTGCACCTGGCGCTGCAGACGGGCCGCAAGGCGTTCTACACGACGCCCATCAAGGCGCTGTCGAACCAGAAGTACAACGAGCTCGTGCAGCGTCACGGCGCCGCGAACGTCGGCCTCCTGACGGGCGACAACTCCGTCAACGGCGAGGCCCCCGTCGTCGTCATGACGACGGAGGTGCTGCGCAACATGCTCTACGCGGGGTCCTCGCTGCTGCAGGGCCTCGGCTACGTGGTCATGGACGAGGTGCACTACCTCGCCGACCGCTTCCGCGGCGCGGTCTGGGAAGAGGTGATCATCCACCTGCCCGCCGACGTGCTGGTGGCGTCGCTGTCGGCCACCGTGAGCAACGCCGAGGAGTTCGGCGCCTGGCTGGACACCGTGCGCGGGCACACCGACGTCATCGTCTCCGAGCACCGGCCCGTCCCGCTGTGGCAGCACCTGGCCGTCGGCACCCGCCTGTACGACCTGTTCACCGACCCCGACGGCGACCCGCTGGGCGGCGACGAGGGCTCCCTGGTCCCCGGCGCCGTGGTCAACCCCGAGCTCGTCGCGATGTCGCGCCAGCAGCTGCGCGCCGACCGCCTCGCCAGCACCTCCGGACGCGGCCGCCGCCGCGGCGAGGTCCGCGCGCACCAGCGCGGCCCGCACAGCGGCGGCAGCGACTCCGGCACCCGGCTGCAGGGCCCGCGGCGCGGCACCGCCAGCCGCGCGCAGGTCCTGGAGGTGCTCAACGGGCAGGGGCTCCTGCCGGCGATCACCTTCATCTTCAGCCGGGCGGGCTGCGACGCCGCCGTCCAGCAGTGCCTGGCCTGGGGCGTGCGGCTGACCACCCCCGAGGAGGGGCGGACCATCCGCGCCCTCGCCGAGGAGCGCTGCTCCGAGATCCCGAGCTCCGACCTCGCCGTGCTCGGCTACTGGGAGTGGCTGGACGGCCTCGAGCGGGGCCTCGCCGCCCACCACGCGGGGCTGCTGCCCGTGTTCAAGGAGACCGTCGAGCACCTCTTCGCGGCGGGCCTCGTCAAGGCCGTCTTCGCGACCGAGACGCTCGCGCTGGGCGTCAACATGCCCGCGAAGTCCGTCGTGCTGGAACGGCTCGTGAAGTGGAACGGGCAGACCCACGTCGACGTGACGCCGGGGGAGTACACCCAGCTCACCGGCCGCGCGGGCCGGCGCGGCATCGACGTCGAGGGCCACGCCGTCGTCCTTTGGGCCCCCGGCACCGACCCCGAGGCCGTCGCCGGGCTCGCCTCGCGCCGCACGTTCCCGCTGCGCTCCAGCTTCCGCCCGACGTACAACATGGCCGTCAACCTCGTCGAGCAGGTCGGCCGCGAAGCCGCCCGCGACATCCTCGAGACGTCGTTCGCGCAGTTCCAGGCCGACCGGGCCGTCGTCGGGCAGGCCCAGCAGATCCGCCACCAGCAGGAGGCCCTGGCCGGCTACCGCGAGGCCATGACCTGCCACCTCGGCGACTTCGGCGAGTACTTCGCGCTGCGCCAGGCCATCGGCGACCGCGAGCGGGAGCTCTCGCGCGCGGGCGCCGCCGAGCGCCGCGCCGAGGCGTCGCAGTCGGTGGAGAAGCTCACCCCCGGCGACGTGATCCGGCTGCCCAGCGGCCGCCGCGCCCAGTTCGCGGTCGTGCTCGACCTCGCCGACGGCAAGGGCTTCGACGGTCCCGCGCCGCGCGTGCTCACGCAGGACCGGCAGGTCCGCACCATCTCCGGCAGCGAGTTCGGGGCCGTCGTCGACCCGGTCGCCCGCGTGCGGGTGCCGAAGAGCTTCAACTGGCGCAGCCCCCAGGAGCGCCGCGACCTCGTCTCCTCGCTGCGCAACGCCCTCGCCGACGTGGGCGGCGGCGACGTCCCCCGCCGCCGCCGGCCCCCCTCCGGGGCCGACGAGGACGCGACGCTCGCCGAGCTGCGCCAGCGCCTGCGCGCGCACCCGTGCCACGGCTGCGCCGACCGCGAGGAGCACGCCCGCTGGGCCGTGCGCGAGGAGAAGCTGCGCCGCGACACGCAGCAGCTGCAGCACCGCGTCGAGGGCCGGACCGGCACGATCGCCCGCACCTTCGACCGCGTCTGCGACCTCCTCGCCGAGCTCGGCTACCTCACCCCGGACGGCCTGGCCGTCACCCCCGAGGGCCTCGCGCTGCGCCGGCTGAACGCCGAGACCGACCTGCTCGTCGCGCAGTGCCTGCGCCACGGCGTCTGGGACGGCCTGGACGCCGCCAACCTGGCCGCCGCGGTCTCCGCGCTGATCAACGAGTCCCGGCGCGACGAGGGCGGTCAGGCCGACCGCGTGCCCCGCCGCGCGGAGGACGCCATCGCCGCCACCACCCGCTGGTGGAGCGAGCTGACCGACCGCGAGGAGGCCCACAAGGTCCCCGTGACCCGCGAGCCCGACGCCGGGCTGGCGTGGGCCGTGCACCGGTGGGCGTCGGGGCACCGCCTCGACGAGGTGCTGCGCGACGCCGACCTCGCGGCGGGCGACTTCGTCCGCCGCTGCAAGCAGCTGGTGGACCTGCTCGACCAGATCGCCGCCGCGGCCACCGACCAGGGCGTGCGGCGGGCGGCGCGCGAGGCCGTCGACCGCGTGCGCCGCGGGGTCGTGGCGCACACCTCCCTCACCTGAGGGAGGGTCAGCGCAGGGACGCGAGCGCCACCAGGACCCGCTCGACGCTGCTCTGCACGCCCCAGCGGTGCACGAGCTCGCCGAGCGCGTCCACGTCCGCGGGCTGCGTCGGGACGAGCCCCTCGACCTCGGCCACCGGCGCCTCGCGGACGGTGCGCACGACCAGGGGAGCCGCGGCGAGGTACCCGGCCGCGTCGAGCAGCTTGGTGCGCTGCCCCCCGGACAGGTCGCTCGCAGGGTCCTGCGCGGCCGCCTGCACCCCGGCCAGGTCGCCGAAGCGGCGCAGCAGCCCCACCGCGGTCTTCTCGCCGATGCCGGCGACGCCCGGCAGCCCGTCGGAGGGGTCCCCGCGCAGGACGGCCATGTCGGCGTAGGCCTGACCGGAGTCCACGTCGTACTTCGCCCGCAGCCAGGCGAGGTCGACGACCTCGAGCTTGCGCACACCGCGCCCGACGTAGAGGACCTGGACGGCCGGGCCGCCCGCGTCGGCGTCGGAGACGAGCTGGAAGAGGTCGCGGTCGCCCGTCACGACGTCCACGTCGCTGCCGCGCGCCGCGGCCCGCGTCGCGAGGGTGGCCATGACGTCGTCGGCCTCGAAGCCCGGGCAGCCGACGCGGGCGATGCCGAGGGCGGCGAGGACGTCGACGATGACGGGCACCTGCGGGCCCAGCGCGTCCGGGGCGTCCTCCCCGCCGTCGGCGGCGACGCGGTGCGCCTTGTAGGAGGGCAGCGCCTCGACGCGGAACGCGGGGCGCCAGTCGTCGTCCCAGCAGGCGACGAGGTGCGTCGGGCGGTGCTGGGTCAGCAGGTAGGCGATCGAGTCCAGGAAGCCGCGCACGGCGTTGACGGGGGTGCCGTCCGGGGCCGTCAGGGAGTCCGGGACGCCGTGGAAGGCGCGGAAGTACAGCGACGCGGAGTCCAGGAGCATCAGGCAGGGCACCCGGCGATCCTCGCAGGAGGGACGGGGGATCCGTGGAGCTCTCGCACAGGGTCGCCGGCCGCCGGGGCGGGGGTCCGTCGCACCGCCGATGCTGGTGCCACCGAACGAGGGATACCGGCGAGCGCCCGCAGGCGCATGCTGGTCACATCGTCGGGGGACCGACGACCGGGGGCCCGGCCGAGACCGGGCCGTCCGGACAGCACCGACGGAGGAGCAGCAGTGCAGACCACGACGCGCAACCGGACCACGAAGACCTGGAGCAGGGGACGTCTCGCCTCCTTCTCCGTCGCTGGGGCGGCCGTGCTCGCCCTGGGCCTCGGCGCCTGCAGCAGCGGCGGCGACTCCGCGGCGGCCCCGTCGGTGGCCTCGCCCGCCACCCAGCTCAGCGCCTTCCAGGTGGTGCAGGCCAGCTCGCAGCAGTCGAAGGAGGCCGGCAGTGCCAAGTTCGCCCTCGACGTCTCCGGCACCGCGCAGGGCCAGGCCGTGGCCGTCACGGGGGAGGGCGCCTTCGACGCCGCCACGCAGGCGTTCGAGATGAAGCTCACGCTGCCGCAGCAGGCCGGCGGCACCGCCGTGACGCTGCGCCTGGTGGACGGGACGGCCTACCTCTCCGGCGCCCCGCTGACGGCGGCCGGGCAGTGGATCGAGGTGCCGCTGGATGCGCTGGCGCAGCAGGGCCTGGACACCTCCACCGTCGACCCGGCCAAGCAGCTGGAGCAGCTGCAGGCCGCGGCCTCCGACGTGAAGGAGGTCCCGGGCACCACGGTGCGCGGGGTCGAGGCCAAGGGCTACGCCGGCACCATCGACGTGCAGAAGGCCTACGACCAGCTGCCCGCCGAGCAGAAGACGCCCGAGGCGCAGCAGGCGATCACCGAGGCCGGGATCACCTCGATCCCCTTCACCCTCTACGTCGACGACCAGAACCGCCCCGTGCGCGTCGTCGAGGAGATCACCGCCCAGGGCTCGACCGTGAAGGTCTCCACGGACTTCTACGACTGGGGCTCCGACGTCGCCGTGGCCGTCCCCGACCCGGCCAGCGTCACGGAGATGCCGGGCATGGCGGCGATGCAGGGGGCCGCGGCTCCCGCGCAGAGCTGACTCGTTCACAGCTGACCCGTCCAGAGCTGAACCGGATCGAGCAGCCGGGGTCCCCACCGGGACCCGATCGAGGAGCCGCGTCCCCCACCCGGGGACGCGGCTCCCCGCGCGTCGGCGGTCCGGCCTAGCCTGCCGGGGTGGCCACTCCTCCTGCGCGCCGGCTCTACCGGGGCGGCGCGATCTACAGCCCCAGCGACCCCTTCGCGACCGCGATGGTCGTCGAAGGCGGTTCCATCGCCTGGATCGGCGCGGACGAGGCCGCGGGGCCCTGGACGCGCGAGGGCGACGAGGTCGTCGAGCTCGACGGCGCCCTGGTCACCCCGGCCTTCGTCGACGCGCACGTGCACACCACGGAGACGGGCCTGCTCCTGACCGGGCTCGACCTGACCGGGGCCCGCAGCGGCCGGCAGGTGCTGGACGCCGTGGCCGCCGCGGTGCGCGGCGGGGCGAGCGCGGTCCTGGGCCACGGCTGGGACGACTCGGCGTGGCCGGACGGGCGCCCCACCCGCGAGCAGCTGGACGTCGCCGCCGGAGGGGCGCCGGTGTACCTGTCCCGCATCGACGTGCACTCCGCGCTGGTCTCCAGCTCGCTGGCCGCGATCGCGGAGCTGGCCGGGACGGCGGGCTGGGACCCGCAGGGGTGGGTCACCCTCGACGCGCACCACGCGGCGCGCGACGCCCGCTGGCGCATCCTCGGCCCCGCGGACCGCGAGCGCGCGCAGCGGTCGGCGCTGCGTCAGGCCGCGAGCGTCGGGATCGCGACCGTGCACGAGATGTCGGGGCCGCACATCAGCGGCCCGGGGGACCTGGCGGCCCTCGTCGCCCTCGCCGGGGCCGGGGCCGCGGGGGAGCACGCGGCGGGGCGCGAGGCGCTGCCCGACGTCGTGCCCTACCGGGCCGAGGCCGCCGCCAGCGTCGAGGAGGTCCGCGACCTGCTGGCCGCCGCGGCCGCGGAGGGCGTCGAGCTCGCGGGCCTGGGCGGCGACCTCAACGTCGACGGGGCCCTCGGCTCGCGCACGGCGCGGCTGCGGGCGGACTACGCCGACGCACCCGGGCACCGCGGGAGCCTGCAGATGGGCGTCGCGCAGCTGCGCGACCACCTGCACGCCTGCACCCGGGCGGGGGTCCCCGCCGGGTTCCACGCCATCGGCGACGAGGCGCTGGACGTCCTGTGCGCGGCGCTGGAGGAGGTCGAGGCCGACCTCGGCACCCCGGCCGTGGCGTCGGCGGGGCACCGCGTCGAGCACGCCGTGGCGGTGGACGAGCACGCCGTCGGGGTCCTCGCGCGGCTGGGGATCGCGGCGTCGGTGCAGCCGGCCTTCGACGCGGCGTGGGGCGGTCCCGACGGGGCCTACGCGGCGCGGCTGGGGCCCGAGCGCGCCCGCGCGCTGCACCCCTTCGCGGCGCTGGCCGCCGCGGGCGTGCCGCTCGCGCTGGGCTCCGACAGCCCCGTGACCCCGCTGGACCCCTGGGGCGCGGTGCGGGCCGCGGCCTTCCACCGCACCCCCGAGCACGCGACGTCCGTGCGGGCGGCCTTCCTGGCCCACACCCGCGGCGGGCACCGCGTCGCCCGCACCGGGCACCCGGGGGCGCTGCGCCCCGGCGCGCCCGCCAGCTACGCGGTGTGGGCCGCGGGGGACCTCCTGGTCCAGGCCCCGGACGGGCGCCTCGCGGCGTGGAGCACCGACGAGCGCTCCGGCACGCCCGGGCTGCCCGACCTCTCACCCGGCGTGCCGGCGCCGGAGTGCCGGCGCACGGTCCTCGACGGCGTCGTCCTGCACGACCGGACGGCGTGACGACGCGCGACGCCGCGTGATGAAGTGATCACCCTGCGACACGCCGAACGACACGCCGGGGAGCTCGTCCCGCGGCCCCGCCGTTGCACCGCCGTGACCTGCACCGACGGACGTCGCCGCAGGTCACGGGACGGTTGACACCCCCCGCGGTCCGAGTAGCTTCGACAGCGCAGTCCACGACGAGGAAGACCGGCCAGGCCCGTGCCCGGGTGCCGTCGCAGCCGCACCACCTGCGACGGCTCGGGGGACGGACGGGTCGGATGTGGGCGAGGTCGGGTCCGCGCGCCCCTAGACAACGGCGCGCGCCTCGTGGCCAGCGGGGCGTGCGACGGCACGACGGGCGCCGCGGGCCCGGCCAGCCCCTCGTGGGGCGTGCCGGCCGGGACCTCGGTCCCGGCGGGTACCCGCCCCCACCTCCGTCCCCACAGCCCACCTCGCTCCCGGACCACGTCGTTCCAGCACCCAGGTGCGCCACGTACCCTCGTCCGGTGAGACCCGCCCCGCCGGCCCCGCTGCCGCTGCTCGCCTCGCTGCCCCTGGCGGTCCTCGGCGGCCTCGCCGCGTGGGCGGCCTTCCCCGGAAGCGCGTCGGACTCGGGGTGGTGGATCGCCGCCCCCCTCGCCGTCGCGCTGCTGAGCCTCGCGACCCACGCCGCGCGCGCCCGCCGCGGGGCCCTGCTGGGACTCGCCTTCGGGTGGGCGTTCTCGATCCCGCACGTGGCGTGGAGCGGGACGTACGTGGGGCTGCTGCCGTGGTTCGCCCTGGCGACCGCGTGCGCGGGCTTCTACACCGTCCTGGGCTTCTTCCTGCCCCGCCTGCAGCGCGCCCGCTGGGGCCTCGGCCCGCTGGCCGTGGCGTGCGGCTGGATCGCCGTGGAGGCCCTCGCCGAGCGCCAGCCGTTCGAGGGGTTCCCGTGGGGCAAGCTCGCCTTCTCCCAGGCCGACGCGCCCACCCTGGGTCTCGCCGCCCTCGGTGGAGCGCCCCTGGTCAGCTTCGGCGTCACCCTGGCCGGGGCGCTGCTCGCCGCGGCCGTCCTCGCGCTGGCCCGCGTGCCCGCGCCGCCGTCGGCGCCCCGCCCGGCGCGC
>NZ_VWPY01000041.1 GCF_011839805.1 Kineococcus rubinsiae | reverse complement strand
CCGGTGGTCCGTCCGGCGTCGCCCGCGCCGGCCACACCCCCCGCCACCTCGCCGGCCCCACCGGTCCGGCCCGCACCGGTGCGGCCGGCCCCGGCCCGCACGGCGCCCGTCGCCCCACCGCCCTCGCTCGCGGAGGTGGGACGGGCGCGGGTGTCCGAGGAGCGCCTCGTGCTCGACGACGAGACGCCCGTCACGACCGTCACCGCCGCCCAGCGCGAGGGCGGCACGCTGCGGATCCTCCTGCAGTGGGAGCGGCAGGTGACCGCGCGCGGGCTGCAACGCTCCACCGATGTTCACCTCGGGTGCCTGTGGGAGACGCAGGACCGTCACTCGGGGGCGGTGCAGTCCCTCGGTGACCTGCTCATGGCCCCGGGGTACGGCGCGCGGCAGGTGCTGCGGCTCGGCCCGCGCAGCGAGGAGGCGGGGGAGGAGCTCCTCGTCGACGGCCGCCACGTGGACGTCCTGCGGCGCCTCGTGCTCTACCTGTACTCCACGAACGAGCAGGCGCCCGACTTCGCGGCGCTGGCCCCGCACCTGACGGTGCGGCGCCGCGACGGCAGCCGGCTGCAGATGTGGGCGGCCGGTGCCCCGGCGGGGGCGCGCACCTGCGCGCTCGCCTCGGTGCACCACGTCGCCGGCGACCTCGTGGTCCGCCGCGAGAACGAGTTCTTCCCCGGCCCCCAGGCCGAGGTCGCCGCCGCCTACGGCTTCGACGACCTCGAGTGGGGCCCGGGCGGGACGACGCCCCGCACCGCCTGAGCGCGGAACGGAGCGCCCCGACCAGACGTCCTCCCTGCGAGGGCACGCACAGCCGCGCGCACCTGCGCGCACGACGAGGAGGTAGGCATGTCGGTCAGCCTGGCCAAGGGACAGCGGTTGTCGCTGGAGAAGTCCGGCGGGGGTCAGCTCACGCGCGTCGTCATGGGCCTGGGCTGGGACGCCAGCGCCAAGGGCCTCTTCGGGCGCAGGAAGTCGATCGACGTCGACCTCGACGCGTCGTGCCTGCTCTTCGACGCCCGCGGGGCGCTCGTCGACCAGGTCTGGTTCCAGCAGCTGCGCAGCCGCGACGGCTCGGTCACGCACACGGGGGACAACCGCACCGGCGCGGGCGAGGGCGACGACGAGTCGATCATCGTCGACCTCACGGCCGTGCCCGCCGCGGTGACCAGCCTCGTCTTCACGGTCAACAGCTTCACGGGGCAGGACTTCACGCAGATCGAGAACGCGTTCTGCCGCCTGCTGGACGCCGCCGGCCCGCAGCCGACGGAGATCGCCCGCTACGAGCTCAGCGGGTCCGGGAAGCACAACGCGCAGGTCATGGCCAAGGTCGCGCGCGACGGGTCCGGGTGGGCCATGACGGCCATCGGCGCGATCGCGACGGGGCGGACCGTCAAGGACCTCGTCCCCGCCGTCGTCCCCTTCCTCTGAGCCGCGCGAAGACCGCGGCAGGCGCCCCCCGGTGCGTCACTTCTCCACGCTGAGCCCTGAGCAGCTCGAGCGCCTCTTCTGCGTGCCGCCGCGACCCGTCGACCTTACGGCGGGCCGCGACCAGCTCGCCGTCGCGCTCGGCGCCACCATCTACTGCCCCGCTACCCGCCAGCGGCTCGCGGGTGACCTGCTGCGCCTGGCCCGGCGCGGCTCGGTCAGCGCGGTGGCGTGCCTGGAGGACTCCGTCCCCGACGATCGCGTCGCCGAGGCCGAGGAGATCCTCGTGCGCGAGCTGACCGGGCTGGCCCGCACGCCCGGCTGGCGCGAGGACCCGCCGCTCATGCTGTTCGTGCGGACCCGCACGCCCGAGCAGCTGCTCAGCGTCGTCGAGCGTGCGGGCGTGGGCCTGGACTGCCTGCTCGGGTTCGTGCTGCCGAAGTTCGGCGGCGCGGGGCAGCCCGACCCCGCCGACTGGCTGGCCGCGGTGCGTCGGGCCTCGGACCTGGCGGGGCGGCGGCTGTGGGCCATGCCGGTGCTGGAGAGCCGCGACGTCGCCCACCTGGACACCCGGCACGAGGCGCTGTTCCGCATCCGCGAGGTCCTCGACGCCAACCGCGACCTCGTCCTGGCCGTGCGCACGGGTGCCACCGACCTGTCGGCGGCCTACGGCCTGCGCCGCCCGCGCGGCAGCACCGTGTGGGACGTCCGCGTCGTCGCCGACGTCCTCGGTGACGTCGTCAACGTCCTGGGCCGGGCGGACGGGACGGGCCACCCGATCACCGCGCCCGTCTGGGAGCACTTCGGCACGGGCGAGCGGGTGTTCCGCAGCGTCCTGTCGCCGGGCCCCTTCGCCGAGTCCGGGGCCGAGGAGTTGCGCGAGCAGCTCATCGACGACGACCTCGACGGGCTCGTGCGCGAGATCGTCCTGGACACCGTCAACGGCCTGCAGGGCAAGACCGTCATCCACCCCTCGCACGTGGCCGTCGTGCACGCCATGTCGGTCGTCACCCACGAGGACTGGACCGACGCCTCCGACGTCGTGGGCCAGGTCTCCGGCGGCGCCATGCGCTCCTCCTACCGCAACAAGATGAACGAGGCCGGGCCGCACCGGGCGTGGGCCGAGCGCGTGCTCGCGCGCGCGGACGCGTTCGGCGTCGCGTGCGAGGGCGTCACCTACGTCCAGGTCCTCAAGGCCCTCGACGAGGCGACCGTCGCCATCAAGGCGGCGGGCGGGTGAGCCTGGACTCCCGCCCCCCGGCCGGTCCCGCCGAGCCGGTGTGGTCCGGGGGCTGGGTGAGCGAGCGCCTCGGCCTGGAGCTCACCGGCGCCCCCGGGGCCGACGGCCTCGACGTCCACGACCTGCTCGGGCTCGCGCTGCGCCGCAACCCGCGCCGCGCCCACCTGCTCGTCTCCCGGGTCCTCGGCAAGCACGTGCCCACCGACCCGCAGCTCGTGCGGGCCGCGGCGCTGCGCCTCGGCGGGCGCGTCGCCCAGGCGCTGGGTGTGCCGGACGCCCCCGGGCCGACGACCGCCCGGTGGCGGGCGGCGCTCGCGGGCGACGGCGCCGCCGCCGCGGACGTCCTCGCGGCCAGCGTCCGCCCGCCCGCGCGGCCGGACGCGCTGGTCATCGGCTACGCCGAGACGGCGACGGGCCTCGGCCAGGGCGTCGCCGACGCGCTCGGCGGCCCGTGCCTGCACTCCACGCGGCGCGCGGTCCCGGCCGCTGCGGGCTACGCGGGCTTCGAGGAGGAGCACTCCCACGCCACCGGCCACCAGCTGCTGCCCACCGACGCCGCGGTGCTGCGGGCGCTCGCGGACCCCGCTGCGCCGCTGGTGCTCGTCGACGACGAGCTCTCGACCGGTCGTACGGTGGCGAACACGCTGGAGGTCCTGCACGCCCGCACCCCGCGCCGGCACTACGTCGTCGCCGGCCTGCTGGACGCCCGCGGACCCGCCGACCGCGCCCGGCTGGCCGGCCTCGCGGCCCGGCTCGGCACCCGCATCGACGTCGTGAGTCTCGTCGAGGGCTCCGTCGTGCTGCCCGACGGCGTCCTCGCCGCCGGCAGCGCGCTCGTCGCGGCCGCACCGCCCGCGCCCGTGCCGCGGCCCCGCGCGGTGCCCGCCGACGTCGAGCACGTGCGGCCGCGCTGGCCCGCCGGGGTGCCGCTGACCGCCCGGCACGGGACGTCACCCGCGGCCCGCGAGGCCCTCGTGGCCGCGCTGCCCGGGCTGGTCGCCGAGGTCGGCGCGGCCGTCGGCCCGGGCCCCGGGCCCGTGCTCGTCCTGGGCTCGGAGGAGCTGCTGCACGTCCCGCAGCTGCTCGCGGTCGGGCTCGCCGGCCCCGGCCGCGAGGTCCGCTCGAGCTCGACCACCCGCTCGCCCGTGCTCGCCGTCGACGACCCCGGCTACGCCGTGCGCTCCTCGGTCGCCTTCCGCAGCGCCGACGCGCCCGTCGACGGCCCCGGCCCGCGCTACGCGCACAACGTCTCCCGCCCCGGCGGGCCCTGGGCGGTCTGCGTGCTGGTCGTGGACGCGTCCTGCGACCCGGCGGCGCTCGCGGCCCCCGACGGGGTGCTGGCCGCGCTGCGCCCCCTCGCGCACCGGCTGCTGCTGGTGACGCTGCCCGACGACCCGCCCACCACCCCGGAGGCCTCCCCGTGACCGCCGTACCGCCCGCCTCCACCCCTCGGACCGGCTCGGCCGCCGGGCTGCCGGAGCCCCTGGTCGGGCCCGCGTTCGGCTCGTACGCGGCGGACGAGGTCAGCTGGCTGCTCACCGACCTCTCGGGCGTCGCGCTGGAGGCCCCGGCCGAGGAGCGCGAGGAGGCCGTGCAGTCCGGCGGCGCGCACTACGCCGAGTCCCTGCCCGTGGAGTACCAGCCCAGCGCGGAGTACCAGGCCCTGTTCGGCGAGGCGCTGCAGCGCTCGGCGCGGCGGGTGGCCCTCGGCGTCGGGGTCGTCGCCGAGCTGCTGCGCCGTGAGCGGGGCGAGGAGGTCGTCCTCGCCTCCCTGGCGCGGGCCGGCACCCCCGTCGGGGTCCTGCTGCGCCGCTGGGCCGCGCGCTCGGGCCTGGACTGGCCGCACCGCGCCGTGTCGATCGTGCGCGGGCGGGGCCTCGACGTCGTCGCGCTGCGCTGGCTCGCCGCCCACCACGACCCGGCCTCGGTGGTGTTCGTCGACGGCTGGACGGGCAAGGGCGCGATCGTCCGCGAGCTCACGCAGGCCCTGCTCGACTCCGGGGTGCCGGGGTTCTCCGACGACCTCGCCGTCCTCGCCGACCCGGGGTCCTGCGTGCGGACGTACGGGACCCGGGAGGACTACCTCATCCCCTCGGCGTGCCTGAACTCCACGGTGTCCGGCCTCGTCAGCCGCACGGTCCTCAACGACCGGCTGCTGCGGCCCGGGCAGTTCCACGGCGCGAAGTTCTACGCCGACCTCGCGCCCGCCGACGTGTCGGGGGAGTTCCGCGACGCCGTCTCGATGCTGTTCGACGACGTGACCGCCGAGGTGCCCGCCGCGGCTGACGCGGTGCAGGCGGGCGAGCGCACCGCGACGTTCTCGGGGTGGGCCGCCGTGGAGGACATCTCGCAGCGCTACGAGATCGGGGACGTGAACCTCGTGAAGCCCGGGGTGGGGGAGACGACCCGGGTGCTGCTGCGCCGCGTGCCGTGGCGGGTCCTCGTGCGCCCGGACGCCGAGCTCGGCCACCCCGGCGACCTCTCCCACGTGCGGCTGCTCGCCGACCAGCGCGGTGTCCCCGTCGAGGAGGTGCCCGGGCTGGCCTACAGCGCCGTCGGCCTCATCCACCCCCGGTTCACGCGCGGGGCCACGGGCGCCGACGGGCGGGCCGTGTGAGCCTGCTCGCCGCCAGCGACCTCGACCAGACCCTCGTCTTCTCCGAGCGGTCCTCGGCCCGCGACGTCGCGGACCTCGTGGCCGTGGAGGAGTACGAGGGGCGCACCATCTCCTGGGTCACCCCGCGGGCGTGGGCCCTGCTCGCCGACCTCGTCGCCACGGGCGACTTCCTGCCCGTCACGACGCGGACGCCGGCGCAGTACGCGCGCATCCGCTGGCCCGCGGCACCGCCGCGCCTCGCGGTGTGCGCCAACGGCGGGGTCCTGCTCGTCGACGGCGTCGCGGACGCGGCCTGGACGGCGCAGGTGCGCGGCAACCTGGCCGCGGCGCAGGCGCTACCCGCCGTCCACGACGTCCTCGCGCGGCTCGCCGCGGAGCTGCAGGCCCTGGTGCCAGGCTCCGGGGACCCCGCGGTCCGCAGCGTCGAGGGGCTGTTCGCCTACGTCGTCCTGCGCGAGGGCCAGCGGCCCCCGCTGGAGGGGCCGCGCCTCGGCGAGCTCACCGCGCTGCTCGACGGCTGGGGCTACGGCGTCTCGCTACAGGGCCGCAAGCTCTACGCCGTGCCCCGGGCCCTGACGAAGTCGGCCGCCGTGGCCGAGGTGGTGCGGCGCCGCGGCGCCCGCGGGTTCGTCGGCGCCGGTGACTCGCTGCTCGACGTCGACCTGCTCCTCGCGGCCGAGCGCGCCTGGCGCCCGGGGCACGGGGAGCTGCTGCGCAGCGGCTGGGACGACCCCGGCGTCGTCCTGGTGGACGCGGCCGGGGCCGCCGCTGGCGAGGTCATCGCCGAGCAGCTGCTGCTCGCCCTGCGCTGAGGCCCGCCGCGGACCGCTCCCGCCGCGGACGCTCAGCCGAGCGGTGGCGTGGCCGGTGCCTGCGGGACCGGCGACGGCACCGGGCCGTCCAGGGGCAGCGGCGTCGCCACGAGCAGGACGGCCGCGAGGAGCAGGAGCAGCAGGACGGCGGCGGCGACCGCCAGGGCGGACCGCCACCCCCGCAGCCCGGTGGAAGCCGGGGGAGCAGCGGCCGGGGGAGCACCGGCCGCGAGCGGCGGCGGTGCCGAGGTGGCTCCCGCGTGCCGGGAGGCGAGGGACGAGCGGAGACCCTTCAGGGGGTGGGCGACGACGGACGTCATGAGGGCAGGGTCCGCGCCCCCGCCCCTCGGCGCCAGGGGGAATCGCGCAGCGATCGTGCGGGGTTCCCCCTGGTCCGCCGCCGCCCTGACCGGCGGCCGGACCCGTCAGCCGCGCGTCACTTGATGGCGCCGCGCGTGACCCCGGACAGCACCCAGCGCTGGGCGAACACGTAGACGACGATCGTGGGCGCCATCGCCATCAGGTAGGACGCGAAGGCCACGTTGTAGTCGGTGGAGAAGGCCAGCTGGAAGATCTTCTGCACGACCGGGATGGTCTGCAGCGTCTGGTCGGCCGTGATGAGCGACGGCATCATGTAGTCGTTCCAGCTGGCGAGGAAGGCGAAGATCCCGACCGTGGCGTTCATGGGCGCCAGCAGGGGGAAGATCAGCCGCCAGAACACCTGCCACGTGCTCGCGCCGTCCATGCGGGCGGCCTCCTCGAGCTCGGCCGGGATCGAGCGCAGGAACGCGGAGTACAGCAGCACGCTGAACGAGAGCTGGAACATGATGTGCAGCAGCGCCACCCCGCCCGGGTTGGCCAGCCCGAGCACCGCGGTGAGCTTGACCTGCGGCAGGGCCACGACCGGGAAGGGGATGAACATCGCGGCCAGCAGGTAGACGTAGGACCAGCGGAACAGCCGGTGCTCCCAGTTGCGCACGATCGCGTACGAGGCGCAGGAGGCCAGCAGCAGCACGCCCGCGACGCTCACGGCGCTGACGGCCACCGAGACCAGGAAGGCGCGGGCGAAGCCCGTGAGGGTCCACGCGTCGGCGAAGCTCCCCCAGTTCAGCGGCGACGGCAGGGCGAACCCCGTGCCGGCGACGGCCTGCTCGGGCGTCTTGAACGCCATGACGACGGCGAAGTAGAGCGGCACGAGGACGGTCAGGGCCGCGAGCAGCAGCAGCGCGGTCAGGCCCCAGCCGCGGCCCCGCCGGCGGCGGCCGACGACCTGGAGGGGGCGCTGGGGACGGACGCCGCGGGAGGCGACACGTGCGGGGTCGACGGTGACCATCAGAGCGACACTCCTCGGCGGCGGATGATCTGGAGCTGCAGGACGGAGATGACGACGGTGAGGACGAAGAAGATCACCGCGTTGGCCATCTGGTAGGCGTAGTCGCCGCTGGTGAAGCCGGTGAAGATCGTCATCGCCACGCTGCGCGTGGCGGTGCCGGGACCGCCGTCGGTGAGGCCGACGATGATGTCGTAGGCGTTGAGGAAGTTCTTGAACCCCAGCACGGTGTTGATGACGACGTAGCCCGACACCAGCGGCAGGGTGATGCCCCAGAACTGCCGCCAGGCGGTCGCGCCGTCCAGGGCCGCGGCCTCGTACACGTCCTCGGGCACCGCGAGCAGCCCCGCCAGGTAGATGATCAGCGCGCTCGGGACCGCCTGCCACGCCGTCACCAGGACGACCGCGATCCACGCCAGGTCCGGGTTCGCGAGCAGGCTCTGCTCCAGCCCGGTGAGGCCCAGGGTGGCGGCCAGCGCGGGCAGCGAGGTGGAGAACAGGTAGTTGAAGACGAAGGCGATGACGATGCCCGACACGACCATCGGCAGGAAGAACGCGCCGCGCAGGGCCGTCTTGAGCTTGATGCGGGCGTTGAGCCCCAGGGCCAGCACGAGCGCCACGACGTTGACGAGCACCACGGTGACGACGGAGAACCCGATGGTGAAGCCGTAGGACTGCAGCACGTTCGGGTCGGTGAACAGCACGGCGTAGTTGGCCAGGCCGAGGAAGCGCCACTCGCCGAACCCGACGTAGTCGGTGAGGGAGATGAACGCCCCGGCCAGCGCGGGCAGGGTGATGAACACCGTGAACAGCACGATGGCGGGCAGCAGGAACAGGTAGGACACGCCGTCGGGGCGGCGGCGGGCCGCGCGGCTGCGGGTCACGGACAGGTCGTCCGGCTGCGGGGACCTCCCGCGGGAGGACCTCCCGCGCGGGGACTCCCCGCGCGAGGACGGGGCTGCGGTGGTGGCCACGAGATCTCCTTCGGTCGTGGGCGGGTCAGGCGGCCGAGCGGGCGGCGAGCCGCGCCCAGTCCTCGTCGATGCGGCGCAGCAGCTGCCCGCCGTCCCCGGTGCGCACGGCGTCCTGCAGGTAGTTCCCCACGGGGATCGACTGCGGGACGTAGGTGCTGGCGCCCTGGTAGATGCGGCCGGCGTCGAGCGCGGGCTGCAGGCCCACCAGGCGCGGGTCCTGCAGCGGGGCGGCGTCGCGCAGCGGTGACGTCGCGAGGTTGTCGTCGTTGTAGCGGGCGATGACCTTGGGGCCCATGAGCCACTGCAGGAAGGTGCGCGCTGCGCCCTGCTCCTGCGAGGCCGTGGGGATCCAGAGGGCCAGGTCGAGGTTCACGCGGGCCGCGGCCTGCCCGGGCTCCTCGGTCATCGGCAGCGGGAAGGTGCCCAGCGGCAGCGCCGGGTCCACCTTGGAGACCTCGCCCAGGGCCCACGGGCCCTGCAGGTACATGGCCGCCTCACCCCGCCCGAAGGCCAGGTTGCCGTCGGCGTAGGCGCGGCTCGCGGAGTCGGGGTTGGCGTAGGAGGCCAGCTCGACCATCTTCTCCGCGGCCTCCGCGAACACCTTCGAGAACGAGACGTCGGCGTCGGGCCCGGCGTCGGTGCCCTGGGCCCGCAGGTCCGCGAAGAACCCCGCCACGTCGACGGCGCTGCCCGTGCAGTAGTCGAACAGGCCCTGCTGCAGCGTCCAGACCTCCTGCGCGGTGAGGTAGAGCGGCGTCACCCCGGCGGCGCGGAAGGTCTGGCAGGCCGCGACGAGCTCGCTCCACGTCTGGGGCACCGCGACGCCGTTCTGCTCGAACAGGCGGGCGTTGTAGATGACGCCGGCCGAGGTGACCGAGTACGGCAGCACGTTCGTCTCGCCGCCGTTGCGGGCGAACTGGTCGACCAGGGACTGGTACTTGGGGTCGACGCGCTGCGCCTCGGGCAGGTCCGAGAGGTCCGTGAGGACGCCCGTCGAGACGTAGCCCCCGACCTCCAGGTTGTAGTTCCAGGCGGCCAGGTCCGGCGGGGCGTTGCGGACGAACTGCGGCACCAGGGGCGTCTGCGAGGAGTCGTGGACCGCCTGCACGCGGTCCTGGGCGGCGTCGAACTCCGCGACCAGCGCCGCGAAGTACTCGATCACCTCGGGCTTGTTCTGGAAGAAGCGGACGCTGCTGCGCCCGGCCGCGGAGGTGGGGTCGCCGCACCCGGCGAGGGCGGCCGTCGCGAGGCCGGCGCCGGTGGCGCGCAGCAGCGCCCGCCGGCTGAGGGGGGCTGGGGCAGTGGGCACGTCGTCGTCTCCCGGGGGGTGGGGGTGCCCCGGCGACGTCGGTGTCGCCGGGGCGGGGGCCGTCAGGTGGAGGGCGTCACGAGCCACGCGGTCGTCTCGCCGGGCAGCTCGGTGAGGAGGGCCAGCTGGTCCTCGGTCTGCGGGCCGCTGGAGAGCACGACGCGGCCGGCGGGCAGCGGCACGGGGCTCGTGCCGAGGTTGGTCACCGACGTCCACCCGCCGGGGCGGCGGAACTGCACCACACCCGCGGGCACGTCGTCGGCCCACTCGAGGGTCTCCGGGCTCTGCAGGCGGGCGCGGAGGGCGATCGCACGCCGGTACAGCGCGAGGGTCGAGGTCGCCTCGCCCTCCTGCCGCTCGACGGCGTAGTCCGCGAACCACGCGGGCTGGGGCAGGTGCGGGGACCCGTCGCCGAAGCCCAGGGCGGGCCCGGACGCGCTCCACGGCAGCGGGACGCGGCAGCCGTCGCGGCCCTTCTCGGTGCCCTGCGACCGGACCCAGGTCGGGTCCTGCAGGTCGGCGGCGTCGAGGTCGGCGACCTCGGGCAGGCCCAGCTCCTCGCCCTGGTAGAGGTAGGTGGAGCCGGGCAGGGCGAGCACCAGGGCGGTCGCCGCGCGGGCCAGGCGCAGGCCCCGCTCGACGTCGGGCGCCGGGTCGGTGCCCCCTCTCAGCAGCCACGCCTGGAGGTCGGTGCCCGCGGGCAGCGCGTAGCGCGTGGCGTGGCGGACGACGTCGTGGTTGGACAGCACCCACGTCGAGGACGTCCCCGACTCGCGGGCGAGCGCCAGGTTCTCCTCGACGGTGCGCCGGAACTGCCCGGCGTCCGGGTCGTCCATCAGCAGGTCGAAGTTGAACGCCTGGCCGAGGCCCTCGGGCGAGGCGTAGCGGGCCCGGCGGTGCGCCGGGACCCACGCCTCGGCGACGGCGGTGCGCGGCGGGTCGTACTCCTCGAAGACCGCGCGCCAGGCGCGGTAGACCTCGTGCACGGCGTCGCGGTCCTCGTAGGGGTGCCGGCCGTCGACGAGGGTGCCGGCGTCCAGCTCCGCCTGCGTCGGCAGCGGCTCGCTCAGGTCCTTGGTCAGCGCGTGGGCGACGTCGATGCGGAAGCCGTCGACGCCGCGGTCGGACCAGAACCGCAGGGTGGTGAGGAAGTCCTCGCGCACCTCGGGGTGGTCCCAGTTCCAGTCCGGCTGCTCGGGGGCGAAGAGGTGCAGGTACCAGTCGCCGTCGCCCACGGGTTCCCACGCGGGCCCGCCGAAGACGGCGCGCCAGTCGCTGGGGGGCCGCTCGCCGTCGGCGCCGAGACCGCGGCGGAAGACGTAGCGCGCGCGCTCGGGGGACCCGGGGCCTGCGGCGAGCGCCTCGCGGAACCAGCGGTGCCGGTCGGAGGAGTGGTTGGGCACGATGTCGACGACGACGCGGATGCCGTGCGCGTGCAGCGCGGCCACGAGGTCGTCGAACTGGGCGAGGGTGCCGATGCGGGGGTCGACGTCGCGGTGGTCGTCCACGTCGTAGCCGCCGTCGGCCAGCGCCGACGGGTAGAAGGGGCTCAGCCACACCGCGTCGACGCCGAGGGCCGCGAGGTGGGGGACGCGGGACGTGATGCCCGGCAGGTCACCCAGCCCGTCGCCGTCGGAGTCGGCGAAGCTGCGCGGGTACACCTGGTAGACGACGGCCTGCCGCCCCAGGCGGCTGCGTCGACGTCGTGGTCGAGGGCGCTCGTCAGGACCTCGTCGGCGGGGAACGTGTGGGTCACGGGCTGCTGCCCTCCTCATTGATGCGGAGCCTAAATCTAAGGCGTGGCTAAAGTAAGCCGCATCGAGCAGGAGGTCAAGGAACGTGACTCAGGACCACGGAGCGGGGGCGCCGACGGCGCTGCGGCGCCTGCGCGAGGCCAACGCCGCGGCCGTGCTGGACGTGGTGTGGGGCTCGGCGCCCGTGACGGGGTCGGACGTCATGGCCGTGACGGGGCTCTCGCGCGCCACGACGCACGACGTGTGCGAGGAGCTCATCGAGCTGGGCTGGGTGCGCGAGGTCGAGAACCAGCGCGAGCACGGCGACTACCGCAAGGGCCGCCCCGCGCGCCGCTACGGCTTCGACGGTCGCGGACGGGTCGTCGCCGGCGTGGACGCGGGCGAGCACCGCATCAGCGCGACGGTCACCGACCTGCACGGCGAGGTGCTCGGGCACGAGGAGGTCCTCGCGTCCTCGCGGCGCGCGACCGCCGCCGGCCGACTGGAGAGCATCGCGACCACGGTCCGCGCGGCCCTGCACGACGCCGCGGTGCCCGAGGCGCACCTGCTCGCCGTGGCCGTGGGGGTCCCGGCGCCCGTCGACGCCGCGGGCCTCACCCCGGCGCGCGGCAACGACTTCTGGGCCCGGATGAACCCCGACCTCGGTGGGCAGTTCGCGGCCGCTCACGGCTGGACGGTGCTCGTGGACAACGACGCGAACCTGGCCGCGCTGGCCGAGGGCTGGCGGGGCCACGGCCGCGGCGTGCGCAGCTACGTCACCCTGCTGGCCGGCGAGCGCTTCGGCGCGGGCGTCGTCGAGGACGGCACCCTGGTGCGCGGCGCCCGCGGCGGGGCGGGGGAGATGCGCTTCCTCGACCTGGTCGAGGGCGTGGGTTCCGCCGACGGGATCGCCGCGCGCGCCCGGGACGGGGCCCGCCGCGCCCTGGCCGGGAGCACGCAGCCCTCGGTCCTGCGCCGGCCCGCGGCCCCCGAGGCGGAGGACGTCTTCGCGGCGGCGAGGGCCGGCGACGAGCTCGCGCTGGACGTCCTGGCCGCGGTCGGCGACGTCACGGCCCGCGTCGTCGCGACCCTCGCGAGCGCCTTCGACACCGAGCGCGTCGTCGTGGCCGGGGCCGTGGCGGCTTCGGCGGAACCGGTGCTCGCCACCGCGCTGCAGCGGCTGCCGCGCTACTTCGACCCGCCGGTGCCGCAGGTGCACGCCTCGGAGCTCGGGGTGGACGTCGTCACGGTCGGGGCGGTCTGGCGCGCCCTCGACCACGTCCGGGCCACGGCCGTGACCACCGACCTGCACGACGAGCCGGAGCCCCTCGCCCTCGGCGGGTGATCCCCTAGCCCGCGGGTGCGTGCGTCAGAAGGAGTGCTCCTGGGTGGGGAAGGTGCCCCCGCGGACGTCGGCCGCGTAGCTGCGGGCGGCGTCGGTGAGCGTCGTGCGCAGGTCGGCGTAGCGCTTCACGAAGCGCGGGGTGCGGCCCGCCGTGAGGCCCGCGAAGTCCTGCCAGACGAGGACCTGGGCGTCGCAGTCGGGGCCGGCGCCGATGCCCACGGTGGGGATCTCCAGGGTGGTCGTGACGGTGCGCGCGACCGCCGCGGGCACCATCTCCAGCACCACCGCGAAGGCCCCGGCCGCGGCGACCGCGGTCGCGTCCGCGAGCACCGCCGACGCGGCGTCCCCGCGGCCCTGCACGCGGTAGCCGCCGAGGGCGTGCTCGGCCTGCGGTGTGAAGCCCACGTGACCCATGACGGGGATGCCCGCCGCGACCAGGGCGCGCACCCGGGCGGCGCTGCGCACGCCGCCCTCCAGCTTCACGGCGTGCGCGCCGGCCTCCTTGAGGAACCGCACGCCCGCGGCGACGGCCTGCTCGTCGGAGGCCTCGTACGAGCCGAAGGGCAGGTCGGCCACCACGAGGGCGTGCGGGGCGCCGACCACGACGGCCCGCACGAGGGGGATCAGGTCGTCGACCGTCACGGGCAGGGTCGTCGGGTGGCCGAAGACCGTGTTGCCGGCCGAGTCCCCGACCAGCAGGACGGGGATCTCCGCGTCGTCGAACACGCTGGCGCTCAGCACGTCGTAGCTCGTGAGCATGGCCCACTTCTCGCCGCGCGCCTTCAGCTCCGCGAGGTGGTGCACCCGGGTGCGCCGCCGCGGCGACGGCTCCGCGGCCACGGCCCCGCCGTAGGGACCGCTCACGCGGTCCCGCCCGTCGGGACCTCGTCGGTCTTCACGTCGACGGGCGGGGCGAGCGTCGCCGAGGCGGCCGCCTCCCGCCACCGGCTCGAGATGGGCAGGCGGCGGTCGCGGCCGAACGCCTTGTAGGAGATCTTCGGGCCCGGCGCGAACTGGCGGCGCTTCCACTCCGCGCGGTCGACGAGCGTGACGACGGAGTCGACGACGGTCGCGTCGAAGCCCTCGCTCAGCAGGTCCGCGCGGCCGCGGTCGCCCTCGACGTAGTCCTCGAGGATCGCGTCCAGCACCTCGTAGGGCGGCAGCGAGTCCTGGTCGGTCTGGTCGGGCCGCAGCTCCGCCGACGGCGGCTTGCTGATGGTGTTCTCGGGGATCGGCGCCTCCTCGCCGCGCGACTCCGCGTCGGCGTTGCGCCAGCGCGACAGCGCCCACACCAGCGTCTTCGGGACGTCCTTCAGCGGCGCGTACCCGCCGACGGAGTCCCCGTACAGCGTCGAGTACCCCACGGCCAGCTCGCTCTTGTTGCTGGTGGCCAGGGTCAGGTGGCCCTCCTGGTTCGCGAGGCCCATGAGTGTCGTGCCGCGCACGCGCGCCTGCAGGTTCTCCTCGGCCACGCCCGTGAGCGGGACCGTCGCGAGGAACGCGTCGACCATCGGGGCGATCGGGTACTGGCGGTAGCGCAGGCCCGTGCGGCGGGCGAGGTCCGCGGCGTCGTCCTGGGAGTGCTGCGAGGAGTAGCCGGACGGCAGCGAGATGCCCTGGACGTTCTCGCCGCCGATCGCGTCGACCGCGAGCGAGGCGACCAGCGCCGAGTCGATGCCGCCCGAGACCGCGATGATGACGGAGCGGAACCCGTTCTTGCGCACGTAGTCCCGGATCCCGAGGACCAGCGCGGCGTGCACGTCGGCGACGTCCGGCAGCGGTTCGTGCACCGCGGACGCGCGCCGCTCGTAGGCCGGCACGGGGTCGGCGCTGACGACGATGCGCTGCACCGAGCCCTCCCAGCCGGGCGAGGGGTCCGCGGCCGCGAGTTCCAGGTCGACGACCACGAGGTCCTCCCGGAACTGCGGCCCGCGCGCGACGACCTCGCCGTCGGCGACGACGAGGGAGTCGCCGTCGAAGATCAGCTCGTCCTGGCCGCCCACGGCGTTGACGTAGGCGATGGGGCAGCCCGCCTCCGCGGCGCGGCGCGCCACGAGCTCGAGCCGGACGTCGTCCTTGTTGCGCTCGTAGGGGGAGGCGTTGATGACCGCGAGCAGCCCGGCGCCGGCGTCCCCGGCCTGCTGCACGGGCCCGCCGTCCTGCCAGAGGTCCTCGCAGATCGCGATCGCGACGTCGACGCCCCGCACCCGCACCACGACGAGGTCGTCGCCCGGCACGAAGATGCGGTACTCGTCGAAGACGCCGTAGTTCGGCAGGTGGTGCTTGGCGTAGCGGGCCACGACCCGGCCGCCGTGCAGGACGGCCGCGCAGTTCTGCGGCAGCCCGTGCGGACGCCCCTCGGTGGCCCCGGGCCGCGTGTCCGCCTCCGCCCGGTCGATGTAGCCGACCACGACGGGCAGGTCCCCGAACCCGTCGTCGGCGAGGTCGCGCGCCAGCGCGCTCAGCGCCGCCTGCGAGGCGTCGACGAAGGACTTGCGCAGCGCGAGGTCCTCCACCGGGTACCCGGTGAGCGCGGTCTCGGGGAAGAGGACGAGGTGCGCCCCGTCCTCCGCCGCGCGCCGCGTCCACGTCCGCACCGCCTGCGCGTTGGCGTCGAGGTCGCCGACCGTCGTGTTGATCTGAGCCATGGCCACCCGGAGCTGAGGCATGCCCGCAGCCTAGTGAGGCCCGCGAGGCCCGCCCGCCCGGCCGTCCCCACCGCCGCACCAGGAGGCCCGGGACCGCGACACGACGGCGGTGACGGCAGGGAAGGGGCTGTCCTGACGACCCGAGCCCTGCCTCGGCGGACGTCCTTACCCGGGTCGCCGCAGGGTCCACAGGGCGCAGCCGCGCGCGGTCGTCCACCGAGGCGTCGCGCGACCTCGGCCCGACGAGCGCCCGCGCCCAGGGTGTCCTCGTGGAACCCCTCCCGGACAGCCTCCGCGTCGTCCTGCAGCAGCAGGACGGGCTCGTGACGACCGCGCAGGTCCTGGGCGCGGGGGTGCCGCGCGGGCAGCTGCGGTGGGCGCTCGAGAGACGCTGGCAGCTCGTGCACCGCGGCGTGGTGGTGACCACGACGGGTGCGCTGACGCCGCACCAGCGCCTCGTCGCGGCCCAGCTGTTCGCCGGCGAGGGCGCGTACCTCGCCGCGACGACCGCGGCGCGGTGGCACGGCGTCGAGTCGGCCGGTCGGGACACCGTCGTGCGGATGACCGCCGCGCCGGGCCGGGAGTCCAAGGCGTCGCCCGGAGTCCTCGTGCGGCGGACCCACCGTCCCGACGCGCGGCCGTGGCGGCGGGGCCCCCTCCTGATCAGCAGCCCGGCGCGGGCGGTGGCCGACGCCGCCCGCCTGCTGCGCGGCGACGCCGTCCGGGCCGTCGTCGTCGAAGCGCTGCAGCGCCGGCTCGTCACCACCGCGCAGCTCGTGTCGGAGGTCGAGCTGGGGCCCCGGCGCGGGAGCGCGTCCGTCCGCGCGGCGGTGCTGACCGCCAGTGGCGGGGCATGGTCCCTGCCCGAGGTGGCCCTGCTGGACCTCCTGCGGGGCAGCCGCAGCCTGCCGGGAGTCCGGGCGAACCCCCTGCTGCTCGACGCCTCCGGGGACCGGCTGCCCCGGCCCGACGCCTGGATCGACGACGTCGCCCTCGCGGTGCAGGTGCACTCGCGCCGTCACCACTGCGCCGAGGACGACTGGCGCGCGACGCTGCGCACCGACACGGCGCTCGGCGCCGCCGGCGTTGCGGTCCTCGCCTTCACCCCGCGGGAGATCGCCACCGAGCCTGCGCGTGTGCTCGCGTCGGTCGAGAGCGCGCACCGCAACCTCGCGGCGCGGGGCGGGCGGCCCGCCGTCGTCGCGGTCGGAGGGTGACGCCCGGGGTGGCGACGGGTGTGGCGGCAGGGGGCCGGTCGCCCAGGCAGCCGTGCTCCTGCCTCCACGTCCGTCGCCATCGGGGCCCGCCACCCCGCTCGCCGACCGCGCTCGGGGAGCGCTGCCAGGGCTCCGCGGGGCGCTGCCCCGCGCGGGGGGCGGGATGGGGGAGGATGACGGCGGTGCGCGCCGAGCCGTGGTGCGCGCCGGGACCGACGACGGGAAGGGTGGCCATGGACCGCCAGCAGGAGTTCGTGCTGCGAACGCTGGAGGAGCGGGACATCCGCTTCGTCCGGCTGTGGTTCACCGACGTCATCGGGACGCTGAAGTCGGTGGCGATCGCCCCGGCCGAGCTCGAGGGCGCCTTCGGTGAGGGCATCGGCTTCGACGGCTCGGCCATCGAGGGCCTGTCGCGCGTGTCGGAGTCCGACATGCTCCTGAAGCCGGAACCGTCGACCTTCCAGGTCCTGCCGTGGCGCAGCGACTCCGAGCACCAGGGCACGGCCCGCATCTTCTGCGACATCCTCACGCCCGACGGGCAGCCCGCGCGCTCGGACCCCCGCTTCGTGCTCAAGCGGGCCCTCGACCGGGCCGCGCAGCACGGCTACACCTTCTACACGCACCCCGAGATCGAGTTCTACCTGTTCAACGGGCCGCTCAAGCGCGACGAGCTGCCGGAGCCGGTCGACTACGTCGGCTACTTCGACAACTTCCCCGGCGGCACCACCCACGACTTCCGCCGCAGCGCGATCTCGGTGCTGGAGAGCATGGGCATCTCGGTGGAGTTCAGCCACCACGAGGGCGGCCCGGGGCAGAACGAGATCGACCTGCGCTACGCCGACGCCCTGACGACCGCGGACAACATCATGACGTTCCGCACGGTCCTCAAGGAGGTCGCGGGGGAGATGGGCCTCTTCGCGAGCTTCATGCCGAAGCCGCTGCAGGGGCACCCGGGTTCGGGCATGCACACCCACCTGTCGCTCTTCGACGGCGACGCCAACGCCTTCTACGAGCCGGGTGCGGAGTACCAGCTGTCGCGGACCGGCCGGCAGTTCATCGCGGGCATCCTGCGCCACGCCGCGGAGATCACGGCCGTGACCAACCAGTTCGTCAACAGCTACAAGCGGCTGTGGGCCGGGGGCGAGGCCCCGAGCTACGTCTGCTGGGGGCACAACAACCGCTCCGCCCTCGTGCGGGTGCCGATGTACAAGCCCAGCAAGGGCCAGTCGGTGCGCGTGGAGTACCGCGCGCTGGACTCCTCCGCGAACCCGTACCTGGCCTTCGCGCTCCTGCTCACCGCGGGGCTGAAGGGCATCGAGGAGGGCTACGACCTCCCCGACGGCGCTGAGGACGACGTCTGGTCGCTCACCGACGCGGAGCGCCGCTCGATGGGCATCGAGCCGCTGCCGCAGAGCCTCGAGCACGCCATCGCGATCATGGAGCGCTCGGAGCTCGTCGCCGAGGCCCTCGGCGAGGGCGTCTTCGACTTCTTCCTGCGCAACAAGCGCCAGGAGTGGGCGGAGTACCGCTCGCAGGTGACCCCGTTCGAGCTGCAGCGCTACCTGCCGCTGCTCTGAGCGGCAGCCGGTCCGCCCGTGGGTGCCAGGTCAGGAGGGTGAGCAGGTGACGCGTGCCGCCGCCCCCACCGGGCGCCGGGCCGGGGCCCTCGCCCTGCTCGTGCGCGCGGGCTTCGCCGACCCCGAGCGGGCGCTGAAGCTGCTGCGCGACCGGGCACTGGCCGACGTCGTCGAGGTCGACGAGGACGGGTCGGTCCCGGCCGAGCACGCCACGACGTCGCTCGTGCGGGCGCTCGGGCGCACCGCCGACCCCGACCAGGCGCTGCTGGCGCTGGTGCGCTGGACCGAGGCGCTCGCGGGCGGCCTGGACCGGGCGTCGGCGCCGCACGAGGCCGAGGGGGTCGCGGCGGCGTTCAACCTGCTGCGCGACGGGGACCTCCGCGAGGCCGTCGGGACGCGCGCCCGGCTACTTGCGGTGCTCGGCGGTTCCGTCGCCCTGGGCGACCACTTCGTGCGCTACCCGCGGCACTGGACGGTGCTGGCCTCGGCGTCGGCGCCCGACGCGGGGGAGCTGCGGGCCGAGCTCCTGCAGGCCGTGGGCGCCGACCCGGCCGCGGCCGTGCCCGTCGCCGGGCAGGGCCGCCGGGGCCGCCCACCGGGCGACGCGCTCCGCATCGCCTACCGGCGGCGGCTCGTGGGCCTCGCGGGCCGCGACCTCGCCTCGCCCGACCCGACGGCCGTCCTGCACGCCACGGCGTGGGAGCTCGCCGACCTCGCCACGGGTGCCCTGGAGGCGGCCCTGGCCATCGCCCGCTCGGAGGAGCCCGACGCCGGTGCGGCCGCCCGCATCGTCGTGATGGGCCTCGGCAAGACCGGGGGCCGGGAGCTGAACTACCTCTCCGACGTCGACGTCGTCTACGTCGTCGAACCCGCCGAGGGGTACGCCGAGGAGGAGGCGCTGCGCGTCGGCGCGCGCCTCGCCGTGGCGCTGCAGCGCACCTGCTCCACCCCGACCGCCGAGGGTTCCCTGTGGGAGGTCGACGCGGGCCTGCGGCCCGAGGGCAAGAACGGTCCCCTCGTGCGGACCCTGGCCAGCCACGTCGAGTACTACCGGCGGTGGGCGAAGACGTGGGAGTTCCAGGCCCTGCTCAAGGTCCGGCCCGTCGCCGGCGACTTCGCGCTCGGCTGGGACTACGTGCGCGCGGTCGCCCCGATGGTCTGGAGCGCCAGCGAGCGCGACGGGTTCGTCGAGGACGTGCAGGCCATGCGCCGCCGCGTCGAGGCGCACATCCCGTCCAAGGAGGCCGACCGCCAGCTCAAACTGGGCCGGGGCGGCCTGCGCGACGTGGAGTTCTCCATCCAGCTGCTGCAGATGGTGCACGGCCGCACCGACGACCGGTTGCGGCGCAGCTCGAACACCCTCGAGGCGCTCGACGACCTCGCGGCCTTCGGCTACGTCGGGCGCCACGACGCGGGGGAGCTGGACCGCGACTACCGGCTGCTGCGCTCCCTGGAGCACCGCATCCAGGTGTTCCGCATGAGGCGCACCCACGTGCTGCCGACCGGCGAGGTGGACCGCCGGCGCCTCGGCCGCTCGCTCATGCTGCGCGCCGACCCGGTCCACCAGCTCGACGAGGTGTGGCGGGGCACGCGCCGCGACGTGCGCCGCCTGCACGAGAAGCTGTTCTACCGGCCGCTGCTGTCGGCCGTGGCCCGGCTCTCCGCCGCCGACGCGCGCCTGGACGGCCAGCTCAGCCCCGCCGCGGCCCGCGAGCGCCTCGCCGCCCTCGGCTACCGCGACCCGGCCGGCGCCCTGCGCCACCTCGAGGCCCTGACCAGCGGGGTGAGCCGGCGCGCGAGCATCCAGCGCACGCTGCTGCCCGTCATGCTCGGCTGGTTCGCCGACGGCGCCGACCCGGACGCCGGGCTGCTCGCCTTCCGGCAGGTGTCGGAGGCGCTCGGCGGCACGCAGTGGTACCTCACGATGCTGCGCGACTCCGGCGCCGCCGCCGAGCGCCTCGCCCACGTGCTGTCCGCGGCGCGGCTGCCCGCGGAGCTGCTGCTGCGCAGCCCCGAGGCCGTCGCGGTTTTCGCCGACGACGACCGCCTCGCCGCCTACGACGTGTCCGAGGTGCTCGAGGCCGCGGCCGCCGCGGCGGAGCGCCGCACCGACCCGGGCTCCGCGGTCGCGGCCGTGCGGGCCGTGCGGCGGCGGGAGCTGTTCCGCACGGTCGTCGCCGACCTCGTCGGCCGGCGCGACCTGGCCGGGGTGGGCCGGGCGCTCGCCGACGCCGACCAGGCGGCCCTGGAGGTCGCGCTGCGGGTCAGCACCCGCGCCGTACAGCAGCGCACCGGGACGCCGCTGCCGACCCGGCTGCTCGTCGTCGGCATGGGGCGCCTGGGCGGGGCGGAGACCGGCTACGGCAGCGACGCGGACGTCCTCTTCGTCCACGACCCGCTCCCCGGCGCCGCCGAGACCGACGCCCAGCAGGCCGCCACGGCGGTCGTGGCGGAGCTGCGGCGCCAGCTCGCGGTGGCCGGCCCCGAACCCGCGCTCGAGGTCGACGCCGACCTGCGCCCCGAGGGCCGCAACGGCCCCCTCGTGCGCTCGCTCGCGTCCTACCGCGCCTACTACGTCCGCTGGTCGCAGCCCTGGGAGGCGCAGGCGCTGCTGCGGGCGCGGCCCGTCGCAGGCGACGCGGACCTGGGCGAGGAGTTCCTCGCCCTGGTGGACCCGCTGCGCTGGCCCGCGGGCGGTCTCGACGAGGCGGCCGTGCGCGAGGTGCGCCGCATCAAGGCGCGCGTCGAGGGCGAACGGCTGCCGCGGGGCGCGGACCCGCTGCGGCACCTCAAGCTCGGGCGCGGCGGGACCTCGGACGTGGAGTGGACCGCGCAGCTGCTGCAGCTGTGCGGCGCGGGCGAGCACGCGGCGCTGCGCACGACGTCGACGCTGGGGGCGCTGTCCGGTGCGGTGCAGGCCGGGCTGCTGGACGCGGACGACCACGAGGTGCTCGTGCAGGCGTGGGACCTCACGTCGCGGGCCCGCAACGCCCTCACGCTGTGGCGGGGGCGCCCCGGCGACTCGCTGCCCACGCAGCGCCGCGACCTCGACGGCCTGGCGCGGTTGTTCGGGTTCGAACCGGGCAGCTCCGCGGAGTTCGAGGAGCTGTACCTGCGGACCACGCGCCGCGCCCGGGCCGTCGTCGAGCGGGTGTTCTACGGCCGCTGAGCCTCACGGGTGGGACGTGACGGATCGCCTGCCGGGGGACCCGCGCGGCCACCAGCCTCGCGAGCGCCACTCCGCGCCGCGAACCGGGAGCCGTCGTGATCCGCGTCCTGCCTGCCGTCCTCGAGCTCGCCCTGCTCGTGTTCTGCCTCATCGACTGCGTGCAGAGCGAACCGGGCCGGGTGCGGAACCTGGCCAAGGGCTGGTGGATCGTCCTCATCGTGGTGCTCCCGCTCGTCGGGGGCGTCGCGTGGCTCGTGGCGGGCCGGCCGCTGGCCGCGTCGCCCGTGCGGCGCACCGGGTTCCCGCAGGAGGAGCAGGCGCCGGCGTGGGAGTCGCCGCGGGCCGTGGGCGAGCGGGTCCGCGCCGAGCAGGCCCGCGTCGACGCCGAGTACGACGAGGCCGTGCGCCGGGCCCGCGCGCGCGGGCAGGGCCTCGCCGCCGACTGAACCCCGCCACTGGTCCTCGCCCCCGCCGCCTGTCCGACCGCGGTCGGACCGCCACGCGTGGAGCGCCCGGGCGGGGGTAGGTCCCCGGCAGCCCCGGGGCCGGCCCGGGGGAGGGCAGCAGCGCAGGGAGGCACTCGTGAGCGAGGAAGCAGGCACCGGGCAGGCGTCGGAGGACATCGAGCTCGAGGACGTCGGCCCCGGCGAGGCGGCGGGGCGCGTCGGGCAGGCCCCCACGGCCACCGACGTGGACGACCCCGAGCGCTCGTCGCGGAACACCACGGCGGGCACGGGCTCGCAACCCGGCGAGGGCCGCGTGCACCCGGACGCCGACGGAGGCGTCGACCCCTCCGCGAGCATCGAGCCGCACAACGAGGGTCGCGTCTGATCGGGGCGCCGAACCGGCCGCGGGGCCGGGTGACCCGGCCCCGCGGCCGTCGCGTCAGTTCAGCGGGCGCACGCCCTCGGGGATGCCGCCGCCGGCGTAGATGCCGCGGGCCGCGTCCTGCAGGGCCGTCAGCGCGACCCGCTGCGTCAGCGGGCCGTAGGTGATGCGGGCGACGCCGAGCTCGGTGAGCTCGGCCTGCGAGGGCACGCCCGGCAGGCCGATGACGCTGAGCTTCTGCGGGCCGAACGCCTCGACGAGCTGCTGCACGGCGGGCACGTCGAGCGGACCGGGCACGAACACCGTGGTGGCCCCGGCCGCGAGGTAGGCGCGACCGCGCTCGACCGCGTCGGCGAGCACGACGTCGCGGGGGCGATCACCGCCCCGGACGAAGGCGTCGGTGCGGGCGTTCAGCGCGAACGGGACGCCCTCGGCGTCGGCCGCGGCGAGGATCGCCTCGACGTTGGCGGCGGCCTCGGTCAGCGGGCGCAGCTGGTCCTCGACGTTCGCCCCGGCCACGCCCACGGCGATCGCCCGGCGGACGGTCTCCGCGGGGTTCCCGAAACCCCCGTCGAGGTCCGCGGTGACGGGCAGGTCGCCGGCCGCCTCGACGATGCGGCCGATCATCTGCAGGGCGAGGTCGAGGGGGATCTGCTCGCCGTCGCCGTAGCCGTAGGTCGCGGCGATCGAGTGCCCCGCGGTGGCGAGGGCGCGGGTCTGCGGTTCGCCCGCGACGACGGCGGCGCTGACGGCGTCCCAGACGTTGACGAGCACGAGGAGCTCGGGATCGGCGTGCAGGCGACGCAGCGTCGCGGCCTTGTCGGCGGTGGAGGTCATGCGCGCGACGCTACCCGCACCGGGTCCTCCCACCGGTCCTCCCACCGGCGGGGGCGGGGCACCGTGACGGCGCCCGGGGGACTGCGGTAGGAAGGCGACCCCGGAGCAGCGCCGCTCTCCCGCCCCCGAACCTCGGAGGACCGTGGACGTCATCGAGTTCACCCCCACCCCGGACGAGTACGCGTGGACGTTCGGCGGCGTGGCGCCGGTCCGGCGCATCCGTCCCGGCACCGCCCTGAAGCTCTGGAGCGACGACGCGTTCTGCGGCCGGCTGCGCTCCACGGCCGACCTCGCGAGCGCGTCCCTGGACATGCCGTTCGTGAACCCCCAGACCGGCCCGTTCTACGTGGAGGGTGCCGAACCCGGCGACACCCTCGTCCTGCACCTGGCCGACCTGACGCCCGCGCGCAGCTGGGGCGCGTCCTCGCTCATCCCGTTCTTCGGCGGCCTCACGGGCACCGACCGGACCGCGACGCTGCAGCCGCCGCTGCCGGAGCGCACGTGGATCTACGAGGTCGACAGCGACGCCCGCACGGTGGCGTTCCAGTCCGCGTCGGGGGACCTGACGATCCCGCTGCCGCTGGAACCCATGCTCGGCACGGTCGGCGTGGCGCCGGCCGGGGGCGAGGTGCGGGCCGCGCTCGTCCCGGACGCGTTCGGCGGCAACATGGACACGCCCGAGATGAGGGCCGGGACGACGGTGTACCTGCGGGTCAACGTCGAGGGCGCGCTGTTCTCCGTCGGCGACGGGCACTACCGCCAGGGCGAGGGCGAGTCCTGCGGCACGGCCGTCGAGGGCGCGATGCACTCCACGATCCTGGTGGACCTGCTCAAGGGCGACGCGTCCCGCGGGGGCCCGGCGTGGCCGCGGCTGGAGAGCGACGACCACCTCAGCGTCGTCGGGTCCGCCCGGCCGCTCGAGGACGCCTGGCGGGCCGGGCAGGTCGACGCCGTGGGCTGGCTCGCCGAGCTGCACGGCCTGGACACCCTCGACGCCTACCAGCTGCTCTCGCAGATCAGCGAGGTGCCGCTCGCCAACGTGGTCGACGTGAACTACAGCGTCGTGACCAAGCTGCCCAAGCGGCTCCTGCCGCGCGCCGAGGTCTACGGCGGCGTGCACGACCGGATGCGGCGACTCGCCGCGGACCTCTAGGAGCCCCGTGGACCTGCAGCTGAACGGCACCCGCGTCCTGGTCACCGGGGGCACCCGGGGCATCGGCGCGGCGTGCGTCGCCGCCTTCCTGGCCGAGGGCGCGCACGTCGCGATGTGCGCGCGCACGGCCGCCGACGTCGAGGCGGCCGTCGCCGCGGCCCCCGACGGCCGGCTCACCGGGCACGTCGTCGACGTCTCCGACCGTGATGCGGTGACGGCGTGGGTCGACGAGAGCGCCGCCGCCCTCGGGGGCGTCGACGCCGTCGTGGCCAACGTCAGCGCCATCGCGGCCGCGAACGACCTGGAGAGCTGGCGGCTCTCGCTCGGGGTCGACCTCATGGGCACGGTGTCGCTCGTCGACGCCGCCCTGCCGCACCTGCGCCGCAGCGGCGCGGGCTCGATCGTCACCATCGGCAGCGTCTCGGGCCGCGAGGTCGACGCCTTCGCCGGCCCCTACGGCACGGTGAAGGCCGCGATCGTGCACTACACGCAGGGCCTCGCCCACCAGCTGGCCGCCGAGGGGATCCGCGCCAACACCGTCTCGCCGGGCAACACCTACTTCGAGGGGGGCGTCTGGCAGTCGGTGGAGGAGGACGACCCCGTGTTCTTCGCCGCGGCGCTCGCCCTGAACCCGACCGGGCGGATGGCGACGGCGGAGGAGATCGCCGCGCCCGTGGTCTTCCTGTCCAGCCCCGTCGCGAGCTTCGTCAGCGGCACGAACCTCGTCGTCGACGGGGCCCTGACCCGCGGGGTGCAGCTCTAGGACGCGCCCCGCGCGGCCCGCCGGCCCCTCCCGCCCCGGGGGTCGCACCACGGCGGGCCGCGATGTCGGGCAGGCTGGGGGGTATGACGCACCGTGAGCGGACCCGAGCGCAGCGCAGCGGGCTCGACGGGGACGCCCGGCCCACCGCCGTGCGGGGGGTCTGAGCCGTGCTGTGGTGGCAGGCGCTGCTGCTCGCCGTGGTGCCCGCGGCCGTCCTCGGGACGGCCCTGGGCCTGCAGCAGCGGTGGAGCCGGGCCACGGAGGTCCGCCGGCTCGGGCAGGTGGTGAAGGAGCAGGACCACGCCCGCGCGATGGCCGACGACCAGCGCGCGGCGGACGTCGCCGCCGACCGCGTCGAGCACGAGCGGGACCTCGTCTCCACCTGGCGCGAGGAGCGGCGCGGCGCGCACGAGGAGCTCATCGGCAGCCTCCTGCCGCTCGTGGCGACGGTCTCGGTCCAGGTCTACGACGCCATCCGCGGGCACGCCCTGCACGAGGGCTCGGGGGCCGGCGGCCTCGGCCGCTTCGACCGCGACCGCCTGGAGTCGCTGGAGAAGCCGGTCCACCTCGCGCTGCCCCGCGTGCTGCTGCTGGCCTCGGAGGAGGCGCGCACGAGCGCGGCCGAGGTGGCCCAGCAGGCCGAGACGCTGGTCATCAGCCTCATCTACGGCGGCGACCCGGCCTACTTCCGCGAGGACGTGCGGGGCGTGCCGCGCGGGCGGCTGCTGCTGCGCGACCTGCACCAGGCGCAGGACGACTACGTGGCCGCGGCCCGCCGCGACGTCGGCACCGAGGACTGAGCGGGCGCCGCCCGGGGCGGGGCCGTGCTGCCGCGGACGACGAGGTCGACCGCGAGGTCCACGCGCAGCGCCGGGGGCGTCTCGCCTGCGGCAAGGGTGAGCAGCAGCCGCGTGGCGGTGTCGGCCATCCGGGCCAGCGGCTGGTGCACGGTGGTCAGCTCCGGCCCGACCCAGCGCGCCACGGGCAGGTCGTCGTAGCCCACGACGGAGAGGTCGTCGGGGATGCGCAGGCCCAGCTCGCGCGCCGCCCGGTACACGCCGAGGGCCTGCAGGTCGTTGCCCGCGAAGATCGCCGTGGGCGGGTCCGCGGAGGTGAGCAGGCTCAGCGCCTCGTCGTGGCCGCTCTCGACGAAGAAGTTGCCGCTGCGGACCAGGGACTCGTCGGGGCGCACCCCGGCGTGCTCGAGCGCCTCGCGGTAGCCGCTGAGACGCGCACGGCTGCAGAGGGTCTCGGGCGGTCCGCCGATGACGGCGATGCGGCGGTGCCCGAGGTCGAGCAGGTGCCGGGTGGCGAGGCCGCCGCCGGTGTAGTTGGCGGAGCCCACGGAGGGGACGTCCCCGCGCTCCTCGCCGACCGGGTCGACGACGACGAAGGGGATGTTGCGGGCCTCCAGCTGGGTGCGCTGGTCGTGGTCGAGGTCGGAGAACACCATGATCACCCCGGTGGGGCGGCGCTCCAGGACGCTGTCGAGCCACTCCTGACGGGGAGTGCGGGCCCCGAGGCACTCCGAGAGGACGACCTCGACGCCCTGCTCGCGGGCGGCGCCCTCGACCCCGCGGATGATCTCCAGCGCCCACGGGTTGCCGAGCTCGTTGAACACCAGGTCGACGAGGCGGGGGCCGCGCGGGGTGGTGGAGCGGCGGCGCTGGTAGCCGTGGCGCTGGATGACCGCCTCGACGCGCGCGCGGGTCTCGCGGGCCACGTCGGGGCGTCCGTTGAGGACCTTCGACACCGTGGGGACGGACACCTCGGCGGCGGCGGCGAGCTGGGAGATGGTCATGCGCTCGCCCACGGTCGCGACCACCCCCTCCCTGACGCTGGCGACCGACTCTAACCGGTCGCCGTGGCGGCGGGTGCCGCCCGCGCTGCGGGGCACCGGTCGGTGCCCCGCAGCGCGGCGGTGCTCAGGCCCAGCCGCCGCCGGAGCCGACCCGGTGCGGTGCCCGCGTGGTGCGCAGGACGTCCTGCAGGACGCCGTACTGCGGCTTCGGGGCGAGCTGCTCGTCGTAGAGGTTGGCCGCGCCCTGGCCGGCGAAGACGCCGGGGACCCAGGAGTAGGCGTCGCCGAAGCCCCACACGGTGTAGGAGATGCACCGCTTGACCGCGAGGCACGCCTGCAGGGTCTGCCCCCAGTAGCTGTTCTGGAGGGCCTGCACCTCGGGCGTCAGCGGCAGCGTGCTGCGGATGTCGATCTCCGTCTCGGCGACGAAGAGCTTCAGGTCCGCGAAGCGCTGCAGGTTGGCCTGCAGGTCCGGGAAGCCGTACTGCGTGTCGAGGTGGGTCTGGAAGCCCACGCCGTCGATCGGCACGCGCTGGGCCTTGAGGTCCTTCGCGAGCGCGTAGGCGGCGTTGCTCTTCGGCCCGGTGTACTCGATGTTGTAGTCGTTGTAGAACAGCTTGGCCTGCGGGTCCGCCTCGTGGGCCCAGCGGAAGGCGTCGGCGATGTAGCCGGTGCCGCCCCACGCCTGGAACCAGACGTCCTGGCGGGGGGTGCCGTCCTCGTTGAGGGCCTCGTTGACGACGTCCCACTGCCAGATGCGGCCCTTGAAGTGGCGGACCTGGTCCTGCACGTGCTTCTTCAGCAGGGCCCGCAGCTCGCTCTTCGGCAGGCTCGAGGTGTCCACCCGGTTGCCGGCCGCGTCCGTCGTGCTCGTGATGGTGGCCTGCAGCCACGCGGGCAGCTGGCTGTGCCAGACCAGCGTGTGCCCGCGCACCAGCTGCTTGTTGGCGTGCGCGAAGTCCACCAGCCGGTCCGCCGCGGCCCAGTCGTAGGTGCCGCGGGTGGGCTCGACGACCTCCCACTTCATGACGTTCTCGGGGGTCACCGTGTCGAACTGCTGCGCGGCGATGCTCGTGTAGGCGGCGTCCGCGGCGAGGGCGTCGGTGTTGACGGCCGTGCCGATGCGCAGACCGCTCGGGTGGTCCAGGCGGCGCAGCGAGTCGGCGGGGGAGCCCTGGTAGAGCGACGGGGGACCGGCCTGCGGACCGGTCTGCGGGGCGGCGGCGAGCGCGGCCGCGGGGGTGGCGAGGACGGCGGTGACCGACAGGGCACCGACGAGCAGGGATCGGTTGAAGCGCACTTCATGCTCCTTCGCACGGGTGGCACCAGCGCGGCGTCGTCGCCGCGTGATCTCGAAACTATCGGGAAGTTCCCGATCGCAACGAACCGTAAGCGGGTGGCAGCACGTCGTCAAGCGGTAGCTCTGAACGGGCTGTGCGGGAGCCGTGCCGGACGCACGACGGCCCCCGCACCGGCCGCTGCGGAGAGCAGCGGCGGTGCGGGGGCCGTCGGCGACGGTGGGGACCCGGGCGCCGCCTGCGCGGCGCCGGGACCCCTCCGGTCAGATGTCGAAGTAGAGCTCGAACTCGTGCGGGTGGGGCCGCAGGCGGATCGGGTCGACCTCGTTGGTGCGCTTGTAGTCGATCCAGGTCTCGATGAGGTCGGGGGTGAACACGCCACCGTCGAGCAGGTAGTCGTGGTCCTCCTCGAGCTTGTCGAGGACGGCGGGCAGCGAGTACGGGACCGTCTTGATGTTCGCGTGCTCCTCGGGCGGGAGCTCGTAGAGGTCCTTGTCGACCGGGTCGGCCGGCTCGATGCGGTTCTTGATGCCGTCCAGGCCCGCCATGAGCTGCGCCGAGAACGCCAGGTACGGGTTCGCCGACGGGTCCGGGACGCGGAACTCCAGGCGCTTGGCCTTGGGGTTGTTGCCCGTGATCGGGATCCGGATGCAGGCGGAGCGGTTGCGCGCCGAGTAGACGAGGTTCACGGGAGCCTCGAAGCCCGGGACCAGGCGGTGGTAGGAGTTCACCGTCGGGTTCGTGAACGCGAGCAGCGACGGCGCGTGGTGCAGCAGGCCGCCGATGTACCAGCGGGCCATGTCGGACAGGCCGCCGTAGCCCTTCTCGTCGTAGAAGAGGGGCTCGCCGTCCTTCCAGAGCGACTGGTGGCAGTGCATGCCGGAACCGTTGTCCCCGAAGAGCGGCTTGGGCATGAAGGTCACCGTGCGGCCGTTGCGCCACGCGACGTTCTTGATGACGTACTTGAAGAGCAGCAGCTGGTCGGCCGCGTTCTTCAGGCTGTCGAAGCGGTAGTTGATCTCGGACTGCCCGGCGGTGCCGACCTCGTGGTGCGAGCGCTCGACCGACAGGCCGGCCTTCTCGAGCTCGATGACCATCTCGTCGCGCAGGTCCGCGAAGTGGTCGACCGGCGGGACGGGGAAGTACCCGCCCTTGTACCGCGTCTTGTAGCCGCGGTTGCCGCCGTCCTCGGCGCGCCCGGTGTTCCACGCCGCCTCGACGGAGTCGATGTGGTAGTAGGACTCGCGCGCGTTCGTCTCGAAGCGCACGTCGTCGAAGATGTAGAACTCCGCCTCGGCCCCGAAGTAGACCGTGTCGGCGATGCCGGTGGTCTTCAGGTGCGCCTCGGCCTTGGCCGCGATGTTGCGCGGGTCGCGGCTGTAGGGCTCGCCCGTGAACGGGTCGACGATGGAGTGGTTGATGATGAGCGTCTTCTCGGCCCGGAACGGGTCGAGGTACGCCGACGTCGGGTCCGCGATGAGCTTCATGTCGGACTCGTGGATCGCCTGGAAACCGCGGATCGAGGAGCCGTCGAACATCTGGCCCTCGGTCAGCGCGTCGGCGTCGAGGGACGCCGCCGGCACGTTGAAGTGCTGCATGACACCCGGCAGGTCGCAGAAGCGGATGTCGACGAACTTGACGTCTTCATCCTTGATGAACTTCAGGACCTCTTCGGAGTTGCTGAACATCCAACCTCCAGGGACGGGACCGGCCCGGAAGTCGGGCCGCCGCGGACGGGCCGACGTTAGGGGCGTGAGGTTTCGCGCCCGTGTCGCCGACGTTTCGGCAACGTTACCGAGACCGCGCCCGGCCCGGGACACGGCCCCGCGCACCGCCGTCGTGACCGCCGTCGTGACCGCCCCCGCCGCCGCCTAGGCTCGAGGGGTGGCGGACGCGGGAGCGAAGGGCGCACGGGCTGCGCGGGACGGGGATCCGGGACCGGTGCCGGGGGTGCGCCTCGGGCTGCCCGCCGCCGGACGGGGCTCCGTCGCCGGCTGGGGCCGCCGCTTCCTCGGGCTGCTGCTGGACTGGGTCGTCGCCTCGCTCATCGCGCGGGTCTTCGTCAACGGCCTCCTCGGCCCGCAGTTCGGGCCGCTGGCCGTCTTCGCCCTCATGCACGTGCTCCTGGTGTCCACGCTCGGGACGAGCCTCGGGCACTTCGCGGCGGGGCTCGTCGTCCGCCGCCTCGACGCGCCGCGGCCCGTGGGGCTGCTGCGCGGCGTCTACCGGACCCTGCTGCTGTGCCTGGTCATCCCGGCCGTCATCAGCGACGCCGACCGGCGCGGGCTGCACGACAAGGGCGCGCAGACGGTCGTCGTCCGGCGCTGAGCGCGTACCCCGCTCGACCCACCGCACGACGCAGGCCCCCGACCGGCAGCGGTCGGGGGCCTGCGTGCGTCGGGGTGCGTCAGCGTCCGCGCATGGCCTTGCGGTCCGGGCGGGCGCGCATCGGGTCGATGCCCTGCGGCACGGGGGGACGCAGGCCGCCGAGGGCCTTGAGGCGCTTCTGCACGGCCGCGACCTCGCCCTTGGTCAGGACGGGCTTGAGGCGCTGCACCTTGCCGGCGACCTTCGCGAGCGGCACCTCGCCCTCGGCCCCGCCCTTGCCCACGGTCATGAGGTGCACCGGGACGTTGGGGGCGATGCGGGCGACCTTGCGGCGCTCACCCTCGAGCAGCTTCTTCACCCGGCCGGCGGGTCCGTCGCCGACGAGCACGATGCCGGGGCGGCCCACGGCGCGGAAGACCATGTCCTGCGAGCGCGGGTCGACCGCGACGGGCTCCTGCTCGATCGTCCAGCCGCGGCGGATCGAGTTCAGCGCGGCGGCGGCCGCACCCTTCTGCCCCTCGATGTTGAGGTAGGCCGCGCGCTCGGCGCGCCGCGCCAGGACGAACATCCCCGCGAGGACGCCGACCATGAGGCCGAGCAGCGGGAAGTAGATCCAGTGCGTCGTGGCGATGCCGATGACGATCGCGATGAGCAGCGGCGCGCCGACGGCGAGCAGCAGCCACCACCGGGTCGCCGGGTCGACCTTGACCGTCATGTCGTAGACGGCCTTCAGCTGACGCAGGCGTCCCTGCTTCTTCGGCTTGCGCGCCTTGGTCGAACCGGTGGGCGCGGGGGAGGAGTCGCTCGGGCGTCGTGCCATGGCGCACAGGATACGGCCGCGACGCCGTGGTCCCCGCCGTGCGGGCGCGTCGCGCGCCCGCACGGGTGGCGCGTCAGCGGCGCAGCAGGCTCGACGCCTCCTGGGCGGCCGGGGTGTCGCGGTCCAGGTGCGCGAGCTGCTCCGGTATCGTGCCGCCGCGGCGCTTGGTGGCCTGCGCCCACAGGCGCCCCGCGCGGTAGGAGGAGCGGACCAGCGGCCCGGACATGACGCCCGTGAAGCCGATGCGCTCGGCCTCCTGGGACAGCTCGACGAACACCTCGGGCTTCACCCAGCGGGCCACGGGGTGGTGGCGCGGGGTCGGGCGCAGGTACTGAGTGATCGTGATGATGTCGCAGCCGGCGTCGTGCAGGTCGCGCAGCGCGGACACGACCTCCTCGTCGGTCTCGCCCATGCCGAGGATGAGGTTCGACTTCGTCACGAGCCCCGCGTCGCGGCCCTGCGTGATGACGTCGAGGGAGCGGTCGTAGCGGAACGCCGGGCGGATCGACTTGAAGATCCGCGGGACGGTCTCGACGTTGTGCGCGAAGACCTCCGGTGCCGCGTCGAAGACCTGCTGCAGCAGCTCCGGCTTGCCGTTGAAGTCCGGGACGAGGATCTCCACGCCCGTGCCCTCGTTCAGCGCGTGCACCTGGCGGATCGTCTCGGCGTACAGCCACGCGCCGCCGTCGGCGAGGTCGTCGCGCGCCACGCCCGTGATGGTCGCGTAGCGCAGACCCATCGTCCGGATGCTCTCGGCGACCCGGCGGGGCTCATCGCGGTCCAGCGGCTGCGGCTTGCCCGTGTCGATCTGGCAGAAGTCGCAGCGGCGCGTGCACTCGGAGCCGCCGATGAGGAACGTGGCCTCGCGGTCCTCCCAGCACTCGTAGATGTTGGGGCAGCCCGCCTCCTCGCACACCGTGTGCAGGCCACCGGACTTCACCAGGCCCTTGAGCTCGGTGTAGTCGGGGCCCGTGCGGGCCTTGGTGCGGATCCACGACGGCTTCCGCTCGATGGGCGTCTCGGCGTTGCGCGCCTCGATGCGCAGCATGCGCCGTCCCTCGGGTGCGAGTGTCACGGCGCCAGCGTACGTCCCTGCCCGGACCTCACCGCCCGGGCGCTCCCCACCCGTCGGGGTGCACGCCCCCGGGAACGTCACCGTCGGGGTTGTAGGGCGTGCGGGTGAGTCGGAAGCTCGCGAGGTCCAGGTGGCTCACGGACCCGTCGTCGCGGCGGACCACCCGCAGCGGCTCCCCGGCGTAGTACTCGTCCAGGCCGCGCCAGCCGCCCTCGGTGGGCACGAAGCGCGAGCCGCGGGCGCGCCCGCCGAGCCCCGAGAGCTCCAGGCCGACCGCCGTGGCGCGCACGACGAGCGGCGTCGGGCCCCAGTACCAGGGGCCGACGAGCTCCAGGACGTCCGCGGGGACCTCGCGCGGCACCCACTCCGCCGGCGGCTTCGGCTCGGCCTCGGCGTAGGCCTTCAGCAGCCGCGTCGGCAGGTCGCCGAAGCCCGTCGTGGAGTTGGTCATCGCGACGACGGCGTCGGAGGTCTCGACGTCCACGCGCAGCATGGCCACGAAGCCCGGCATCGACCCCGAGTGCCCCGCGTACCGGCGCCCCGCGTCGTTCCACAGCTGCAGGCCCAGGCCGTAGCCGCCCGCCCAGGCCGCACCGCGGGTGTCGTCGACGACCTGCGGCTGGCGCATGGCCTCGACCGTCGCGGGCCGCAGGACGTCGCTGCGCCCCGCCACGACGCCCGCCCAGCGCGCCAGGTCGCCCACCGTCGACCAGATCTGCCCCGCGGGCGCCATGGCCCCGCCGTCGTGCTCGGGCTCGGGCAGCACCACGTCCGCCCACGGGTGCACCGCGAGGCCCGGCGCGTGCGGGCCGTCGGGGCGCAACGTCGTCCGCGTCATCCCCAGCGGGACGAGGAACTGCTCCGCGACGACCTCGTGCCACGTCGAGGAGCGCAGCCGCCCCAGCAGCTCGCCGAGGACGCCGTAGCCCACGTTGGAGTAGTGGAAACGCACCCCCGCGCGGTGGCGCTGCGACGCCGGCCCGAGGCTCGCGGCCAGCTGCGGCCAGTCCCCGCCCGCGGTCCGCTCCCACCACGGGCCGTCGGTCTCGGCCTGCAGGCCGGACGCCTGGCCCAGCAGCTGGCCCACGGTCAGGTGCCCGATCGAGTCGCCCAGCTCCGGCAGGTGGTCGTCGATGCGGTCGTCCAGGCCCACGAGCCCGTCCTCGTTCGCCCGCAGCACCCCGGCCGCGACGAAGGTCTTCGTGATGCTGCCGATGCGGTACTGCGTCGCCGGCTGCGGCCGCGCGCCGTCCACGCGGCCGCGGGCGCCGGACCAGACGAGCTCGCCGTCGCGCACGATCCCGGCCACCACCGAGGGCAGCCGGGAGGACACCTGCGCCGAGGCCAGGAGGCCGTCCAGCGCGCGGGCGGTCGCGGGGGCCACCGCGGCGGCGGGAGTCGTGGGGGAGTGCTCAGCCATGCGCCAACCCTTCCAGACCCGGCCGAGCGGCGGACGGCGGCGTCCGGGAGGATCCGGGCATGGATCTGCGCATCTTCACCGAGCCCCAGCAGGGCGCCCGCTACGAGGACCTGCGCCGCGTCGCGGTCGCGACCGAGGACGCCGGCTTCGACGGGTTCTTCCGCTCGGACCACTACCTGACGATGGGCGGCACGGGCCTGCCCGGGCCCACCGACGCCTGGACGACGCTCGCGGCGCTCGCCCGCGACACCTCCCGCGTCCGCCTCGGCACCCTGGTGACGTCGGCGACGTTCCGCCACCCCGGGGTCCTGGCCATCCAGGTCGCCCAGGTCGACGAGATGTCCGGCGGCCGCGTCGAGCTCGGCCTCGGCACCGGCTGGTACGCCGAGGAGCACGCCGCCTACGGCATCCCCTTCCCGCCGCTGGGCGAGCGCTTCGACCGCTTCGAGGAGCAGCTGCAGGTCGTCACCGGCCTGTGGTCCACCCCGGTCGGGGAGACCTTCGACTTCACCGGCACCCACTACCAGCTGGCCGGGTCGCCGGCGCTGCCCAAGCCCGTCCAGTCGCCCGTGCCGATCATCATCGGCGGCGGCGGCAAGAAGCGGACCCCGGCGCTCGCCGCCCGCTACGCGAGCGAGTACAACGGCGCCTGGCAGGGCGTCGCGGAGACGAAGGTGCTCCTCGACCGCGTGGCCGACGCGTGCCGGGCGATCGACCGCGACCCGGCGACCATGACGAACTCGACCGCGCTCATCGTCTGCGTCGGGCGCGACGACGCCGAGATCGCGCGCCGGGCCGCAGCCATCGGCCGCGAGGTCGAGGAGCTGCGCGAGAACGGGCTCACGGGCACGCCCGCCGAGGTCGTGGAGAAGATGCAGGCCTACCGCGAGGTCGGCGTCGAGCGCTTCTACCTGCAGGTGCTGGACCTCTCCGACCTCGACCACGTCGAGCTCATCGCCGCCGAGGTCGCGCGCCAGCTCTGACGGCGCGGCTGACGGTTCCGCTGCAGCGAAGGCCTCGGGAGGCTCTGTGAGGGGCGTCCTGAGCCCCTGCGGGCAGCGGAACTGTCAGCCCGGCAGGTCGGCGGCCGGCAGGAGCTCCTCGACGACGGCCGCCGCGTCCACGACGCCGACGTGGCGGCCGGCCTCCGCGGTCAGCGAGGTGACGCCCGCGTCGGTGAGCCCGCACGGGACGATCGTGCCGAAGCCCTGCAGGTCCGTGTCGCAGTTGAGGGCGAAGCCGTGCATGGTCACGCCCCTGGCGACGCGCACGCCGATCGCCGCGACCTTGCGCTCGGCCGGGCCCCCGGGCACGGCCGGCTCGTCGCAGGCCACCCAGACACCCGTGCGGTCGGGCACCCGGTGGCCCGTGACGTCGAAGCGCGCGGCCACGTCGAGCAGCAGCTGCTCGAGGCGGCGCACGTAGCCGACCACGTCGAGACCCCGGCGCAGCCGGACCAGGGGGTAGCCCACGAGCTGACCGGGGCCGTGCCAGGTGATGCGCCCGCCGCGGTCGACGTCGACCACGGGCGTGCCGTCGACGGGCCGCTCCCAGGAGTTGGTGCGCTTGCCGGCCGTGTAGACGGGGGCGTGCTCGAGCAGCAGCACGGTGTCGGGCCGGTCGCCCGCGGCCACCTCGGCGTGCAGGCGGCGCTGCAGCTCCCAGGCCTCGCGGTAGTCCACGAGCCCGGTGCCGAGGTCGACGCGCTGGACCAGGACCTCGACGCTCGTCGTCACGCGCGCCACCCTACGTCGGGCGTCAGCGGCTGCCGGGCAGCAGGCGGGGCTCGATCCTGGTCTCCGTGACCCCGTCGCCCGAGTCGTCGCGCCGCACCACGTAGGCGCCCTTGCCGGGGGTCTCGGCGACCGCCTCGACCAGCTCGCTGCCGTGGTAGACCATGCCGACGCCGTCGTCGGTGCAGTGGCTCTCGCCCAGCGTGCCGTCGCCCACCATGCCGTGCAGCAGCGGGCGCCGCTGGGCCTCGTTGTCGTAGTGCACGCCGTTGCCGTAGGGCAGGAAGCCCAGGGCGTCGGTGACCGGGCGCAGCGTCGGCCCGTAGGAGTCCGTGGGCCCGCCCTGGTACCAGCAGATCGAGCCGGCGCTCACGCCGGCGAGGACGACGCCCGCCTGCCAGGCCTCGCGCAGCGGCCCCTCGAGCTGGTGCGCCCGCCAGACGGCGAGCAGGTTGACCACCGAGCCGCCGTCGACCCAGACGACGTCCTGCGCCAGCAGGTGGGCGGCGACGTCGTCCACCGACGGCATGGGGAACAGGTCCAGGACGCTCGTCTCGAAGCCCGCGCGGTGGCCTGCGGCGTAGACGTCGGCGGTCGCGGAGAGCTGGTCGCCCATCGCGGTGCCGAGCACGCAGACGCGCGGCCGGCGGCCCTCGGGCACCCGCGCCAGGGCGACGGCGTGGTGCGCCAGCGGGGCCCAGTCGCGCCCGCGCGGACCCCACCGCCAGCCCCCCGACGTGGCGAGGACGGTCGGCTGCGGGGCGCTCACGCGGTCAGCGCGGCCGGGCGGCGCCCGTAGCCGAGGTTCGTGAGGACCGCGTCGGCGGCGCGGCGGCCGGAGACCAGGGCACCCTGCAGGGACGCGTTCTCGCGGTGGTCGCCCGCGACGAAGACGCCCTCGCCCAGGTCGACGGGCTGTCCGCCGTCGAAGGGCGGGGCGACCGCGGGCAGCGCCTGCGGGATCGAGTGCGCCGCCACGAGGGTCCACGCCCGGGTGTCCACGCCGTAGACCCGCCCGAGCTGCGCCCGGACGGCGGTCTCGACGTCGGAGCCCACGTCGGCGCCCAGCACCTGCGCCGAGATGAGCGCCCGGTGGTCGGCGGCGGCCAGGACGTAGCTCGGGGCCACGGCGGAGACCACCGCGGTGTTCACCACGGGCCCGGTGCGGTCGCCGTCGAGGTGCAGCAGCTTCTCGCGTCCCGCGGGCGCGGGGGAGGAGGCCGCCGCGAACCAGAAGGTGCCGAGGTCGTGGGCCTCCGGCTCGGGCAGGCCCGTGAGGTGGGCGGCCGCCGCGCCCCCCGTCGCGACGACGATCGCGGTGGTGCTGAGCCCGCCCTGCGGCGTCTCGACGACGAGGGAGCGCGGTCCGTGCCCGACGTGGGCCACCTCCACGCCCGTGACGATGCTGCCCGCGGGCAGCGAGGCCGCCAGCTGGTCCGGCACGGCCTGCATGCCGCCCGCGGGCAGCCCGGGGGTGCCCCGCAGGAAGGTGCGCAGCAGCAGGTCGACGAAGCGCCGCGACGTGGTGCCGGCCGCCTCGCCGAGGACCCCGGCCAGGAAGGGCTCGATCACGCTGTGGCGCAGCTCGCCGTCGACGCCGGCCTCGTCCAGGCCCTGCGCCCACGTCGAGTCCTCGCGGCGCAGGTCCGCCGTCGAGGCCGAGCCCAGCGCCCAGCGGACCAGCGCCGTCTTCTCCGCGAGCGAGCCGAGCGGGAAGCGCAGGGCGCCGAGGACGCCCGCGGGGTGGCGGCGGGGGTCGCGCACGGCGGAGACGACACCGCCGCGGGCCACGGCCACTCCGGCGTCGAAGGTCTGCAGGTCCAGCGCGCCGACGTCGAGGACCTTGGCGACTTCGGGGTAGGCGGGGTTCAGGAGCTGGAAGCCGCGGTCGACGCGGAAGCTGCCCACCACGTCGCTGCGCACCCGGCCGCCGATGCCGTCGGAGGCCTCGACGACGACCACCTCGATGCCCGCGGCCGCGAGGTGCTTGGCGCAGGCCAGGCCGGCGACTCCGGCTCCGACCACGACGACGTCGGCGGACGTGGGCAGGGACGCTGCGGCACTGTCGATCACGCGGGCGAGCCTACCCAGGCCCACGCCGGGGGGCCTGCCCGGACGCGGCCGCGTCGTGATCTTGCCTGTGGACGACGCCCGCGGCGCCCGCGCGAGGTGCGGTTGTCTGCTCCCGTGAGCCTCGACAGCTGGTCCGACGACGACGCCGACGTGAGCGCCGCGGTGGTGCCGGACCGCGCCGCGCCGCCGTCCGGGGGCGGCCGCCACCGCGGGGTCCCGGCCCTCGTCCCCGCCGGGGGCGACGGCCCGGACGGCGGTGTGCTGCACCGCACCGGTGGCGCCCGGGCCCGGCTGATGGCCGACGAGCTCGGCCCGCGCCGGCCGGTCGTGGACGGCTACGAGGTCGGCGAGGAGCTCGGCGCGGGCGCCAGCGGCACCGTCTGGGCCGGCACCGGCCCCGACGGCGAGCGGCGGGCCCTGAAGGTCCTGCACGCCGACGCGGCCCCCGGCGGGAGCACCGACCTGCTCCGCGAGCTCGCGCTCCTGCGGCGCGTGCGCCACCCGCGGCTCGTCGCCGTCCACGACATCTCCCGCGACGGCGGGGGACGGCCCGTGCTCGTCCTGGACCTGGCCGCCGGGGGCAGCCTCGCCGACCTGCTGCGCGCCCGCCGCCGCCTCGGGACGGCCGAGGTCGTCGGCCTGCTCGCCTCGCTGGGGCCCGCCCTCGAGGAGCTGCACGCCGCGGGGGTCGTGCACGGCGACCTCAGCCCCGGCAACGTCCTGCTCGACGCCCGCGGCGAGGCCCTGCTGGCCGACCTCGGCCTGGCCCGGGCGCTGGGCCGCCGCCCCGGCAGCGTCCTCGGCACCCCCGGCTTCGCCGACCCCGCGGCGCTCGCGGAGGAGCCGGGGGCGGCCGGGGACGTGTACGGGCTGGCCGCGGTGTGCTGGTGCGCGCTGACGGGGGAGGCGCCGCCCGCCGGGCGACGCCGCCCGGCGCGGCGGGCCGCCGCGCAGCTGCCCCCGGGCACGTCGCAGGAGCTGCTGGCCGTGCTGCGCCGCGGCCTGCACC